>JAJTID010000236.1 GCA_021300155.1 Pirellula sp.
AGGTTGCAGAAGCCAAGGGCAATAACGGTTACAACGCATTGACCAACGTCTACGAAGATATGGTCAAGGCTGGTGTCATCGACCCGACCAAGGTTACTCGCACTGCATTGGCAAACTCCGCATCCGTAGCAACTCTGTTGCTCACCAGCGATGCGCTGATCGCGGAAAAGCCAAAGGATGATCACGGCAAGAAGGCCGGTGGTCACGGCGATCACGACATGTATTAAGCCGCGTCCGTCTGCTTGTGAGACGGTACATTGGATATGAATTGAACGCAAAAAGAGCTTTGATTTTTCAAAGCTCTTTTTTTGTTTCGAGGTTCGAGAAGGAGACACCTACGAGAACCAGCCACTTTGGAGCAAGGATGAAAATTAAAAAAGGATAAAAAGGACATGCACAGCATGTTGCCTTTGTTTTTTGTGTTTCTTTTTTCCTCTGTTGACTGCGAGATGGCTTGGGCACGCCAAACGCTTCTGCCGGTGAGCAACATGTTGCAGCTAGCAACACATACAGCACCGCTCCAAGAACCAATGTTTAGGCATGGGTGAACGTAGGAACGTAGTGCCCCGTTTGACCAAGCGATCGCGATTGGGAGTCTCTATATCCGTGTGGCCCAACGCCGAAATCGCTTCGTAGGTGAAATCGTCGGCGAACAGAAACAATACGTTCGGCTTGTCAGCTGAGTAGCCTATAGATGGGCAAGACAACATGCGATGCAGGCCACGGTGCCCGACTGGCCACCAATCGCAATTGGTTCGTTTCAGGTTGCCAGTTTCGTTAGTTGTCCAAACTCGCAACCTGTCCGTCATTTCGACTGGACAATCGTTGAAAGACTCCTAGGGCAGCCCAATTGATGGCCGGCACATAAACTGATTCGGTGTGCTGAATCGAATCGGAAATGAAATGTACGGAGCCGTCGCCCAACACAAAATTTGCTCCTCCTGTGTGCTTGCTGCTAAAACTATTCCTCTTAACGTTTGCGTCTGCAAGACGCGGAGGGTTGGTGCGAAACTGGGCGACTCGCATGATAGACTCAGGAGCGTCAGCGCGGCCATCGCTTCCCGTTGAAAAACGACCGAACCAATTTGGATCCCACAAGAACGAAGCGCTTGTTCCTGTTCCATAGTGAATGGTTTCGCCGGCCATGAGAGTATTTGACGTGCCGTCAGTGATACTGCTCATATTAAGATAACTATCCTCGCCCAAAATTCCATTTCTTCGATCATCCGCTTGGTCGTAGTAGGCGCTCGCAACGAAAGATCCGGCAACTGCAACGTAATTGGTTGTCGTCATTCCTGGGGCTGTGATACTAAACGGATTGGCAGCTGTTCCCATCGTAATGTAATCCTCTTGTGTTGCGGATGGACACCGAGCCGTGGGTATCCGTACGGACATCAGATTGCGGTTTGGTGCCTCGGGAATTCGATTCGCAAATACCAACTGGTTATAAACCGAACTTTGCTCAATGTAGGGAAGGATCGCCGTCGTCCATGCCCAACCATTTCCCCGCAGTGGACGATTGCCTCGTCCTGCAACGACTCCTGCTGGCGTTTTCCAATTTCCGCCTGCAGGGAATCTGCGATTAGCGTCGTGATAGTTATGAAGCGCCAGTCCAATTTGCTTCAAGTTGTTCGTGCACTGCATACGTCTAGCGGCTTCGCGTGCAGCCTGAACTGCCGGCAACAACAGCCCAACAAGAATGCCGATGATGGCAATCACCACCAGCAACTCAACCAACGTAAAAGCATTTTTTTTGTTCATCGACCGAGCCCTCAAAATGGGATGCAAAACTATTCGACAGTCGTTTGCTTGACTTTGCCTGCGCTCGACAACAATTCAAAGTCAAAGCGATTTGCCTTCTTCTCAACGGTTTTTCGTAACGTCGAAGAGACGTTGTATACAGAGGGAACGGTCTCTTTCTTTCCCTGGTCACCGCCAACGCCGACATCGCCGGTCGAAATCCGGACCAGATTCTCACCGATCCAAGCCCCTTTTTCACTATCGGAAAACATCATCACGTAATTCCCGGACGAGTCGGTTCGACCGTAAGAAGTGGTTCCAGCCGAAGTCGGAGAAAAAACCACGGCAGCATCGGCCAATGGTTGGCCATCTAGCGTGATCTTGCCAGTTACCGACGCCAGATCGTTGTTGCTACCGCATCCGAAGATTGCTGCAAACGAGAGCAACGAGACCAAGCAAACGAGCGAATTCAATTTTTTAGATTGGTGGGTCATCGAAAGTTGAGGCATGGGAAGTGCGCGGATTTCGAAACTAACGCAGCGCAGACGATCGTCAATAATGCGTCAAGGAGCCTTGTCGCCCCTTAAACATAACTGTTTTGCTAGTTCCGTCAACGACAGAACCCGTTGCCGGGAGTATATCGCGACAAATGGCCAGAGGTCTCTATCGACTAGCTGAGATGGCTCCGCTAAGCCAATCCGATCTGGTGACGGTGGCGGCAAAGGTTCCACACACGGTGATCTATCTTGTGTCGGCACATTCCTTCCATGAAATGACCACCCAAATTCCACATGAAGTCTGGATCGCGATCCCTCGAAACAGCGAACCACCAAGACTGGAATTCCCGCCCATTCGTGTATCGCGTCTGACCGATGTCGTATTTAAAACGGGGATTGAGAAACACGCGTTCGATGGCAAAGCGGTATCCGTGTACTCTCGCGAGAAGACTCTCGCAAATTGCTTTAGCCGGAGCAATGAAGTGGGGCTCGATGTCGCGATCGAAGCTCTCAAGTTCTACATGGCGCAGGGCAACGTGAAAGTCGATCTGAACATGGATTATGCCACAAAGCTGAGAGTTGCCAAGACGATTCGTCTTAATCCGCCAACATCCCACCATCCTCACATTGCAAGCCGTTGCACTGGGGTTGTAGTCGATGTTGTGCTCGTCGCTTTACTCGCGTCAACTTGATTCGCAAGCTGGTTTTTGAACGAAGGCCGTATCTTCCAATGGCAGCGTCTCGGGTGATGTTGATATTCGGTCATCACTATAAAGATTTTCAGGACGACAAACTTATCTGTGTAGATGTCAAGGCAACAGATCGAGCGGGGCGAGTGTTTATCGTCGAAGTGCAGATTGTCGTTCATCCAAGTTTCGCGAAACGTGCTGCGTACTACGCTTGCAAAGGGTATTCCGACCAACTGCAGACTGGGCAAGGGTATCTGAATGCGGCCGGGATCAAGAAGACCATTGTCCCGGCCGTCACTAACTCCTTGCAAAAGCCATCAGCTCGGGACAAATGGTCCCAAGCTACGGTCCAGTCATGACGTTTGTCGGCTATGTCTGTCTAGCCAGCCTACGAATGCAAGTCTCTGTCGCGGACTCCAAGAAGGTAGAGCACGGCATCGAGCCCCAGGTTGGAGACTCGATGTTCCGCCGTTTGTCTAACTACGGGCTTGGCATGAAACGCAATTCCTAATCCGGCTCGTGCTAACATCGGAAGATCGTTCGCCCCGTCACCGATCGCAATCAACTGCTTGCGATCTACACCTTCGTCAGCCGCCAATTGCTCTAAGAGTTCCGCTTTGCGTTTCGCATTGACGATCGAACCGAGCACTTGCCCTGTTAATTTTCCGTCGACAATCTCGAGTTCATTGGCATAGACATGATCTATCCCCAAACGTTCTTGCAAGTAATGTCCGAAATAGGTAAACCCTCCTGAGATTATCGCCGTACGATAACCGAATCGACGCAGCGTTGTTAATAGAAGCTCTGCTCCTTCGGTCAGCTCTAACCGTGCTGCGATAGCCGGCAACACCGATGCCGAAAGTCCTGCCAACGAACGAACGCGTCTGCGAAGAGATTCATCAAAATCCAACTCGCCACGCATCGTCGCTTCGGTGATCGCACTCACTTCATCTCCAACGCCTGCTTCCTTGGCCAATTCGTCAATCACCTCGGCTTGTAAGAGCGTAGAGTCCATATCGAGCGCCACGACCCGACGTATACGACGATACGCATCATCGCGTTGCCAAGCGAGGTCGAGGTTGAGTTTGCTGGACAGCTCCAACAAGCTAGCTTTCAACTGAATCGCATCGCGAGGCTCTCCTCGAAGCGAAAATTCAACGCATGCCCGCGTCAGCTTGTTCGTCTCCACTCGCGGAGGTCGTCCCGACAATCGCGTGATGACGTCGATGTTGAGACCTTGGGAAGCGAGCATCTGGCTAACGGCAGCAAATTGTTCTGCTGTAACCGCGCGAGACAGAAGCGTGAGGATGAATCTTGACTTCCCTTGATGACTTACCCAATCGTCATACTCGGTGTTCGAAATGCGTTTGTGTTTGCACTTCAAACCGAGCTCATGGCCTCGCTCCTGCGCTTTTTCGATCACGAGATCGGTATCGACGGAATGCGGTATGCGGATCAGCAATCCTAGCAACAACGATTGATGAATGACCGCCTGGTTGACGTCAATAATGGAGCAATGGAAGGACGCGAGCAGTTCCGATAGGGAGGCGGTTTGTCCAGGCCTATCTTCTCCGGTAAAGTGGAGAAGCATCAATACGTCGACCGCTTTTTGAAGAGTTGTGTTCATAGGGAGTATCGTAGCGAACGAACTCCTATTTTCCGAGACCTTTCGCGATCGCAAAATGTGGAACGGTATTTTTCGTGATCGAATCTTTTCTTCTGGCATCCCTCGCTCACGCAGCGGGTTCGGATGTTTCAGGCCGATTCTCCGTCCCTCGCTCACGTGTCGGTTTATGATGGATACTGTGCCAGCCTCAACGCTCTGGTTACTCAGCGATTTCTTCTTTCGAAGCCAGATTGTCGAGAATTCGATAGAGGCTTCGGCGGGCGATTCCTAGCTCTTTGGCAGCTCGAGTTTTGTTGCCGCGATTCCGTTTGAGAACTTCCGTGACGTGCCGTTGCGAAAGAGATTCCAGAGGGATCGCATCACCGACTTTCGGCTGATCAGAAAACGGTTGGCTCAACTCTTGCGATCCCGCGGAACGTTGGATTTCACTGGGTAGGTTTTCGACATTGATGCAATGATCATCCGACAAGATTTTTGCACGCTCCAGAGCATTGATCAGCTGACGAATATTGCCAGGCCATGGATGGGAACGAAAAAGTTCCATGACTCCAGTTCCTAGTTTCCAATCCTTACCGAGCCAATGATGGATGAGGAGCGGAATGTCGTCGATACGTTCTCTCAACGGTGGAATCGTAATCGACAACACGTTCACACGATAATAGAGGTCTTCACGAAACCTGCCATCAGCCACTTCTTTCCCCAAGTTTCGATTGGTTGCAGCGATCAAGCGTACCTTTACTTTGCGTTCTTTGGTGGCGCCGATTCTGCGCATCGTACCGTCTTCGAGCACTCGTAAGAGCTTTGCCTGCAACCCACCTGCGAGTTCACCGAACTCATCAATGAACAAAGTACCGCCATCTGCAATTTCAAAGAGCCCAGGTTTGGCGTCGACGGCACCGGTAAACGCTCCCTTCTCATAACCAAACAGCTCGCTTTCAAGCAGCGACTCAGGAAGGGCTGCACAGTTGATCACGACAAGAGGGCGATCGGATAACGTGCTCTGGGCATGGATGGCACGAGCGACCAACTCTTTGCCCGTACCGCTTTCCCCAAGGATCAAAACCGGCTTATCGCTCGGGGCGATGCGTGCGATGAGCCGCTTTACTTCTTGTACTCCAGGCGAGTTCCCAATCAATGGCTTGGGGCGATTCTGGTCAGCAACTTGACGCTTCAAATGCATGTTCTCGCGCTCGAGAGAAACTGCTTTTGCAAGCCGTCGCACCAAAGTATCCAACTCGTCCAAACCGAATGGCTTTGAAAGATAATCTATCGCGCCCCGCTTCATGGCCTCCACGGCGGAGCCAATACTTCCACCTCCGGTAAGCATCACAATCTTCAAGTCTGGATCGTCGCGGTGCAGTCGCGTCAACAAATCCAAACCGTTCATACCAGGCATGTTCTGGTCGATGATCGCCACGTGAAAGTGCTGGTTGGCTTGAACAGCTATCGCTTGTTCGGCATTCGCCGCCGCCACCACTCGGTACCCTTGACGCTGAAAAAAACGACATGCTGGTTCCAGAAAATCTGGCTCGTCGTCGACCAGCAACAAGTCGAGTGTTTCGGTGAGTGGTGCGAGTACCATACGGTTGCCTAGGTAATTAGGAGTTCTCATCCAGTGTAATCTGCATAAAAGCTGACATCAGCCAAAGCGGTTCTCTCGAGAGCAAATCAAGTGCCATTCCTTCCTGGGATCGTGGGTTCCTAGCGATTTCGCGTCGTTTCGCCTAAACTCCGCGTATTCAAGAAACTGGCAAAAAGGAATCTCCGCGGAAAGGTCCTTGTCTGCGACTCGCATGTGTGACATAAAGGCACATACTGTGCGTGCATCAAACTGAGCCACGCTGGAGGTTCTGTTCTCATTTGCGAAACTGGGTGTGGTGCTTTGCCCTTCTGTGATTAGTCGGGTCGGCTACCACTCATTCCTAGTGTTCGTTCCTTTGGATTCAGGATGACTGGCCGGTCTTTGAAGCGTGGACAGCGGAGTCGAAACAAGCATGCGGCAGTTTGTCATTTAGGTATGGCACGTTGGTTGCATTCCGTGCAAACTCAATTCCATTTCCAACTCTTTCTCAATCGATACGAATCGAAATGTCATTAGCTGAACAACCGCCCTCCGTTCTTTCTGAGACGACAGACCGAAAAGCAGGAGGGACAAACACTTCATCGCAAGGGGGAGTGGAGACTCAAACGTTTGAGTCATTCAGTTACGATGACGGAATTGTGCGGATGTTTTTAGCCGCAACGATCTTATGGGCTATCGTAGCGACGGTAGCAGGATTGCTCGTGGGGCTCCTGCTGGTGTTGCCAAATCTTTGGCAAGGATTGGATCCTCGCATCGGTTCGATGCTTTCCTTTGGCCGTCTTCGTCCCTTGCATACCAATGCGGCAATCTTTGCTTTCGCGGGTAACGCAATCTTCGCCGCTGTTTATTATAGTACGCAGCGATTGTGCAAATGCCGGATGTGGAGTGACCTGCTGAGTCGATTGCACTTCTGGGGATGGCAAGCGATCATCGTCGCAGCGGCCGTCACGCTTCCGATGGGGATCACGCAAAGCAAAGAGTATGCTGAACTCGAATGGCCAATCGATCTTGCGATTGCAGTCGTTTGGTTAGTTTTTTTCGGCGGCAATTTTTTGATGACGCTGTGGAACCGTCGCGAACGACACATGTATGTTGCGCTTTGGTTTTACATTGCAACCATCGTGACCGTCACTGTGTTGCATGTTTTCAATAACCTTGTCGTTCCGATCGGGCTAGGCAAAAGCTACTCCGTCTACGCGGGCGTTCAAGATGCGTTGATGCAGTGGTGGTATGGTCACAATGCAGTCGCGTTTTTCTTGACAACACCTTTCTTGGGATTGATGTACTACTTCTTGCCCAAGGCTGCCGAACGTCCTGTCTTTAGTTACAAGCTCAGTATTATTCACTTCTGGTCGTTGGTCTTCATTTACATTTGGGCCGGTCCTCACCATTTGCATTACACCGCGTTGCCTGAGTGGGCGAGCACATTCGGGATGCTGTTTAGTTTGATGTTATGGATGCCTTCCTGGGGTGGGATGATCAATGGTTTGCTGACTCTGCGCGGTGCGTGGAACAAGGTGACGACAGATCCGATTCTCAAGTTCTTCGTCGTAGGTATTACGTTTTATGGCATGGCCACGTTCGAGGGTCCGATGCTGTCCATCAAGAGTGTTAACGCATTGTCACACTATACAGACTGGACGATTGCTCACGTGCACTCGGGAGCGCTAGGTTGGAACGGCTTCATGGCCTTTGGGATGATTTACTGGATGTTGCCCAGATTGTTCCAAACCAAACTATGGAGCAAGAAGCTAGCCGAATGGCACTTTTGGTTGGGAACGATTGGCATTTTGCTTTATATCATCCCTATCTATATGGCGGGTATCACGCAAGGCTTGATGTGGAGAGCGATGGATGAACTCGGCCGATTGCAATACCCTGATTTTGTGGATACCGTGCAAACGATTGTATATTACTGGTGGGCACGATTGCTTGGTGGTGGTTTGTATGTCGCTGGTGTTTTGATGTTAGCAGTCAATGCCTTCATGACTTGGACCGGTCGACCTTCGAAGTATGAAGTACCCGTCTACTCGGCACCTCGATTGGGCAAGACGTATCAAGATGCACCTTTGCCAAAGAGCAAGCTGGAAGGTGTCCCTGTGACAGATCTTGCTGTCACCGTGGATAAGGTAGGGAAGATGGATTGGCACCGACGTTGGGAGCGACTACCGATTCGCTTTACGATTTTGACCACGATCGCAGTTGTTATCGCCAGTCTTTTCGAAGCGATCCCTATGTTCTTGATTCGAAGCAACGTACCGACGATTGCTTCCATCAAGCCTTACACTCCGCTAGAGCTGGCTGGCCGCGATGTCTACATCAGTGAAGGGTGCTACAACTGTCACTCGCAAATGATACGACCGATGGTGGCGGAGACCCAACGCTATGGCGAGTACAGCAAAGCAGGTGAGTTCATTTACGACCACCCGTTCCAATGGGGCTCGCGACGGATCGGTCCAGACTTGGCTCGCGAGGGAGGCATTAAAAGTAATTCCTGGCATTGGACCCACTTTGAAGATCCGTACAAGGCTTCTCCAGGCTCCATCATGCCGTCGTACAAGCACTTATTAAAAGAACGACTGAACTTCGGACTGATACCAGACCGCGTTTGGGCCGCGAACTATTTGGGTGCTCCGTACGAACGCGAACTGACGGATTCTGTGGAGATGGCCAAGGCCCAAGCGGAACAGATCGCGGCAGATATCATTGCACAAGGTGGAACGGTTAGCTACGAGGGCGGGTTGATCAAGGATTCGACCGCGATCGCGCTCATCGCTTACCTGCAACGGATGGGCAAAGATTTGTTTGCACCAGCACCTGCTGCGGAACCTGCAACTGCACCGGCGGACGGATCGGTTCCCCCTGCGGACGAGCCATCGAAAGAAACATCAACTAACACTGTCGCAGTTGCGACGAGCGCTGGAGACAAGGAGTAATCATGTTGAAAGAAGTAATGGGCAAGCTCGACTATGCGATGTTCGATGAAATCGCAGTCGTGATTTTTGCCATGAGTTTTATTGCCATCGTCTGGGGTGCGCTTCGATTGCGACCTGATTCCGTAGAACGATTTAGTAACATCCCTATTCAAGACAACGTCGTCGATCCGAGGAAAGGACCTAACGCTTAATGCCAACTTCGACCAAAAAAGAATCGTCCCTCGGACATAGTTACGATGGAATCCAAGAATACGACAACCCGCTTCCCAGTTGGTGGAAGTGGTTGTTCGTGATGACTGTCGTCATGAGTCCGTTCTATCTCATGTACTTTCACTCTGGGATGCCGGGCCGTTCCGTTGCGGATCAATATCAAGTAGCGGTGAACGAGAATACTCGAAAACAATATGCAAAGATTGGTGACCTCGAAGGAGATGAGGCCACGATGGTCAAGTTCCTGGCTGAACCTGAATGGGTTGGCGTGGGGCAAGCGATTTACAAAGCGAACTGCGTATCATGCCATGGTGCCGAAGGTGGTGGAAACGTCGGCCCTAATTTGTGCGATGAGAATTATAAACACATCAAACAATTGACCGATATCGTCAAAGTGATCAATGAAGGTGTCGCGGGAGGGGCTATGCCCGCTTGGGCTAAGCGACTTCCCCACAAAAACGATGCCATCTTGGTTTCTGTGTACGTTGCAAGCTTGCGGGGATCCAAACCTGCAACGGCAAAAGCACCCGACGGTAGCCCTATTGCCGCTTGGCCTCAAGGCAATCCCTAAAAGTACTGCTCTTCGAAACGCGGTGGATAGCCAAAGTTCCTTCGTTACGGGGTTACAAACTTCACTAAGACAGAGCCATGACTAACATTCCAAACAGCCTGCATTCACCCTTCCCCATTCTAAGCGACGATGTCCGAAAAACACGTATCGCCGCTTGCTCGGTCGGATGCGGTGATTGCATGGGCACCGGGGATTGCACCTCCAAGCACGATCAGCGACATGCATTGCATGCGATCGCTGGAAAAAGTGCCGATCTCACCGGGACAGTGAGCGAAGAAACCGTTGGTGCTTTGACTGGGAATGATGGTTCGATTCTGATGCCGGAGGAGCAAGTACTCCCGACGTTGAATCGAGATGGAAAACGCAAGTGGATTAACCCCGCGATCGAACAAGGACCAAAATGGAACTATCGTCGTTGGGTTGCGTATGCACTAATTGCGTTTTTTGTGGTGTTGCCTCATCTCCGAATCGATGGGAAACCCTACGTTCTGATCGATATTGCAACACGCCAGTTCACGTTCTTGGGACATACGTTTTATCCAACCGATACGCCGTTGTTGGCCTGCTTGACATTGGCAACGTTCTTTTCCGTGATGCTGGTCACCAGTTTGGCTGGACGCGTTTGGTGCGGGTGGGGGTGCCCACAAACGGTTTACATGGAATTTCTGTTTCGGCCGATCGACCGATTGTTTCATGGGACTGTTGGTAAAGGTGGAAAGTCCAAGCGAGAGCTATCTGGCGCTATGCAATTTGCAAGAGTTCTGGTTTATCTTGTGTGTTGCATGTTCCTTGCCCACGTCTTCCTAAGCTACTTTGTCGGTACGGATCGACTTGCTCAATGGATCGTGACGCCACCAACGGAACACCCCTCTGCATTTTTGATTATGGCAGGGACGACCTTGGCGATGATGTTCCACTTCTTGTACTTTCGCGAGCAACTTTGCTTGATTGCCTGCCCCTACGGTCGATTCCAATCGGTAATGTTGGATCGCAAGTCGTTGATCGTGGCGTACGATCCTGGTCGAGGTGAACCACGCAAAAAAGGAAAACGGCAACCGTTGGCCCGTGAGCCGCTGACGCTTGAAGTGTTGACCAAGCCCGCTGTTGGCGACTGTGTGGATTGTGGACGCTGCACCGCCGTGTGTCCGACGGGAATCGATATCCGCAATGGACTCCAGTTGGAGTGTATCCACTGCGCTCAATGTGTAGATGCCTGCAATGCGGTGATGGGTAAGGTCGGTCTACCAACGGGACTCATACGCTACACCAGCCAGGATGGACTTGAAGGGAAAAAGGCTTCGTTGTTTCGAGCGAGGACCGTGATTTACTCCATAGCAGTTACGATTCTCGTGGGGCTTTTCTTCTTCACTCTTTCGTTCAAATTCGCATTCGATGCGAGAATATTCCGACAGCAGGGATCCCCCTTTATGGTTCGTCAAGACCGAATGGTGCAAAACAATTTCCGATTGCGACTCGTCAATCGAAGTCAAAGAGAACAGCAGTACAACCTATCGCTCGCCGATAACGAGATGCAAGTGAATTGGAGTGGCGGGGAGCCGATCGTTTTGAAGCCAGGGGACACTCGGTTGGTGCCGATCGATATTCTTTTTCCGATGCAAAAGACTTCAGTGCAAGGGTCGGTTAAGGCCAATCTAGTTGTAGCCGACAGTGCCGGCGCGAAGCGAGAAATTCCTATCCACCTTTTGGGGCCGAGGTAGATCATGCAAGAGAAAAGCTCTCGCCGATTTTGGGTGCTATTCGTGCTCGGTTTTTTTGCTATTGACCTGACGATTGCAGTGATTGCGATCTCAATGGCGGCAGGTGATCCTTCGTTTCGTTCGATTCCTGGTTTCGGAGAACGGTCCGTTCATTGGGATGAACGTCAACAAAAACAAAGGCTTCTCGAAGAACTTGGTTGGAGCATCGAACTTGACAGCGCACTATCAACGAAAGAAGAGCTGAGGCTTCATATTTTCGATCGCAACGGCAAGCATGTGGAGGGCGTTCAATTGCAAATAGGCCTCTTTCATTACACTCGAGTTGCTGAGCAGCAAAAGATCCTCTGTGTAGAGAAAGATGGTTATTACATTGCCGATGCCAAATTGCACAAACCCGGATTGTGGAACATGGATATCGACGGGGAAACTGCCGACGGCAGGAAGATTTGGTCTCAGCAAACCATTCGTTGGGAAATGACTCCATGAACGTAATTGAGGGAGCAATGGAACTGCTTTTAGCAACCTCCGTTGCATCCATGTTAGGTTCCTTGCATTGTGTGGCGATGTGTGGACCGTTTGCGATATTGGCCTCGAACTCGGCTACGAATCCCAGTGGAAGAATCCTCTCGAACCGGTTGATAGCATATCATGCCGGGCGA
>JAJTID010000230.1 GCA_021300155.1 Pirellula sp.
GAGTATCCCCAACTTCGGGAGAGAATCCCTGTCCTTGTTGAGGGGATTTTACTATGATCCTAGTAGTTTGCTGGTGGATCCTTTGCTTCCCTATAACGTTCTCGCATGAAACATATCCGAAATTTTTGCATTATTGCCCACATCGATCACGGCAAATCGACACTTGCGGACCGTTTAATTCAGGCTTGTGGAGGGGTGACGCAACGTGAATTTCACGATCAAATCCTCGATTCCATGGACATCGAGAGGGAGCGGGGGATCACGATCAAGAGCAACTCCATCTCGTTGAACTACCGTGCTTCGGATGGACAAGATTATCTCCTCAATTTGATCGATACCCCGGGGCACGTCGACTTTTCGCACGAGGTACGGCGATCGTTGATGGCGTGCGATGGTGCCCTGATCGTCGTCGATGCGTCCCAAGGGGTTGAGGCGCAAACGGTAGCGAACCTCTACCTCGCATTGGAATACGACCTGACACTTTTGCCGATTATCAACAAAATCGATTTGCCAGCGGCCAACGTCGAGAAGGTGCGCGAAGAGATCGACGCAGACTTGGGTCTCGATCCTTTCGCCGCCATTCCGGTCTCCGCCAAAACAGGTGTCGGGATCAATGACGTTTTGGAAGGAATCGTCAAGTTATTGCCTCCCCCAAAGGGAGACCCGAACGCTCCGTTGAAGGCATTGGTATTCGATGCGAACTTTGACACGTTTCGAGGAGTGATTCTGCAAATACGGGTCATGGAAGGGACGATGAAAACTGGCGATACGATTCACTTTATGCACGGTGGACGCAACTACAAAGTCGATGAGCTCGGCTACAACCAGATCAAGCATGTTCCGAAGAAACAACTCAGCGTTGGCGAAGTTGGCTATGTGGTTGCCGGAGTCAAGAGCGTACAAGATATCGAGATTGGCGATACACTCACGTTGTTTGATCGAAAAGCCTCCGAGCCGATACCAGGTTACAAGAAGGCTAAGCAAGTCGTATTCTCATCGATCTATCCGATGAGTACCGACGAGTATCAGGATTTGACCAAAGCGTTAGAAAAGCTCGCAATCAATGACGCAGCTCTCACGTTTGAAAAGGATAGCTCGGCAGCGTTGGGGTTTGGATTCCGCTGTGGATTTCTAGGGTTGTTACATTTGGATGTGATCCAAGAGCGATTGCAACGCGAGTTCGATTTAGGCTTGGTGATCTCCGCACCGTCGGTGAAGTACAAGATTCAACTTCGAGACGGAACGACGATCGATGTCGACAATCCGAGCTATTGGCCTGACCCGATGTCAATTGACAAGACGACGGAACCTTACATTAAGGCTGCGATTCTTATCCCGGAAGAATATGTCGGACCTGTCATGGAGCTTTGCCGCGAGCATCGTTCCGATAGCCAGACGATGAACTATTTGTCAGCGGGCCGAGTTGAGGTGAAGAGCGAGATGCCGCTGGGCGAAGTGCTCTTTGACTTTTATGGCAAGCTGAAAATGATCACACGTGGTTACGGTTCGTTTGATTATGAACCGATCGAATATCGAGCAACGGAGATTGTCAAAGTAGATATTTTGGTTAACAAAGAGCCCATTGATGCCCTTTCCTATTTGGTGCATCGAGACAAGGCAAGAACGCGAGCGTTGCATTACTGCGAGCAGCTGGCCGAAGCGATCCCACGGCATCAATTCAAGATACCGATTCAGGGGGCCATCGGTGGCGAGATTATTGCGAGGTCGACGATCCAGCCATTCCGAAAGGACGTTACTGCGAAGCTTTATGGCGGGGACGTAACCCGAAAGAACAAGCTGCTTGAGAAGCAGAAGAAGGGTAAAGCGAAGATGAAGCAATTCGGTAGCGTGAATATTCCACAGAAGGCATTTATCTCCGTTCTTCGTTCTGACAACGACTAACTGTAGTGGATCGCTCCGCCGATCCAAAGCAGCATGTTCGGACGATAAATCCTGCTTGTGAACGTTTTGGGGATGACCCGATGTGCGTTGCCATCGTGAGTTGCCATCGTGAGTTGACTGTGTGAATCTTCAGGGGATTGACCGGCGGAGCGGTCAAAGACAACGGGATCAGTCTTCAGCAAGTGTTTTGATTTTTGGTTTCTCAGCTGTTTGTTCATCACCGGCCGGTCCGATCTTCAATTCGCCGGTGGCTTTGGGGGCAGGCAGATCCCCTTCGGATGCGGACTTTTTCTCTTCCTTAGGTTCAACCGCAGGTTTCTCCGCCGATTTGGAATCAACTCCACCTGCGGTTTGGACTTGAGCGTCCTTATCGGAGCTTCCTGAAGCGGTAACGACTGCTGGCGAAGTTGTCGTAGTGGCTCCGGTAATTACAGGATATTCGACGATCGCATTTCCCAATGCGTCGATTGGAATGCGAACCAACCGCGTGCGCGCCACCATGCGAGTTTCGGTAACTGGAACCGATCTTGCTATCCTCTCCGGCACTTGGACTTTGTTGACAATCTTCTCGGTGACAGGTGTTCTCACGACAACATCTTGTGTGACGATTTCATCCCGATAGGTCGTCAGCTCGACAGGCACTTCCCGCGATACCACTTCAGGAACATACTCAATCTTCTGACGCGCAACCTTTCGTGTGACTGGCTTTTGAACGGTGTGCGGGACGACGACCTTTTCTTGGTAGGTTTCCATGCGTTGCACTTGGATCGGGACTGTCTGTTCAACGACTTCGTTTACCATTCGAGTCGAACTCACAGGCACTTGCTGTTGAACTACTTCGTTTTGAAGACGTGTCGTCGTGATCGGAATCTGTTGCGCAACAACTTCGGATTGCATTCGAGTCGTTGTGATGGGTATTTGTTGTTGTACCGTTTCATTCACCATACGAGTTGAGTAGACAGGCACCTGCTGGCTAATCGTCTGTGGCATGTAGCTCGTTTGAGGAACCGCGAACTGTTGGTAATTTGGTTGATAGACAGGTTGGGTATAGACCTGACCGGCAGATTGATAAGGAACCCAGCCCAGGCCTCCGCGGCGATATGCGTTCATTCCAGTTTGGTCATTGACATTGTAACCGCCCGGTTGCCATCGCAAACGATAGGTTGTGTCACCTGGTTGGTAGAATTGCTGTTGGGCATAGCCACCCACATCGGCAACAACAGGTTGATACGTCGTGACAGGTTGTAGTTGAGTCTGACTTTGTGTTTGATAGGTAAGGTCCGTTACAGGACGTTGCACCGCGTAGCTTTGGGTTTGCATCGTGGTTTCCGTCACGGGCCGTTGCACGGTGTATTGCTGAGTCTGGTAGGTTGTCTCGGTAACTGGTCGTTGCACAACAACATTTTGTGTGTGCATGACGGTGTCTGTAACCGGCTTTTGAACCAAGTACTTCTGAGTTTGGTATTGTGTTTCGGTGACCGGTCTTTGGCGAGTCACGAATTGTTCCACCTGAGCGGTTTCAGTAACCATCGTGGTTTCATCAACCCACTCCTCTTTGGTTACAGGTTTCCATACGGTGTACTGTTCTATACGTTTGGACGTTTCCGTTACCGGTTTACGTACGGTGTAGCTGCGTTGTTCTTTTCGTTCTTGGTAGGTGGGGCGATACGTGACAACTTCTCGCTCGGATGTGCGATCTTCGTATTCGATTCGCATCGTTGTCACTTGCACAGGCTCCATCACCGTTTCCGTTTGCAGGCGATAGCGCTGTACTGGCTCGCAGAATTGTCCCACGACGGTACCTTGTCCCACGACGGTGCTTTGCACGGGTGCGGTGCTCTGCCCGAGAGCCGTACCTAGCCCGAGAGGAAGGGTTGGTATCGAAAACATAGAGGATGCAATCGATCCGATCCAAAGGGTTTGGCGGAATTGGTTCTGTCGACGAGTGCGTAGGTTCATTCGTAATCTCTCTGAATTTCATGCACTTTGTGGTTCACCCGTAGTTGAGTGGAGGCGACGAGCTCAAGTAAAGGGGCTTGAGGGAATCGGTGCACAATCGGTTTAATATTGGTTTATAAGGGCCGAAGTTTCAAATGAGAATATAGATTCCTTCGGGTAATTGTGATCCGAAGTGGTTGCTAACCCGAACTTTAGGAAAACTTTAGTTTTTTGGAACGGACTTGGCACTTGGTTACCATTACCAACAGCGTATTCGTTGCAATCAGCAAAGACTGCAAAGTCGAGTTATCCAGTTTACCCAAACCCACCATACTGTCGGCCTCATGAATGAATCGCATGTTGGGAGTGAAACGGCGGCGATCGGTTATCAAAAACTGCAAGCGTTACTCTGCGCTCGTAATATAGGCATTCTCGTTGTGGGGCATGGAACTCGCAACAAAGTAGGCTCTGCGCAATTGCTTCGTTTGGTGGAACATATCCGCGAGTTGATACCACAAGCGGATGTTTCTGGGTGCTTTCTCGAGTTAGCCGAACCCAACATTGCAACCGGGGTTCAACGCCTCCATGATATGGGTTGTAAATCGATGGTCGTCGTACCCGTGCTGCTGTTCACTGCGGCACATGCGAAGTCAGATATCCCGGATGCGGTGCGTGAGCATGCCACTCGACTCGGAGTCCATGTTCTGGGGCAGATGCCATCCTTGGGAACGCATCCTCGGGTGGTTGAGCTATCCGAGATCCGCTTTCAAGAGGTTGTACGCCTGCCGCTGCGTTCCATATGTCCGGAGGGTGGTTGTGCAGACGGTAGTTCGCCGAGAACTCGCTGCAGGGTCTTTCAGGAGCATCCGGAGCGTTGCACGCTTCAGAACTGGCTGGAGGGACTTCCAGCGGTTTCGGCGTCTCCTTTCGGCAAGATCGCGTTAGCGATGGTTGGCCGGGGGACGAGCGATGTCGCGGCGTTGGAGCACATGCGAGAGTTAACCCGATTGCGAGTGGAGGCCGCAACGAATGGGACCGAGGAGGATGGGGTCCAATGGTTTGAAACGGGCTTTTTTGCGGGTGGACGTCCCACGGTAGATGAATTGTTGGATGGAGCGAGCCGATCCGGCTGTGATAGTGTCATCGTCCAGCCGCACCTGTTGTTTGAGGGGGAGTTGATGGACCAGCTTCGGGAAAAGGTGCGAACGAGAAGGGAAAACGGTGGTGGGCCGGCGTGGTGGATCACGAGAAGCTTGGGAGCGGATCCAAAGCTGGCCCAGGTTTTCGTCGGATTGCTGATGGATCAAAGTGCCCAGTGGTAGGACTTGCGAAAACATAAGCTTTTCGCATATCATAGAGGTCTCTGGAGGATAGCCGAATGGTTAGGAACCTGATTCGAAATCAGGCGTCGGGAAACCGATTGAGGGTTCGAATCCCTTGTCCTCCGCCTTGCAGGCCAGTGTTTTCACTGGCTTTTTTTGTTTCTACCCATGAATTTGCAGGGTCATTGCTTGCTGCTGACCCGCTTGTGACGGTCTCCGACAGCGTCGTATTTGTCTCACGGAGATCACTTTCCTGAGTCGCGCGCGTCGTATTTGTCTCACGGAAGCTGCTAGCCTTGTCGAAATCGGATTCGGTCACCATCAGGTAGTTCTTCTGCGCGATCCTGGGCGAGTTGCCGAGCCACGCACACACCACATGCGTTGGGTATTGGTGTTCCAGCTCTGTTTGCCGGCTCGCTCTCATCGAGTGGAACAAGCGATCCCACGGGGGCAGCCCTGCCTTGGCGAGCTTCTTGAGGAACTGCGTTCGCAGGTTCGCGTTCTTCCATCCGTCTCCGGTGTTGGCAGCTTCTCGATAGCCAGGCTTGTCAACGACGAATTCGGCCCCTTCTGGCGCACATTCCCAAGCTTGCTCCAAGATAGGCAACAACTCCGGAAAGATCGGCACAGAGCGAATGCCGCGGCCCGAATGGTGTTCTACCTTCGGCTCAGGCACGCTCATTCGAAGTCGCTCCCAGTCGATATCTACCCACCTAAGAGAAAGCACCTCGCTTGGGCAACGCAATCCGCCGTATCGGCTCAAGGCGACGATAACCTTCCAGCTTGTGTCCAAATGCGGCATGAGCTGATCGATCCATTCGCGAGGAACCTCGACGTTGCTCTTGGTGGAAGGTGTTGATGTCTTGACCTTGGCAAAGGGATTCTTGGAGATGATTTCCCAATCAATCGCATCGTTCAGAAACTGCCGTGCAAACCCAATACGCTTATGTATCGTCGTCTGTTCCATGCCCTTGGCTTTCAGTCCGTCGTGAAACGCCTTGGCATGCCCTGTGGTGATCTCATCCAACCGAATGCCTTCTGGCATCAACTCATTGAGATTGGCGATTACCTGACGCCATACAGCCACCGTTCCAGGTTTGACTTTTGATGAGTGTCGTTTCAAGAAGTCCGCAAGATGCTCTTTCAATGTTGGCGTTACTTTACTGATAGCCGACTCGCAGAGCCCGACGGCAGCAAGCTTCTCCCGAAGATATTTGCCATCGCCGGCAAGCCAAACAGCATCGTCTTGCTTAATTTCGAGGCCCAGAGTCTTGGCAATGATCAACGACTCAACACGGAGCTTTACTGTCTCCGACTCCTTCTTGGTGCATTCGCCAAGATGAATGGCCTTTCGTTTCTTCATGACGTCGTAGAACAGGATTCGACGATGACCATTCGGTGAAGTAGCTATCGATGCCATTTGTGATACCTCAACAGTTGTTGCTGGATTGGATTCAGGAAACAGATTGCGAGCGACGAACACAAACTACGCAATGCAAGATCTCTGCCATGATCGACAGAGCTAGGGGGGCTCATTCCAATTGCTCGCGAATAAATTCAGGCAAGCATTTCCATAGAATTGGGTTTCTGCCTATTTGATCTTCGTCTGACTCTACTTCGCATCCCCTGGCGTTGGAAGAGTTGGATACGATCGAAAGTAGATGGCCACTTTTGGTCAAGATAGGACCTCCGGATGTTCCGCCTTTCACGGGACCTTGCATAAAAACGTATCTTGCGATCGGATCCCAAATGCTGCCAGTACAATCAAAGCTGAAACCTTCGTGCGACCACACTTCCAGAGGGAAGTCTTCATAAGGTGGAGGCAGTGTTCGACAGACGTCGAATCCTTCGTTTTCGTCGCAAAACGTCTCGAACTTATCGCAGTCATCAACGAATACTTGATTGTCCAGCATCCCTAACACCGCAAGGTCGTTAGCAATATCTACAAAGTACGGTCCGCATCGAAACTGCTTACCAGATGCAGTCGATACAACCACAGGAACATGGTCCCCTAATGCCATTCCAGCCCCGTCGTTATAGTCCCATTGAAAACAATGGGCTGCAGTGATGATGAATCCACCTCGAACTAGAACCCCCTGACCGTCAAGTTCGGGAAGCTTGACCGTAAACTGTTTCAATCGATCAGAAAACTGACTCATTATTCTGGCTAAGCCTCTTCTTCCGGACGGGTTACATTCAAGCTTTAAGGGTATGGCAACGCGATGCCACTTTCACAGACTGATCGACAGTCGATCAATCTTTCTTCAACGACAGACCGAGCGCCTTGCAAAGCTTCGCAGCCGTGTCGAGAGTTATTGTTCTCTCACCCCGAACGAATCGTGAGATTACTGGTTCGCTAACGCCAGACTCTTTGCTCAATGCATACGCAGTCCCGTACGCTTGGATCGCCTCACGGAGAGTGACATCTATTGCAACACGCTTCGGCTTCATTTGCTTCTTGCTCATGCTGGCATCGTACCTAGTTAATCTGTTGCTTGTCAACTGGTTTGTATCGTTTCTAGCATGGGAGAGTATGCAGCTAAAGAACGCTTCAATAGTCATTCTGTTTCACCTTTGTCCTTTGAGTCATCCACCCCAGTCATTCTTCTAAACGCCTCAAAAGTCAGCATCTTTTGCGCTTCCTCTCGGCTGCGAACAACAACTTCAATAGCCTCAACAAGAACATCATCGCCATTGCCAGCCTCAGAAGCTCGGGCCACCTCCAGCAACTTCAGTTTGCTTTTGCTGCACTCGAGAATGATTCCAAGGAATCGCGGATCGCCAACGGATTGAGCCACTCGCTTCGTGCGTCTCGTTATTGTTCCATCTTCGCGTACGAAAGTCTTCTCGCTTTGATCTCGCTGCGATCGCCGCCAAGCCGCCCATGCCTCACTTGCAAGCACATCAAGTCTTGCGTTTTCTTTCGCCAACATCTGCTCGGCATGCGCCTTGAACGAACCAAGCCATGCCTTGCGAGCGTGCTGCAAATCTCGATGAATTTGCGCGTGACTCTGTGAGCACATTTCGGCAATCGCTCGAATCGAGTGCCCCTGCAAATGCAATTCGCCGACTCGTCGAACTCGGTCGAGCCGGGCTTTGGTTAGTCGTGACGCCTTTTCGGGTGCAAGTCGTCGATTGGGTTGATTTTCATTGGTCGGCATGATTTTCGATCTCCTGTTTTGTCACTAGCCTTGTGTCACTGCCTGGCTGTATAGAAATGCATCTCAATCCATAACCTCGAAGTAAGACCTTCAACGCCTTCCTTAACCGCTGATAACCACCAGGGGTATTGGGTTCTGCTGGTGAAACCTGGAGCGTGATAATTACCAGTTCGGGGCATTGCTTGCTCACTAAAAGTCTCCTGAAAACTCATTTACATATGACGGTGCGGCGCGTAACGGCGCGGCATCGTAGAAAGTTGCTTGGTCTGCATTGAACTCAATGTCAGTTTCACCACGTTCAGATTGTCTAGCCTTGGCAACGATAAACTTGGTCTTGTGATCGTCACGATTTCTGTGGAGAAACCAAATCACATCAGCGTCTTGCTCAAGAGATCCTGAATCTCGGAGATGTTGCAAACCAGGCACTTCCCCTTCAGCAGCTCGATTTAGTTGACACAAGCAAACAACTGGTTTGTTGATCAGCTTGGTGAATGTCGCGATATCGCCGACGATCTCAGTGATAGTATCGTTCGCGTTTCCGTGTCGCCTCGATGGCTTGATCTTCCCTTGACCGAGGTAGTCAATGAACACCGCATCCAATCCCATTTTTCTTGAATGGTCCCTGGCTTTGCAGGCTATCTCATGAACGGTAACACCGCTGGAACACCAAACCCGAATCGGCCAAGAGTCTAGCTTCTTTTTCGCATTACTCAGCTTAGTCCGATCGGGGATACTCAACGCATACCCAATCCTTAATCGATCACAAGGAATGCCGCTCACACGTGAAAGCAACCGCAGCCCGACTTGTTGCTTCGTCATCTCTAGCGATGCGAAGAAGACAGATTTTCCGGACTCTGCTAGGTTGCAAGCAATGGTCAGCGCCATCGCCGTTTTGCCGATGCTTGGTCGTGCTCCAAGCAAAACCAACTCGCCATCGTGCAACCCGCCCCACCGAGTATCGATCGAATCCAACCCGGTTTCGATGCCGCTTGATGTTCCCTGCTCCATCGCTCGGTCTATATCGCTCAATGCGCTATCCACCAACTCTCCCGCACTAAACACATCGTCTTGTCTAACGACATTTGCTTCCACGATCGCCTTAGCGGCAGTTTCCAGTAGTTCCATCGGGTCAGGCGGTTCGATACAGTCGTCGGTTTCAGCAATTAAACGAAACCCAATGTCGCGAACCGATCGCATTGCATGCCAACCAGCAACTCGTTTTGCGTAGAAGACTATGTTCGAAGCGTTCGCAACTTCGTGCTTGATCTCTGAAACTTTTCCGAGAACTTCTGTAAGTTCTGCTTTGCCCGTTCTCTCTTGACGATCGCAGCTCAGCAACTTCTCGGCAACCATGTAAGTGTCAATCTGAAGTCCACGAGCAGCGCAATCGGCGATTGTGTCGAACACCGCTCCGTAGGATCGGTCGAAAAACGATGTCCCTGAGACGATGCCAACAACTTCGTGAATGAAGTCCGGTCGATGGAGCAAGCAACCGAGCAGTTGCCGTTCCGACTGAATACACGCTTTGAGCGATTCACCTGGGAGTAGATCGGTTATCACGGTGCTGACCTCGCCGGTTTGGGGTATATGGTTTTTTCCCGCTTCGGTTCGCTACCGGTCGTTTTGCCTATTGGTGCGGCGTTATAAGCGTTCTCTAGCCATGCTGACTCGAATCTTGCCCAAGACCTTTCGGCGCAAATCTGAACGACGGAAGCGATATCCAACCCTGCTTTAACTGCTTCTCGTTCAATCTTCGCCCATGCGCTGGGTGTGTTGTTGGCGCGTTTCGCTTTCCTGTTGAGCATCCAGTCTCGCCAGTGATCGGGATCCACCCCCTCAGGCATCGTCCACTCAGGCTTACTGACTTTTGGTTTTGGCGGCTTAGTTTTTACTTCCGAAGAAACAGATAGGGACTCGCTATTTTGTATTTCTTCTACTCTTATCTTCTCTTCTCTAGCTAACGCATCGATCGTTAGTTCTGCGTTAGTCCTTTTGGAGTGTGCAGCAACACGTTTCGCCGTTAATGCCCGTGATTTTGCTGTTGCTCCGTTATGTCTCTCAAAATTCGGAAAGGAAAACCCGTCGCTTGTACAGATCAACCAACCCGCTTTCTCCATCGCATTCGAGAATCCTTCTTGATGTGCGATAGCGTCGAGCAATTTTGTGCTAACGCATGTAGCGTTAGTTTGCCCTCCACAAGTGTGGGTATCGGCCCAAGCCCAAATCCGCAACAACTTCCCGACAACAGTATCGCGATCAATCTTCAGTAGTTCCGAAATCCTGAAGACTTCGGGCTTGTCCGGAAGCGATGTGTCAACTTTGATCCAGGTCATCTTGTTTGCCCCTCCGCCTGGAGAAACCGCATTTCATCCCCGTCTAATGCGCCGAGCGTCAACAAGATCTGCAAGCGACGCGGCTCGAACACAAGCATGTCCGCCAGCAAGTCCGCCATCGCAATCGGCCGTCGGCAAACTGGATCTACCAATTGACCCGTCACGTCGGCAACCTTATCATCATGTTGCCGATCGCTGCCCCACAGTATCGCACCGCCCTGAGCCCGCCAGCCCAGGGTTTTTTCGTTTTGTACCGTTGGTAATGACATCGTAAATGTCCCTTCGAATGCGACATCGTTTGCTCCGTTAGCCGCTGAAATGTGTTGTTAATGGCGAGTCTTGGCATCGAGTGCTTCGTTAGCCAGGGTCGCGTGTTGATTGTTATTCCTGCTGCAGTCTCAAGACGTCTGATTTGCGATAGCGTCGCAGTCGGCCAATCTTTGTGCTTGGCAATCTCCCATCGCGAGCAGCTCGTTCAATCGACGATCTCGAGCAGCTTGCAAGCTTGGCTGCCTCGTCAGAGTCCACTAGTCCATCCGAGGCCGATAGCTTCGTCAGCAAACGGTCTGCGATTGCGTCGGCAAGACGGTCGAGTGTGTATTGATCGATCGGCAAGTCAGGTGTCATACGACTAGCCCTGTGATCCGCCACGAGCAATGAAATTCATCAGCTCTTCGCGCGAGACCATCTTTCGGCGACCAGCACGAAAAACGGCGATCTGCTTAGCTTCGATAAGCTCCCAAACTTTTCGTTTACCGATGCCGAGTAACGTTGCCGAGTCAGCAACGCTGAATGCAAGCGGTTCTAGAGGTCTGTCAGAATTAGTTGTAGTTCGCGTAACACACGTCTTCGCCATACTGGTTTTTTTGGCCGTAGTTGGCATTTCTCTCTCCGTACAAAAATGGAACCTGGGGATACCTGAGGATGCAGTCAGATCAAAAATGCGCATTTCGAAAAATCTGTCAATCTTTCGCGCGATGCTGCGACACGATATCGAAACGGCAAAGAGAGCTCAGGACTCAGGCTGAGCCGACGGATTCGATTCGCTTTCATTTCGGTCTAGCTCTCGAGCTGTGGTTAACAGAATCTCAGCCTCGCGAAGTCTTTCACGAAGCAAAGCAACGCGATCCTCAAGCGATTTAGTCGGAGGGATAGCACGCGCTATTCCACGCCGTTTAGTTGTGACATTTGCCATCGAATTAATCTCCCTTTAAGAGTCGGGAGAAAATGTACAACACTAGGCTTGGAAGGAGATACCTAGGGTTCACCTAGGATTACCCTAGGATTGGTAATCGGGGGGCATTACTCGAAAGGCACCTTGGATTGATTTGACCACAAAACCAAGTTGCTTTTTGTTAATGGCTCTTGCTCGATCATCACAACTCGCTTCCGAGTCGACCCACTCTGCCTTCATTTCACTTCGTATGTCCTCAGGAATCATCCCGTTCGGGTTTTTCATCACCGCTTCCAGGAAAACGACTTGTGAGATCCTTGGCTTATTTGGGCCCAAATCCTTGCACCAAGCCTTAGCCGCGATGATTGCATTTTCGATAGAGCGATCAACGCCAAGGGCTTTCTCCAGCGGCAACTTTCGAAATTCTGGCACCTCAATCCCAAGGTGTTTCGCTCGCTTCTCCGCCCACTCAAGTAGATGCGCACTACACCAAACCTTGCCGTCTTCAAGCAGCTCTTTCTCTAGTGCCGCGACACCAGGCCAACCTCGGATCGAAGCAAAAATCCGAGTCGAAATATCAAGGGAAACATTCCGTCCTCTTTGCTGCCTGTTCTCGGACTCCATCGCAGAAGTTTGGAACCAAAGATCCTGAAAAGAAGTTTTGTCGGTATATACCAACCAAGCGTCGATTTTGGCCGCACGATCGCCTAAGCTATTCACTGTTCGAACTCCTCACCTGAGTTGGGACCGTGGCTCCGGATGTTACCAGCATCGCGGAGCCGTTTTTCTTTCGCGAGATACTAGCGATCCCTCCTAGCCTGTCCCACGCTATGCTATGGCTTCGCGTACAGGCGCAGATCGCCTAGACCGAAACCTCGGAAGGCCCCAAAACTGCCTCTCAATCCTGAACCCTGCTTTGTCTTCCACGGAGAAACGCACTGAATCGACTAGTCGTTTCACCGAGCAGCCTTATCAGCGTTTGATACTTATCAGGGTTACGCTTTTGGCCAAATTTGCTCACGAAATGCTGCACTTCCTCAATTGCTTTTTCAGCATTCGATGAAACTGGCCATTCCATACGATAAATCCGCCGACTGAACTTGCCATTTCGAATTTTGCATTTGTTTTCGACAACGCACTGCTCTGTTGGCTCTTCCTGGGCTGGCGCATCCGCTAGGTAACGGATTTCCAAAACGAAATTATTGTCCATTCCAACGTCGAAGGAAAAAGACTCGGGGACATTAAACGGCGAATCAAGTCGGAGCTCAACAGTCACATTTTCTTGTTCTGCTGTAAGATCCAATTCATCGCGTAACGTGATTAACTCGGGCATTTCTCTATAACCCCTTCAATAGTTTACCGAGCATGAATGCCGCGACATCCTTCGCGTTGGGCTGGATTTTGATCCCAGTCGGTTCAGTGCTGTCTATCACTATTACACCCCATGGTTTATGGTCAACTTCAATCGGAATAGCAGCTATTGACCTCGATAGCGTCTTTCTTTCCGCTAAGCGTTTCCTTACCCACCTCACGTCTACATACGTCTTTGTAGCATATTCCGCAATGTCAGTGTCACTGGACGATTCGTTGATTAGAGGTAGACCATTGACTAGGTAGGTTTGACCGCCGCGAAACGCACGCCCAGCAAGTCCCTCGGCATTCTCCCCATCGTCGCACGCGAGAAAGACCAAATTGGTTCTTTTTTTTGCGTTGCCGGAACGTCTTACGACGATTAGCCATCCTGACCACGGCCCGCGAAGCCCTCCGACGAACCGAAAGCACTTTAGCCAACACCTGGACGTAAACAGAAACCACCAATGGCGGTAAGTGACGTACTGAAAGAGAGTAACCCGATGACTATATTGTTCGGATTCAAGGCAGATTTTCGTAAACGAGTGCTTTCTAAACTCTGTCAACAGGCCTTCTATAGCATTCCATACCCAACCTGGACCGATCTGGGAGCACAAAAACTTCGAAAAACCCAAGACCACGGTAAGTGAAGCTAACTCAATCTTTCCAAACTCCTTTGCGTGACTTACTGCTGCATGGACCCAACTATCAATCAGACCATTGCTTGATCCAAAATAGCCCTCCGGAATCACCAAAATGAATGCGATCGCTATTATTAGGGCGAAGCATACAAGGTGAATAGTCCAACATACATTGTAGAGCCCCTCACGTCTTGAAAGATACATTGTCACTCCAGATGCTTGTTCGCAAACTTCATGTGCGGGGGGATAGAGTACTTGGAACTTCGAAGTGTTTCAATCCACTGGTTTCGTTGCGCAATCTTGTTTCGCGGCTACGGGCTTCACTTTTCGAACGTGCAATATTCTTCGACTCCTGAATCTTGTGGATGTAGGCCTAAAGCCCGCTGAGCAAAAGTCATAGAACAAATAGTGGTTGCCAATGGGCTACACGTTATATGCCACTTTTCTGTTGGGTACTGTTTAAAGAACGACTAGAATCAAGAGCCCGACAGATCGTGATTTACGCCGAGACAACTCATGCAAGATCAAGAATCCACTGATCCCGTTAACTATGTATTCGTCCGAATCCATCATGACCCAAGAATTGACCTGATAGAGTTGATTAAGGAGTCAATTGAACAGGGAATCGGCCACTGGGTTTACGATGCTGAATGTAACAAAGTCGATCGCCGAAATCATGCAAGAGAAAACAGTCGCGGAATCAGGAATGCAACTTTTTATCCGTGGGAAAAGTTCCCCAATTTGACCGTTGTCGAATTCAGGAAAAAAGCCTGTTCGGTAACGATGCAATACGACCCAACGGGAACGATGTGCTACTTGACGGCTGAAGAACCTGTCGAGTCGGACAAGTACACGGACATGTTTACTGGGGATTTCGTCAGCAGAGTGTTGAATCATTTCGCTAAGTACATCGATCGAATTGAAATCCTTCCACAACAGATTGAACCTGATTGGGACAGGTACGCTTGACCATTGACGATAGCGATTCTGACTCGCGATTCCGCGTCCGATGACGCGGTAAATGGTCTTTCCATGCATTTACCTGCAATTCTAGGGTGCTGTGTGCACTGTGCTGCTGATTGCTGAACAACCGTTGTTGGCGTAAGATACTCGGACTCTGCAGATATCAAACTGCCCTGAATCCACAGAACGATCCCCGCGAAACGACGCGAAAATACCCATGCCCACCACTTCCCTGCCCGAACGGGGCCAGCTTGTTCAAGTACGGTCACGCCCCTGGGTGGTTAATGACGTCAAGGCAAGCAATTTGCCGACACCCTCCATGCGATTACCAAATGCCAACTTGCAGCATTTGCTAACGCTTTCCTCTGTCGAAGATGATGGACTGGGCGAAGAACTTCAAATCATCTGGGAAATCGAGCCCGGTGCCAAAGTCGTCGAGAAGGTTGCGTTGCCATCCCCCAGCGGTTTCGACGCGCCGGAAAAGTTGGATGCTTTTCTAGATGCTGTCCGCTGGGGCGCAGCTTCCTCCGCCGATCTCAAGAACATTCAAGCCCCGTTTCGTAGCGGTATTGAAATCGAAGACTACCAGCTCGATCCCGTCGTACGCGCTATTCAGATGCCGAGGGTCAATCTACTCATCGCTGACGACGTAGGGCTAGGAAAAACAATCGAAGCAGGCATGGTCGCCTTGGAACTGCTGATTCGGCATCGAGCGAGAAAGATGCTAATCGTCTGCCCTTCCTCGCTACAGATTCAATGGCGAGACCAGATGCGGGATAAGTTCGGACTCGATTTCCGTATTGTGGATTCCACTTTGATGCGTGATCTACGTCGCCGTCGCGGTATCCATGTGAATCCGGTTGCCAGCCAGCCTGGCTATTCTCGTTAGTTGAAAGGTACTAACCATGGTAAGTGTTCGTTCGCCGTGTAGTCGACCAAGCAGTCTGCAATTTGCAGGCTGAGCCTTGGTAGACGATGACGTCAGCCGTAACGC
>JAJTID010000193.1 GCA_021300155.1 Pirellula sp.
ACCTGAGTTTGACCGTGATTCGTTTTTCTTGCCTAGGAAAGGTAGCATTGCAGATAAGAAGTATGTCTCGTGGGTTTATGAATTATCAACACCTAAGGGATTCGCGTACATACAGCAAGTTGCATGGGACAAGAAAGAAGGAATGTTGGTCCGTGTGATTCCCGGCCGATTCAAGAATGCTGTTGAAGATCTAAGTAGGCTGAGTCTGACCGAAGAGGTTTGGTACACCTATCAAGAAATGGAATTCTTAACGAGACGAAAGTTGGTAAGACGGGTTGGGCAATTGCCTATCCATATGAAATGGAAGGAACCTCCGTTGTTTTTGAAGAACACTATTGCTGACGAGGGAGACCAATTAGAGACCTTTGTTGTCGAGCGCCCTATAGGTAGCAACAACTGGCTACGTGTGGACCTATATTCCGCAACAGAACAAGAGAAGGACCTTTCTCCTGACGATTGTCCGAACCCTCCGCTATTCTTATACCGTATAGTGACTGGATGGACTCCGAGAATTGGCTTTGAGCAGATTCTCGGTAAAAAGCTTCCCGTTTTTAAAAAGTTCGACAAGAAATGGCCTGATTTTTTCAATCGTTACGAAGAGTACATCAAGTCGAATTGGGGCAAGGATCGCGACCAGTGAATCAGCATCCACCTCCTCATCCCCCGACCCTCGCAGCGAGGAGAAGGGGAGATAATTTACAAAACATGAAAAGGCTGAAACATTCGGTGGCAAACCTCGATCTAGAAATCCAACAACTGAATCAACAAAGAGACGGGCTCAAGGTCTACAAACAAATCCAAAAATTGACCAAAAAGGCAACTGCTAGCTCAGCTCGCCTGCCCGTGGTGAAAGCGTTATTAGACTACGCCGATAAAGGCTCGTCTGTTCCTCATCGATCAATAGCATTGTCTGACGCGGTACCTTTCTTGGATTCAAGCGACACCGCGTTTGAATCGATCCTGTATCGCCTTATGGAACGACCGGAGACAACCTATTGGTCGATGGATGCGCTGATGAAGGTACTAGGTAGAGACTGTTATCCCGTTTTGGCGAAGTTCGCTCTCAACGGACGGAATAAATTGGACAATCGCGCGAAAGCGATAGAGGTACTATGCCAACACGCTCATTTGCCATGGATCGAGAAATTGCCAGATGATCCTGGGGAATGGCTATCGAAAGATTTACCACTTAAGGAACTGCGGGAATGGATCAAGCAAGGCTATCCTGCGAAGTCGAACATATCAAAAGTCAAATGTCATCCAGACCTCCTTCGACCGAAAACGGAACTGGATAGAGCAGCACAGGCTCTAGAACGGGTACTAGCGTCGCAGCTTGCACAGCAAAGAGAACGGTCGCCGACGCGGGGGCGACTTCTGCCATCAGATCCGAAAACCATCGACACGATTTTGGGGCGATGGAAGCTTCCAGCGATCTATGTGCGATTTCTCAAAAAATACTCACCCAACTCGGTTTTGATTTCGTTGAAGCGACAAGTTGAGGATTTGCAACTCTTTGGTGCTGCCGAGCTTGAGGAAGCACAGCATGGCTACTCATTCAATCCGATCAAAAACGAAGTGATCGCCATTTGGCCAAAGCACTATGTCGTGATCGCGGAGATGGCAGGCGATCCATTCGTACTCGATCTCTCTGCTGCAAAGAAAGGCGACGCCCCGGTGTTGACGGCCAAACATGGACTGGGATCGTGGAAGTTTCGCAAAGTCGCTGACACTTTCCTTGAGTTCCTTCAGAAGAAAGTAACTCAGGTTTAGTTCACGATGTCCAAACATGAACCTCTTTATTTACGTGAGTTCGCTGAATTGGTTGGCTTGGATGAAAATCGCTGGGATGTAGCAATCAGCAAGAAAAAGGGAAGTGGTGGCAGAAAAGTCATCGTTTGGATTCGTGACAAGACAACAGGTCTGCATCTTGTTGATGCAGCTAAAGGACAAATCACCAAGGAACAACTCGATCGAGACGCGAAGCGGATTGCGAACGAACTTGCGAAACGGCTTTTAGCGGGATGAATGAATTTCTTCTGGGGCAAGTGAAACTGTGAAAATACAACCGCGACATGTAATTTGCGTGCTAGGACAGTGGGATGACTTCTCATCGGTACAGTCGATGATAGATAGTGTGAGCCTTGAATTTACGCTCGATCTCGATTACTCGCAGCTCGAGCCTGATACGCGCATGAAGGCTGCTTTCAAAGCATCGCTGGATCGCAATAATCCCACGATAATGGGCGATGAATGGCGAGCGATCGATTCGCATTCGGCTGTGGCTTACATTCTGTCACCACCAATTAAGAAAGCGGAGTCGGAGTCGATTTCTGCGATGGCACTGTTATTGGTTGCTGAGTTGCTGAATAGTGGCGGCGTTGCTGCCAAGAGCGAGAGCGCTGGATTGGCTCATGGTCGAGAGCGCTGGCTTGAGCTGGCGCTTCAGTACCGGAAGGCGATCAAGGATGGCGATGCCCATGCTGCGTCGGCCGCGTTGTATCGAGCATGGGTGCAGCGCGCCATTCATGACGAAGACACAAGTTCGCTGTACTCCGTTGGCATGCATCTGCTGGGGCATCGAGACGTCGAAGTAGACGATGACCTCAAAGTTACCGATGCCGTGAAGTGGATTGACCTGATGGGATTGTATCTGGTCGCTGATAAACCCAAGCGGGCACTACGAGCGGGTGAAGGATTTCGACTTTGCGATAGCGGACCGCGACGCATCATCGAACTCGACAACTGCCTGCGTTACGCCGAAGACGACTTTTTCTTCAATCCTTATGGGTATATCCGGCTTTTCGAAAGCAAATAGGTGGAATGATGGGAGCTGATGGTACTGGCATTTTTCAACACGATTTATCTGCAGAAGTTCGATCTTGCTATCCTTCCGTTGAGGCGACGCCCAAGGCGAATTGGTTTCTGCATTTGATGTTCTTGCTCCCCTTCTCCTCCTCGGGAGGAGAAGGGGCTGGGGGATGAGGAGGTTTGAGTATGGCGATGGAATGGCAAGACCCGCATGATTTTGCAAAACACCTTAAAAGGGCTGCGACACCGGCTGGATTCCTGATGTGGCAATTACTCCGCAATCGACAACGATGCGGTGCCAAGTTCCGGCGCGAATACGTGAAAGAACCTTACATCCTCGACTTCTATTGTCCCGAAGCAAAGCTCTGTATCGAGTGCGATGGACTACCCCACCTCACTCCTGAAGGAATGGCGAAGGATCGTAAACGAACCGCATGGCTCAATGCACAAGGGATCGAAGTCATTCGATTCACTAGCCGAGACATCGAACAGGATACATAACGAGTGCTTCATGATATCGATACTGTTTTGAAACGACGCCTCACGCGTGAATCACCTCCTCATCCCCCGACCCCTTCTCCTCCTGAGGAGGAGAAGGGGAGTTAAACTACTAGAAAAATGAAACCAAAAACGCGATCGCTTACCGACAAGGACCTCAACCGCTTTGAGCGTGGGGTACTCAAAAACATTCAAAAGCATGGCTGGCATGCTAACGGGATTCCAGGTGAAGGATCGTCGCCCACCTGGACCTACAGCGTTGGTCTCTTTGCGAAGTACGGTCAGCCCGAGTTGATCGTTTTCGGAATAGAGATCGAGACGATGCATGAGATGATTGCTCGCTATGCCGATCTCCTACAAGCCCGCAAAGAATACGGCGATGGCGTCAAGCTCGACGGCATCATTCCGGGCCAGTCATGCGTCCTCCGCGAAGTTCATGCTCCATGGC
>JAJTID010000238.1 GCA_021300155.1 Pirellula sp.
AAGTCGCAACAAACCTATCAATATCCGATATGTTCTGGAACGAGAGGGTTTTGTAGTAAACAACAGCTGGTCACGTGTTGCAGCTGTCGGAGGTGGTTCCGGAGGAATCACGGTGGCATCTGACTTAGGTGTGGCAACTCGGATGAAGCAGGCCATGCTCGTGTACTTTGATGCTTACGCAGGTGGTTTATTGGGAAGCGACGACCTAGGTGTAGGGTTGGTCGCAGACGTTGGCGTTAGTTTGATTCCGGTAGTCGGCGTGTACTCCGACATTCGCGACTTGGGCAAGCAATTGTTCCGAGGTGCTGCCAATGCAGTTGGAGTCAACGCATTTGGTCGATATAGCACGATCGACGCTGTTATCGCGGCTGCTGGAATAATTACCGAATTGCCACCGCTACAGCCATTGGACTACGTATTGGACGCGATGCGAGTATCTCGCAAGCTGATAAAGACGGCACCTGTCTTCGCTCCGCTGGCCTCTTTGCTGGAGCCATTGTTCCTTCGCGTCGTGGAAGGGCTATGGGATGCGTACTTCAAGGGTGAGGTCCCAGCGAATGGTGCAGGGTATGGAAGCATCGCGTCTTCCTCAGGATTCGGCGGCAGCAATCCAATCCTCGCCGCTGGAGGAGCAGGAGCACGAGGGACCATTGATGATATAGGAAAGATGATCGATCGGTTCCTGGGTGGAAAGTTGAACGCGGGAGATAAGGATGCGATTATCGGATGGGTCAAGACACTTACCGCGACATCTAAAGGTGTTGTGTCTGGAGACCGGAAACTACTCGATAGTCTAAACGCTCTCATGGGAACCATTGAGAGTGGAAAAGTCGCTAAATCGCTCGACCACTTGATTGCCAAATTTGGAAAAGACAACAAGGCACTTCTAGAAATTCTCGTCAAGACGCGAGCAAAGAGCGGAACCGACGAAGAGTTTGCTCGAGGCATCGTTGCTCTTGCCAAATCGTTAGATACGCCAAAGTCGCTCAAAAAGGTGCTGTCTAGCGCTGATAAAGCTTCTGCGACCAGAAAGCTAACAGCATTTACGAAGGCGTTGGCTCAAGATCCTGACTTGGCTGCAACGATTGCCATGAAGCTCGGTAAGATCGAGAGCGATGCAGCTAAAGTTGTTGGCAAAGGTCATAAAGTAGACCCCACCAGTCTTGGCGAAGCCCTTGGCTCTGCGATTGCAACCGGTACACTAACCAGTACCAAATCGCTGGACGAGTTCACGGGAGATCTAGCATTCCTGACTAAACGCATGGCTGACAATCCAAGCGATGCGAGCAATAAGACATTGCTGAAGCAGATCAATGACAATTTTAAAAACATGGCTGCTCCTGGTGCGGAACATTCGCGCCCGGGTGTGATCCAAGGACGGGCGTTAGAAATTCGCGGACTGGCAGCTATGGTCAAAAAGCACGGGCAAGACTTTGATTTGAATCGCAAGATGCCAAACTACCCAGATCATCTTCAGCCGACTGACGCAGACGTATTTTCACGTATCATCTCGAAAGGGCTCAACGCAATTGGCGGCGAAGCGAAGTATTCGGAAAAATCGCTTGGATCGACTTTCACTTTCGCTAGAAAACTTTTGGCATATCAAGCTGAACTGGGAACGAATGGCAAGTTGTATTTGATCGTCCCGAACCCTGGCGATGTGTTTCAAAAGGGCTTGAGCAAGCTAACAAACCGCAGAGCGCAACTACATGGGAACACGAGCGAAGCGAAAATTCTCGATCAAGCGATAAAGTATTTTAAGGCTCAGGCAAAAGAGGGAGCCGAGCTTAAGGTCGATAAACTCTTCTAATCGCGATCTTATTCCAATACCCATAGGACACAAAGAATGTTCGTACGAGTTTTAACCAAGAGAGACTTGGACTTCGAATGCGGCAACCTTGCAAAAGTGTGCCAAAAAACGAAGCATATCATGTTTCCTCCTGAATTGATCAGGGGACAGATGGGGATAGGCTTCACCTTCGCGCGTCGAGATCGTCTGTTTGATTTTTATTCAATTTCTAGTTGGTGTCAGACAACCGCACATCCGCGACTAGACCCGAGAACCGTTGAACTTTGCGTCCACTATCAAGACGCAAATTGCCTGAAGAGATGTCTTAGTTATATCGAAGAAATATCCACTGAAGACCAGCAATCTGGCGAATGGCGTTGTGAGTTTGGGAATGACCGAAGAGAATTGAACTTTATGGTATCCATTTCGATTGACGGCCCCAGCTTTTTAAAGTTGCTCTTTGGTACTGAGCAGACAAAAAAGCTACCATCCGCAGAGCGAAGCTATTGGGAAACGGCTAAATCTATGATTTCGTGTTTGGCAAGGTTGAACGTAAAATTTGACGGAGAAGATGTAGATTTCGTACTTGAAAACGCAGACCCAATGGAAGGCTTTTTGAGCACGAGGGAAAGTCATGGTGTCGGAATCCGAGTCAATAAACAGAAAGAGATTCGAACAGCCATTGCTGAAGCTTTGCGATTTGTGAAATATTTGAGCGAAACATACAAGCTTGCGGAGGGATCGGTTCGTGCGCAGATTCTCGACAAGAACATTGTTGACCTATTCGAGCGATTTCGGCATGAAGTTACTACAACTGAGTGCTATTTCACCTATGTGGGAGAATACCACAAAGACTTCCATCCCGATCAAGTTTTGGGGACGGTACCTCAGGAAGGCTACTGGCTGTTTCCTATGTTCACTTTCCAAGCTGCCGGCGCGGACTCCGACGTGATGGTCTATTTGGTCCAAACCGAGAACGATCGTTTCTTCGAATTCGAAATCGAAGAGAACGATTTTCAAAAGTTCCTCAAACGATCCAAGTTCGATATTCCGTACGAAACATACACAGGGCCGCGCGAGCAACGTTGGGGCTTGGACAAACTACTTCGTTCTGCACCCACCTTTATCAAGCCAGCAAAGAAAGCAACAACCAAGTCTCCTTCCACGGTAATCGATTCGGCCAAACCCAAAAGGAAGACTAAATCGAGCAATACGAAATCCACCAAAACATCGAAGAAATCTTCGTCAACCAAGAAGTCACCTAATCCCAAGAAGCAATGATGCTTTCACTTTGTCTTAAGAGACCACCAGAGGCTCAAAGCTCCTTGGCGTGAGGTACAAAAACGCTGGCGAATGCCGAGCATACGCCTTATCTCACGAAACTTATGCTCCATCGAAAAACTCGGTGGGGCATGCTGTTGGGTGAATCCCTGACGACATGTCGGTCCTACTTTTCTTAACATCGATTCTCTACCCCCATGCAAAACCTACAACACTTGTATTTCTTTGATCCAGCCGAAATCGCAGACGAAATGCGCGATCAGAAGCTGACGTTCTACCAAGCGGCTGTCGGTGAAGACGCTGGCTATGCTTACGATCCTGGAATCGCTCCACTTAGCTGTTACGAACGCGAGTTGGAGTGGGACGTGGGCGGCGTCTATACCAAGATTCGCGATCTACTATCACCAGACGATGTCTATGGCTTCGATGCCTTTCTCGGCCCCGTGTTTTATTTCCGAACGCTTGTCTACCCCGAGAAGCTAAAGGCCGAGACGCATGCCGAGGTCAAAGGCAAAACCAAGTTCGATACACGCTTGGAACGAAATCTTAAACGAGAGTTTCCCAAGTCCTACTACAAGGATGTGCTGGTTAAGGAAATGATGGAAATGGATGCGGACGACGAAGAAGCGAACGAAATCGCGTGGCGCGGAGTACTTGAGCTGTACAGTTCCAAACAAATCACGGATCTCTTGTCAAAGTATGAACGGATTGAAATGAAAACCATTTATGATTTGGTTCCCCATGTAAAAGCCCCCAGAGGTGGGTGGGAACGGATGGAGTCCAAGAAAGAGCCCAAGCGTTTCATCGAAGCATGGATCCAGGCATTGACGGAAGCTGATACAAAGAATCAGTCCATTTTGTTGACCTGGGAAATCGACTAGATAGCTTCAACGGAAAAAGGAGCTATAAGGAACAGACACGGAACAGACACTTTGTTCTTGAGACTCGTCGGTCGGTTTAGCAACATGGACAACCACCTACACGTCTTGCTCCGCATTAATTTGATCGATGCGTGTCCTTTTACGTCCTTTTGTTAGGAAGCGACGACCTTGGTGTAGGAAACAACTAAAAGGACATGCACTTTTTGTTTGCTGCCGCCGCAGTTTGATGGTAAATTTGCGATTTCGGTGTTAGAAAGATTCTTCGTTGAGGAAAGTGCCATTATGCCTAAGGCTCGGTTTCGGCTTGTCGATACAACTCTTTCGCGGTGGTACCATTGCATTTCTAGGTGCGTAAGGTCGGCTTTCCTCCTCCAAGACGATGGAACGAATGATCGGAAAGATTGGATCGATCAGAGACTCAAAGAACTCAATAAATGGGAACAAAAAAGGACAGGCACAGCGTGTTGCATTTTTTTTCGATTTGGTAGATTTTGCTGACTGAGCCGATTGTTCCTTTGTGGAGTTTTGCGATGACTAAAGCTCGCTTCCGACTGGTGGATACGTCCGTAAGCCGTTGGTATCACTGCATTTCCCGGTGCTGCCGCAAGGCGTATCTGCTTTCCGATGAGAACGGCTTCCAGCGGAAAGAATGGATCGACCAACGTCTCAAAGAACTCAACGAAATCTTTGCGATCTCTGTGGGTGGCTTTAGTACCATGGACAATCACCTTCACTTGCTCCTGCGTATCGATTGCGAAGAAGCCGAAAATTGGTCTGATCAAGAAGTTGTCGAGCGTTGGTTTCGCCTTTATCCGCCTCGCGGTGCCGATCGTAAGCCGATGAAACCAACAGGGGAAATCATCGAAGCGAAACTGAACAACTCCGATTGGGTGCGAGAGACTAGAAGTCGTTTGTCTTCGCTCGGGTGGGTCATGAAGTGCTTGAAAGAACCACTCGCTCGACTTGCCAATCAGCAAGATGGCTGCACCGGAGCGTTTTTCGAAGGACGCTACAAATCGATCGCCATCCTGGACCAAGAATCGTTGCTTTCTGTGGCAGCTTATATCGATTTGAACCCGGTGGCTGCTGGAATTGTCCCTTTGCCAGAGCAAAGTCCACATACCAGTATCAAGGAACGTGTCGATAATGCTGTCGCTCAAGGGCGTATGGAAGACGTCGAGCAAATTCGCAATGGCAGTGTTGCAGCACAAGCGGTGAGTGGGGATGTCGAAGATGCGTTGTGGTTAGTGCCGATCGAAGATCGCCAACGTCAAGGATCACTGCGAAAGGGGATCGTGGAGGGTTTTACGTTAGGCCAATATCTGTTGCTGGTCGACTATACGAGCCGCGTGGTGCGCAAGGGGAAAGCTGTCGTATCCAGCGAGCTAGCTGGCATCTTTGAGCGACTCCAAAGTAGCGCTGAGATTTGGAGTCATCGTATCAAGCGGCTGCACGAAAAGACGTGGATTGGTCGCTTTCTTTCAGCCAGTCGCGATCGACTGCGAGCGTTAGCGGGCAAGTTGGGTGTTCGGCATCTTGCAAACATCGGCTGACGGTTCGACAGGGTAGTAACCAGCGACAAGCGTCTCTGAGACGGAACGAAAAAATTCGATCGAGGTAGCTGCACGTCCCAATCGATCGAATTCAGGTCGAATTCTTCCGCGGCAGTCATGCGAAGCCCCATCTTTTGATGCTTTTGCTGTTGTGGAGAAGACAAACTCACCATCGGACGCTGTTCGAGCACCGATAGTCTTTGCATTCGATGCTGATTTCCGCTGAGTCTATCTCAGTCGCTGTGCATGTCCTTTATTTTCTTATTTCTTTTTGTTCACACGTGGGTAGAAAGTTTTTCGTAACTACCCAATTGAGTTGAGCGAACCGAACTCTTTTCAAACCGCTCGCGAGACACCTAGATTCGACGTAAGTTCTTTCTGTGAAACACCTTATGCATCATAACCCGCGAGTCTTTTCGGCAAGTTTCACTTGCTTTTTGTTCCACATATGCAACAATATCAGCGTGGTTCGTTCTTTCGGTCTCTCGCTTGAAATCCGTAT
>JAJTID010000023.1 GCA_021300155.1 Pirellula sp.
CTCGCTTTACCACCACAGGCATGCAATTGATCCGTACCCACCTCTCGCAATGCCGTCGCAAGCCTCTTTGCATCATCGACAACGAATTCACCAATTCCTTCTACCGTTAGCTTTGCCATTCCATACTTTCAAAAAAGAACTCTACATCATCATCACTCTTGTGCACGCAAACAAGGTTTTGCATGCGAGCTAGGGATCGTCCCTCGTTCCCTAGTTTCTTGATCCAAATAGTTTTGCCGTTAGGCAACGGGGCATCCTAACCCGAAGCCTGACGGCTTGTTGCTTTAATCCCAACCCGACGCGTAAGCGAGGGATTCTGTGGGGTTCTTCGTCCCTCGCTAACACTCCGGGTTGTGATGTTTCCTTTGCCTGCGGCAAATCCATTAAATCAACAGCCCGTTAAGCGAGGGATTCTGTGGAATTGTCCGTCCCTCGCTCACGCTTCGGGTTGAGATTGGGCCGTCGCTATACTCTGATTCCGTTGAATCAACAGACCGTTGTGTTTCGCTGGATTTAGAGCAACAATCCGGTAGTTTTTCTCACCAAAATCCATTATTTATCGAGAGGGATCTCTTCATTCCCTTTGCGCAAGAAAGGCTTTCGGACTTGGGTTCCGACAACCGGTTGCCACTCCCTTACCCAAATGTTTTTGAATCGAACTGGATTGCCGTGATCTTGCAACGAGATGGGCCCCTTCTCGCTATGCTTCTTGTATTGCGGCGGGCGATTGAAAGGTGTGTCCCCTTTGAGCTCAAAATGATTCAAAATCAAGACTCCGTTATGAACAGCCGTGATGTAGGCTGGAGATTTGAGAGTCCCATCTTCGTTGAAGCGAGGGGCTGTCCAGAAGATATCGTAAGTGTTCCATTCACCTGGCTTGCGCATGACGTTAGCCATAGGAGGCGTCTGTTTGTAAATTGCCCCTGCTTGGCCATCAAAATACGTTTTATTCTGATAGGAATCGAGAACTTGGAGTTCATACATTCCCATCAAGAAAACACCGCTGTTCCCACGACCTTGCCCATCTCCTTTGACGACGGTTGGAGCAGACCATTCTAGGTGCACTTGGCAATCACCAAACGTATCCAGACTGGTCACCATCCCTTTCCCGGAAACCATTGCACCGTCCACAACAGACCACTTGTCACCATTCTTCCATCGAGACAAATCCTTTCCGTCAAACAGAACCACAGCGTCCGAGGGAGGTGCATCGTTCGTCACTCCGGGAGTCACGATCGCTGGCTCCTTCCATTCGATCCCGTTCAGATACTCTTGGGCTTTGATAGAAGTTGTGCCAAGACATGATGCCAGGGCCATGCTGAGGGCGACACAACGACCAGAAAAGATAGCGGGACGGAAACTCGACATGCTGTTTTCCTTGAAGTGGGAGGGATGATATTGCGGAAAAACAAGATGCGAAGAGTCCGAAAGCCGGACCTCTAAGCAAATGGTTTCGCCGTATTGTCATCCAATCCAAGTGGATTGTCCACTTGGCCTACCAGTAAACCGTCGATTAAGCAGCCGTGTTCTTGGAGAGCGACTAGCTGACAGCCAACTCGCCAGGCGATCTACTTTGTCGTTTGCGATCGCTTTCTCGTAGGTAGACTTTTCTAAGACGAATCACGTTTGGCGTTACCTCGACCAATTCATCGTCCTCGACGTATTCGAGGGCCGCTTCGAGGAAGAGTTGTCGCGGTGGCTTGAGAATGATGTTTTCGTCGCTACCAGCGGCTCGAACGTTGGTCAGCTTCTTTTCCTTGGTCGGGTTGACGACGAGATCGTTATCGCGAGCATTCTCACCTACGATCATCCCCTCGTAAACGTCATCACCTGGTGAGACAAATAGCTCCGCTCTATCTTGCAATGCGAACAACGAATATGGAATAGCTCGACCAGGCACCATGCAGACGAGCACGCCGTTTTGGCGTCGTGGCAAATCGGCTTCCATAGGCTGATAGCCTGAGAAACGATGGTGAATGATCGCTGTTCCTTGTGTCGCGTTGAGCATTCTCGTTCGAAGCCCGATCAGTCCACGTGCTGGGATCGAGAATCGCAGTAGTGTGTACTCGCCGCGCGGTGTCATCTCATCGATTTTTCCACGACGGTTTCCGACCATTTCCATGACCGGTCCCATACGATCCGTTGGAACTTCGACATTGAGCACTTCATACGGCTCATGCACGACGCCATCGATCTCTTTGAGGACGACTCGCGGCTTGCTGATACTCATTTCGAAACCTTCACGCCGCATCGTCTCGATCAAGACGGATAAGTGGAGAACCCCTCGCCCGCGAACGGCAAACGCTTCGCTTCCCTCGATAGGGCGCACGCGTAGTGCGACATTTCGCTCGAGTTCCTTTTCGAGACGCATCTTCAACTGCCTCGTCGTCACGTACTTGCCATCTTTTCCTGCAAGTGGCGACGTGTTGATGCTGAAATTCATTTCCAGAGTTGGTTCATCTACTCGGAGACGCGGCAATGGATTAACTTCGCCTCGGTTGCAGATCGTGTCACCGATCTCGATGTTGCTTAGCCCAACAACGGCGACAATGTCTCCAGCTTTTGCATTATCAATGTCAACACGGCCGAGTTTGTCAAAGGCTTGCAGATTCGCAACCGTTGAGGAAACCACGGAATCTTCTTTGGCGATATCAACCGCTTGATTCTTTCGAAGCGATCCAGACTGGATTCGCCCAATCGCGATTCGCCCTACATAATCAGACCAATCGAGGTTGGTTACCAGCAACTGCAACGGTGCTTCAGGCTCGACGTCCGGACCTGGGATCTTTTCTAGCATCATGTCCAACAATGGAATCATGCTATCGCCAGGCGTTTTCCAGTCATGTGTAGCGTATCCACTTCGGCCAGAAGCAAAGATGACGTCGAAATGATCCATGTAATGCTCGCCACCGAGATCGCAAAGAAGCATCAACGCTTCTTCGACCACTTGCTCGCATCGAGCGTCGGGGCGGTCGATTTTATTGATTACAACGATCGGCTTCACGCCCACTTCCAATGCCTTGGAAAGTACGAAACGAGTCTGAGGCATCGGGCCTTCGGCAGCATCCATCAAGACGAGCGCACCGTCGGCCATTCGTACAACCCGTTCTACTTCCCCACCGAAATCCGCGTGGCCAGGAGTGTCAATCAAGTTGATCTTCACCCCTTTGTAGTCGATCGCAATGTTCTTGGAGAGAATCGTGATTCCTCGTTCGCGTTCCAAATCATTGCTGTCGAGTATTCGCTCTCCCTGAAGTTGGGAGTCACGATACTGACCACTTTGCTTGAGCAAGCAATCGACCATCGTGGTCTTACCATGATCGACGTGAGCAATAATGACAATGTTGCGGATATCGTTTCGACGCATGGAAAATCAATGGTTTGTTAAGGCTAAACTCCCGAGAGAATATCCCGGGAGCCCATAAGGAAATGATCAATAGGTTTTTGAATCGTTCGAAACTAGGTTTCGTCGCTCGCTCGGAAACTACCGACGAGCGTTGGTGTGTAGCTGCAAATCTCCGACGCTTGGAAATAAAGCGTAAGCTCGCGTGCGGCGGACTCTTCGCTATCGGACGCATGAACCAGGTTCATTTGGCGAGAGCTAGAAAAATCGCCGCGAATTGTGCCAGGGGCTGCCTTCAATCCGTTGGTCGCGCCTAACATCTCGCGTACGACACGAATGGCTTCGAGTCCCTCGATGGCCATGGCAACAATCGGTGCGGACGTGATGAAGTCTTCTAGATTCTTATAAAATGGCTTCGATACGTGCTCAGCATAATGTTGCTTCGAAAGTTCTGGTGTGACTTTAAGCATCTTCATCGCGACAACATTAAGCCCCTTCTTTTCGAATCGACCGATGATCTCTCCAATCAATCGGCGTTGAACGCAATCAGGTTTCAGCAGTACCAGTGTCTTTTGCATAGTCTTCAGGAAGGTGGGTTGGAGAGGTTATCGTTCACTCCGACAATCGGCGCCAGAACCGCCGGATCGGATCAAAAAGAAAGTCACAGTCGTCTGGAAGTCGGAACGTATTGTGCCGATTTCCCTATTTGTGGCTAGATCAAAACCCTTGCCGAGCTTCATGACCTACCCCATCGATCCCCTCCCGAGCCAGTAAAACCTAGGATCGCCAAGCCTGACGGCGAATCTCCGTAAGGCGACTTTTGCGGAGTTTTAATCGCCATTAAGTCTCGGGATTCACGGCGTCTTCATGTATTTGCGACCCGGGAGAGAATCTCCCCTAACCCCCATCCGAGAGTGAGGCCTTAGTGAGCCGTCGTGCGTTAGCGTGCGTTAGCCCCGGTTTAGTTGCTTTGCTGCAGGCGGCAACCGGGGCTAGCGGCTTGTTGCTTCAATAGAATTGTCGCAGACAAAGGAAACATCACAACCCGACGCGTAAGCGAGGGACGTACAATCCTACAGAATCCCTCGCTTACGCGTCGGGTTGGGATCATGGCAAAAAGTCGAATCCGCCACACATCTTCCAACTCTACCTCGCTTTTGAATTGCGCAGTACTGACGGTTTTTTGTAGTGTTGCTACCATCTACTCCACAGTGAACGCGGAACATCCGACGGTCACTCTTGTTTCGAGTTAGATTTCGCTATCCTCTTTGTGCAATGATGGATCAACGCAAGCAGCTTCTTGTCGATGCCGATGTTTGGATCGTGAAGGTCGGCTCAAGATCTCTCACAGGGGACGACGGCTTGCTCGACCGAGAACAAGTTGCCAACCTAGCTCGGCAACTGGTGAAACTTGTCGAACTCGGAAAACGTGTTGTTTTGGTTTCCAGCGGCGCGGTGGCCAGCGGTGTTGGGCGATTGGGTTTGCCAAGCCGTCCTACGGACCTAGCGACGCTTCAGGCTGTCGCAGCGATCGGTCAGACTCACCTGATTCAGGTGTACGAGCAAACCTTCTCGCAGTTTAATCGATTCGCGGCGCAAGTGCTTCTGACCGCATCGGAACTCGACGACCGAGTTGCCTATCTGAACGTTCGGAACACGCTAAATCGACTTTTGGAAATGGGATGCATCCCCATCATCAACGAGAATGATACCGTTGCCGTCGACGAACTGAAGACCACCTTTGGTGACAACGATCGATTGGCAGGCATGGTCGCTGGTCTACTCGAAGGTAGCCTACTGGTCATCCTTTCGGATGTGACAGGGCTTTACGATCGGGACCCAAACGATGCGAACGCCAATGTGATCGCTTCAGTTCCAAAGATCGATGAATCTGTCGAAGAACTGGTCCGCGATCGCAAAACTGGCGTTAGTAAAGGTGGTATGGCGAGCAAGTTGTCGACGGCCAAGTTCGTTACGATGAGTGGCCAAAGCGTTGTCATCGCTTGGGGGCGTGAACCCGATGTACTATTGCGACTGTCGCGTGGCGAAGAGATAGGGACCGTGTTCTTGCCTCAATCGAAAACACTTACACCGAGGAAACGTTGGATCGGCTTCTCGGCGCAAACTGCAGGTCGCTTGATTGTGGATCAAGGAGCAGTGACCGCTATGCTGACCAACGGTCGCAGCTTGTTGCCAATTGGAATCCAATCGGTCGAAGGAGAATTTGGTAAAGGTGATGTCGTCTCCGTTCATGCGAGTGACGGAACAGAGATCGCTCGAGGACTGGTGAACTATAGCGCAGATCAATTGCTCCGCATTCGCGGTTGTCGGTCGGATCGTATTGAACAGATCTTGGGCCAGTGTCCCTATGAAGAAGTCATCCATCGCGACAACCTAACAGTCCATTCGTGAGTACTCATCCGGGAAGGCTACGATGAAGTCTGTAGATCTTCTCATCGTCGGTTGTGGATTGGCGGGTTCCGCCATCGCTTGGCAGGCGCACCGTAGGGGCATGTCGATCGCGATCGCAGATCGCAACGAACTACAATCGTGCTCGATGGTGGCTGCCGGCTTGGTTACTCCAATTACGGGTTCGCGGGCCGCTGCTAGTTGGGAATGGCATCTGTTCTTCAGCGAAGCGAGTCACTTCTATCCATGGATCGAGGAGAAGCTTCACGGCCGCTTCTGGTATAGCGAGCCGGCGATACGGATCTTTCTGTCGGAGATGGAGCGAATACAGTTTGAACAGAAGTGGTTTTCGAAGACTTCGTTGAGTCCTACCACTCCGACAGCAGCGCCAATCGAAACAACAAGCTTGAGCGGTATCCATGCTCCGTGGGGTGGATGCAGCATGTCGCCAGCCGCACGATTGGACACACATGCTTACTTATCGAAGACTCGAGAGTTTTTTAAGAACCGTACAGAGTATCATGAGTGCGATGTGGACTGCGATTCCATTGTGGATAATGGCTCGCGTGTTCAGCTTTCTTCTATCGGAATCAGCGCGGACGCGGTTATCCTTTGCCAGGGAGTAGAGTCTCGAAAGAACCAATGGTTTGCTGAATTGCCATTGCACCCCGCGCGAGGTGACATTCTGACGTTGGAGAAACCTCGTCAGGTTGAAGTTGAACGTGTCGTTCATCACAATGTATGGGTAGTGCCAACGATCGACGGCAAACTCAAGATAGGCGCCACGTACAATCGTCACACACTCGATGGAATCGTCGACAACCGCCCAGAGGTTCTTTCGTGGAAATCGGAACTCATTCGTCGATGGGAAGGAGTATTCGAGGGAAACATTCAAAGTTCTGTCGTGCTGGACCATCAAGCGGCCGTCCGCCCGGCAAGCTATGATAGACATCCGCTGATTGGCAGGCATATTGCGTCCTCGAGGGTTTTTTGTTTGAACGGCTTGGGTTCGAAAGGGACCCTCATGGCTCCAGCCTTGGCACGAATTGTATTGAGTACGATACTCAACGGCGATGCACTTCCACCACAGCTTGATTGGCAACGACCATTGCGAAGGATCAAAAAGACATGACACGAACACCGCTTGCGATTTACGCTCTCGTTCTCAGCGTGGCATTCCTAGTCAGCATGACATTGCTCACACCGTCTGGATACGGTCAGTCCAAAGCTCAAGATCGCAAGGATGAACAGCGAGAAAATGAGCGTGTCAAAAAAGCAGAGAAGGAAGTCAACGAAGCCAAGCGAGAATTGACCGAGATTCAGAAAAAGCTGAAAGAAAAGCTTCGTAGTGTAGTCACGCGCGAGGACGGATTGAGTAAGTTGCTTCGGGCGTATCGCGATGCGGAAGATGAGGCAGAGCAAGAGATTGGAGCTTCGATTGGAATTCCTAACGCATTAGTGAAGGTGAAGGAGAGTCGAAAGAAACTAGACGATGCCAGTGTGCCAGTGCTGGCGGAATTGCATGCGTCGCCTCAATGGAAAAAACTGCTTCAAGAAGTCGAAGCGGCAAAGCAGAAGAAAGAGGAACTTAACGAAAATGTTGAGTTGGAAGATTCCGAACGCGATGCCAAACTGAGCGGGATCGATCGCTTGCTTCGTAAGCCTTCCGAACTCGAATCCAACGCGATTCAGCAATCGACTGTTTGCAAACCGCTGCAAGCGACGCTTTCCAAAACGGTGGACGAACTCGATGGCTTGAGAAAAAAGATCTCGAAAGACAAAGTGCAATCACATCCCAAAGTTGCGCAAGTGTCGAAACGAGTCGAAGAAGCCAAGAAGGAACTCGCTTTTCAACGAAAAGAGCTTGGCAAAATTCGCGAGAATGTGGCGAGGGCAATGAAGCAACTCGCCAACGCTCAGGCTGAACTAAGCAAGGCTCGCGTTGCCGACGCCAAGGACCCAAACAATGGGAAGCCTAAGTCCAATGGCAAGGGAAAGTAGCCCACGCTTTGAAATGCTCAACGCATTCACGCAAACCTAATCGTTGAATCTAGTCTGCGTCGCTTCGTGATTAGTGAGCCTGATAATCCTCCTCGACGATCTCTTTCCGTCGACATCGACTTCGAATGCATTAAGCTAATTCGCCCGATGAATTTGCCTCTATTCTTATGGTGAGCGACTTTATGGGTTCGACTAAATCTGCGTATCGGAAAACGCACGTGCGTCTTTATTCGATCGAACGGTTCGATGGACCAAAGATGGCGTAGAACAATCGATTCCGTTGGAACAAAACCACATCTACATGTCTCCGAGCGGATACAAGGTGATGATGGAAAAGCATCCGTGCGCACCCGCTTGGTGATTGGTCGGCGTGTCGGGAGAAGGCACGGTTTGCCATCCGTTCGATGAGTATTATGGCAGAGCGAACTACCGTTCTGTGATCGAACGACTCAGACTTCGCCAGCGACTGGAGCGAACAAAAGTAGAACTTGCTCGATGCCAAAACCAAAATTATCTGAACGATCTGCTCGGGACGATTGGTACCGACCCGTCGATTCATCGATGAGTCATTAAGAAAACAAACAAAGCGCAGGGATCCGAGATGGATTCCTACGCTTTGTATTCGTCTAGTTGATATGCAATTTAGCTCTTCTTCATTTCGCAGCTGAGTCCGCCGGCCGCAGGAACGTACACCTGTCGTGCATAGTCCATGACCATACGGTGGCTGCTAAATCGCCAAGCTAACGTGCTGATACTATTCATCATTCTCTTGATCCACTGGCGTGGAACACCGTCTCGATCGCGGTTATAGAAGATTGGGATCACCGATTCTTCGATTGTTTCGTAGAGATACTCGGCATCGCGTTTATCGGTAATGCGATCGTCGGAATGGCTGGTGCCCTTGCCGATGGCAAAACCGTTCGAACCGTCATAGGCTTCAGCCCACCAACCATCCAAGATGCTGCAGTTGAGTCCGCCGTTCAAAACGGTTTTCTGACCGCTCGTTCCGGATGCTTCTAATGGACGTCGAGGGTTGTTTAACCATACGTCGACCCCTTGGATCAAATGTCGGCAAACATTGATATCGTAGTCTTCGATAAAGACGACACGACCACCGAACCGAGAGTCATGTCGCAGATTGGCAATCTCCTGAATGAAACGCTTGCCAGGCTCATCTTTTGGGTGAGCCTTTCCAGCAAAGATCACTTGTACTGGACGTTCGGTGCAATCGAGCAGTTTGCTGATTCGATCGAGATCGTTGAATAACAAGTTCGCTCTCTTGTACGTAGCGAAACGACGCCCAAAGCCGATAGTCAGGATGTTTGGGCTCAATATGTTGCGTGCAGACTCAACTACTTCATCGCTTTCACCTCTTCGCCGACATTGACGGGAGACGCGACGACGAACGAATGACAAAAGCAAGTTCTTCAGGGCATTGTGCGTTTCCCAAAGTTCGCCTGGGTCGACCGAATGGATGTTTTGCCAAACATCTGGCTCGCCCATCTGCGACTTCCAGTTGGCTGGAAAGTGCCGATCGTAAAGTTGTTGCATCTGTCCTGCCAACCAACTCTCGACGTGAACCCCATTCGTAATGTGCCCGATGGGGATATTTCGTTCTTCTCGCGACGGCCAAAGTGGATTCCACATTCGTCGAGATATGTGTCCGTGCAATTGGCTAACAGCGTTCGCGCATCGCGACATGCGAAGGCCAATCACGGTCATGCAGAAGGATTCGTTGTGGTCATGCCCGTGAACTCTCCCTAAGCCCATCAACTGATCGATACTCAACCCGAGTGAATCTCGAAGCGGTCCCAAATGCTCTTCGATCAAACCGCCATCAAACCGGTCGTGGCCGGCAGGTACCGGCGTGTGGGTAGTAAAAGCGGTCATCTCGGCCACTTCCCGGGATGCATCTTCGAACGACAGTCCATCGTCAACCATTCGCTCTCGGATAACTTCCAGTGGAGCGAAAGCGCTGTGACCTTCGTTCAAATGGTAAACGCCTGGTGTGATTCCAAGTGCTCGAAGAGCCTTGACACCGCCTACGCCGATCACAAGCTCTTGTCGAATACGTGTTCTCTCATCGCCGCCATAGAGTCGACTCGTAAGCTCTCGATCCTCCGGCCGATTTCCTTCGACATTGCAGTCCAACAAATACAACTGAACACGCCCCACGTTCACTTTCCAAACCTTGGCCAATAGACGCCCATTACGGGTATCGATCGAAACCATAAGTGGTGTCCCATCCGGCAACGTCGCCGGTTCCAACGGGAGGTCCTCAACCTTAGTTTCGTAATATTCTTCTCTCTGATAGCCATCGGCAGACAAATGCTGCTTGAAATATCCATGAGAATAATAGAGTCCGATACCTACAAGCGGTACTCCCAGTCCACTAGCACTCTTCACGTGGTCACCCGAAAGTACTCCCAACCCTCCGGAGTAGACTGGTAACGACTCGTGCAATCCGAACTCGGCCGAAAAGTAAGCTACCGGCTTGCCTCCGAGAACGCCAGCATTTGTTTGCGCCCAGGTGTTCTTGTTCTCGAGATACTCTTGTAACCTGCGAAACGCATAATTCACGCGACTATGAAGTACCATTTCGCTCGCGCGAACGGCCAACCGCTCCGGGGTAAATTCCCGTAAAAGTGCGATGGGGTTGTGATCAAGCTGCCTCCAACGAATGGGATCTATGTCCCTGAACAAATTCGTAACTTCATGCTGCCAACTCCACCACATATTACGTGCCAGTGCCATACACTTTTCATAAAGTGCTTCAGCATCGATTTCGTTAGCGAGTGTGGGTGTTACGAATTCTTGTCCCATGGAATAATCGATTTGCGTCATAAATGGTCGTTCCGAAGTTTATTTCGGGAAGTAAAGAACCTAACCCTTAAACGGCATGATTGCATGTCTCGCTTGAGACGATCATGACAATCTTGCTTTTGCAAGCATTACAAGGTGCGGAAAAGTTTAGTGGTTATAACGTATCCATAGGAAAACTTCAAAGGTTTCGCGGTATGGGAGAGTCGTTTCGAGTGGTGAACTTAGCACACGGTCACCGCCAGTAGACTTGAGCTATTCAAGCTAGCTTTCCGTTCCCTCGTTTGCATCCAATCGCCAAAATTCCTTGATCATTTCAGATCTGGGTATACGTTGTCGGCCCGTTGTTGCATCTGTGTATGGTCCAACAATAGATCTAGCTGATTTCGTAAGATCTATCTTTTGCTGAGCCGTATTCAACGTCCGAACAACAGGCTTCATTGGATTTTCCGTATTGCTTCGCACGACCACGGCTTTAGAATCGTCGTCCATCGCGATCACCGTACCAACCGGATAAACCGACATTGCTCTCATCATCGATTGAATCGTCCGAGCACAAAACAACCCCTTGGTTGCTTGGCTGACGAGATACAGCAAGGCGTCAGACTGAACGAATCGATGGTGCGCATTGGAGTCCGTCAACGTGATGTAAGCATCTGCAACGTTCAAAATGGTGGCTTGGTAGCTGCAGTCCTTGATCTGCAACCCACGAGGAAATCCAGTGCCATTCGCTTGTTCGTGAACCTGCTCTATCACCTCCAGCACGGCAGACGATACCCCCTCAGTCTCCCTGAGTAATTCAGCCGACTTCAATGGGTGACTTCGATAGAATTCAAGCTCGGCACTTGAAAGGGGCTTTCCAGGATCGTGATCGATGAGGGACGGTTGCAGAATCAAACTACAATCATGGAGAAGTCCTGCAAGTCCGACTTCGGTTACAAACGAATCTTTTTGACCTTGTGCTATGGCAGTGATGACACCCAAAAGCGACAACTTCGCCGATCTTTCGGCCAGTCTTTCATGCTCAATCGTCGCGGGAGCCTTTTGCTGTACGGAAAGAACAGATAACGCGGCCGCTATGTCTTTCGCAGCCGAATGCATAAAGGACTCAACACCTTCGACAAGTGGTTTCGAGTCGATCCCCTTGCCAGATACTAGATTCTGCATCGCCGAAGAGACCGCGGACGAAGCGGCAGATACCGATTGACTCAACGTCTGAATCAATGCAGGATCGAAGGAGTCGAGAAGGACCGACGCGACTTTATCCGGTGAAACCTCAGAGGTTCCTAGAATAGTTACCGACGTTATCCCGTCTGCCGCAAGCCTATCCTTCAGCCTCTGACCAATGGGCACGCCGGCCTTGTGAAGCACATTTCCGTTGGCGTCAAGCAAATCGAAACTGAGCGTCGTACCTTCCGATAGGTCGGAGGTTGAAATTACCCAACTCTGGTTGTTCATCTCAATGCAGTACCTATCCAATCATTCAACACACTAAACCACCTCTGGTTATCGCGAGGCTGCCGATTGCCACTTCAATCGACTCTTAATTTTTGCGGGTTCTTCGTTGCAAAGATGCTAACAAGACCAATTAATTGGAAAAAAATTCAGAATCGCTACATGCAAACTAACCTCCTGTCCTAGGGGCTCACAAAAACTGCTTGCTAGCAAAGATTGGCAGGTCGCGAGATTCTTCTTAGCTAGCCAGCGCGATCCGCCAATTGCAAAATGCTTACTTCCGGAGGACACCCCCACCGATAGGGATGAATTCCAGACATCCCTCGACTGACGTGCATGATGGTACCGTTTCGCTCAAAAACCCCCGAAGCATAACGCGTACCGTGCCAGCTGGGAGCCACGATTGGCCCGATACCAGGAAGACGAATCTGCCCACCGTGGGTGTGTCCGCATAGCAATAGCCCGCATCCAATACTCACACCCCACGCAAATTGATCAGGAGAATGCGCGATCCCTAGTGTCCAGCCGAAACTCTCAACGGCATGAGCATCCGGCAGAACTCGTCGAAACCACGGCAACTCATTTCCCACGACGCGGACGTTAAGCCCCTGATGGAGGAATGAAGCATGATCCTTGCCTGCGTCATGCCACCCCATATCGATCAATCTATCGCTCACCTTTAGAGGGTCTCGCAATCGACGATCATGATTCCCCAATACAAAATACTGCCCTAACGGAGCTTGCAATCCATCGAAGATGATCTTTATGTCCGCAACGCATCTGTCGTAATCCACGATATCGCCACTCAATACAATCAAGTCCGGTTTTACTCGCTGCAACCAATCAAACGCTTGACGGTAAAAAAACGGCTCCATCTGGCCCGTCAGGTGAACATCGGAGATATGTGCGATAGTCAGACCACGAAGCGGCTGCGGAAGATTGTCCACCAGAAGCTTTTTTTGATTGACTTCCATCCAGCCTATTTCATTGAGTGGCAATCTGCCCATGATCGAGAATTTTCTGCCGCGAAAAAATTCTCCCTGCACTTTGGGCTTCCAAAGATGGGAAACAACTTGTTCGCTTCGATCTCGTGACTGCGAAAACACAGGCCGTGAATCAATCCAAAATGGAGCCGCCACGATTGCAAACAAACTCAAAATAACCAGGTAGATTTTGTTGACAAATTGAAGGCTCTCAAAAGAAATTGCCGAACCAGCTTCCCGATATTGGAGCTCCAATACAAACGCACAGGTTGGCAACAACAACCCTATCAGTAAGATGCCTTTCTCAATTCGCTTGATCGTCGTACGCCGCAACCCCGTTGCATTGATCGAGTTGTAAGCCCAGACGATTAAGCCACAATGACCGAAGGCAGCCAACAAAAGAACAATAATAATCGCGATCTTGTCCATTCGTCCTTGAATTATTTCTTAGCGAAAAAAGACGCCTATCTATTTGCTCGGTTCCGTTTCGCTCGGTTCCGTTTCGCTCTGTTCCGTTTCGCTCGACTCGGACTGCGCAGATTGATCTTCAGACGGTTTGTAGTTTAGCAGAGTCTCGGTGACGGAAAGCAACTGCTCCAAGCGAAACGGCTTGTACAAGATTGCTTTCGGATGAAGCCCCGCCTGCCTTGCCTTTACGATCGAATGCCCCGGGTCATAACCAAATCCGGTCATCAAGGCCATCGGAACGTGCGTCAACAACTTTTGGAGCCGCAACATCAATTGATAGCCTGAGTAATCAGGTAACCGAATATCGGAAATGATTATCTGGTAGGGCTCCTCAATACTCGTCTTCACCATGGCGACGGCTTCGTCACCGCAATGCGCAGTCTCGACCACGCAACCATAACGCTCCAATAATGCATGAGCTTGAAGAAGCAACTCCTCATCCGCATCCACGACCAGAATTCGCGTACCGAGCAATTTTCCGCAACCTTCCACTTGCGAGCCCGACTGGCTAACATCCGCAGGTGCCATCGATTGCCCAATCGATTGAATAGACTTGCGGACCGCCCTCGCCTTGGAGAGAACACTCCTCAATCGTGCAACCGTTTCGGGATCATGACCGATATACTTTTCCATCAAATGGACTGCATCGAGCAAAAGCGCATCAATCGGCAATGCAATCGCCGCGTGAATCGCTTCGAAACTCTGGTGCGCTGCATCGTTTCTCTGCGCGACCAACAACTCCAAAGTATTCAATGCAACCGCAACGTCTCTCGCAAAAATCTCCAAGAACTGTTGGTCTGATGGAGTAAACGACCCCAGCTTTGGGCTCTCCACATTGATTGTCCCAATCACCGCGTCATGCAAGAGTATCGGAACCGTTAGAGAACTTCTCGCTCCCTTAAAGGCCTCTAAGTACATCGGATCTTTGGTTGCGTCGCGACACAAGTAACTGAGCCCACTGGCGGCGACGTAACCGGTTACCCCATTTCCCTGCGGACTCGCCATCAATCGTCTATCCGCTGCTACCTGATCAATACCGACAGAAAGCAACGGGATGAGGTCACCAGTCGATTGTTCAAGCAAACGAATCTCGATCACCTCAACGTTGAGCAAATCCTGCGTGTAATGCCGTATGTTTTCCTTCAAGAGATCGATGCGTTGATCTACATCCATCAAGAATATTTCGTCAGGCTTCAAATCTGTTAATCGAGCACCAGCTTGGTGGATCGCTGCAAGCTTCTGTTCTTGAAGAATCTCTTCGGTTACATCGCTCAGTGTAACAACCAATTTTGCAATCGATCCATCGGAGGATAAGGAACTCTTTAATGGTGCTGCGTGAAGGTGATAATAGCTACCAGATGCCGTTTGCAGAGTTGTCGATGCCTGGATGCCACTCATGAAGCAGGTTTGGAGCGGGCAAACTTCTGTCCCAAGGATTTCGGGATTCGACAGGGCGGAATAGAAATTCTCGCCGATTCGGCTTACGCCCCCAGCCCAGAGTTGAAAATAATCGTTCGACCAAAGGATGGTGAGATCGGAACCGATCATCGCTACACCCTCAGGCAGACAATTCAATACATCTTCGGCAGCAACTCCTGCCACACTCAATTTTGCCACCCCAACCTCCAACCCAAAAAGTCGAATGGGTATGCCATATGCCCTAATGCTTTGTTCCTTCGCCGCTGTTCTCAAATATAAAAGAGTCCCGCCCAAGAGCAACCGAGATGTGGGGTTCCTTCGCATTCTAAGAGAAAATCATTGTATTTTTTTGCGGAATGTCCGACGGACTCTTTTACGATCGGAACCCTCTTTTTTTCACCTATTCGTTCTCAATGACCGACGCGTTAGTCAACGGAACATCCATTGCGTTTGCGCAATCAACATGGAATCAGAAAAGGTTTTCCTTTCGGGTTGCATTAAGGGGCCCTGATGCTCCCATGTGGCATCGAAATCAAGATTGATCTTCAGAACGACAATGCCATAGACGAATTAAGCCAACAACAAAGTCTAAGCCAACAAAGTATCATCACTCAGTCGCATCATCGTTCGAAGCGCCTGACTGAGTTGCTCGGGATTTTCACGCCATTCGACTTCCGTACTTATTTTGTTCATCAAGTCCTTGATTTGCACGGTTCCCTTTGCAAGCTCGTCCGAACCAGCGATCAACGCCACGCGAAAACCTCGCTGATCAGCATACTTCAACTGCTGAGCAAGCTTTTTGCTTTCAGGAAACACTTCTGCTGACCAACCAGCAGCTCGCACGATGGAAGCTAGCCGAAAGTAGTCGTTGATGCCATTCGGATCAAACAACGCAATGAAAACGTCCGCAGACCTGGGCTGCTTCGGAATGCGCCCGAGTTGCTCCAACGCGGCAAGCAACCTATCTAATCCCAAGGATGCTCCAATGCCTGGCAAGTATTGCTTGGTATACAACCCCGCAAGATTATCGTATCTCCCTCCACTACAGATGCTGCCTATCGATGGCAATTCTCCCAATGTCGTTTCGAACACCACGCCAGTGTAGTAATCCAAACCACGAGCAATAGAAACATCGATGCGATAACGCGACTCCGGCACTCCCGCAGCACGCAACGCACTTGTCAAGTCTCGAAGCCTTTGAACCCCTTGCTCTCCTATCTCGTTTCCCGTCACCATCGTCGCGAGTTGCGAAAGCAATTCATCATTCGACCCTCGCATCGCAGCCAATGCGAGAACACTATCCGCTTGCAGTGCATTCAATCCCGCGTTCTCGAGTTCTTTCTTGACTTGGTCTCCGCCCACCTTTTCAAACTTATCTAACGCACGAAGCACTGCTGTCGATGAGTTTTCTAGCCCTTGAGCCTGCAAGAAAGCAGCCAACACCTGACGGTTGTTGATTCGAATCTGAAACTGATCGATGCCAATCGCTTGAAGCAACTCGTGAATCACCAATGCCGTCTCTATATCCGATACGACTCCAGTGGTCCCAATCGTATCAAAGTCGCATTGAACAAATTCTCGAAATCGGCCAGCCTGGGGTGTCTCTCCCCGCCAGACCGGTGCAATATGATACCGCTTGAACGGCGTACCCAACTCGTTGATATGCTGGGCCGCAAACCGAGCAAAGGGAACGGTCAAGTCGAATCGCATCCCAACCTCGCGGCCCCCCGCATCGGTAAAGTGATACATCTGCCGGTCGGTCTCCTCTGACCCTTTCCCAGTCAATACCTCCAGCAATTCAAGTGCCGGTGTATCGATCGGAACAAAACCGTATCGACGATAAACTGTGCGAGCCGTCTCCATGAGCTTCTCCCGCGGAATCATTTGAGCCGGGAGAAAGTCTCGAAACCCCTTAAGAGTCCTTGGTTCGATCAGTGCCATGAATTTTTCAGTTTGTGCTAGTACAATGCGGCGAAGGCAACAGTTCAATAGTTGCTACGGGAGGATGGTCGCTGCGATACTACAGTCATTGAGGCAAACGAGCCTCAACAGCCGGAATGTCGCTCCGTAGAACGATAGCTAGGCAACGGACTACTGCAAGACAGGAAGCAGAGCAGGCTCTTTGCTTCGAATGGAGGAGAGGTCCGAGGACTCGAAACGTGCTTCCATGTATTCGGCTACTTGCTCAGCCGTCTCAAAATACATTTCGTAGACCGCATCCTCATCAAACTCGCAATTGTCAGTCGAGTAATCGCGGCAAATTTGCGGACGTGTTTCGTAGATCCCGCACATGTGGTTCGATTGCAAATGCTTGCAGTCAGTGTGTACGAGCAGATACCAAGTTTCATCTTCAATGAATACCGTGGCACGATCGTGTAGCAAATACCACCGCACGAAATCTAGGTCCGTTTTCGTTGTCGGAGTATCGATCGGCATTGCAAAGTAGCGACAGCACTTGGCTGTGCAGTAAGCACACAATACTTCTCCGCTCGGTACCTCTTCTCGCTTTGGTTTCCTACCGTCGATAGTCTTTGCGGGGAGCAATTGAATCGGCGCCAAGGTAGAAGTGCTCATATGCATTCAATAGATGTGGTTAAACGAAATATATCGGCTTTCTTGCAAGGGGAACCAGACCAATTCCCTGGGCCGCGACGACGTAGTCTGAACCAATGTCCGTCGCCTCGCAAGCGGATTGACAAAAAATCTTCCGGGGGCGAATTGCGAACAGAATTCAGTCCGCGGCTCCCAGCACGATTGGGATTTGGACGGATTGACCGTTTCGAACGACGGTCAACACGACTTGCTCACCGGGCTTTTTGGCTTCGATAACGCCCAAAAGGTCGTCGGATTGCTTTACATCCTTGCCATCGATTCCAACAATCAAATCGGACTGGCTATGGTCCACTACAGACTGTTCAATGGCGATGACTCCGATGTGGTTCTTGCGTCGCGTCAGCCGCGATCCTTGAACCCCCGCTTGTTCCGCGGGACCGCCGGGGGTGACGTTGACTACCAATAGACCTCGGTCCGTCTCAAACACTTGCAAAATGCCAATCGTTGGCCGCACGACGCGTCCTGTAGCTATCAATTGAGTGACGACACGTTTGATGGTATTGATCGGGATTGAAAACCCTATTCCCGCATTATCGCCACTTCGAGTCGCAATCGCCGTATTCATGCCTATAAGCTCACCTCGCGAATTGAGAAGCGGTCCACCCGAGTTCCCTTGGTTCAACGCGGCATCGACTTGAATCAAGGAATGAAATCGGTGCTTTGTTTTCGATGGCAACTGACGATTCAAACTAGAGATGATTCCTGTTGTCATCGTCCGCTCGAATCCGAACGGGTTCCCGATCGCAATAACATGCTGACCGACCCGAAGATTGCTTGAATCCCCCCACGGGACAGGAAACAGTACATTCTGCGGCGCATTGATTTGTAAAACAGCAATGTCGTTATCTGCATCTTGTCCAACGAGAGTGGCAGGATATGCCTCTCCATTAAAGATCGTGACAGTCACTTTCTTGGATCCCTTGATCACGTGATGGTTGGTCAAAATGCGGCCACTTTGATCCAACACAATCCCGCTTCCATTGCCTTCGACTTCCGTGCTGATTAACAGACTCTCTGGCCGGAGTGTCGTCGTCGAGATATTGACAACGCTGCGATTGGCCCGTTCGTAAACCGAAACATTCACAGCTTCCTCTGCCGTCATGGCGATGAAACCGTCTCCCATATCGATTCCATTTGGATTATTTGTCGCAAGATCCAATGGAGATTGCCCCGCGGTGGGCAGACCTGTGCTAGCGGAACCTTGCCCAATACTCACCGGCGGCTGCAGCGCTACTGAACTCGGAATCGGGGCCGTCGGATTCACTGGAGTCGTCGGCGATCCAAACGGATAACTTCCCGGAATTTGCGGCTGAGCATTCGCCGAAGAAAAAGAAAATAGTTCCTGTCCGAAAACTCCCAAACAGAGTCCTATTCCCAGCAAACACAGGGCACCGCAAGCTTTGCGTACCATAACTGTACATTCCATTTGAAATAGTGTCATCTCGCCATGCAGGAGCACTCGTCCGAATGATATCCCTTTGGTATCACTTTACAAATATTCCACCTTGTCCCCTATGCCAATCTTGTAACCTCAACACGTTTTCCTATGACCGTTCGAACTCGATTTGCCCCAAGCCCCACCGGTTACCTTCACATTGGAGGCGTGCGGACGGCCCTTTTCAATTACTTGCTAGCAAAACAAGCGGGCGGGCAGTTCTTGCTTCGTATCGACGATACGGACCAAAATCGAAACGTCGAAGCGGCCCTTCAGCCCATTCTCGACGGGTTCCGATGGCTCGGTTTGAATTGGGACGAAGGCCCCGATGTGAATGGCCCATTCGCTCCTTACTTTCAGTCGCAACGCCTCGATCGTTATCAAGCGGCCGTAGCCAAGCTCTTGGAATCAGGACACGCATACTATGACTTTGCGACCTCCGATGAGCTAGCCGCACAACGCGCCGCAGCAGATGCGAACGGGAAATCGTTTATCTACGACCGTACATTTATGGGGGATACCCCTGAACGAATCGCTCATTTTAAATCGCAAGGCCGAGAGGCTGTCGTACGGCTCAAGATTCCTCGCGAGGGACAGTGCAAATTCCATGATGTGATCCGTGGAGATTGCTCCTTTGAATGGACAGACGAACAAGACCATGTGATCCAGCGCGCCGATGGAACTTGCCTCTACCATTTGGCTAGCGTAGTCGATGACTTCGATTTCCAAATCACCCATGTGGTTCGGGCGGTCGAACATCTTCCGAATACTCCTCGACAGATCTTTATCGCGCAATCGTTAGGCTATCCATTACCGATCTACGCTCACTTGCCATTCGTTGCCGAGCCAGGTGGTACCGCCAAGCTGAGCAAACGAAAACTAGACAAGTATCTTAAGCAGAAGGATTTTGCTGCCCTGAACTTGATGGGTGCAACAGTTGCGCAGCGTGCAAAGTTGACGACTTCTCCAGAGACGTTCAATCCGGTCGTGGTTGATTTTTATCGTGAAACAGGATTTCTGCCGGGCGCGATGCTCAACTACTTGCTGTTGCTGGGCTGGTCGCTGGACGATAGCACGGAACATTTCACCCTTGAAGATGCGATCAAGAACTTTTCGCTCGAAAGAGTCAATCGAGGCCCAGCTTCGTTTGATCCACAGAAACTCGTTGCGTTTCAAACCCGTTGGATGAACCAGCTGGACTCGAAGAAGAAGGTTGCGATGGTGCTACCTTATTTGCAAAAGGCCGGTTGGGTCGCAACCCCGGCTCCGTGCGATTCTGCAGATTGGCTTACGAAAATTGTCACCGCCGCAGGAGACAGAATCAAAGTCGCCGGAGATGTCCTTCAATTTGATGAGCTGTTTACCGCGGACGATTCGTTCGCGATCGATAACGATGGCTTCGAGAAAAAGCTGAAGAGTGACGCTGCGGTCTGCCAAGCGGTCCGATTGTTCTGCGATGTGATCGAGCAAGCACCCAGCACACTTCAACCTGACTTTGAACCAGTCTTGAAGGCCTTCGTCGACGCACAAGGGATCAAACTCGGCAACTTCATGGCAGGTCTGAGAATAGCACTGACGGGCAAGATCTCTGGGCTCACGATATTCGACTACCTAACTCTATTCGGTAAGGAACGATCATTGGCACGCATCCATCGAACGCTCGCCATGGTAAAATAGCTCCTCATCGATTCACGGCTCCTCTCCTCCAATTCATCTTCGATGAGCATAACAACATGTGGCATATTACGCTTTTGTCCGTACTGCTGTTTTCCATTAGCCCCACAGACTTTGTAACGGCCGCCATCAAGCAGAAGTTTGTGGTGAAGACGGCCCAACCCGTCGCAAAGAAAGACACTCTGTATTTGGCGGGCAACCATGCTGTGCTCGGCGATTGGAATCCCCACGCCATTGCATTGAATCGCAAGTCAGACACATTGTTCGAAGTCGTAGTAGAGCTTGAAAATGCCGATAATATAGAGTTCAAGATTACTCGCGGATCCTGGGAAACCGTTGAAAAAGACGCGGGCGGTGGAGAAATCGAGAATCGAACCGCAACCGTGAAAAGCGGGAAAGACATCGTGATCGAAGTGGAATCGTGGGCAGACCAACCTATCGCACCAGGACTGCTTAGAGATCAGAGTTTTCCTGGGATTGGTGAAGTGCGAAAGATTCACGATGGATTCGTTTTCACCGAAGGACCTGCCTACGATGGAAAGCACCTGTACTTTACGGACATTCCTAACAACCGCATCATGCGAACCGACTTGATAGGAAACCTTGAAACGTTTCTAGAACCAAGCGGTAAATGCAATGGACTGATGATCGATGGCAAAGGAAAGCTGCTCGCATGTCGAATGGGCAATTTAGAAGAGCCCAAAATGGAGCCTGCCGTTCTCGCAATCGATGTAGCAACGAAGAAAGTATCGACGGTCACGGATCGTTTTGAAGGGAGCCGTTACAACGCGTGCAATGATTTGGTCATCGATAAGACGGGGGGAATCTACTTCACCGATCCCAGATACAATGCACCGCAACCTTGGCCGCAGAAGGTAGAAGGTGTGTACTATCGATCGAAATCTGGAAAGGTGCAAAGACTCGAGCAAGAGTTGGTGGCACCTAATGGTATCATCTTGTCTCCTGATGAATCGGTATTGTACGTTTGTCCGTCCATGCAAAAAGAAGTGCATGCGTACACGGTGAAATCACCTGGCGTCATCACGGATAAACGAGTGCACTTCAAGATTCATCAACCTCCAACGAAGGATAACGCTGGCGGAGATGGAATGTCAATCGATGTCGATGGCAACATCTATTTGACGACAGATCTAGGCATTCAAATTGTATCACCGGCAGGAAAGCTGCTTGGGATCATCGCCTTGACGGAGCATCCTGCAAATTGCGCCTTTGGTGGAACAGGAATGAAAACATTGTTTGCCACCTGTAGAACGGGGCTCTACGCCGTTGACATGCCGATCGCCGGCCACAAGTTCACTGGCGCCCTCGACTGAGACACTGTTTTCGACCATTCAACGCCGCAGTTCCGCCGATGACCTAGCCGAACCTCTTGATGCAACCTGGCCAGTTCTAGTTGCTAACCTATGGCAAGCACGGGTCAGCCGCACAAACCGTCAGCCGATGTTCGCAAGACGCTGAACACCAAGCTTGCTCGCCAATGCCCGCAATCGATCGCGGCTGGCCGATAAGAATCGACCCATCCAAGGCTTCATTTGCAACTTCTTCAAGCGGTTTGACCACACTCAATGAAAGGACACGCACATTTGTTTATTCTTCACAGGACAGATCCGACAAAAGTCAAAGTAGGCTGGGACCATTGTCCCGGCCGTCAATAACTGCGTGGAAAATCCATCCGCTCGGGACAATGGTCCCAAGCTACAGTCAAAACGCGACTTTTGTCGGCTCTGTCTTCACAGACTTGCGAAATTGTTGGGAGGTTCAAGAATAATTGGGTCAGCATGCCACCGGAAGGATTTTGCGCATCTAGAATTGCATGTTCCTAAGTCCTACCGTACGAATTACCGTTCAAAAATGATGCTCAGCTAGCACTCCAATCCTCTTGAAAGAAATTCATAATTATGCGTCCCAGCGAATCGACCAACCTGTACTTCAATCAAGCGGCGGATCGACTTGGCATGGCCGAATGGCTCCGCAAATTGCTGGTTACTCCAAAGCGAGAGGTTACCGTACAAGTCGCTTTTGAACGGGATAATGGGCAAATCGAAACCGTTCTAGGGTTTCGTGTGCAACATGACAATTCTCGCGGCCCCATGAAAGGGGGGCTTCGTTACCATCCCGCAGTTGACCTTGATGAAGTTCGTTCGTTAGCCTCGCTCATGACTTGGAAGACAGCGGTTGTTGAAATCCCCTACGGGGGTGCGAAAGGTGGCATTGGTATTGACCCGAAGACGCTATCTCGTAAAGAGGTGGAGCGGATGACGCGGGTATTCGTTGATGAAATTCACGAGATCGTCGGGCCTGACACCGACATACCCGCCCCAGATATGGGAACCAATCACGAAGTCATGTCGTGGTTTCGAAATCAATGGGAGAAGTACCACGGCTTTAACCCTGCGGTTATCACGGGTAAGCCGGTAGAAGAGTACGGAGCGCGTGGTCGAGAGGAAGCAACCGGCCGCGGTGTCGGCACATTGGCCGTCAAGTTGATGAAACGATTAAATGTTCGACCCGAACAATGCAGAACGGTCATTCAAGGTTTCGGAAACGTTGGATCGCACGCTGCGAAGTTCCTTTCAGAAGCAGCCTTCCCGGTCATCGCCGTCAGCGATTTGAGCGGTACTTATTACAATCCGAAGGGGCTCAATGTTACAGAGATGCTCTCTTATTCATTCAAGAACGGAAATCAATTGACCGGCTACTCTGGCGCGGAACGAATGCCTGGCGAAGCGTTATTGGAGATGGATTGCGATCTGCTGATTCCGGCTGCGCTCGGGGATGTCATCCATAAAGAGAATGCGAATCGCATCCGCGCGAAGACCATTATCGAAGCGGCGAATGGTCCGATCGATCCCGAAGCGGACGCGATTTTATCTGCAAAGAAAGTGACGATTCTTCCTGATATTTTGGCCAACGCGGGCGGCGTAACGGTAAGTTATTTTGAATGGGTACAAAATCGCCAGCATTATCGTTGGAGTCTCGATCGAGTTCGGCAAGAACTGGACCGAACGATGACAGATGCCTTTGAGAATGTCTGGCAACAGTCTGCAAGCCTAGATATCTCATTGCGAACCGCTGCCTTCATGCTGGCGATCTCTCGAGTCCAACGAGCCACCGAATTGGCCGGCATGTCACATTAGAGAAAGTGTCAAAAGCTACCAGCTACCTCAATTTAATTGGTAGCAGCTAGCGAACTCGTCGAGTCGTTAAGACATCCCATGCATACCATTCTGCATAAAGCAGGATGATTGGAAAAATGAACAAGAAGAATTGAACAATTTGGTCCATTCCAACAAGGCTAGGTAGCTTTGACTCAATACCTTTGGAAAAGGCAAACACCATCCCGGTATTCACTGCGACCAATACCGAACTAACCAAGCAGATCCAAAGAACATAAAGACTCAATTTCCAAATGGAGCGAGACTCTTGGCCGGGTGTGGAGTCGGAAACCATGATTAGCGATTAATGTTCGATGGCAGCAATAAAACACAGCGGTTTCGATTGTAGGCTATTGTCATGCAGTGGAACAAGATGGGGAATCAGCTGAATTCTGTATGCTGTGGATATTCCATCGCATGAAAATTTGTCTTGGGCCCCACTTGGCTGTTGCTCATAGGTTAGAATTAGATTCCCACCTTGACTGACCCCCGCTTTGGGTTCTGACGACGATTGCGACACTCCGCTCCATGTCGGAGCCTCGAAGCTCAGTTCTGGATGTGATTCGTTTGGATCTAGGAACTTTCATTTCGAGCGAGAACAAAATGACCTCTCAACCTATCGGACGACGCAAATTCCTTGGTACCACTACAGCACTCGGTGCACTTGGAGTGGTCGGCAGTTTACCCGCCGTGCATGGTTCCACCAGCTTGAAAAGCTCGGCAGAATCCATCATCGGTGAACTTTACGAGTCGCTTTCTGAATCGCAACGCGCCGATGTTTGCAAAACCTTTTCAGACCCGTTGCGACAAAAAGTGAACGCGAATTGGCATGTAGTGAAACCGATCGTTGGTTCTAATTTTTACACCAAATCGCAGCGATCGATGGCACATGAGATCGTCAAGAACTTGACTTCGCAGAGTGGATTCGAGTTGTTGTCCAAGCAAATGGAAGACGACGATGGAGGACTCGATGCTTACAGTATTGCATGGTTTGGTAAACCAGGCGACGCGCAGTTTGAATGGATGCTCACCGGCAGACACCTTACCCTTAGAGCCGATGGCAATACGCAGAAGAAAGTGGTCTTCGGCGGGCCCATTGTTTACGGGCACGGAGAAGAGTCTGCACCCGAGGACAATTTATTCTACTTCCAAACGGTAAAGGTCAACAAAGTTTTCGAGTCACTAAGCAGTGAGCAAAGAGCGAAAGCACTTTTGCAGAGCTCCATTCCAGCAGAATCTAATGTCAAAGTACAAACCAAGGACTCCTACGAAGGACTCTCGGTGGGTGCCATGAACGACGAGCAAATGAAACTGGTGAATGAAGCATTGACTTCGATTCTCGGAGTCTATCGAGAAGAAGACACGAAGGAAGCAAAAGAATTGCTCGAAGAAGTCGGTGGCCTAAAATCGCTGTATCTTCAGTACTTTGCGAAGGACGACCTGAAGTCGGATAGCATTTGGGACATGTGGCGTATTGTTGGCAAGAATACATGCATTCACTTCCGAGGAGCGCCACACGTTCACGCATTCATTCACATTCAGAACGCCTAGACCGCAACGAACGGAATCGCGACAGCGGATTCAAGCTTGCTTGCGACTTGCATTTGTAGGAGATGGGTAGTGTTGAGAAACTTTCAATCTCTCGGTGGGCGCGTTTATTGGTGCCTGCTTTTTGTATTGCTTATTGAGCTGAAACTCCAAGCACAGTCAGCAGTAAATTCTGATTCCATTGCAGCACGAACCCCATCCGCACAACCCGATAGCCAAGCTGGCAATAGAGCCAGCTTGAGCACGGGTGACCCCTTGCGTATCGGTGTTTATGTAGATGAAGGTGCGGGAAACAGCGTCAAGGACCTGCTGAACGTTCTCGGCAAGTTTGAAGGCATGAGCGTAACCAAACTTAAGGCGAGCGATATCCGAACCGGTAAGCTTGCAGAGCTGGATTTGCTGATGCATCCTGGCGGAAGTGGAAGCGGTCAGGGAAGCCATCTCGGCGAAGATGGCAGAGAAGCGATTCGAGGATTCGTGAAGTCTGGCGGCGGATTCGTCGGAATTTGTGCGGGTGCGTATCTTGCATCGTCGGACTATGATTGGTCGTTGCATATCTTGGATGCGAAAGTTATCGACCGCAAGCATTGGAACCGAGGCAGGGGAACCGTCGAGATTGCGTTAACAGAGCCAGGACGAAAACTGCTTGGCACTGAGACGCAGAAGCTTTCCATTCATTACGCCCAGGGACCACTACTTGCTCCTGCCAATCGCCCAGACATTGAGGACTACGAAACTATCGCGACTTTCGAGACGGAAATCGCGAAGAATGGGGCACCCGAAGGCGTAATGAAAGGTACCACCGCCATTGCCAAGGGAAAGTTTGGGAGCGGACGAGTAATGTGTTTTAGTCCTCACCCTGAACTGACAAACGGTCTAGAGAATATGGTTCGCATCGCAATCGATCACGTCAAGCGAGAAAGCAAGAAGCCGTAATTCGTAAGCTTCAATCCAACGATCCACGCAATCTCTCGTTCTTTGAATTTACTTGCTGATTTCCAGTTTGAAGTCGTTGAGTTCGCCATCTTTAACATCGACTGTCAATCCAGAGGTGGTTGGCAGCTCATACTTTTTTGGAATTTGAGCGACGGATGAGAATTCAGAGCTCCCTTCCTCCGCTGCTCCTAGCGTGACATGATGAGTGCCTACACAAGCACCGTCCCCAGGATTGGTGGTCATCATCACGAACTCTCCCTTCTCGTTTGTTTTGCCGATAGCCATCGGCCCAGCGCCGGTCGGGAAAAAGGTCACACCTACATTTGGCAAAGGTTTACCGTTCAAGGTCACGACACCTTTGGCTTTGGCCAGCCGCGGAGCATCGTTTGGACCGCAACCGACGAAGCCGATCACCAAACACAGACAGGTTATGAATCGAAGATAATTCTTCATTCTCGAATCCAGAGATTATAGATAGCGATCAAACGGATTTAGAAAGGGATATTATTCATTGCTCCCACCACTTGGCCCGACAACGAAGCACGAGCGAAGTAAAGGGATAGGTGCCTACTGCAAAAGTTGTGTGTTCTCTATTGTTCGAGAGCAACAACTTGACCGTCGGCTCGATCCGCGATGCGATCGATCATGACTCCGTCCATGTTTTGGCTGATGAATTGAACAGACCCATCTGCCAATACGAATTGGACACCGCCAGTGTGAACACTGCTAAACGCGTTGCTGCTATCCGGCGTATTGAGTCGTCGAAAGCGCACATTTGCTCCGGCATTGAATCCGCACAATGATAGTTGGACAGACACATTGGAAGTCGTCGTATCGATAAAGGTACCGACCCAAACTCCACCGTTGTAACGACGCAGCGTCCCTGTGCTATCTCTCACCCCATTGGGGCCATAGCACATTTCTCCGATCATTACCGTGTTCGATGTGCCGTCGGTGATGTCACCAAACTTGATCTGGCTGTTGGGAGAAAACATCCCAGTGCCAGCGTTAGCTTGGCTGCCAAAGACCAGCCCACCAGGTGTGGCAGCAGCTTGGTCGTACAATGAACCGAAAACGGCGATGTAGTTTGATGTTGCAAAATTCGCTCGGTTTGCATTGAGCGCTTCGCCTGTATCGCTCGGACAACGAAAACCGGGCAATCGCGTTTGGCCAAGTTGTTTAATTGCTGGTATGCGACCGTCCAGTCGTGCAGAACCAACGTCCAGACTGTTATACAGAGCGTTCTGCTCCAAGTACGGCAAGATCATGGTGCCCCATCCCCATCCAGGCGTTCCGAAAGTGCCACCCATAGATGTTGGCCAAGCTCGATAGAATGAAGCAGGAAAGCGACGAATGGCGCTTTCATAGTTGTGCATCGCTAGACCGAATTGCTTAAGATTATTGCTGCATTGCATTCGTCGAGCGGCCTCGCGAGCAGCCTGCACGGCTGGCAACAGCAGCCCTACCAAGATCCCAATGATCGCAATGACCACTAACAGCTCGACCAAAGTAAACGCACTTCGGCTGCGGTTCGATCGTCGGCCCATAAAAACTCCCGATACAAAGAAACGATGAATGGTAGGTAGACATTTTTATCCCACGGGAGAGACGTGGAGAGAGCCGTTGGTGAACGACCACTCGCAGAATATGGTAATTTCGCTCCGAAAACAAGGATAGTCATAATCGCTTTGCCGTCACCAGTTACACGCGATTACTGAAACGGATGCTGACGCCCACGCGGACTTTTCGATATGAAATTAAGCAAACACTCCGTCCGCTTGCTCGGATTGCTTCACGTTTAGGGCTAGAATCAGAAATCCAAAGAGCGTAGACCTCCGTACGCATGTTGCTATATGGTTTAGCCCCAACAAGGAAATTAAAAGATGTTCGGAAGAAAAACCGGTTTGGTCTTTTTGACAATTGCAGCGACTTGCAGTGAATCTCATGCGTACGATTGGTGGCAGTTTCGTGGCCCTGGAGCCAACGGGATAGTTCAAGAACTAAAGCTGCCGGAAGTTTGGGGGGCGGATTCTAACATCCGATGGAAAGCAACGGTGCCTGGAGAGGGCTGGTCCGCCCCAATCGTCGTCGGAAAGAAAGTATTTGTTACCTCCGCGGTATCGAGCGGTCAAAAGAACAAGAATTCTGATCATGTCTGGAAGGTATTATGTCTCGACGGTGAGTCCGGAAAAGTACTTTGGTCCCAAGATGCCATTCAGGGAAAGCCGCGATTGGGAACGCATCGTGACAACACTTACGCATCCGAAACACCTGTGACGAACGGCTCGAAGATTGTCGCTTACTTCGGAATGATGGGAGTCTTTTGCTATGACTTGGATGGCAAAGAACTATGGAAGAAAGATCTCGGAAACTACCAAATGAAGAACGAGTGGGGCACATCCAGCTCTCCGATCATTCACAACGGTCTGGTTTTCCTGCAAGCCGACAACGAACAAAAATCATTTCTTGTTGCTTTGGACTTGGCGACGGGAAATGAAGTTTGGAGAAAGGATCGCGACGAAAATTCGAATTGGGGATCGCCGATCATTTGGACAAATGGATTGCGATCAGAACTAGTAACTGCAGGGAAAACCATTCGGTCCTATAAGCCCGAAGACGGGACTTTGCTCTGGCAAGCGACATCCAGTGTGGGTGGATTCAGTTCTACACCTTCTGGAAACTCGGATCTGTTGGTGGTAGGCCATCAAGGGCGAGACGGGGCGGGGATGATGGTCGTGAAAGCGGGTGCAAGCGGCGATATTAGCCTCAAGGATAACGAAAAGTCAAATTCTCATATCTTGTGGAGCACCAAAGAGTTTGCTCCTCAACGTTCTTCTCCATTGGTTATCGATGGCCAGATCTTTTTGTTGGGTAGCCGAAATGGGGCATTGATTTGTGTGGATGCAAAGACAGGAACCAAGCTATATCAGGATCGTTTACCAGATGCGGGCGCTTTTTGGGCTTCTCCATGGTCATACAAGGGACTGGTGTATTGTCCTGACGAAAACGGAAACACCTTCGTGTTGAAGCCTGGTCCAAAAATGGAACTGGTTCGTATCAACAAACTGCCAGAGGAAAACGCTCGCTATTGGGCCTCTGCCGCAGCCAGCGATGGCATGCTGTTCATCCGCTCAACGAACACGCTGTACGCCATTTCCGCGAAGTAAATTCCTCCATCGAGACAGCCATTTTGTAGCTTGGGACCATTTGTCCCGAGCTGATGGATTCATAAGGAGTTATCAACAGTCTGGACGAGGGCCCCAACCCACATCGACTTTTGTCGACTTTGTCTCGATCAATCCCTGTGACTTACTCGTACTGAAGAGCAGATGACACGTTGATTCGCGCCGCTCGTTCCGCAGGTATCATGGCTGCAATAACGATAACGACCAACTCAAGAACTAGCCCGCCTGCTAACAGCCAAGGATAAAGCTTGAACTCGACGTCGTGACCGGTCACTTGCATGGTAGTCATGTTGATCAAATACGATATCCAGATTCCTGCAAAGACTCCTGGCACGATACCGATGATGCCCATAATCAACGCTTGCGCTAAGATCATCTTTCGCACTTGCCCACGAGTCATCGCGACGACGCGTAGCATTCCAATTTCACGTGTTTGTTCAATGATGTTCATCGCCAGCGTGTTGATCAAACCGAACGCGGCAATGATGGTCCCCAAGATCAACACGGCCCACAATCCTCCAACGACACCATTGAGCGTGTCACGAATGATCTGCACCAGATCTGCATAAGACTGAAACATGAGTCCTGACTCATCGCAAAGCTTACGCAGGTCTTTTTCGAGCGAAGCTACGGCGTCTTTTTGGGATCGAACCACAATCACATCCGTCCCGGAGACTTTGAGAAGCCGTTTTGCATTCTCCGACTCCAGATACAGCGTAAGCCCACCTGCGATATATTCGTTGGTAACACCCGCGATTCGAAGTTCTGTCGCTCCTTCGTTGGTCTCCAGGGGAATCTTATCATCAACATGCAGATTCAATCTTTGCGACAATACAGATCCCAAAACAACATCTCCGCGTTTAATCCCTTCCAAAACTGACTTTTCGTCCCCTTCGATGAGATCAAAGTAATCTTGCCCAGTTGCATTGAATTTGCGAACCACGACAACTACCGAGTTGTCACCGCTCCGCGCACGAACGAATCGCATCGTATCGACGACATCGACGCCAGGCATTGCCTTTACTTGTTCATCAAGTCCATCGGGCATATCCGCCGCTTGGCCACTATTCATATCCGGCATCGCGGCTCGAATAAAGAAATCGCCGATGATAGCTCGTTTGTACCAACTCTCAACGTTGCCGATGTTGTCCAAGATCGTACTTGCCATCCCTAATCCCGTACTCATCGCGATAAAGATGATTCCGATCGTCAATGCAGAACGACCGCGATGTCGTAATATCTGCTTTCGCGCAAGTCTGCCCTCAATTCTCAATATAGGAGAAAGCAACCATGCGACTCCCGCTGAAAGGTCTGAGATTACACCGGGCAATAGAAAAACGATTCCGATCATCATGGTGATTGCACCGGTAATCGCATGATTGGTATTGATCCAACCACCAACCGACGCGATCTGCACGATCAAACCAATCGTGATTGTAAACGTACCGAAGATCAGCCACCCCAATCGCGAGGTCCCAAACTCTCCAGTTGCGACCACTCGCATCGCTTCCGATGGTGACAATCTGGATGCACGCATCGCCGGAAAGAATGCACCGAGAAACGCGACGATCATCCCACACGTTGCAGCAATCAAATAGGGCCAAATCGTCCAGGGACTAGGTGGAATAGAAATCTGAAGTAGCTTCGATGTTGACTGATTGAGCAACGTAGCTCCGAGATTCCCAACAATACATCCGATGATAGTGCCGATCACGCCCAACCATAGCCCCTCGCGGACAATCATCCAAAGAAGCTGACCTCGAAGCGCTCCGAGCGAGCGCAAGATCCCGAGTTGTCGTCGGCGCTCACCTACATTCATTTGAAACGTGTTGTAGATAATGAATGCGGAGATTAACAATGCAAACATGGTCGCTAAACGAAGGCCTTGTTGCATGGCAATGGTACTTTCACCTGCAACCTGGCTTCGCAGTGCAGGTTCACGCACTTTGACACCCTCTGGCAATGCAGCAGCGATACGCTCTTTCACGTCGTTTACTTTGGCTTCTTGGTTCAATACCAACTGGACGGCATCCAGCTCGCCGTTTGCCCGAGACCACTTTTGAACGGTCCGCAACTGAGCAACTACCATCCCGGACTGAAGCCCTGCACTGGCATCACTCGCTTTGATCAATCCCACAACGGTCGCTTTCTGTCCAAACGACCTCGTCAGAAGTTTGATCGTCGAGCCAACCTTGATTCGGGCCGAGGCTGCGAAACCCGCATCCATCAACACCGACTCGCGATCCTCCGATTCGTAAGTCAGCTCGCGCCCTTCGACGATGGAGTAACCACGAACTTTACGATCTAAATCGGGAATAACACCCAATAGCTGTACTCGGAATGAAGTTGGGCGCGATACCGAGGGCTGTTGTTCTGCCGGCTCCCCGTCTTGCACTACCTGCATATTCGAATAACGGCGAAGCACCGGAGAAGCAACTTGTACCCCTGGTGTAGACGCAAGAAACTCAAGCGGCTTGCCATCGAAAGAAGCGCCACCGATTCCTTCCACTTCTAATGCAGACTTCCCGGTCACCGATTGGACCATTGCAATCTGGGCCAACTTTGCCGAATTCGTCGCTAATGATGTCGCGACGATGGCGCTAACACCAATGACAATACTCAGCAACGTGAGCACACTTCGCAGCGGCCTTCCCTGAAACTCGCGCAATGAGATTTTTCTCAACGGCATTCGGAATTCCTCTCGCCACCGGAGGAATCCGAAGTTGATTTCCCAACCGGTCCTGCACCTATCACCGGAAAGTTGTTTTCAAACTCCGATTGCTGAAGATCACGCTCAATCGTTCCATCACGGAACAGCAACAGCCGAAACGCGGACTTTGCAACATGCGCATCATGCGTCACCATGATGATGGTTTGTTGGTGATCCGCCGCAAGACTGCGAAGCAAATCGGTAACGCGAGCGCTTTGCCGGGAATCCAAGTTCCCGGTAGGTTCGTCTGCCAAGAGAATTGCGGGCCGAATCGCAAGAGCTCGAGCGACAGCAACCCTCTGCTGTTCGCCTCCAGACAGCTTGGACGGAATATGGTGAGCTCGATGACTTAGCTCAACTCGATTCAACGTCTCCATCGCGCGCGCGATCGCTTCTTTGGTAGACATGCCATCTAACTCCAAAGGCAATGCAACATTTTCTACCGAAGACAAAGTCGGAATTAAATTGAACGCTTGGAAGACAAAACCAATTTTCCGCCGACGCAACAACGTTCGCTCATCGTCTGAAAGGTTGGCGATATCGACGCCATCCAAAATCACCTGTCCGCTCGTGGGTGGTTCGATCCCCCCGAGAATACTGAGCAATGTACTCTTGCCCGACCCTGACGGGCCCATGAGAGCAACAAACTCACCACTTTCTATCGATAGGTCTACTCCGCGTAGTACTTCGAGTGCCACATCTCCAACACCGAATTGTTTGCGAAGGTTCCTTGTGGAAATAATCGGCATTGTGAAAATCGGTCATATTAGGGAAGAGGGCATTCCGAGTAGAAACCCAGAGTATACCCCAATTCACTTCTCTAGCGACTCCCCTCCCTTTTGGGCTCAACTACTTTGAATCGCACTTGCTCCCTTGGTTGGAATAGCATCGGTTACCTCCAAGATTTCGAGTCGGATGCGAGTCAAACTCCCCCACTACACGAAAGCACTTTGGATCGAGGCAAATCTTTCATCACCCAGTGTTCATATTGGGTCGGCCAGTCGTTTTCTGCATCTGACGGCGTGTAAAGCGTTTCGAGACAACGAAAACCTTGTAAATCAAAGGGCGGCAACGTCGTGTCTCCATCCACTTCCGCTAGAACGCGTGTCAGATGCATAACACCACAAAGTCCTGCCGTTTGCTGATAAATTTCAGCCCCACCTACAACAAAGATTCGGGCCGTCGTTGGTAATAGTGTCAATACATCAGATACGCTCCGAGCAACGTGACAACCAGGGACGACCAATCCATCCTGCCGCGAAAGAACCCACGTTTCTCTCCCTGGCAGTGGCCGACCAATCGATTCGTAAGTCTTGCGTCCCATGAGCAACGAGTGCCCCATCGTGATCTGTTTGAATCGTTGCAAATCGGATTTAAGTCGCCACGGGAGCGTGGAATCTCTTCCAATAACACCATTCCTCGCAACAGCGACAATCGCTTCCAGTCGTATTTCTCTCATAGGGCCGTCAAGGTTCGGAGTTTGGAATTGGCTGAGCGTAAGGACGATAAACGCGGCTTCAACATTCCGTCCGAGTCCGGTTATTCGTAATGTTGCCTACTTGGCGTTCGATTAGGCTTGCCGATCCGCTATAAATACGGACAGACAATCGCGAAAAATGGTACCCATAAGCAGGAACGGCGACTAGGGAAGATGCGAAGACAGAGGGTTGTAGTGATCGGTGCAGGGCCTGGTGGATTGGCCGCTGCGCTTCAGCTAACGCATGCGGGGGCAGAAGTAACAGTTCTTGAGGCTCGAGATCAAGTTGGCGGACGATGCGCGACGATGCGGGCCGACGGCTTTTCGTTCGATACCGGCCCGACTTTTTATCTTTACCCGCGAATTCTTCGAGAAATATTTCAATCGATTGGTAGGGATATCGACCAAGAGATCCCGATGAAACGATTGGATCCCCAGTATACGATCTCGTTCGGCGAAGGGGGTAAGCTTGACTGTACGCCAGACTTGGAAGAAATGGATCGACAGATCGGCAAGCTTTCGCCCGAAGATGTTGGGGCTGTCCATCGTTACATCAATCACAACCGCGTCAAACTCGAGCGATTTCGCCCCATTCTGGAATCGCCATTCAACAGCATGCTAGATCTGTTGCGTCCCTCGTTACTCGCAGCCGCCCCATTCGTGAAGCCCTGGAAATCACTAGGGCACGATCTAGGCAGCTACTTCAAAGACCCGCGGCTTGTGATCGCCTTTTCGTTCCAAGCGAAATACCTTGGCATGTCACCATTTCGATGCCCCAGCCTATTCTCCATTTTGTCGTTCCTCGAATACGAATATGGAGTCTTTCATCCCTACGGCGGCTGTGGCCGGGTCAGCGAACGAATGGCAGAGATCGCTGAAGAGATGGGTTGCGACATCCGAATCAGCGAGCCTGTGAGGAAGCTGGAATTTAGCGGAAAGAAAGTCACTGGTGTAGTGACCGATCAAAAAACATATGAAACCGACGCGATCGTGATCAACGCAGACTTTGCTCACTCCATGCAGAGTCTCGTGCCAGCCAATTTGCGAAGCCGTTGGTCGGACAAGAACATCGCCAAGAAGCAGTACTCTTGCTCGACGTTCATGATGTATCTCGGAGTTGAAGGGACTTATCCTGAGCAACAGCATCACACCATTCACATCTCTCGGGACTACATAGGGAATCTGCGAGAGATCGAAAAGGAAAAAGTACTCCCAACCGATCCATCCATCTACATTCAAAACCCATGCATCACGGATCCGTCTCTCGCACCGTCCGGCAAGAGTGCCATCTATGTCCTAGTCCCCGTGCCGCACCTCAGCCCGAACACGCCGTGGGATTCCAAACAGAAAGCCTTTTATCGCGAAGTTACCTTGAAGCGGATGGAAGAACTGGGCTACACGGACATTCGAAAACGTATCGTTTATGAAAAGGTGGTAACACCTGCCGATTGGCGCGATGATTTCTTTGTTTACCGAGGTGCAACCTTCAATCTCGCTCACAACCTTGGCCAGATGCTCCATCTCAGACCGCACAACAAGTTCGAAGAACTCGACGGTGTTTATCTCGTCGGCGGTGGCACTCATCCAGGCAGTGGTCTCCCTGTGATTTACGAATCGTCAAGAATCACCTGCAAGCAATTGCTGCCTGATTTGGGACTGCCATCCAAGTTCATTCACGATATGAAACCCATGGCGACATCAACTCCTGAACTCATCGGCTCGTAAGAAACAGCCTCCTCCAACTGCAAATGCCAACACTCTACGAGCTTTCTGCAAAACGAATCGATGGTTCAGTATCAAGTCTCGATGTTTATCGGGGTAAAGTTTTGTTGATTGTAAATGTCGCCAGCCACTGCGGCTTCACGTACCAATATACGGGGCTTCAATCGTTGCATAAGAAATATGCCGATCAAGGTCTGGCGATCCTCGGGTTTCCTTGTAATCAATTCGGAGCTCAAGAACCCGGTAACGAAGAAGAAATCAAGAATTTCTGCTCTCTAAAGTACGACGTTTCTTTTGATATGTTTTCAAAGGTCGACGTAAACGGCGCAAACACGCATCCCGTATTTGCCTATCTAAAGAAGACGGCCCCTGGACTATTGGGCCTGCAAGGAATCAAATGGAACTTTACCAAATTTCTGGTGGGTCGCGACGGACAAGTGTTGAAGCGCTACAGTCCCACGGCGAAACCTGAAAGCCTGGAAGAGGATATCCAAAAAGCTTTGCAAGAGAAGTAATGTCGAATCGTCACGAACAAGAATCGATCACGTCACGAGCGATTGCTGCATCGGTACTTGAGACACTCCGCGATGGTCATTGGAGAGCTTATAACGGTCCCAAATCCGAACAACTCACTGGCTGGCTGCAATCAGCGACAGGATTGCAACACATTCGCCTTTGCTCGTCCGGAACGATCGCAGTAGAACTGGCATTGAGGGCTCTGCATCTCAAGAGCACCGACGAAGTGATCCTATCCGGTTACGATTTCCCTGGGAACTTTCGCGCGGTCGAAGATGCAGGGGGCAAGATTGTGCTATGCGATCCAGCCCCCGAATGCGGCTGGGTACTGACCCCAGAACGTCTAGAACAATCGTATGCACCGGAGTTCCGAGCGGTCGTCGTTAGTCATCTGCATGGGCAGCTTGCTCCGATGGCGAGTATTCTCGATTGGGCCAATTCGCGAAACGTGGTCGTAATCGAAGACGCTTGCCAAGCGCAAGGGGCGATGGTGGACGGAAAGCAGGCCGGTGCGTGGGGGCATTTGTCGACCTATTCCTTCGGTGGCAGCAAACTGGTATCTGCAGGTCGAGGTGGGGCTGTCTTGACGAACGATTCACTGTACGCACAGCGCATGCGAGTTTATTGCGAACGAGGCAACGATGCATTTGCTATGTCGGAAATACAATCTGCTCTCGTGCTACCGCAATGCGAGCGACTCGCTGACGACCATGCGATGCGATTGCAATCGGCATCGCAGCTGTATTCGGCACTCGCAAAGTATCGATGGTTACAGTGCGTTCCATTGCCCCAACAAGATTCACCTGCATTTTACAAGTTCGGAATTCTTGTAGCAGCAGAGCAAATGGATAGCGATCGTCGCGATTCGATGGTGACGCGACTTGCGAAGCTTGGAATCGAAGCGGGGGCTGGTTTCATGGGGTTTGCGAATCGATCCTCGAAGCGATATCGAGCGAATCATTCCCTCGAGGTCTCGAAGCGACTCGCATCGAACACATTGTTGATCCATCATAGCCATTTGCTAGATCCAGCGACGGGAGCGAATTCGATTGACCAAGTCGCCAATGCATTTGAACAACTCGAAACGGAGTTATCTTTGTGAAGCTGTTAATAACCAACGACGACGGGTTCGAAGCCGATGGGTTACAAGAGCTTGCGAAACGACTCAGCAGAGATCACGAAGTATACGTGGTAGCGCCCGATTCTGGTCGAAGCTGCTGTGGTCATTCGGTGACGAATGCAGATTCGTTGCATGTGGTTCGTCATTCCGATACGGGTTGGTCAGTATCCGGCACCCCTGCCGACTGTATACGCATGGCTACACTGGTACTTAAGATTCAACCCGACTGGATTCTCTCGGGAGTGAACCATGGCGGCAATCTTGGGATCGACACGATTTATAGCGGAACGGTCGCAGCCGCCAGAGAAGCGACTGTACTTGGATTCCCCTCGATTGCACTTTCACAGTATATGCGTCGCGAGATTCCGAAAGACTGGAAGCAATCTGCCCAGTTTGCATCCAAGGTGCTTGACCACTTGTGGAACCTTCCTTTGCAGCCAGGCTATTTTTGGAATGTCAACTTGCCAGCGATAGCACCGATCGAGGGATTTTTTGAGGGGCAGTCACATCATTCATTTCCAATGGTCGAATGCCCTTTAGAGAAAGCCCCGTTGAGTATTTCTTACGAGCCCGATCGAGTTCATCCAGAACATGACCTTCGTTCCACACATTTGTATCAGAGCAATTATCAGCAACGCCCAAGACAAGACGGGTCAGACGTTCACTATTGCTTTTCGGGACATGCAACAATCACAAAGCTTGGTATTTTTGGCATAGAGTAACGTGCCCCATGCAAGAAAACCCCTACCAATCCAGCACGACTTCACCAAGTTTAGCATCTACTACAACTACTGTGCAGTTTCGGGAGTTCACTGGCAAATCGTTTTCATTTCGATTTTCTCAAAAGCAAATCCGAAATGAGATTCGCGCTTTGGCTCAATCGGCTATCGAGCACGAGATCGGCCCGAACAACGTGATCAACATTATCGAACATAGTCCGTATTCCGGCGTCTTCTCTGTGGTTGTTTGGTATCGAGCGTAGATTCGCGACGCAGCAACAAACACAACCCGCCCATTCGCCTTTGTCGATTCTCATAGCGTCGCGTTTGCTCGTAAACAGGGAGATATGCGCGTGTGCAAGTACCCGAGGTTCGTTAAGCTATGATCCGTGCTCGGAAAGATAAACTGACACCGCGTCTATCGGTTTAGAAGACAAGATTGGCTCGCAATCCGAAGAGAAGTGACGTGTCAACGTTCGGGCGTGCTGGCACAATCACTTGGGTGTCGGTGGTAAGATAAAGACGTTTGTTGACTGCAATGTTGTAGAACAGTTCGCCACCTTGCCCGTCGTTTAAATTCCCAAGTAAAGTTGACAAGAATGGTGCAACACGGCCACTCGTGCCCGAGTAGTACCAGCCCAATCCGAACGTATCGTTATCGCGCCCTCGCAATCGGCTGTTACCGCCAATTCCTAGGCTCAGGAAGTAATGGATGGGATTGGTATCTGGATCAGCTAAACCTGCTCTTCCAAAAATCCCCCAGCCTTTCTTGCTGTCGCATGGGTCTTCGAACAAGTATTGATCAAAGTTGTAAGTAAAAGCCCACGAATCGGACTGCCGAGCGATTGGAACATTCGGGAGAACGACAAGTGGTGATTGATTGAGAGAAGCAAAATCCCTACTGCTCCAAATTGCGCCAAACAATTGGTGTCCGCGCATCCCTAAAAAGTTTGTTGGTATTCTGAGTTCTGGAGATAGAACAGCGCCATCTGCGAACAACTCACTTAGTCCATCCGTTTCGGTTGTATCGCGAGTATTTAGAACGAGGAAATTAAAAATAGGTTCACCCTCGTTGAGGATGACAAACCCCGTTCCTAGCGTGGAATAGGCGACGGTACGCAGTCCGATTGGATTGACAACAAACGCGGCGTTCGAGAACTGGTGGATACCTCGACCATGAGCAAACGCGTTGGCATCACCATCGAGTGTGTCTAGCTTCCCTGCGTACAACGCGAATGACTCGGATAACGCTTGCGTGAAGAGCAAGTTGGTAATGTAAATCTTTTCGGAATCGGCTACCGGCAAATCGGCAGCCAAGTTTGGAGGAAGTAACGATCCTGTTGCTCCTGCCAGCGCCTCACCGTATCGATGTTCGGCTCGAATCTGCAAAAACTGTCCCTGTGGTCCGCCCAGCTTATTGATATCAAGATTTGCTCGATAGTCTCCGTGCCCCGAAAAACGGAAATCACGTTCCAATCCACCGACCGTGTTTCCCATGTAAAAATTAGTGAGATTATTCGTGAGTACGATACCGTTGTCGGCAAGGTTCTTTCTGAGTGCGGATTGATCTCCGGAAAACCAACCATGTAGTGTCAATTCGTTGCAAGAAGCAGAATTGCACCTGCCCTCGTCGCACGTCAGATCCGACTCGCCCGTTGTACGTTCGCATTCAGGCGCGTCGGTCGCACAAAATTCAGATGCTTGGCTGCTTATCGAAGACAGAAAGCAAAGTCCGACTATTGTCGCTTTCTGAACCTTATTTCTTATTGGCGAAATCCTGGGCATCTTAAAACATCCCTATTCTTGTCAACATTCAAGTTTATCCGTGGCATGCAACCAATATTTTTGATCATCGATACAATCTTCTCGAAAACCGCGCAGAAATCTGTAGGTTGCCATAACACGAAAATCGCTAGCATTTCCTTGCAGCATCTAGGTAGACTTTGCCGCCTCATCGGTGGGCAAAACGGTTCAGAGTCGTCGGAACCACAAAAATACGTCGCGAATGTCGCAGACATTCTACTCTTCAAAATAATGCCCTATTGAGATCGGCCTTTGACACGCTTAGACTGTTCGTTGCTTAACAACGGTTCGAGCATTAACAACGGTTCGAGCAATAGTTTGCTTAGAACATGTCCATCTTCGAACCGAACTCGTTGCTTGTTCGACTCTCCAACAACGGATACTTTACATGCGGTACTTCATGAACTCGGCACGCTTTATAGCGTTGCTTCTTCCATTTTGCTTTCTTGTGATTGCTGCTAACAATGCAAAAGCTCAATCAAAGAAACCGAACATACTTGTCATTTGGGGCGATGACATTGGAACTTGGAATGTAAGTCATAACAGCCGCGGAATGATGGGCTACAAGACACCCAACATTGACCGGATCGCCCGCGAAGGAATTGCATTCACGGATTACTACGGCCAACAGAGTTGCACAGCGGGCCGTGCGGCGTTTATCAGCGGTTCTGTCCCCGTTCGATCTGGAATGACTAAAGTTGGAATTCCGAGTGCCAAAGAAGGTTGGCAGAAAACGGACTGTACCATGGCAACGATCTTGAAGAGTCAAGGCTATGCCACGGGTCAATTCGGAAAGAATCATCAAGGCGATCGCGACGAGCATCTGCCAACCATGCACGGATTTGACGAGTTCCTCGGCAATCTCTATCACTTGAATGCGGAAGAGGAACCGGAGAATGAGGACTATCCTCGTGATAAGAAATTACCCAACGGCAAAACTTTTCTCGAGCAGTTCGGCCCACGTGGAGTGCTTCATTGCAAAGCAGATGGAAAGGGAGGGCAGACGATCAAGAATACGGGATTGTTGACCAAAAAGAGAATGGAAACAATCGATGAAGAGACACTTGCGGCTGCGAAAGAGTTTATTACTCGTCAGCACAAGGAAGGGAAGCCATTCTTCTGCTGGTGGAACGGTACTCGGATGCATTTCCGAACGCACGTGAAGAAAGAAAACCGCCACGCGGGTAATGATGAATACACCGACGGTATGATCGAGCATGATGGGCATGTTGGCGAATTGCTAAAACTGATCGATGACCTCGGTTTGGCAGAGAACACGGTCATTCAGTATTCGACCGACAATGGTCCTCACTACAACACTTGGCCAGACGCTGGAACAATGCCTTTCCGAAGCGAAAAGAACTCGAACTGGGAGGGCGCGTATCGAGTACCTTGCTTCATCAAATGGCCTGGATATTTCCCTGCTGGTGAAACGCTTAACGGAATAGTATCCCATGAAGATTGGCTACCGACGTTCGCGTCGATTGCAGGCGCACCGGACATCAAGGAGAAATTGCTTACCGGTGTGGAGCTTAACGGTCGAAAGTATCGAAACCACATAGATGGATACAATCAACTCGACTATTTGAGTGGCAAAGTCAAGGAGTCTCCACGCAAGGAGTTCATTTACGTTAATGACGATGGCCAAATCGTTGCGATGCGTTACGAAGCTTGGAAAGCGGTCTTCCTGGAAAACCGCGGTGAGGCCTTTGGGGTTTGGCGAGAGCCGTTTGTCGAACTTCGCGTTCCATTGCTGTTCAATTTGCGTCGAGATCCCTTCGAACGCGCTCAACACAACTCAAACACGTACAACGATTGGTTCCTCGATCGAGTCTTCGTCTTAGCTCCAATGCAGCAACTAGCTGCCAAATTTCTGGTCTCGATGAAGGATTATCCACCCAGCCAGACCGCTGGTTCCTTCAATCTGGAGAAAGTTCAAAAGCAGATCGAAGCGTCTATTAGCGGAAAATAGTAACCATCATTCACAATGGCAGGCACACTAGATTTTAACGAAGCGTACTTCTGCTTCGTTGTATCTCATGTGGTTGACAATTTTTGGTTGCAATCTTGCGTTATGAGATTGCAACCTTACAACGTTGTTTCGACATCGTTGCAAACGTGGTCAACACATCGATATGTCGCGATTCTTGCACCCGGCGGAAGCGTTTTTCCATGCAAATGTTCAGCTAGTGGACCATCGAGCAATCGCTGATGTTCTTCGCCATTTGCTACGACGCCCAGGACGAAGGTACGCGGCATGTACGTCTGCATGGTCGTAGCCAATGCTTCACGCAGCGAGTCTTCGTCTTTTGCGACCAATACGATTTCCGTCGTAGGTCCACTCCAGTAATCGATCGCCAATAAAAACTGACCATAAGGGGCAGTGGATCTGGGTAAGCCCTGGCGCATCCATCGGATATGCTTTTCTGCACGAGCTAACCACGGTGTCGCGGGCATGAGTTTTGCGATGCGCACAAGATTCATCGCCATAACACTATTTGCACTTGGCGTACTGCCGTCGTGATCATCCTTGAACCGAGAGATCAAGGGCTCGCTATATTTGCTCGTAAAGAAATAGCCTCCGGATTCATCGCCGAATTGGCTTTCGACGATTTCCATCCATCGCATCGCTTGATCCAAGAATCGATGTTTGCCTGTGCATTCGAAAAGGACGAGAAACGCGTCGATACAATATGCATAGTCCTCGAGAAATCCAGTGGTTTCTGCGACGCCCTTCCGCCAACTATGCTTCAGTTCTCCTTCGTCATTCATCATTTGGTCCACGATCAATGATGCAGCATGGGCGGCAGCGGCCAAGTACTTTCTCTCCCCCAATGCCAATCCAGCGCGAGCCATGCTTGCGATCATCATCCCATTCCATGAGCAAAGTACTTTGTCATCCAATCCGGGTGACGGCCTGGATGTACGAAGCTTTAATAGACGCAGTCGATCTTCCGCCAACTGTTGACGCACCGTGTTCGTGCTCACATTAGATATCCGAGAAAGCTGTTCTAAGGATACAGCCTCATAAAGAACATTGGCTCCTTCAAAGTTACCGCCAAAGGTGACGCCATACGCTTCGCAAAATTGGTTGCCTCTTTCTTTTCCAAGTTCTTGCAATATCTCTTCCCGAGTCCAAACGTAGTATTTGCCTTCGACTCCCTCGCTATCGGCATCCATCGCCGAGTAGAAGCCACCCGACGCATCGGTTAAATCGGACAATACAAAGTCCAACGTTTGTCGAGCAACTTCGGCATACCTTTGATTTCGAGTTAGCAAGTAGCCATCCAAATAAGATTGAACGAGTAATGCATTGTCATAAAGCATCTTTTCGAAGTGTGGAACCAACCAGCGGTCGTCGGTACTGTAGCGAGCAAAGCCACCTGCAAGTTGGTCGTAGATTCCCCCCTGATGCATCGCGTCTAGTGTCTTCGTGATCATTTGGAGACGAGGCGCAGAAGGAATACGACTTTCAATCGCCATCAACAGACGCAAATCCACAGCGTGCGGAAACTTTGGTGCATGTCCAAACCCTCCGTGTTTGGCATCGAACGAATCTGCAAGCGTTTGGTCTGCACGCTCGATTGATTCCTTTTCCCAGGTGGACGAAACAGGAATCGGTTCCGAGGGCGGCTTGGGTTGTAAGTGATGCGTAAGTTCGTTCGCTTGACTAAGTAGTGGCTCCCGCCGATTCTTCCAGGAATCCACCACAGCATTCAGGATGGTGTCAAAACCAGGTCGCCCCCATCGTTCCTTCGGAGGCCAGTAAGTTCCAGCGTAGAATGGCTTTCCCTCGGGCGTCAGAAAGACACTCAGCGGCCAACCTCCCGAACCTGTTAGCATCTGGACGGTCTGCATATAGATATGGTCGATGTCAGGACGCTGCTCGCGGTCGACTTTGATGGAAACGAAATTCTCGTTTAAGATTTGGGCGATTGCATGGTTTTCGAAGCTTTCATGAGCCATAACATGGCACCAATGGCAGGCAGAATACCCTATAGAGAGGAAGATGGGTTTGTCGGCCTGCTTTGCCAGCGTAAAGGCCTCGTCGCACCAGGGATACCAATCCACGGGGTTGGATTGATGCTGAAGCAGGTAGGGGCTAGTCGAGTCGGAGAGACGGTTCGGCATGGATTTGTCTACTTGTCCCATGGCCCCTTTGCAAAGGGTTAATATGGGTTAGGAGAAATAGTATTGTTTGAATAAACTGGGGTGATTGTAGTCGACGATCCATTTGAAACCATCGCATCGAGACCTGTTGTGAAGTCTGCGTCAAGTATTTCCAAAACGATCATTCTGGGTGTATTGCTGCCAGCATCGCTTATTGCGCTGGGTGTTGGAACATACCTAGCCATGGGGAGCCAGGAACCGAAACAAGCCCCCAAGGATGGCAAAGACAGCGTCAGCAAATTGCTGAAATTGCCAATCGTGTCCGTTTCGCCGATCAAAAGCTACTCGGGAACGCGGTCATTAGATGTCACACTCAACGGAACTGTTGTGCCATATCGGCAAGTGACATTGGCTGCTGAGGTCGCGGGAAGAGTCAAAGTGAAGAGTGAGAATTGTAGAACCGGGCGATTTGTGCATAAAGGGGATCCGTTGTTCGAATTGGATTCCCGTGATTTTGAATTGGATGTCGAGCGTCTTCAGGCCTTGCGTGATAGCGAGTATGCCCAACAACGTGAGTTGGACCAAGAGATTGCGAATGCGAAAAAGTCCCTAGAACTAGCTGACGAAGATCTTGCGATTCAAACGCGTGAATTAAAGAGGATCGAATCGTTGCCACCAGGTATGACAAGTGCAACTGAACTAGACCAATCGAGACGTTCACGCATTACGAGCGCCAATCAACGACAGACGATTCAAAATCAAATGCAATTGCTGGAGACTCGCAGAAATAGACTGCGATTAGCAGAAAAACTGGCAGCGTCTCAATTGCAACAAGCGCAATTGAATCTGGAACGCACCAAGGTGACTTCCCCCATCGACGGAGTCATCGTCAATGAAATGGTTCAAGAGGATTCATTTGTTCAAAAAGGTGCGTCGCTATGCATTATTAGTGACACCGATCGCGTTGAGGTTTCTTGCAATTTAAGAACGGACCAGCTGCTTTTGGTTTTGGAGCAAACGCGATCTAACAGTGGGTCCGCTCCTTCTTCGCGTGTGTTGCAATCCTCGAGTTACGAACTGCCTCCAACACCTGTAACGATCTCTTATCGAGTCTCAGGACGTGAAGAAACGGTTTATGAATGGAAAGGAATCTTAAGTCGATATGAGGGAATCGGACTCGACGCGCAAACACGAACTGTGCCGATTCGAATCAGTGTCGACAACCCACGAGACGTTTCCAAGAACGGTAAACCAATCGATGAAAAGTCGAATGGAGGTTTGCCTGCATTGGTAAGCGGAATGTTTGTGGATATTGCGATTCACACACAACCCTTGAATAGGTTAGTTCTTATTCCAAAGCTCGCGTTGAAACCAGGAAACCAGATTTGGACCTTTCAACAGGATCCTTCCATTATTGCGAGCGAAGAAAGTGGAACGGAGACTGTGGATACAGACACGGGATCGACAAAAGCGAGTTACAAACCCGATATCAAGATCGACGATTGGTCGGCCGGGCGTATCAAAGTGCAGAATTCGGTCAAAGTGATCAGTCTGATCAAACTACCGGATAACGCTAAGGAAGAATTCTGGATTGCGGAGGCGCGAGAAGGACTCGAGCCAAACACCTTAACCGTGGTTTCACCGATGGCAACGCTTATCGGTGACGGGTCGGACAAGGCTAGATATTCACTCCAATAAAGCGAAGGGCGAAATCATGAAGAATGCCATCCAATGGGCCATTCGCAATGTCTCGGGAGTAAACGTTCTCGTAGCAATCATCTTGGTTGGCGGGTTGGTCTCTTTCTTTTCCATGCGACGAGAGACGTTTCCCGAGTTTCAGCTCGAAGTGATTCTGGTCTCTGTACCTTATCCAGGCGCAACCCCCGACGAAGTAGAAAGTGGCATTTGCCAGAAAATCGAAGAAGCGATTCAGCCACTGACCGGAATCAAAAAGCTAACCAGCATTTGCCGGGAAGGTTCTGGTTTCACGTTGGCGCAACTTGATTCCAATGTCAAAGATCCACAGAAGATCCTTTCGGAGATTCGATCGGCCGTGGATCGGATTTCGGTCTTCTTTCCCGAACGAAGTGAAAAGTCGACCGTCGAACAAATTACTTTTCGAACACCAGCGATTCGAGTTGCCATCATTGGTCCAGACGATCGATCCTCTGCTTCTGAGCGAAAGCTGCGGGACTACGCCGAGACTATTCGCGACCGACTTCTTGAGCTCCCGTCGGTATCGCAGGCGAACATTCAAAACGCAAAACCATTTCAAATCGATGTAGAAGTCGACGAAGATACGCTTCGAAAATATGGTTTAACCTTAAACCAGATTGCCAACATCCTAAAGAAAGAGAATGTGGAGCTACCCAGTGGTCAGCTCAAAAGCGATGGCCAAGAAATCTTGCTTCGTGGGAAGAACAAACGGGATATAGGCGAAGACATTGCGACATTACCACTGATCACACAGCCAAACGGTGTAGTTTTGACTGTGGGTGATGTCGGCAAAGTTCGCGATGAATTCGACGATGTGACAGCGATCAGCGAAATCAACGGTCGCCCCGCGATCGTGATCGAGATCTCTCGAACGAGCAATGAAGATTTGTTGAACATTTCGGATGAAGTCAAGAAATTCGCGGCAGCAGTCGAAACGCCCGAAGGGTACTCCGTTCGTGCTTGGGGAGATGAGAGTGTCGATGTTCGTGATCGAATTCGCATGCTTCGCGAAAACGGTCTCCAAGGGGGCATTATTGTCTTCTTGTTGTTAGCGATCTTTTTGGATTTGAGATTGGCCTTTTGGGTTGCCATGGGCATCCCTATTAGTTTGGCAGGAGCTGGAATTGTCCTCTATTCCACGGGTGGCACCCTCAACATGCTATCCATGTTCGCGTTCTTAATGGCCGTTGGCATTGTGGTCGATGACGGAATTGTGATTGGAGAGAACATCTACACGCACCGTGCGATGGGGAAATCCAATTTGCGAGCATCGATGGATGGTGCATTGGAAGTTTTACCAAGTGTGTTTTCCAGTGTGGCAACGACCATCATCGCGTTCATGCCATTGTTTTATGTTTCAGGCGTGATGGGTAAGTTTATTGCCGTCATGCCGGCTGCAATCATCGCAATGCTTATCGTCTCGCTAACGGAAGCGACCTTTGCTTTACCTGGGCACCTATCCCATGATCATAAACCGCCGAAGACGATACTTCAAAAGTTCCTTCATGGGATGAGTCAATCGGTCGATCAACTTGAAAAGATGTTCCGTTGGATCGGTCGACCCGCGAATCGCGCACTCGATTGGTTCGGAGAAAAAGTTTACGGGCCTATATTGTCGATTTCTCTTCGATATCCGACCTTACCCATATCCGCTGCAATTCTAGCTGTTGCGATTGCCGCCGGAATGGTTCGGTCTGGGATCGTGGCTTTCGAGTTTTTTCCAGCCTTGGACGGTAAAACGATCATCGGTCAAATTGTATATCCGGACGGGACTCCCGTGGCTGTCACTAGTGAATCAGCACGCCGAATGGAAAGTGCCATTAGACAACTTAGCAACGACATAGCAGCAGACGAGGATGCGAAGAAGATCAACAAAACCCCAGAACCGACTGAACCCAATGCGCCTCGTGGGCCTGTCAAGTTGGCGTACCTACAGGTGGGGTCGGCGACCACAGGAGATCCTGGGGCAGGTGACCGTGTCAGTGGCTCCCATGTTGCGCAAGTCTTTGTTGAGATTCATGACGCAACCGTTCGGAACATCACTAGCGATGAAATACTGAATAGATGGCGAGAAGCAGCCGGCAACTTCCCTGGCGCCGAGCGTGTGACATTCCAGGCTGCAAATATCGGGCCCGGCGGGCGTCCTCTTGAATTCAAGATTCTTGCTCCGAGCCGCGACATTGCCGCGTTGGAGGCCGCCGTTGAAACCGCCAAAGAAACACTGCGAACCTATGCTGGAGTTTACGATATTCGCGACGACTCTTCGCCAGGTAAAGTGGAGTTTCAATTCGCGATTAAAGAGCGTGCAAAATCGCTCGGAATAACCGTGTCCGATCTCGCGGAAACCGTTCGTAATGCATACTACGGTGCCGAGGTACAACGACTACAACGCGATCGTCATGAAGTCAAACTCATGGTCCGATATCCCATGAGTGAACGTCGATCTTTAGCCGACTTTCAAGAGATTCGTATTCGTGGAAAAGACAATATCGAACGGCCGATCATGGAGGTCGCTGATATCACCGTTACGCGCGGGTACTCGGAGATCAACCGTCTCGATCAGTTAAGAGCTATTACGGTGAGTGCTGAGCTTGACACTGCCGTGGCAAATGCAACGCTCGTTGCCACATCGCTCAAGGCAGATCTCGTTCCGAAACTTTTGGAGAAGTATCCTAGACTTCGATTTCGATGGGAAGGACAGCAACAAGAAACGGCAGAATCATTCGCCAGCCTTGTGATTGGTTTCGCACTTGCGATGGCTTCGATGTTCTTGTTGCTGGTATTCGAGTTCAACTCTTATTTGCAACCTTTAATCATTTTGGCGATCGTCCCCTTTGGAATCGTAGGAGCAATCTACGGACATGCCTTGATGGGCTTGCCACTGACGCTGTTCAGCATGTTCGGAATGGTGACGCTCGCTGGTGTGGTCGTCAACGACTCGATTGTGTTGGTGGACTTTATCAATCAATGCAATAAAGGTGGAATGCCAATTCATGATGCCTTGATGGAGGCTGGTTCCCGGCGTTTGAGGGCTGTCTTTCTTACAAGCGTGACGACAATCGCTGGATTAGCGCCCATGCTGCTTGAGAAATCGTTTCAAGCACAAGTGCTGATACCGATGGCAACTAGCCTGGCGTTTGGATTGCTGGCATCCACAATGCTGGTCCTCTTGATGGTGCCCTTCCTTTACCAGTTATACGCGACTGTTGCGTTGACGGAGGAACAAAAAGCAGGGCATTGGGAACCAGCGCCGTCGTACGAAACCGTTCCAGATGGATCAAAGAAAATCTCGGATAGCCTTGAGAAACCAAGTTCTAGCGAACAGGATGTTGTCTTGGGTACATAGTGATGGAGACTTGCGTAGTATAGGAGAGCTCATTTGAAACGAATCGAAACAGTCGACCAACTTGACGATGAATTGAGTTGTCCAACGCCAGGAGTTCTTTCAACACTTCGCGAGATCGATGGTGACATCATCATCTTGGGCGCTGGAGGGAAAATGGGCCCTACGTTAGCGAGGATGGTTCGACGCGGCTTCGATGAGATCGGGCAGTCAGGCAGGAAAGCGATTGCGGTTTCACGTTACTCGAGCGAGCAAGCAAAGTCGGCATTGAGTCAGGCTGGGGTTGAGACGATCGCGTGCGATCTTCTATCTCGAGAATCGGTGCAACAGCTGCCACAAGTTCCCAACGTGATCTATATGGCGGGGCAGAAGTTTGGCACATCGAGCCAACCCGAGTTAACCTGGGCAATGAACACATTGGTTCCTGCCATCGCGGCGGAACACTTTGCAAAAAGTCGAATCGTGGTTTTCTCCACAGGATGCGTGTATCCATTGATGCCAGTGGAAGGGCGCGGGGCCGCAGAAGATACCCCATTGCTGCCGCCGGGTGACTATGCAAATTCCTGTGTAGGACGCGAGCGAATCTTTTCGTACTATTCCTCGAGACACCACACTCCGATGACGATGTTTCGGTTGTGCTATTCCATCGATTTGCGATACGGAGTCCTTCACGATATCGCTCAGAAAGTCGCGCAAAAGATACCTGTCGACGTCAGTATGGGGTGGGTCCAAGGGATTTGGCAAAGAGATGCCAACGCCAGAGCAATCGAGTCCCTAAGATACACTTCTTGCCCGCCTACTCCGCTTAATGTAACAGGGCTCGAAAGACATGCCGTTCGTGAGATAGCGTCGCAATTCGGTAAACTCTTTGGTGTAGAGCCACAATTTGTAGGTGCCGAAGAGCCCAAGGCTTGGATTTGGGATGCATCCCAGTCCTACACACTCTCTGGCCCTCCGACGGTAGAATGGAACGAGATGATCGAGGCTACGGCGCATTGGATTCAATGTGGTGGACCATCGCTGGGGAAGCCGACTCATTTCGAAGTAACCGACGGCACGTTCTGAGTTCTCTTCCATTTACACTGTCTCCATTTTGTTCTTCTAGGCATGGATTGGTTCATGGACATTCGACTTTTTCAACCTGGCGATCTCCCCGAGCTACGAAGAATCACCATCGAAGGCTTTGAAGGAATCGCGATTGATCAAAACGTAGAGAACCAACTTGGCGTTTTGGCGGGCCACGATTGGAAGTGGCGAAAAGCACGGCATGTAGATGAGGATTGCGAAGCCAACCCGACCGGAGTTTTCGTTGCGGTCGAAGGAGAAACAATCCTAGGATACATCTCCACCCGCATCGACCGAGAAGCAGGAAAGGGGAGGATCCCGAATCTTGCTGTCGATTCACGTCAACGTGGCCAGGGAGTCGGTCGGGCATTGATTCAATATGCAGTCGATTATCTTCGAGAACAAGGTATGGCCTTTGTGATGATCGAAACTATGGTCAACAATCCAATCGGGCAACACCTGTATCCCTCGTGCGGCTTTGTCGAAGCTGGCCGTCAGATCCATTACGCGATGAAGCTATGAACGAATCGTCCACGGCAAACGATTGGCACGCTCAATTGCGGCAAGGTGTTGCGATCCCTGCTCATCCGCTGGCACTTACGAAGAACCGCAAGCTCGATGAACGTCGCCAACGTGCTCTTACGCGTTACTACATCGCATCGGGAGTGGGCGGGCTGGCGATTGGCGTCCACACGACACAGTTCGCTATTCGCGATCCGAGGCACGGATTGTTCCAACCCGTTTTAGAGTTGGCAGCCGAAGAACTACAAAGAAGTACCAATCACAATAACCCTATAGTAAGGATCGGAGGTGTTTGCGGGGAAACTAAGCAAGCGACAGAAGAGGCGGCGTTGTTGGTAAACCTACAGTACGACGCCGCGTTGCTGAGTTTGGCCTCACTGAAGCATGCCAAGGACAACGAGTTGTTGGAACATTGCCGTGCCGTAGCGTCGATCGTTCCCGTGATTGGGTTTTATCTTCAACCAAGTGTCGGAGGTCGCGTTCTTTCCTATGCGTTCTGGAGACAATTTGCCGAGATTGAAAATGTGGTTGCTATCAAGATTGCACCTTTCAATCGTTATCAGACAATCGATGTCGTACGTGCGGTCATGGCTGCAGGTCGCGATGATATAGCCTTGTATACGGGCAATGACGACAACATTGTTGCAGACTTGGTAACCCCCTTTCGCTTCCATGGGGATGAGCGTCGCATCGTTGGCGGATTGTTAGGGCATTGGTCCGTTTGGACAAAAGGTGCCGTCGAGATTTTGACAGAATGCAAGAAAGAAAATTCGACCTTCGATTTATTGAGACTGGGAATCGAAGTGACAGACTGCAACGCTGCGTTTTTTGACAGCGCGAATGGTTTCCGTGGTTGTATCGCAGGGCTTCACGAAGTGCTGCGGCGTCAAAGGATCTTGGAGGGAATCTGGTGTCTAGACGAGAAAGAGACGCTCAGTGCCGGACAACAGGAAGAGATCGATCGCGTGTATGCCGCCTATCCCCATCTCAACGACGACACCTTTGTCGCTTCTCATCTCGATTCCTGGCTTGCTTAACTGGAGTGCATCTGCATACTCATCCGCCGGTTCTATGCACTTAGAAATGTGGAAATCCTAAGGTCATCGAACCACTTTCTAAACCGTCGTTTTTTCGATTGCCTATTTCGACGGAGTCCATCTTCAAGGGGCAGGTAGAAAACGAAATTCTGTGTAGAATGCTCGCGGTTTTACTTTTGGTGTTCCATTTGACTTCTATTTTCTGAACAATCATCTCATGATGCGACTTTCGGATATCCGCTGCGGACAACTTGAAGCCGTCAGGTTTTCATGGTTCCAGCTACCACATGCTGGTACAGGCCTGATGTTGGTCATCTTTTTTATCGGTTGTTCGAAATCTGTACCAAAAGCCGATTTGAAGCCACCAACCGTTACCGTGGTCTCTGCTATGGAAGAAGAGATTAC
>JAJTID010000217.1 GCA_021300155.1 Pirellula sp.
GAGTACCATGGTTTTCTCCGAGGACGTCCGTGTAGGTGGCAAAACCACATACTCGAACTCCCCGGCGGACCCAAGTCACCCCCAATCGGCTGGCCGACTTTTTGGCTGCCAGACTGGCCTTTTTTTCAACTGCCATTTCCAGTTGGTTCACTTGAAGTACGTGATTTCATCAGTTACCCTCCTTGTCGCTGAGGTTGAAAAACTTGTTGCCGCTCCAGTGTGATCCGGTAATCTTCTTGGCAACGGAGCTGAGCGATTTGAATAGTTCTCCCTCGTATTCGAACCCGCCGGTCACGACGCGTACTTGAAGCTGGCGACCTTTGTACATCCGCGTGATCAAAGTGCCTGGCAGGGGCAAGTTGACGTTCCCGAGCTGACCACACGCTAACACACGTGTGCGCCGGTCGGCATCTGCTGGCAGCGATCGTTGCTTGGGTGCCGTGGTTCGTAGGTCGGCACCGCTTGCGAGTTCCCGTGCTCGAGCGATTGAACGCTCTGACAAACCGCCTTCTTCGATCGACTGCATGCGCCAGATGATGCGACGCACGAGCCACTTGCGATTGGCGGCCTGCGTCGCTTCGCCAGTCACTTGCAAGTAGCGTTCACGCAACTGTCCCACAGTCATCTGCTGGAGCAAAGCGACCTCTTTAGTCACATTCAACGACATTCGTTCCTCCTTCGTAATTGTGTGAATAATCCGATATAGAACCCGAGTTCACAGAGAGCCCTGAGTCCGAACCGAAGTCAAGCGAAGCTGGCAAGTCAGTCGAAAACTCTTTCGCGCTTATGCCAATTCGCCCTTGCTTGTGCAATTCAACGATGCCTTGCGCCAGGCACGATGCGATTTCCGCCAGTCGTTGGTCGGGCGTCAGTTGGCTCATTCCCTGGTTTGTTGACATGTATTGCTTCCTTTCTTGCTGGTGTAAGTACCTAAAATCCGGACAATTCGACGTAACAAACTGTGCCTATGCTTGCGGCTGTTCCGACGTCCCTGAGTTGTGGCACTGGGGCCGGAGTACCTAAAGCTTTTCTGTTGCCTGCGTGCCATAGTGGCAGACGCATCGTGGGGCCACTGTTGGCCCTCTCACGCGACTTGTTGCTGGCTGGCCATTTCATTCAAATGTGGTGCAACGGTCGCGACACGCGCAAACGTCGGCGTCGGTGCGAGCGTGATGCGAATGGTTGAGCCTGGGCAGTGCCAGCTCCACAGAGAGACACTCGCATCGCATTTGAGAAGAATGGCAATCTCGGCTGCCATACGACGAGCGGTGTCCATGCTGCAACGGGACTCGTATGGTTCAAGGATGACTCGTCGGATGACATCCACTCTTTCAATCGCTGGGTGGTCGATAGCGCGACCATAGCCGGCGTCAAACAGCCTCGTCAGTACGGAATCGCCAGCAAAATGACGCGGTAGCCTTCCTGCTTTGACTGCGCGACTGGCTGCGATCCTTAACCACTTTGGATCGCGGTTGTAGGGACTTGGCTCGACGAGCCCCCAAGCCTTGCGAATGGCGTTAAAGCGATCCTCCAACTCCTGGCGGAGCTTTGCATCTCGGCGAGCCTGTTCGATCCGGCTGATTTGGTTCATTGATTTGTTTCCTACGAACGGGGAATGGGTGACTAACGACAAAGACTAAATGCGATCGCAGAGCAGCTTCGGAGTTCGTCTGCAACCACAGAGTGATGTATGCCAAAGTGCATCAGAGAGAACTCGATAGTTCGCGACCTGTTCAGGGCACCGAACTAGACTCGAACCATGGGTGGCAAAATGCTCATGAATCAGTCGAGTGCGCAGGGTTGCGGAGGGTATTTTGGTTGTTTTCCATGCGCGTGCGCGCATGGCAGATAACGAAATAACCATGCGCAACCCTGCGCACTTGGCAAAATCCCAATGTTTTTGAGGGTTTTTAAGCATGCTCTGTTTGCTCCATTTCAACCACTTTTGAGAGCGCGCAGCCCTCAAAAACGCGCTTGTTTCGGTACGGTCCGAAGGTGCGAGTCGCACAGTTAAATCGAGACTGCATTGAGGTCGAAAATCGCGTCTGAGATTGCTGCCCACCCCAGTTGCGATAGGCCTCAAAAAGCTCCGATGAGGAGGCTACGAGCTCGGGTGAAACCTCACAGCAATCGCTAATAAAGCGTCCCAGTTCATCCGAGCTACCTCGATACGTTTTGGTTTCATCGATGACCGATTGCGGCTCGATGAAGCCGTTGGCTCGCCAGTCTTTGAAGCCATCAAGGAGCCAATTCAAGATCCCTGGTCCTTCCTAGCCGACCAGCAGCTTGTGATAGTCAGGGATGGGCTCGGTAACTTGGCGAAGGTCCACTCGAAACGGAATCAGCTTGATGCGTCGCCAGATGCCTTCGTCGGTACCGTTGATCTGCGGCAGATGGTTTGTACTAAGCCAGAACTTATGTGTCCGCCGAAAGCTCCAGTAATCCTCACGCATCCGCCGAGCGGTGATTTGCTCATCGCCAGTTAGCTCTTTGACGCGGGCTTCACGCAACTTCGAACCTTCGTCGGGCTCGCTGATGGCCACCAAACGCCGCTGGTAGAGCGATGCAATGACGGTGTCGTGTTCGTTCGTTGTGCCCAACAGCAGTTTGCTAGGTGCGAGCATGGCGTAGTCGCCAAGCAGTTCGACGATTGCATTCCATAAGGTCGATTTCCCGTTGGCACCGGAGCCGTAGCAGATCGGCAGGATATGTTCGCCGACATCCCCAGAACACGAATATCCCAGCAACGCCTGGATGTAGCGTTTGGCTTCATCGTCACTACCGAAGATCAGATCGATGAACGCTCGCCACTTGGGACATTGAGCTTTGGGATCGTACGCAACGTTTGCAATCTGCGTGATCGAGTCCGTCTGACGATGATCGCGAAACTCCCGTGTGGACAAATCGAGAGTTCCGTTCTGCAAATTCAGAAAGTAAGTATTCTGATTCAGCAACTCGTGATCAATCGTCGTCCTTGCATCGCACCGGGCGAGAGATACGACGTTTTCGATCGTGGTCTTGCGATTGGCCCAGCGACAAAAGTCCGCCCACTCCTTCTGTTGCTTCTCTAATTGAATGGTCAGTAATCGGTCCCAGTAGTTGCGGACTAGCCTCCGCGCCAATCGAGTCGTTCGACTTTGATCGATGTCGACCTTCCATCGCTTTCCGTCCCAGGCGAGCCATTTCTTCCACGATGGCACGTAACGCAGTTTGGCTTGGTTGCCGTCGATGAACTCCACAGCCATCGCGTTTTCGGTCTGATCGCTCTTGAAATCCCAGTCGATAGCAGACTTTGGAAAACCAAGGTTTGCTGGAGGCTGGCTTCCTTGCTTGGGAGCGGCAGGACGTTTTTTCTTCGGCTCGTACTGTTTCGTGACCTTGCTCAGGGCTTTGGCGATCGTTCGTTGTCCATAGCTTTCATTGCCATGCTTCTGATCCCACTTGTCTCGCATCAACTGAGAGCGTCGAAAGAGGCGGTCAATCTGAGCCGCATCCTTCGTGAAGTAGGCAAGGGTGAAAACGATGGATGAATCCGCCTCGCTAGCTGAATTGAAATACGAGTTCCAGTCGCCATTCCAGAGAGCTTGAAACTTAATGCCCGTCGAGCGCCGTTTACATGCAAGCTCGATGATCTCGTCGTCACTCAGCGAAACCGAGCCGCTATCGCTTGGCTGCGGACCTCGATTGGCGGATGGAGTCGCGCTAGTTCCAGGTTCGTCATTTCCAAATACATGCGAATAAACAGCATCGAGCGACTCTTGGCGAACATTGACTTCACTTCGAGTGCTTGGGATACGATTCCCAGTAACCGTGAAGAAGCGATCGCGATCATAGATCTCCACTTCACCATCCTCGTACGCCTTACGACAGCGAGAGCCCGGCTTGTTGGCTTTGATGAATACCTTCAAACCCGAACCCGAAGGACTGATCTCCGTATAGCTATCGAGGCGATCAACGAACTGCTGAGCCCATGGCTGCAATTGGCTAGTTGACTCATCGGCTGAGTCATCAAGATCGACACCGCAATACGGATCGTCAGCGGTGA
>JAJTID010000147.1 GCA_021300155.1 Pirellula sp.
GAGTACCATGGTTTTCTCCGAGGACGTCCGTGTAGGTGGCAAAACCACATACTCGAACTCCCCGGCGGACCCAAGTCACCCCCAATCGGCTGGCCGACTTTTTGGCTGCCAGACTGGCCTTTTTTTCAACTGCCATTTCCACAAATTGTCGGCACTCTCTTGAGCAGTGCCGTTTGTCATGTCTTGGACGAGGTTTCTCTCGGCTGTGGTGTAACTCGCCTCAGGTCCTCGATGATCGAAACACGAATGCAATTCGCAACAATCGAGCGTTAACACGCGTTGTTATTCGATCGACAGTCTCTCTATCTCGCTAATGCATTCAGCCCGACTGGAAGCAGTACTTACGTATTTATGCCTCAACATTGGAGCATTGGTTTCATGAAAACGTTTTTTGAAACTATTCCATTTCAGGATGCCCGAGACTTTGAGAGAACACTTTCTTGTGTTCAACAATTCGTCCGATCTCGAGTACCTGCCCACGTGGACGACGAACAGATTGCAATCGATTCGTTGAACGCCTTTCTGATGCTCGATACGGTAACTCCGGCAGACGAGGCGAACAGAGTCCTTATTTGCATCATCAAGCGCCATGTTGCAAGCTCGATCCGGTCATCAAAGCGATTAAAAAGGTCGCGGACCAGAGTCCATGAGGATCTGATAATGATCCCTCAGCCCCAAGCAACACAAGAGGATTTAGTGCAGGTCAATGAAATGACGAATATCATTCTGGGTATTCTTGATGAGAACGACAAGCGATCTGCCTCAATCATTCGCTGGCGTTTGCAAGGAGATTCGATGCATGAAATCGCAACAAAGCTTGGTGTTTCGGCTCGAACCGTCGAACGAAACTTGCAACGATGGCGAGGCTTGATTTTGGGTATTCTCGAATCTGAACCAAAAAAATTCAACCAAACCATGTCGCAATTCTGCGCAGACGGCGATTAGATAAATGAGTGGTTCCGACTAACGTAGATACGTATGCACCAAATTGGTTGTCGAAAAATATGCCCAAACGAGCACTTCAATATTTTGGAAAGAATCTTCATTCTTAACTCGAGTGAAGCGGTTGAGATTGGTCCTTCTGCCTTAACGGAGAGCAGACAATGAGCAACGCTATCTTACGCCACGAACTGAAAGCAAAGGTTTTGAAGACGCTGTTTGTTTTCCAGACGCTTGTCAGTTTCTGTTTTCTGTTAAACGGACGGATGTTAGGTCAAGCTTTCTATTCGGAATCTGTCTCGAATGGTCACGTGACTCCAAATCCAGATAACCTCCTTGCTTGTCTTGCCTTTGTTCGCCACGACTCGGTGAAGAAATACCTCAAATTAGATGATGAGCAATCCAAGTGGGTAGACGACTTACTTAGAGATACAGGTGGGACTCCCGGATCTTACAGTGTGAGCTTTAGTTCTGAAGCAGAAATTGCAATGCTTGATCGAAATCAAGTGCGCGCAACGGCAAGAAACGTCGTGGCTGCGAGGGAAGCAATAGCACTTGCAATGATTGATCCGGTCCAGCGAGACAAACTTCGATTTGTAACTCTGTTTGTCGAAGTAAAGCGATGGGGGATTCGAGAAGCATTGCTGAAGGGATTTGTTGGCGAGGAGCTTGGACTCAGCGAAGGGCAGTATCAATTGATTGAGGATAAACTCGATTTGCTGGAAAAAGAGCGGCAATCTGAGATGATATCCATTGGAAAGAAAATTGAATCTGACATAGTTTCCTAGATATCAGCCGAACAGCAAGAACTCTGGAAAAAGTCCGTTGGCAATGACTTTCAGTTTTTTGAAACGGAGCAAGAGAAGAGTATGCATAGGGCTTTCACAGCTATGGGCCGAAAGCCGGTCATTCCCAATCCCGATGTGCTCAGAGAATGCGTTATACTCCTGCAGCGCCAGGATGTTGCCCATGAACTTATGCTTTCTAATGAACAGATCAGTTCGTTCAAGAAGGCCTCACGATCGATGGCCGATCCAGCGTGGGTAAGTAGTATGCTGAATGACAAGCAGTTGTTGCGAGTTAAGCAATTGGCATTTCGATATGAAGCGTTTCGAGTTGGCATTCATAAGTCCATGAGCGAAGGCTACCTTGGAAAAACACTTGGCATATCGAAGTCACAAGCCGATGCAATTCTAAAGATGATGCCAGAGCATCAACGCCTCGTCATCGCGGCAGAGCACGAGAGTATCAAAAAGTGTTTGTTAGGCCTCTCGGATAGGTTAGACAAACATCAGAAGTCGACGTTAGCACAGATCATTCAGGTCAACTGCGAAGGAGTTGAGTGATCCAAATTTAGTCTTCGCATTGGAATGAAGGATTAGAAAATGATTGCGAGTGTATTGTTTGTAGTCTTAAGCTTCGTAATGGCTTTGCCACCGCTTCCTAACCCGCCTGCAGATCCCCATACCGTCAACACATTTGCTGAGTTTTTTGATGGTGGCCATGTTTCTCCCATGCACGACTGGGGGTGCACCGCGTACACCCCAGGAGCATTACTGAAATGCGGGGCATTTGCATCTATCACTGCAGGCGTTACAGACTGTGATGCGATGATGTATGCAAGCGTTTCCGGTGCTAAAGGACTTTCTATTTCCATTACGATGAAAGTGATTCCCGCAGGTATGACTGATAATGTGGCTGTTGCGACACCAGGTTATCAGACGGTGGAGGGGACGGATGATCACTTTGTAGATGGGATAGTTACTCTTGATTACCTTGACCCCGCTCAAGGTGACGTGCAGATTGAAAAAGCTACAGCATATTGGATTCAAGATATTTGGTAATCTGCGATAATCAAAACTCGGGGGAAGCCAAAAGGTTTCGTAAACGATGTAGGAAGTTTTTCATGATTTCAGATTGCCTTCCAAGCTGCTTATCGATCGGTATGGCACATGCCTGAGGTATGCACACCCCTGGCACCGGTGAGCTTTGGCACCGTTGGGTTTTTCCAGACCGTGCCTTTGTCTTCCTCGTTACCACATTGCTCGTCAACGTGGGACTGTAGCCAGAACCAGCCGCGAGAAGGTGAGTTCACACATCACAGCGGTGCTTTTCAACGTAGGATGCTGGTCAGGTTCCGTGCGATGCCGTTCGATACGGACCCGATGTCTGGTTACGGCTATGGCCCTACGCTGACCAGCAGCGTAGTAGCCTTGGGTTTAGCTTGGTTGCGAGACGATAACAATGCCGGCGCGGTGGGCGTCGTTCAAGGTTTTTTCGCGGTCGATTAAGATGGTTTTGCCGGCTTCGATGGCGATTGCATGTCCACCCGCTCGCTTCATCGTTTCAATCGTGCGCGGGCCAATCGTCAGCAGGATTCGCAGTGACAGAGACTGTTCAAGCGACGCGGCCTTCCTCACTTTCCGATACTGCCGTCCTGGCTGCGCACTTACTGTTGTTGAGAAGACAAACTCTCCATGAGCCGCAGTTCAAGAGCCGATAGTCTATGATTCGGTGCTGAATTCCGATCGGGCCACCTCAATCGCTGTGCATCTCCTTGTTTCCTTTTTTTCATACATCTAGGCGTGCGACAAAAATCTTCTGATTTTCCGGGCATAGTTTGTTGTGAATTTTGCAACGAATTTGATTGCAGTGTTTCCGAAGAACGCTCTAATCATCGGCAGTGCGGTTGATCGTACGTTGGTTGTTTCGCTTGGTTGCCACTTGAATGCTGGAACCATTACTGAAAAAACGCAAAAGGAAATGCCCAAATGCCCAAATGCCCAAATTGTTGGCACTCTCTTGAGCAGTGCCGTTTGTCATGTCTTGGACGAGGTTTCTCTCGGCTGTGGTGTAACTCGCCTCAGGTCCTCGATGATCGAAACACGAATGCAATTCGCAACAATCGAGCGTTAACACGCGTTGTTACTCGATCGACAGGCTCTCTATCTCGCTAACGCATTCAGCCCGACTGGAAGCAGTACTTAGGTATTTATGCCTCAACATTGGAGCATGGGTTTCATGAAGACGTTTTTTGAAACTATTCCATTTCAGGATACCCGAGACTTTGAGAGAACACTTTGTTGTGTTCAACAATTCGTCCGATCTCGAGTACCGACACACTTGGACCACGAACAGATTGCAATCGATTCGTTGAATGCCTTTCTAATGCTCGATACGGTAAATCCCGCAGACGAGGCAAACAGAGTCCTTATTTGGTCCATCCGGTTTTACTGTGGATTTGGTAAAATCTGCGACGAAGGAGATCGTCGATGCAGGACAAAGAGTTATATCAGCAGATACTTGGGTTAGCTTCTCCATGGACAGTGGAGTGTGTGAAGCTGGATGTCGAGGC
>JAJTID010000020.1 GCA_021300155.1 Pirellula sp.
GAGAAGATGAGGTTGGCCGAAGTTCAGGGATATCAAACATAGGATAAGAGACGTACGCGAATCGAATTACTGTTCGCCAGCCTCATCATCATCGTCGTCATCCTCGAATTTGGAAATGGCCCATTCTGGAAATGGATCGTTCGGTCGCATGGTTGCCCACAAAACTCGGTTGAGCAAATCTTCAGGAGCTTTGTCCATTTGCGAAAAGTCCATTTTCTCAGACGCTTCCGCCAACGATCGCTTGGCCGGATCGAGCAACGCTTGTTTAGGCGGATTCAACTGATCGAGCGGAATGCTGATGGGCAAAACATCGAACGGTTTGAAATCCGGAATATCCGTAAAGCAATCGAACATAGGTACAGCACTCGCATCGAATTGATTCATCGGAGGCAATCCAAGGATCTGTTCCATCGTTCGCAAGATACTCGTAGTGTTGTAGCGAGTACTTACCGTAGTCTTTCGTTTAGTGTACGGACTCACACAATACGAAGTCGTACGATATCCACTCACGTGGTCCCAACCTGCTTGCGGATCATCTTGAATCGAGAAGATTGCCATCTTTGGCCAAAACTTGGAATGGCTCAACGCATCTACAATTTTTCCGACGGCCAAATCATTGTCAGCCATGCTCGAAGCAGGAGTCGGGAGCCCAGGGGATGCACCGCTAGAATGGTCGTTGGGCAAACAGATGATGACCATGTTAGGAAAGCTACCTTTGGCTTCGTACTCCTTCAACTCCTTGGCGATGAAGTCCGCGCGGTATTGGTCGGGTACCTCCATCGACCAACCAACGTAGTCGGTCGGAGAATAGGGGCGAATGCTTTCGATGGCAGGTTCCGATTCGAGAATAACCTCGTCTGTTTCTTTCCGCCAAGTTCGATAGCAAGCCATGTAGTTTGGTTTGCCTTTTTGATTTGGGTCTCGCCATCGCACTTTCGGCTTCATGAACTCTCCGTAGTTACGAAGTGTTTTTCCGTGCAGAATAGCATTGTCCCAAATGAAACCAGCCGGCGAGTAAGCTAGCGCGTCCGCTTCATCTTCCCCCATCCCGTCTGGATAGCTTCTTGGGAAGCCAGCGAAGCTCTTCTCCATGTAGGCCGTACTCATTGCAGTGGTGCTCCATTGATGGCCGTCAGCGCTCAAGATACCGCAACAGTACGTGTTATCGAGCAAGACAAACTGCTCTGCCATCGCATGTTGGTTTGGAGTAATGTCGCGACCAAAGATGCATAGACCTGGATCACCATTCCCGCCGGGGATATCCCCGAGTACTTGATCGTACGTTCGATTCTCTTTGATGATATAGACGACATGTTCGATCAAACTGGGCTCACCAATTCGCTCTGGGATAGCGCGAGCCGGTTGGTTGGGACGAGGTGGCAATGCGGTTTCCTTCATGCCCGCGTATCGAATGTTTTTCGCAACTCGTTCTGATAGAGATGGCAACAGATCGTCGGCTGGAATTGGAACGATACCGATCGAGCCATGGTACTGGTGGGAATTGAAGCCCGCAGATTTCTCTTTCTTGACGGGATCCACAGGAATCCCTTTGATGTTGGCAACACATATCGAATTGCTCTTGGCATCCAAAGCCAATGCACCTGGATACCATCCTGTGGGAAGCAAGCCGATTAGCTTGGTGTCTCCTGCATCTTCTGGATCAAAGTCGACGATGCCTATTGCGTTTTGTGTTCCGTGAGCGACGTAGAGCCGGTTGCCATCTGCGCTAAAGGCGAGCGCATTGGGCGAAGCGCCAAACAGATCGGATGGCGATTGTTTGACGTGAACCGTCTCAATCACGGTGTCATTGGCGAGCGAAAGAATCGACAGCGTATCGCTATTGGAGTTCGCGCACACGACATAATCGTGGTCGGGTGAAATCTCTAAATCGCTAGGGCTCAAGCCGACGCGAACTTCCTTGGTGGCATTCGATTTCAAATCGATGATGCTGACAGTTCCTTCGTTGGCAATATATCGAACATTGTCGACGCGGACTTCGGTGCCTCGACCTGCGGGTCCCGTGAGGTCGCCAGCCTGCGGTCGCCGTCCGCCCCAGTTGCTAACATATGCCTTGTCACCATGAACCAAGACATCATAAGGTGCCACGCCGACGTCCCACTTCTGAGTAATATTGCGCTCGGCGACATCCCATTCCAGTAGTTGATTGGAGAGATTGCCGCAGATATAGAGTTTGGTACCATCATCGTTGAACGCGAGACCACTTGGGATTTCTTGTTTGCGACGAGGAGCGTTCGCCGGCGGGAGCGGAATGGTATAGGCGGGTTGGACTTCGCGATTCTCGGAAACGCGAAACACTTTGATCGACCCGTTGACGTCGCTCAGATAGATCCATTTGCCATCACGCGAGAAGACCAAACCGGTGTAGCTAGCGATGGCCTTTGCATCTGGTTTGAGGATATTCGCGGATGCGATATCCGGGAGCTCCGTTTGCTCGTTGGAGGGGAGATCGACCCGTTGCAAGACATTGCCGGTGTCGGGATCGATAACGATCAGTTTGCTCGTTTTGCCGGATGTCACCAGCAATCGATCGGTGGGCGAGATAGCCACCACTTGTGGTCGAAGACCTGGCAAATCGATCTGCTTTCCGATGGGGGTTAAACGCTGATTGGACGAGGAGAACTTCGCGTCGATGTCCGAAGTTTGTTCTTGAGCTAGCGATGTGGAGCTTGTCCATACGATGGCAACCGCGACACCAACAGCGGGAGCCACTCTTTGAAATGTCCAAGTACTTTGTTTAAGAATCCAATTCTCAAATATTCTCGTAAAACCAGTGTGTGGCATGTTCTCTCATTTCCTCTGTGATGTCGTTACCAGTTAATTCTTTCATCGATCAACCCGTAATTTAACGTACTGCGGGTGGCGATAGTCACTTTATGGATGCATTGCGGAACCTTAACTCACGCGATGTTGTGGGGAGGGTGGGTTGGAAACAAAACGATTTTAGCGAGTCAAAGCGCGTTAGAGTTTAGCTGCTCGAATTTGCAAGAACCTGCAAGAGGGTGTGCGGCAAAGTGGACCAAGAATTTCCTTGACTTTGGTTGCTCCATGTCAATAATCTAGGCATGTTGGGAGAATTTATGAAGAATTTTTGCGGGTGAAATAGCCGTTAGTCGCGGTTGGAGTGTAGCAGTCACCGGCGAAGTTCTCGGAATGGGAGTCCATTCTATCCCTGAGAGTGCGGGCAGGACTGGCATGTTCCCGCGATCAATGGAAACTATGGGAGGGCAATTAATTAATGAGTAATTTGTGCAAGAACGTTTTTGAAGCAATTCTCAAGTACGGTCATGACGAAGACTTCGACCCAATCGTCGATAACTACTTTTTGCCAACCGACGCACCTGCGGGTTCGCAAGAGAAGATCGAAGTCCTCCGTCGTCGCGTCGAACTCGGGCAGCCTTTGTGGCACTCGGATGACCGTGTTGATTACAGCGGACTCACCGGCGCTATTCGCCCACGCGAGTAGTTTACGCGTAAAGAAGCGTTCAACTATCTGAAAAACACCGAGCCTGGGGAAACCCGGGCTTTTTTTATGGACTGACAAGAGACTGCCGACAAAGTCAGAGTCGGCTGGACCAAGCACTTCGAGCAAAATCCATCAGCTCGAGACGATGGTCCCAAGCTACAGTTCAGTGAGCCTTTCGCGGTTGACTGGATTCCATTATCGTTCTTGTGTATTGACTAATTGCCTCCAAACAAAGATCTAGCTGATGAGCAGTCTTCCCACCGCATCCTTCTCCGGGATTAGCGTTGTCCTTCTCGATATCGAAGGTACGGTTTCCGACATCCGCTTTGTTTATGACGTGATGTTTCCTTACGCGCAACAAAACATGGCTTCGTTCTTGCAGATGCACTGGAATGAATCAGCCGTTCAAGTGGCAATTCAGCAGGTGTGTGCTGATGCCAACCAAGATCCACAAGCATGGCTTGGTAGTTCTATGGATCAAGCTCAGCAAACGCTAATGACACATCTACACCAATTGATGGCAAGCGATAGCAAGTCCACTGGTCTCAAAGCGATCCAAGGCTTGGTGTGGAAAGATGGCTTCGAATCCGGCGCGATGCGCGCCGAACTATTCGATGACGTATTGCCTGCTCTGGAGAAGTGGAAAGCATCCGGAAAGATGATCTCCATTTATTCGTCAGGTAGCATTCTGGCACAACAACTCTTTTTTGGTCACACTATCCATGGCGATGTAACTCCACTGCTAAGCCATTACTTTGATACTACTACTGGCCCCAAACGCGAGTCGAGCAGTTACGCCTCGATCGCGCAAGCGATGAAGATACCATCCTCTGCCATTCTGTTTGTCTCCGATATCGCGGAAGAACTGATGGCGGCAATGGATGCTGGGTTTCAAGTTGTGGCGAGTGTCCGCCCCAACAACAAACCACTCTTGGAGACTTACTCAGGTCCGGTCGCATCATCCTTTGCGGACATTGCGATTGATTAGACACTGAGTCAACACTTCTCGAAATGTAGTCAACTGATCGGTGCGTCAGCCCCGTTATGCTTTCCAGACGGAACAGGTGCCCCGTCCTGTGCCATTATTTTTCGCTCGACTAAGGAAGAGCCAATGCAGCACCTGAGACTGCTGCTGCTTGTACTGCCGCACCGCGTAAACTGATCGGAATCGGTCCAACAGTCCATGGAGCACACGAACCAGGTCGATAATATCCAAGCGAGTACTGGCATTCGTTCATCGGATGGATACCCATCTTATACGGCAGTAGTGCAGCATTTTTGACGAAGTTCAAACTGGAGATGGCTGGCTGAACCAATGGTCCCCATTCGTGGCCGTATCGTTCGAGTTGCACTTCTTCGAAGTACAATGGCTTGTGACATGCACCCGAGGCCTTCCATGTCATGGTGGTCGCGGTAAAATTGCGAGCGTCAAAGGAACCATCTCCCATCGAACAAGTGAACGGAATGCCCCATGACTCCGACACATAGACTTGATCGGCGTCGCTCAGTTTGTTCAGTAAGTATGTGGTTCGCGATCCGTTACCAGTTTCGAGCACGACGGATCCATAGACGATGTCTACCAATCGACCCTCGGCAACTTGAACACCGTCTGCGTTGTACCACAACCTTATTGCTGCATTTTGTAAAAAGGTATCTTTGCGTCTGGTTCTTCTGTCGCTTTCATATCCTTCCACGAATGCTGGTGAGGTGTCGACGCGAATCTGTGTGATGTCTGATGACTCAACGGATTGGCGAATCGTATCGCAGTCTGCTGTCGATGGCATGCTAACGCGTTTGCGCGAAGGCATTGGCATGTCTCTGAGATCATCGTTCTTATTTTCAAAGTTCATTTGATCGGAAGGAGAGTCGAGAAATGGTCTCGATGGCGGTTCCTTCGACAGCGTATCAAGTAAGGACTTTTGTGTCGGCGAGATTCCCGAATCTTGTGGCACCATGGAACTCCTTTCCAGCGAGGGTGGCGAGGAGGGTAAGCGATTGAGTCCATTCGCTTCTGGCAGTTGCGGCATCACCGTAGGAGCTTGAGGCAAATTGATTCCATTCGCTGCTGCTTCCTCTTGATACGAAGCCCTTTGGACTCCGCTGGATGCGGACCGACGCGACGATGCTTCCGCGGGACTCAATCGTTTTCGAGTCGGAATCTCACTACTGTGTGGCCTCCAAGACATCCCATCCGATGATCCCAGGGGTTCGGTTTTTTCAGTCGTCCGTGAAGGTGCAACCGTAGCGGTCGTCTCGTAGCTGGCGAACCGAACATTGTTATCGAATGGAAGCTTTGCTGGTTCACTCCTGGCTGTGTTAGACGAAGCAATTCTGGGCGACCATCCCGAAGCTGGATTCAATTGGAGCGAACCTTGACCCTGTTCGTTTGCAGCTTTTTCTAGTGCAAGCCGTTGCGTCGATGGATTCGATGGTTGACGAATCACGAGCGAGTTCGAAACTTGCGAGGTTGCGGGCTGCTCCCTTGGCGGTTCTTGATTCAGAGTCTGTGCGTAGGAGTTAGAGACTTGCTCGGGTGCTCGCTCGACCTTGCGCCAGCGAGCAACTTGGCTGGACGTATCACTTGCCGAATCGGGTCGCAAGCTATTCTTTGGAATCGAATCGGTTGCAGGTTTGACAAACGGTTGAGGCGACCAAGCTGACGTTTGTTGTGCATCGGACTGCGAACTGATGGCGAGCCCGATTGGCAATGAAGAAAGAAAGGCGACGCGAATCCATCCGAGCGAGGGACTAAAGTTCTCCCGAGCTGGAGAGTTCGGAGCTGTAGTTCGGTGCTTCCTGAGTGATTGCGATGTCATGTGGGTGATTCTCTCGGACCGTAGCGGCTGAGACCTGTATGAAACGTGCATCCTTGCGAAGCTCAGCGATGGTCTGGGTACCGCAGTAACCCATCCCAGCTCGAAGCCCGCCAACCAATTGATATACATAATCGGCCAATGGTCCTTTGAACGGCACTCGGCCCTCTACGCCTTCGGGTACCAACTTGGACAGTTGATCCTGAGATCCTTGGCGGTATCGTTCACTTGAACCCTTGACCATCGCACCCAGCGATCCCATTCCACGGTAAGCCTTGAATGTTCGGCCTTGGTAGAGAATGGTTCGTCCTGGACTCTCGGCAAGTCCTGCGAACAAGCTACCGATCATGACGCATGCAGCTCCTGCTGCGATGGCCTTGGTGATGTCTCCGCTGAAACGGATTCCACCATCGGCGATGGTCGGTATACCTGCTTTTTCGCAAGCCTTTGTTGTTTGATATATGGCGGTGATTTGCGGAACACCAACACCTGATATCACTCTCGTCGTACATATGGATCCTGGTCCGATCCCTACTTTGACGGCATCCGCACCAGCTTTGGCCAAATCGCGACCGCCTTCAAACGTTGCTACGTTTCCAGCAATCACGTCGATCGTCCACTGACGCTTCAACTGCTTCACGGTCTCGATCACGTTCGAAGAGTGACCATGAGCAGAGTCCACAATCAACACATCCACCCCTCGGCGAATAAGCTGCTCGGCTCGCTCTAGGTCGAACACTCCAATCGCGGCACCGACTCGCAGTCTACCCAGCTCGTCTTTGCAAGCATTTGGGTAACTTTTGATCTGGTCGATGTCCTTAATCGTGATCATGCCCGTTAGTTTGTATTCATCGTCAACCAGCAAAAGTTTCTCCACCTTTTTATCCGTTAAAATTCGCTCAGCTTCCGCAAGCGTTACATTCCCCTGTGCCGTGACCAAATTAACTTTGGTCATCACCGATGAAATGGGAAGATCGGAGGATTCGAGAAACTTTAAGTCGCGACGCGTCAGTATTCCGACTAATTTTCCATCTTTCTCTGTAATCGGAACACCCGAGACGTTTTGTTTTCGCATCAAATCCTGTGCTTGCGAAACGCTTTCGGTCGGCAACAGCGTAACAGGATCGAGAATGATGCCATTCGCAGATCGCTTCACTTTGGTGACTTCTTCGGCCTGAGCTTCAACGCTCATGTTTTTGTGAATCACCCCCAGACCACCTACTTTGCCAAGAGCGATGGCCATATCGCTCTCCGTGACCGTATCCATCGGGGAAGACAAAAACGGAATCTGCAGGCGGATTTTGGATGTCAATTGCGTACTGACATCGACGCCAGACGGGAGCACCTCCGAGAATCGGGGCTCGAGCAAGACATCGTCAAAGGTGATGCCTTTATAAGCAAGCTTGTCTTCCATTGTGTTTCCTGGATCAAGGATGTAGAGACCTGGAAACCGAGATATTATTGCAATTCTGCGAAAATTCGAAAGTAGGCAATTTCGAAGCTAGCCGCCAAAAGTCGTCTCAGATCGTGTCCTACGTCGTGCTCTCCGCGTCGCAATCGTACTCTTCGTAGAACAAAGCAACTTCTCCAACGAATAGTCCATCGCTATCGCTGCTGAACGATGGATTCGCCCAGTCATCCCCGAATTGTTCCCGCATTTCCAGGTCATGCACAGCTGCGTAGTCTTCGGCCAGGAATGCCGTAAAGGCGTCCGTGTAGGGGTGCCAATGCTTGTTCCCTTTTTCCTTTTGTTCTTTGCGATTCTTTCGCATCGCCGAAGGTTTTCGTTTTCGCTTTTTGCTCATCTGCTTTTCTAATTTCGGGATCGCGATGAAGTATTCGAAGATCGACGTGGCATCGGCGTTTGATTCACGCTGCTTATGACTGCTATTGAAGCATCGAATTCTATTCACGAATTCTAACGAATAATCATGGTAGCGTTCTTCGCCCTACAAACAGATGGCCGCCAGTGGCGAAGACTTGCGATGGTTTGCTGCGGCTCCTGCAACGCTATGTGCGAGTGCAACAATCCCATGGAATCTGGCTCAATACACCATGTTTTGGATTTCTGCATCCACTCTTCCATCCTCGACTACGTGGTTGCTGGGAGAAGACAACTACTACGAATTCTCAAGCGACCATCCTCGGATCGTCAACTTTGCATAAGAGGACGGGTCTGTCAGAACTGTAAGCACAATGATTGATGGTCCAACCTGTTTAAGCACGAACGGATGGCCGATGGAAACGTCGTCGGTGAATACTAGTCCACGTTCAGTTTCCACGATTCATAGAACGAGGTTCATCTATCCAGATGAACCTCGTTTCGCTTTCGATATGCAGAGGAAATCCGCTGAGAGAAATCAATGACAGAATTCGACGCGTAGAGAATATTTGGCGATGCCGTTTACTTTGACGCTGGATCACACTTGATTTCGAAGTTGTTCTTCTCGCCAGCTTTCACTTCGAACGAAAGAGGAGTTGCTCCCTCATCGTAGTATTTGGAGTGAATTCGAGGCTTTTTTCCTTTTGAATTATCGATCCATTCTCCACCTTCACCCAATTTGTTGTCCTTGAGTGGCCAAGTGTCTCGGAGAAGCACTTTGTGTTTTCCAACAATAGCGCCGTCTTTGGAGTCTTCTGCATCTAGCTTGAGCGTAAACTTACCAGACTCGTCTGTTTTCCCCCAAGACCGTGGACCGCCTTCGGACCAGAACTCGACATGAATCAGTTCCAATGGCTTTCCATCATTGAGCGTAATCGTTCCGGAGACTTCGGCAACTTTCGGACCGGAATCACAACCCATCGAACCTAGCAACAAAACAACAGTACACCATAAAAAAGGTGATCGTAGACTTTCTCGCATATCTGAGCTTTCGTTTCCTCGTGATTAAATGACTTTACAAAAACAACGGCAGAGAACAATGCTCTCTGCCGTTGATACGATAGGGTAGCTTCTAAACCTGAAGTAGATTTGAAGATCAATCTGGCATTTCGAACACTTCCCCACCAGCTCGCGAGCCCAAGGCGTTGAAGGTTATTGGGGAAATGCTTTGGCTCAAAAATCTTACAGAACCATCGGTGAGGGTCACATTGCAACCACCTGTATGCATGCTACCGAACGCATTGATTCGATCTTCGTATCGAATTTGATCACGGTACTGTATGCAGTCTCTAATTCTGAAGTTGATTGGTACGCCGGTACCCAAAAACGCGTTACCTTCGGCACCGAACCAAATCCAACCCCAATTACCAATCATTGTCGTCGACCAGCCCGTTTCTGGACCGCAACGATCAAAAACTGGATCAAAGTTCGCGCGTTCTCCCATCAGGATCGTATTGCTAGTCCCATCCGTTGCATCGGATATTTTGTAAGCAACATTTCGATTGAACATGCCATCTGCGCGGCCGCTTCGCGCTGATCCAGCCGTTCCTGCTGGTCGTGGGTTATCGTTGCCAGGACCAAACGGATTCCAGAGACTTGGTAAAGTCGCATTAAATCCTGGGAATCCGCGTCTTCCTGCTGAAGCCAAATAGTCGCCACGCGCGTGTCGCCCATTGGAAGCCGTCGAGTGACTTTCGTTCCAAAGGCTGCCTGGGTTTGAAGGGCAAACCAACGCAGGGAACGTTTGCCGAACGAACCAGTTCCCTTCCCACTGATTACCGAACGTTCCATTTGGCAGCCTGTTTCTTTCGTTATTTCCAAAATTCAATTGGTCAAACCAATCGTAGAGGGCTTGCTGCTCGATGAAGGGAAGCAACTGGAGGGTGAGTGCATGTCGTCGGTTGGACGGATGCCCTGCAACATTGTTCACAGAATCATTGCATAAACCGACACAGTCCGGGTGGCCCCAACCCGTACCATCCTTACGAAGCATCCCGAATGGAAATCTCTTGAAAGCGCTCTCATGATTATGGTTCGCCAATCCCCATTGCTTCAGATTGTTCGAGCATTGCATCCGTCGTGCTGCTTCGCGAGCTGCTTGTACAGCCGGCAACAACAGTCCCACCAAAATCCCAATGATTGCGATAACGACCAAAAGTTCTACCAACGTAAAACCGCGCCGCCTACGTACTTTCATGTTAACCTCATAATAAAGTCCTTGAATCAAACCATACTCCGACGTTTAATATTGACTGAATTGTTTGATCGCGTCTTTCGATTTTGTACCTTAGACTATTTCATACATATTTAGGTGGTCGATGGATTCTCTTTTCAAACGTGGCCCTGACGAAATCTGCTCGACGGGAAAGCAATTGCATCTGCCGCTGCTGCAGCGATGTGCATTAATTCGATCGCAAAAGGCGTCGAGAATTACCTGGCACTCCCACGAATGCTTTGAGATCCTCATGGTCCTCGAGGGATCAACCGAATACGAGTTCGAAGATGGACGGACCGAGTCACTGGCTGGAGGGCAGTTTCTCTCCATCGCTCCAGGCGTGCAGCATCGTGGGAAACACAATGTCCGAAGTCCGGCCCGCTTGTTGGGCATCCTCTTTGATCCATCCGTAAAGAACGCAGTCCGGAACACTCCCTTCACGAACAAGGACCTGGAGTGGCTTACGCAACAAATCCGAATGGGGGCCGGTTACACACATCGTATCAATGCGGACATCCGTGGGTACATCAAGGCCCTTTCCCCTTCTCTAGAGAACATCCGAACCGCCAATGCAGCCACGCTCGTGTCGTTTCGACTGGCCATCTGCGCTATTCTCCTCGAAGCGGCCAGGCAGTTTTCTTCGTCGGGAGTTCTAGAACCGACACAAGTTGTTCAGACCGCGATGGACTACATGAAACAGAACTTGCGGTTTGATGACTCCATCGAGTCTGTTGCAAAAGCTGCGAATTGTAGCCGCGCCAGGCTCTTCTCGCTGTTCAAAGAATCGACGGGCATGACTCCCAATGACTATTGGCTACGCCTACGTGTGGATCACGCATGTTTGCTACTCAGAACCACCAACCACACAGTAACCACTATTGCCATGCAAAGCGGCTTCTCAACAAGCCAGTACTTTAGCTCTGTCTTCAAGAAGTATTCCGGCACGAGCCCTCGTGACTATCGACAGTCTTGTATTGCAGTGCTCTCCGACAAAGCCACCCGCCCTCCGGCAAGGCCGGCTAGAAGCCGGAGAGGCTGAACTGATTTGTGCTCCTGAAAAGCTAGATGCCTTCTATCCTTTCCACGTCTTCCCCATGCCTCGCTCAACCAGCAAGAGGCTGAGTTTTTGACAAGCTGGAAGCTTATCCCACTTGCGATCAGGACTTTAAGCTGCTGTCGGTGACGACGATAGCTTTTTCAGAACGACCAGAACGACACCTAGGACAATGAATGCCAATTGCACGGTTGCAAAGACGACTAGATTTCGCATCAGGTCTCCCTCGAACGCTCCGTAGGCATGCAGGCCAATCCCAAGTTGATTCGTACCAAACATCGACCAAGCAGTGATGATGTTTCCACAAATCGCAAGGATCGAAAACCCTAACGCACCAACCAATTTGTCCCAGCGAGCGTGCAACAACAAAGCGTTCCAAAGGACGATCATCAACGCTCCATTCTCCTTTGGATCCCATCCCCAGAAACGCCCCCAACTATCGTCACCCCACAGTCCGCCAAGAACCGTTCCGACAAAGCTGAAGAACAATCCAAAGCAGACGACTGCATAGCAAATGCGATACAACACAGGGATGGCTGACCGTACGCTGATTACCCAGCTTTCTTGGCTCTTCTCACCGGCAAAGATGGATAATCCGTATGCAATCACGATGACGATTCCGAATAGCCCCGCAAAGAAGGTCGCACTGTATCCTACCGAGACACTGATCACGTGTGTCGAAAGCCAAAACTGCGTATCCAAAACCGCGCGCAATACAGGCATGGTGTCACCCACGTCGAGGCCGTAAGCCACCTGCAAACTGAGCCACCCCGAAACCGCTGCAACGATCATCGATACGCCGATTGGGAATAGAATCTCAGCCACGACACAGAACAGTACCATACCCCATCCGATAAAGACCGCAGCCGAATACAGACTAACGACAGGAGGCCGCTCCGAAATGTAGATTCGTGCGACGATGGCATATGTGTGAAACAACAAAGTAGCAATACATATCCACAAGCTAATCGTGCGCAGCGACTGAGGCATGATCGCATAACTGATGAGAGCAAAGAATCCCGCCAGCAAATAGAACACCTGCGCATTCAGGAATGCATTCATCCCGTCAAAGCGATTTTCAAATTCCACCTTGCTGGTTCTCATGAGCTCTGTCCCAAACGCTTTGAGCGACGTTTCTTTAAACTCCTGCACCGCACGGTTGATCTTGGGAGCATCTTTCTTGTCTTCCATGTAGATCCCGCCGATCTCAAAAAACTTGAGGGCCGCTGCTGCCGCAGGCTCATCGCTCTTTGCCATAATCGCTGGAATCGCATCAAAAAACGCTACACCAAACGAGTTCCAACCGCGAGGTGGTGCCTTCATTCCAGGAAGGGCCTCCGGTTCCTTCATCGACGGAAGAATCGCAGGAATGTTTGCGCGACGCAATCGTTCGACCATCGGGGTCATTTGGGAAATCTCTTGCTCGATCTTTTGCTGGTTTCCTGACGTTAAGCTCGGCGGAGAAATCGGTCGATAAGCATCGATCAACGCATCGACCATCGAAATCTTTTGCAAAACATCCAGCATCTTTTCATCTTCGCGAGGGAGCTGTTTACCAGCTTCTCTTTCTTGGATGATGCGCGACATGCGCGGGCCAATGGACCGCATTCCATCGATGATGCTGTTGTACGAATAACGATTGGAACCGACGCGATCGAGATTCAAATCCGTGGTCACACTCGTGTCATCGATGCGGATCAAAGGGTTCTCTCGAACCCAATCATCGTTCATGATCACCGCGAACAACCACTCTGATGCAGATACCCGCTTCTCTTCGGGGTACTTGGGGTCCTTTGCTTTCTTCGGATCTTCCAAACGTACCAACGCATATGGTTTGTTAGAAAGAATCTCAAGAACCTCAGCACCGGCCAATTCAAACGGCTTCACACGTCCACCATAGTTTACCGGAATGGAGCCGATGGCTTGATAGTCGATCGAATCTCGGTCCTTTGACTTGGGGATCCACAATCCAACAAAGTAGACGAGCATGATGAAGGAGACGGCACCTGCCAAAACCCATTGCCTCCATGGCGTCTTGGGCGAACTAGGCATGAGCTCTGCCGGTGCTGCCGCTCCGCGTTCATACTTCATTGCGAAGCGAGCAAACGTTCCGCCAAAGTGGAACAACATCCCCAACCCGACGAGCACGCAAGACACATATGGAATGAGCCAACCTGCATTCGTCACCACTTGAAGTACCGTCTGTTCTACACCAAATGGACTTTTTTCCTTCGGGATGTAGCTGCTTTGATAAAACGTCTCACCGCGAAAGCGCATCGGGCTATTCATCCACACACGCCCGTCCTGAAGCACGTTTCCATCTTTGTCCGAGATCGTTACATAAGACGAATAGTCTTTCGGGATCGAAGTGTTGGTGTACTCTTCAAGAACTACATCTTTCAACGTAATGCTGTAGTCTTTGTAGTTGCGACGAAACACGAGTCCGAGATCATACTTCTTACTCGCGATCTCAATGTTCTCGTAGAGAGGGCTGAATGCAACTTGGTCATCGCTAAGCCACTGGCTCGCAACATAACTGCCGATTTTTGATTGGTCTTCCTTTTTGAGCAAAGTGTAGAAAGCAGAAGCAACGTTGGATTCATCCGATGTTCCGCCCTTCTTGCTAGCTTCAGTTAACTCCCACTCGAGCCCAAGGCCCTGAAGCATTGCATCGGGAGTCCCATCTGCTGGTGGCGATTTGCGCTTCCTGATGTTGGAGTTCGCAAACCACTGATCAATCTGGATGGAAAACGGAATACCATCTGCCGTAAGAGGCTTTTTGTTTCGGAGTGAATCTGCAATCATGTGATGGTCAAACGCGATGACACGATTCTCTTTGTCCGGGCTGCGGTCGATGATCACGAACTCGACCGTGTCGACTTCTACTGCCGCAGTCGTTTTTTGTCCCTCTGCTAATGACACACGTTCTTCGGTTTGTGCGTCACCAAAGATGAATTGCCCCACCATCAATAGCCCAACGCCGAAGTGTATCAGTACATTGCCACCGCGTTGGCCAAATAAAAACATAAGCCCGGTCAACAATACAAATCCTACGCCTAGGCTTTTGGTCAATTGCCAAACAATCCTCAGTCCCGGATCAGGAATGCGAAATGCGTCGAATGTAAAGATGAGAAATAAGCTCACAAAGGATGTCAATATGACAGCGGTGATCGCTGTGCCAAACATGACTTTTGTCTTGGGTGTCCAAAGGATCAACCACGCGAGCGACGCTAAGGTCAATATGTGCGCAGCCGTTTTCGTTCCAAACCAAATCCAGTCGTATGCGAACGGAGGTTCACCTTGCAACCCATCGCCGTAATGGGCCCCAACGATGACCAGTCCGACAAGAAAGAACCCCAGCAACGTGAATAACATGCCTGCAGCAAAGCGTCCTCCTTTGGCTCGCATGGAAAACCGCGTCAGCTTGGCTGCAAACAAATTGATGAGCAGAACCAACCCAATGGTTGCTCCACCCGGCATCGCGAACATACCAGGCACGGGCTTCTCATGGGGGAAAACAGTCTGCGGGACAAATACATCGAAGCTAACATACGCGATCCAGCTATTGAAGTAGCGTTGCTTGACGTCGACGATCGTCTCCTGATCTTGTGCCAGTGTACCCACCAGAAGCATCAGTGTTCCGGCCGCGAACATAGCAACGGCGATCTTCAGCGAGCCAAGCGCCGTCAACACTCGCCACAAAAAGGAATCTAAATCGGCCGCCGTCTTGGCAGTCGATACGTTGGCAAAGCGTTCATTGGTAATAGCTGACATGATTATTCCTCACGCAACGATTTCACGAAGCGAAGTAAATTTGGTTTTTGTTCGTCGGCGATGCGATTGCTAGATTTCAACTTCACAAACACAGGGGCCTGCGAGTTTTTCGCGGGTATGGCTGCGATCAATAGTCCGACCGCTTCCGGATCATTCTCCAATCGAATCGTATAAAGTTTAGCTTCGCGATCTCCAGAGGGAATCATTTCGGCTGTCGCGACGGCCTTTTCGGCATAGGTGTCGATGACTGTCGCATCATCCGTTTTGAGGATTTGTTGTGACCACATTTTGCAATTCTCGAGCGGTGAGTCGACTGCTTGACTGATCGCAACTTCACCTTCACCTCCGCTGGATTTGATTCGCAAGGTTGCGATACGAAATGCGTTTTGAGGTGGCAACAATTCCCAACCGTCAGGAAGGTCGTACTTTAACTCCGGTCTCGTTGTAGCCGTATTTCTAGAAGAATCGGACGGCATTGGACTATTGGCGGGTACATTGGGTTCGCTGCTGTTTGTTGTTGCGGCAGAGGCTGGATCCGATGCCTTCGAAAGAGAAGGCGCGGGTGATGCAGCCCCATTTTGATCAAAAACATACGCCGGGATGCTGCTCCCTGCACGCGGAACTTCCACGAGCTGCTTCATTAATTCCTCGATCGACTGCGGAGCCAATTGCAACTGGCCACGCCATCGATTGAATTGCTCGCGCAAGTAAGTTGGCCAGTCCGCTGGATCCGTCGAAGCCGCGAGTTTGGTGACCGTCATCATGACCGGCTTTTCCCCGTCTGCGATGGAAATCGCGACCTTGGCATCCGCAATCGAGTCTCCGGGTTGCATGGACCATCCCTCCGGAAGAGGAAAATTCGGAGCACTCGTCTCGGGGTCGGCGGTAAATTGAGCAACGATGGTCTCGAAAGGTCCGCGAGCTTTCTCAATTCGATCGATTGTGTCGGTAATTTTTAGAAAGTACCCATAACCATTCAAAGGGAAGATGGCGCCGAGGATTCGTTTTTCGTTGTTCGGAATCGAGCTTCCTGACATGCCAGGCATCCCCATTGGAGGCATTTTGCCGCCGGCTTGGGGAACGCTAGCTTGAGCATTTGGCAGAACCACAAAGACCGTATCTTCTTTGGGTGCGACATAAACCCGCGGCTCCCTTTTGGGTTCGCAAGCGACAAACAGGGCTAAAACAGCCAGTAGTGGAAGCCAGCAAGGTTTTTTTGGGTGGGACTGCGAATTCAAAGTGTTGGCCAAAAAACGAGTGAATGACAAAGCGCAACTATTGTTTTTGTGGGCGTTTGCGCTGATTTTAGGCAGGGAAGGTACGGTGGGAAATGTTGTTCACTTCGACTATAGCGTGCGAGCCAAATCCCACGTACTCTAATATACCGTGCCATTGTATAGGTAGGCCGATACTCCGCTAAGTTGAAAAACTGCGGGCGGCAAGGGTTTTCGGCCGAGTCCGCCCACAGTGAACTTTTGTTTTCCAGAGACTTTTCGTTTTTCCGCTTCACAAGCTTTTTTGCGTGCCTCACTCCTTAAAGACAATTTCATTTCCCGGCGAATTCATCGTGTTAGGATCGGGGACGAGCGTCGGTGTTCCAGCAATCGGATGCGGCTGCGACGTTTGCACCAGCTCCAATCCTCGCAACAACCGATCCCGGAGCAGTGCCATTCTTGGTTTGCCCGGTGGAAATCTCCTGATCGACACCGCACCGGATTTGAGAACACAATTGCTGCGCGAGGGGATTGGGGTCGTGCATTCCGTACTCTTCACGCATGAGCACGCAGATCATTTGCACGGTATGGACGACATTCGGTTGTTCCCGTTCATGATTGGCAGGCCTGTACCCGTCTACGCGACAGAGCATGTGCAGTCCCGAATACGGCGAGTCTTTGACTATGCATTTGAAAAACGGGAGCCAACTCACATGGGTGCGGCTCCGCAATTGGAGTTGATCCGAATCGATGATACGCCGTTCGAAGTGCTCGGAACGCATATCACTCCCATTCCGCTGATCCATGGGCCCTACTGCCGAGTCTACGGTTTTCGATTTGGGAATCTCGCGTATTGTACTGATACCAATCAGATCGAATCCGGCAGTATGGATTTGCTTCACGGACTGGATACGCTGATCCTCGATGCATTGCGATACACGCCACATCCAACCCACTTTTGCATCGAAGAAGCCTTGGCCATTATCGAACAACTCAAGCCCAAGAAAGCATATCTGACTCACCTCTCGCATGAGATTGATTACGAGAAGGTCAATGCTCGACTTCCCTCGAGCGTGCGGTTGGCTTATGACGGATTGCGAATCCCCCTAACATGAGCAACGCATTCGAAACAGGTGGTGCATTAACAGGCGATTTGAAGGAGAGAGTGCGAGTTTCGCTTCAGACGATTCGCACCAGTTTGCGAGACGCGCTCGTCGATGGAACGCATTGGGCCGGGAAACTATCCAACTCTGCCCTTTCGACAGCCACAGCCGTTAGTGCTCTGAGCGCTTGTCGAAACCAGTACCTCCGACAACGATGGCATATCGACGAACAAGACCGCTCCAACTACGGGCTCGAACGATGGGAATCGCTAATTGAAAAAGGTTCGGTCTGGTTATCGAAAGTACAGAACACCGATGGAGGTTTTGGAGACACCGATAGGTCTCTTTCCAACATCGCTACAACACTGCTGGTCATCGCTGCTTGGGAGTTGTCAGGACACACGCTGCGTTTCGCCGAGCAAGTGAAGCGAGCTTGGCAGTACGTGGACAACCTTGGGCGTTGGGATAGTTTGCGAAAACGATATGGCAAAGACAAGACCTTTGTCGTTCCCATCATGACCAATTGCGCCATCGCTGGCCTTCTCGACTGGAAAGAGATACCGACATTGCCGTTCGAGGCAGCGGCCTTGCCGCAATCGTGGTATCGATTTGCCAAAATGCCGGTGGTCAGTTATGCGGTCCCTGCATTGGTAGCCATTGGCCAAGCGCAATTCGTCCACGCACCACCTAAAAATCCCGTGGCGAGACTAGTTCGCAAAGCTGCACGCGCGTCGACGTTGCGGGTGCTTGCCACGATGCAACCAACAAGTGGTGGGTACCTTGAGGCAACACCGTTGACCAGCTTTGTTTTGATGAGCCTTGCATCGATCGATCTAGCAGACCACATGGTAAGTCGGCGTGCAATGAAGTTCATCGTGGACTCCGTCATGCCAGACGGGAGTTGGCCGATCGATACAAATCTCGCGACTTGGTTGACATCTCTAACCATGAAGTCCTACTTTCCCCATGGTAATGTCGATACTCCGGTGGTTGGCGAACTCGAGATGAAGCAATGGGAACGCTCGGTCGATTGGTTGCTGTCATGTCAACATCGCGAACGTCATCCTTTCACGGGCGCGGAACCGGGTGGCTGGGGCTGGACGAACTTAAGCGGATCGGTGCCTGACTCCGACGACACTCCGGCCGCATTGCTGGCACTCGGAAATTTTTATAACTACTGCCTCCAGTTACGGTCGTCGAACCAATCCTTGATATCGAGCACACGATTAGAGGAAGTGCTACGCGCAAAAGACATGGGCTGTCTCTGGTTGGTGCGATTGCAAAACAGCGATGGTGGTTGGCCGACGTTTTGCAAAGGTTGGGGGACATTGCCCTTTGATCGAAGCGGTTCGGATCTCACAGCCCACGCGTTACGAGCATTGCACTTATGGAAGGGATCTTTGAACAGCTCGCTTCGAGCTGCAGCGGATCGGGCCTCGGCGCGAGGCTGGAATTACCTGCGTCGCCATCAACACAAGGATGGAAGTTGGTTACCACTTTGGTTTGGCAATCAAGACCGAGCCGAGGAAGACAATCCGATTTATGGAACCGCGCGCGTGCTGTTGGCCTATGGTGATTGCGGACTGGTGGATGACGATTGTGCAAAGCGGGCAATTGCATTTCTTCAAGAGTCGCAGCGCGAAGCTGGCGGTTGGGGCGGTGGTACCTCGATTCAATATGCGGAATCGATGGATTCGCTCAGGAGCAACGAAGGTTCCGCAACGATGGAAGAGACAGCCGTTGCCCTCGAAGCAATGATTGCATGCGGAGGAACAGATTCTCGCGAGTCGATCGAGCAAGGTATCGATTGGTTGTGCAAGGCGATGGACCGACAGTACTTCCGTACTAGCCAGCCAATCGGATTCTACTTTGCCAAACTATGGTATCACGAGGAACTTTACCCCCTTACCTTTTCCTTATCAGCTTTGGAGCGTTCTAAACTCTGGCTTTCGTAGCTGTCGGTTGTGGTGTTCTGCCCGACGTCGAGAATTTCAATTCAAGGGGACAAGCAGATGACACATAGGCATCGTATATTTCGATCGCTTCCATCCTTCCGCGTCCTAGGACGATACCTGACGGAAGGCTACCGATCTACGATAGCATGAGACACTAGCAACAGATTTTCGTTTGAACTAAATCAGTTCTCGCACCGCTTCGACGTGTTCGACTCCCACGAGCTTTTGATCGAGACCGCTATAAAAATAGGACAGTTTGTTCGGGTCCATCCCCATTTGCGTGAGGATGGTCGCGTGCAAGTTGCGAACATGCAAAGGTCGCTCGACGGCGGCGGCGCCGAGTTCGTCGGTCGTGCCAACCGATTGTCCTCCCTTGATCCCGCCACCTGCCATCCACATGGTGAAGCCATACGAATTGTGGTCGCGCCCAGTCGACTGTTGATACTCGGCAACCGGCTGGCGACCGAACTCACCACCCCAGACAATCAATGTGCTATCGAGCAGTCCCTTGCGTTTCAAATCTTTGAGCAAGGCGGCGATTGGTTTGTCGGTTCTTCCCGCGTGCAGATTGTGATTGGTTGCCAAGTCACCGTGTGCATCCCAGTTGGCATCGTTGTGGGAGCCACCGGAATAAAGCTGAATGAACCGGACTCCTCGCTCCACCATGCGCCGAGCCAACAAACAGCGTCGACCAAAATCGTCCGTTTGCTTATCACCAACACCATAGAGATCGAGTGTTTCTTGGGATTCTTGGGATAGATCGACTAACTCCGGTGCAGATTGTTGCATCTTGAATGCGAGCTCATAGCTCTTGATCCGTGCACTTAATTCAGAGTTGTTCGGTCTAGAAAGCAAATGAGCATCGTTGTTCTCTGCAATGGAATCGATCAGTTCACGTTGCAGTTCGCGAGAAACGCCGCCTGGAGATTGAAGATCGAGGATGGGAGCGCCTTTGGCTCGTAAGATCGATCCCTGCAAACTAGCAGGCATGTAACCGCTCGACCAATTCTTTGCCCCGCTGATCGGCCCACCGGATGGATCCAACATCACGACATAACCTGGCAAGTCTTCGTTCACGGTTCCCAATCCGTAGTTGATCCACGAGCCGAGGGATGGCGAACCACTCAAGATCTTTCCTGAGTTCATCATCAACATCGCAGAACCGTGGATAGGAGAATCTGCCGTCATCGAATGGATAAACGCGATATCGTCGACGCATTCACCCAAGTTCGGGAATAGATCGCTTACCCATTTGCCACACTGTCCGTACTGTTTGAACTTCCAACGCGGTTCTACGACGCGACCTTCGTTGCGATGCCCTCCACGTCCAAACGTCTTTACGGTGATCGTTTTGTTGTCCATCCCGATCATGTTGGGCTTGTAGTCAAACGTGTCGATTTGACTGGGGCCACCATACATGAACAAAAAGATAACCGACTTCGCTTTCGCGGCCGCAGCAGGCAGGAACGCGCTCGGTGAAGGAGACTGGCCCGCCTGTGCCTTCGAGAAAAAGCCATCCGCGGACAAGAAGGAACTGAGCGCGACGCCACCGAATCCACACCCGGATTGCCATAGGAATTCGCGGCGAGTTCGACCACAGAAATTTTGTTTTGTCATGATTTGTTTCTCGATCAATCGAGGTAGACGAATTCGTTACTGTTAAGCAAAACCAAGCAGTAGAGACGAAACGCTTGCGCTTCGTCGACAGCGAATTTGGATTGATACGATTGGATGCGAGCCAGTCCTCGCTCCAATTCAATATCGGTCGCTGGGCGAGAGTAGACGCTCGAAATCGCTTTGGATAACTTGTCTTTCAAGGCACTCGCGTTTTGGGAAGCGTAAGCAGCTAACTGACTCGAGTGCTTCTGCATAAAGGAACCGTTCAGCATGTTCAACGCTTGCGCTGCCTGAGTTGTGAGGAACCTAGCTTCGCACGTTACATCCGTTTCTGGAAAATCAAATACCGATAGTTCTGGTGGAACCAACGACCGCTTGATGTGGATGTAGATACTGCGACGCGATTGTTCCGCTTCGGTGGATTTTCCCCAGCCTTTGCCTGGCACGCTTTGGCCAGCTTTGACGTCGTCCGACACTTCGGGATAGATGCTAGGCCCATGCAATTTGTAAGCGATGCGGCCAGAGACTGCTAATACGGAATCGCGAATCTCTTCAGCGCTCAATCGGCGTGCATTGAAGCGTGCGAACAAATCGTTTTCAGGGTCTGCATCAACGACCGATTGCTCGGCAGCGGAACTTTGGCGATAGGTTTCACTCATCAACATCATGCGATGCAGTGGCTTTAATCGCCAATCGTTTTCATTAAGCTGTTGAACCAAGAAGTCGAGTAACTCAGGATGTGTCGGCGCGTCTCCCATTTGTCCAAAGTTATTCGAAGAGCGAACAATGCCGCGTCCGAAGTGATGTTGCCAGAGTCGGTTGACGATCACTCGACCAGTCAATCGATTGGTATCCGAGGTTAACCACTTCGCCAATACCGTTCGGCGTTTCGCGGTTTTATCTTCGGGACTGACTTCGGGGATCTTCGGTGCAGCCTCTCGATAAATAGTTGGAAAGCCTGGTTGGACTTCATCGCCCGGAGCAGCAGGGGAACCTCGCATCAGAACGTGAGTCGCCGGTGGCTTGGGATCGCATTTGGCCAATCCAAGTCTGTATTCAGCAGAGATCGCTTCCGATTCTTTGTTGAGCTTTTCCGATTCCTTTTTGAGCTCTTCGTATTCATTCCATTCGGCTGCCGAAACGTGGTCTTTGAGTTTTACCTCAAGTACTTTGTTGCGGTCGGGACTCTTTGCGGCGGTTTTGTCTTCCTCTGACATCTTCGCGATGCCATCGTTTTCAATTTTCCTCAATTGCTTTTGAATCGCTTTGATCCGATTCTTGTTCGCTTCCAGTTTGCCGCGCACCGGAGAAGGAGAGACATCGATTTGGGAGTTGCCTCTCTCGTCTCCTCGATTGCCGTACGGGGTTACGTCCCGGAGAAACGCGACAAGTTGGTAATAGTCTTTTTGAGGAATCGGATCGATCTTATGATCGTGGCATCTTGCACAGTTCATCGTCAGACCGAGAATACCTTGTCCGATGGTTGTGACCAAATCATCATACCCATCGAACAAAGCTTGTGCGGGGTCGGCGGGTTCGTCGTCCCAAATGCCTAGTCGGTAAAAACCAGTCGCGGTCAACGTTTCAATCGTTGGGTTGTCGATTTCGTCGCCAGCGATTTGTTCCGTCAAGAATTGGCGATAAGACTTGTCACGATTGAACGAATCGATGACATAGTCGCGATAGTACCAAGCGTTCGGCTTTGGGCCATCGCGTTCGAAACTATTGGTCTCAGCATATCGAACCAAGTCGAGCCAGCCGCGAGCCATGCGTTCTCCAAACCGTGGGTCTGCAAGAAGCCTGTCCACTAACTCCGTGTAGGCTGTCTCCGAAGGGTCTTTCGCAAAAGCCTCGACCGTTTCTAGATCGGGCGGCACTCCTAAACAATCGAAATAGAGTCGTCGGACCAACGAGCGAGGTTCCGCTCGTTTGGCCCCGGCTAGGTTTTTACTTTGCCATCCTTTGGCGACGAACACATCGATGGGATTTGCGACAGCCTGAGATAATTGAGATGTTGTATGTGGCGCGATTGGTACAGTCGGCTTGGATAGAGGCTCAAAGGCCCAGTGGGCTTTGTACTCGGCTCCGGACCGGATCCAATCTTTGAGCAATTGCGTTTGGGTCGCGGTCAGCCCTTCACCTTCTGGCGGCATCCTCTCGGAGGGGTCGGTGCTTTGGATTCGCTTTAAGATTTCACTTTTGTCAGGGACCCCAGCGACGATCGCTTTCGATCCGCTGTCAAGATCGCGAGTTGCAGATGCGAACTCATGCAATGCCAAACCGGACTCTTGGGTTTGCGGGCCATGGCAGGAATAGCAATGCTTGGCCAGAATCGGCCGAATTTGTCGACCAAAGTCAATTTCCTGAACCGCTTGGTTGGTCGGTTTGGTTGAGGCAGCACTTTCTTGGGCACAAAGCACTCCGTCCGTACCGACCATGACGAGCCATAGGGCCAGAATGGAAATAAGAAAAGGAGCAGAACGATTAGCCACGAATCGTAGAGCCTGTTCGGAATATACCAGAGTAGTTCTCAAGATTCTGTCGGTGGGAAGGAGCAAAAGGGTGGGAAAGCTCGATGACTTGTATTCTACTTCCCAACGAGCCGTAGGGGTATGCGATGGATTGCCATTGTTGCTCCATTACTTTCCCTGAATCTGCGTCGCGAACTTCATCGTTTCTTAACAATACGTACCTACAGCTTACTCGGATTTCTGGAACAATTCGGCCCAGATTCGGGTATAACATGCGGACTTCCTAGCAATTTTTCCAGGATTTTACCTCTCATGCGGCTTTCATACATTGCGATTGGTTTGGTTCTTTCCTCCACGGCCTGGTTGAATCCAGTCGATGGCCAGACGGTTGATAGGAAATTGCCATCGTACAAGGCGGTTCCGGGCCCGTCTGGACAGTTAAAATCTGTCGGCTCCGACACGATGAACACGCTGATGTTGCAGTGGACGGAGAAGTTCAAGACCTACTACCGAGGCGTTCGAACCGAGGTCGAAGGGCAAGGATCCTCCAAGGCTATGCCGGCATTGATCGAAGGGGCTGCTAGCTTTGGCCCCATGAGTCGAGATGCAAAGTCGAACGAGATTGCCGACTTTGAGAAGAAATTCGGCTACAAGCCAACGTTGCTTCCGACCAGCATCGATTTGCTCGCGATTTACGTTCATCGCGATTGCCCTTTGGATTCGATTACGATGGAGCAGGCGGACGCTATCTTTTCCAGCACTCGAAAGCTTGGTGGTGAAGCCATCGTCACTTGGGAGCAATTAGGACTCAAGGGTGAGTACGAGGAGCGGCCGATTGCGATCTTTGGTCGGAATGCTGCGTCCGGAACTTATGGGTTCTTCAAAGAGAAGGTCCTGGGGAATGGGGATTTCTTGGAAACTGTGAACGAACAGCCGGGCAGTACTGCTGTGATCTCATCGATCGGCGAGAATAAATTTGCGATCGGTTATAGCGGCATCGGATACAAGACCGCAGCCGTCAAAGCGTTGAAGATCGCGGCGAAGAAAGGTGGTGAAGCCATCGAACCCACTGGGGATAACGCTTACAACGGAACTTATCCGCTTGCCAGATACCTATTCCTTGCGACAAACTACAAACCGACCAGCAAACTAGAGCCTCTTCGCAGAGAATTTATCCGGTTCATCTATAGCAAAGAGGGCCAAGAGTTGGCGGTCAAAGACGGTTACTTTCCAGTAGATGCCACCATCGCGGCGAAAGCCTTGAAGATGGTCGGCATTCAGCAGTAACCCCCGGTCGAGCATCGACGGAATGTTCTCAGATTTGATGCAACGGATGGATTGCGAACACGAAACACGCCTCCACCATGCGAGCGAAGCATGGTGTACGCAAGAGTGGCAACTTACGTGAATCAAAAAGAAACTGAACCCATCCGCCTCCATCGAAATCGAAATTCTTCTCGCTGGGTGCGTGTATCTGATCGTATCGCCAAACAGATCATTACGGTCGGTGGCATCGGTACGATCTTCGTGGTGATGTTGGTCGTGTTTGTTCTCATTGGCAATGTATTGCCTATGTTCCAACCCAACAAGATTGAATCTCTCGCATCGATCCCGGTTTCGGATGGAGCGAATATCTTGGGCGCGGGGGTGGATGAGTACGGCGATACGTGCTGGACCATTCAACGCGATTCAACGCTGCGAATGGTTTCGGTTCGGACTGGTGAGTTGTTATCAGAACATCGTCCAGAGCCAGCCGCCTCGGCGACAGAAAAAACTTCGTCGGGATCAGGAGTCAATGTGACGTGTGTCGCGATCGGCGACGATGATTCGAGCTTGCTCCTCGGGTACGAAGATGGCTCCGTGCGTCCTGTTCTGCTGAAACGCGAGGTAACCTTCTTCAAAGTGGCGGATTTGCCTGACGTCAAGTTCATCGATGGCGTCGCCGTTCAAGACGGGGCGATTTTGCGTCAATTGCCAACAGGTTTGATTCGCAAACAAAGCCTGGAATCGGTAACGTATCATCCAGTAATTCCGTTATTCGACTCCGCCACCAAGGCAGTCGATTGGAAAACGCCACAAGCGGTCTCGAGCTTCGATGAATCGATGACGTGGGTCTTCGGTGCAACGGATGGTAAATCAGTCGCGTTGTCCCGGATTCAGAACACTGCGAGCCTGACAGGCCAGATCAGTCAAACCACGGAGCTTTGGAAAGGCACGCCGCTCGAAAACGAGAGCCAATCGCCTGTGGAAACTCTGATGATTGACTCACGTGGCGAGCATATCAGTACGCTCAACGCCGCTGGGCAGATTCGTTATTGGGGAATTGCCGGTGATGGTGTTTTGGAGGCTCTTCAATCGCATTTGTCTTTAGCGGGTAGCGAAAGTAAATCGACCTGCTCGACACCTTTGCTTGGACGCACATCGCTGATGATCGGCGCTGAGTCTGGCCATATCGAGACAGTCTCCATGTCTGCCGTGGGTGACAAACAAGAATGGATGTCGATCCATCGCTTTCCAGGTGCGGGTGGGAAAGTGGTTTCGCTTGCATCGTCGACCGAAGCGAGAGTGGTTGCGGCAAAGTTTGAAAGTGGAACTCAAGCTCTCTACTATGTTCCAACGAATCGAGAACTGATTCGCTGGAATGCCGAAGCAAAAGAGTCGTCCAAAGGAGATGTCTTTTTCTCGTCCAATGCGAAGATCGTCGGTTTGATTAGCGAAAGCAACATCGATCTTTGGAACATCGATGTTGCTTTCCCGGAAGCGAGTTGGTCTGCGTTTTTTGGACGCGTTTGGTACGAGGGTTACTCGTCTCCACAGCATGTCTGGCAAAGTAGTACTGGTAGTATCGAGGGCGAATACAAGTTTGGATTCATGCCTTTGATTTTTGGAACGTTGAAGGCGACTTTTTATTCGATGCTCATCGGTGCACCGATCGCATTGATGGCCGCAATCTTCGGCAGCGAATTTATGAGTAGTCGATGGCGGATGCGAATCAAGCCAGCGATCGAATTGATGGCGAGCGTGCCGAGTGTGGTATTGGGATTCATCGGCGCGCTGGTGCTGGCACCTTTGTTGCGAGACAACTTGATGGCCGCGTTGATCTCTGTGCCGATGGTGCTCTTCTTCTTTTTGTTAGGCGCTCATTTTTGGTTGATGATCCCAACAACGATTGCCATTCAGAATCGACATCGACGACTGCCTATTCTGATACTGTTGATTCCTATTGGCTTGGCGACCGCTTTTTTTGTTGCAGGGCCGATCGAGCAGATGTTATTCGGAGGTAGCCTCACGCAGTGGCTTTCAGGTCAAAATGGATCGGGGTGGTCGGGATGGTTTTGTTTGGGCCTGTTGCCGTTGAGCATGTTGGTAGCCTGGTTGGCGGCGGGACCCTTTAGCCCATGGCTACAACACAAAGCGAGCGGCATGACATCGGCCCGCTTCAGCGTATTCAATCTCGGTTACTTCCTGGTCGCGACGATCATGGTCTTTGTTTTGTCTGCCATCGTAGCCTTCGCATTGAGCTCAATAGGCTGGGATCCGCGAGGTTCGTTGGTGGGGCCTTATCAAGAGCGGAATGCAATTTTGGTAGGTTGTATCCTGGGGTTTGCCATTATCCCGATCATTTACACCATCTCGGAAGACGCGTTGCAATCCGTACCGCAGCATTTGCGAAGTGCATCGCTCGGGTGCGGTGCGACCACGTGGCAGACTACGATTCGCGTTGTTGTTCCGACAGCCATGAGCGGACTCTTTAGTGCGCTCATGATCGGTTTTGGACGAGCGGTTGGGGAAACGATGGTGGTGCTCATGGCTGCAGGGAATACACCGTTGATGGATATCAACCCGATGAACGGATACCGCACGATGTCAGCGACCTTGGCGACGGAGCTTCCCGAAGCTGCCCGAGGCTCGACACACTATCACGGTCTCTTTCTCGCCGCTTTGTTGTTGTTTTGCTTTACCCTTGTGGCGAACACGTTAGCAGAATTGGTCCGCATGCGATTTCGTAAACGAGCGTTTCAATTATGAAGTCGAGCACGCGTAGTCACAACAGTGGCAAAAGTCTCATCGCCCAAGGTGAGCCGATGGTCTGGCTCAGCGGTGGCATGTTTGCGATCGCTTGCGCGATGATCGTTGCGCTGATTAGCCTGATCCTCTATCAAGGGCTTTCAACACTCTGGCCTCGCCCCTTTGTGATTTACGGTCTCGACGATGGGACGATGGTTGGCGGCGAGTTGGTTGGCGATTCGACCTTTACATTATCGCAATCAGGACTTTCCGATTTGCCCGAAGCATCGCGCGAGAAAGCCAAAGCGATCTTGGGCAAGGCTGAGATCGCGAAATCGAAACAGCTATACCTTCGAACAGGCAACTTCGATGTTGGAAATCGACACTTCGCTTATGTACCGAACGTAACGCTCTCGGATCCGAAACCCGAATTGCCTCGAGATATTTGGCTCGTCGAACGCTTGGAATGGGGCGTACTCTTTGGCTTCCCAGTGAAGTACACCAACGAATATCAACCTGAGATGGATCACGATTTTGTTCTTCTTCAAACACTCTTGCAACAAATCGATCGATTCCGTCCAACGGAGGAAGCGTTGGCCAAGACGTTCGACGAATCGGTTCCGAAACTAAAGGAGTTGTTAGATGCCGAGCATGCACTTTTGACCGATGAGCATCGAAAAGGTTCCGATGCTATCCCAGCCGAGGTTGTGGATCGCAAAGAACTGGATTCCATCGTCTCTCAATCGAATCGACGAGTCAGTCTCTACTCACAACAAATGGAGCACGCGAAAGAAGCATTGGGTCGGCTCGATCGCAACTTAGCCAAAGCGAGATTAACGGTTCGCAAGGCGGAGCTTCGCGAGAAAACAGACCTGCTAAGTACGCTCGACGATGGATTGCAACTGGCTGCATCGCTGGGCACATTGCGCCAACAATGGACGGACCTGGAAGAGTCTTTGGCAGCATGGAAGCGCAAAGCCGCTACCTCGAAATCAACCGATGTGACCACATTGCTGAATCAACTGGATGCTTCGCTATCCAAAGAAAAGGCCGCAGAGCTAGAGCCGCTTGTTCAAGCCGTTGAAGAATGGAAGACAGCAACAACAAAAGAGCTCCCTGCTCGATCGAAGCAGTCTATCGACACTGCGATCAGCGTGGCTGAAACAACCGCCGCTCAGCAAATTCTATTGAATGCCGAGATTGGGAGATTGGAATGGGTACGCGGTGCGGATCAAATCGTTTTTCAGCTTCCACTGCTGACCGGAAATACAATGGCCGGCAATGCTGTAGAGTCGGCGTCCGAATCGACGAAGCGCGGTATCGCAACTTCGGAACTCGCTGATCGTTCAACACAGTACGAATGGGTACCAACGGAAGGTGCGAAACCTCTGGAGCTTGCGACCAAGAGCATTGCTGTTGCTGATATGGTTCGCTGGTTCCCACCCAACAACATCAGTTGGTTTGGTAAGTTACAAGTTTATTTCTCGCGTTGGTTCGAGTTCCTTTTCGGAGAGCCTCGAGAGGCTGGGATAGAAGGCGGCTTCTTTCCTGCAATCTTCGGAACGGTCGTGATGACGCTGTTGATGTCTCTCGCAGTGATGCCTTTTGGTGTGATGGCTGCGTTGTACATGCGTGAGTACGCGAAGAACGGTTGGGTTCTCAGTTTGATACGCATCAGCATCAACAATCTCGCGGGTGTCCCTAGTATTGTTTACGGTGTGTTCGGACTTGCATTCTTCTGCTACACGATCGGTGGTTATGTCGATGGCGGGCCGGTGAAGGCAGGGTTTTCCCCATGGCCGCCCGTGACTTGGTTTGCTGCATGTGCAGGAACCGTATTGGCGGGTACCGCCGCGTTTTTCTTTGCGTTCTTAGGTTCGGGTTCCCCAGCACAAATGAGTGCTTCGCGAAAACGCATTGCATCCTTTGCCGGATTGTTCTGGGTGCTTTGTTTGGTTGGCTTTGTTTTGTTATTGATCAAGACGCCTTACTTCGAAGGCTTTTACCAAGCGAGTTTGCCCAACCCGACTTTTGGGAAAGGATGTCTGTTGTGGGCATCGTGCACGCTCGCATTGTTGACGTTGCCTGTGGTAATCGTATCGACCGAAGAAGCATTGTCCGCAGTACCTAACTCACTCCGCGAAGGCTCTTACGCGTGCGGTGCTGGCAAATGGCAAACGCTTCAGCGCATCGTGTTGCCCTACGCACGCCCAGGGATCATCACCGGCTTTATTCTATCGATGGCACGAGGAGCGGGCGAGGTTGCACCGATGATGTTGGTGGGAGCGATTCCATTGGCAACGGAGTTGCCGCTCGATGGCGAGTTTCCGTTCTTCCACGGTTCCCGTTCCTTTATGCATCTCGGCTTCCAGATTTTCTCACTCGGCTTTCAGAGTCAGAATAGCGAAGCAGCGAAACCTATGGTTTTCACCGCCACATTGTTGTTGCTTACGATTGTCACGTTGTTGAACGTGGCTGCGATTTGGATGCGAGCTAGGTTGCGAAAACGATTCCAAAGTAGTCAGTTCTAAGAAAGGCCTTCACCGGAATGGATCGACTCAAAGCCATAGCGGATGGCAAAACCGTCGAATCGGTCGTGCATGAAGATGTACTGGCCGCTGAACCCGTATTGAGAATTCAGAAGTTCAATCTGTTCTACGGACGCAAACAGGCTTTGCACAATATCTCCATGCCCATCGCCAAAGGGCAGGTGACTGCTCTGATCGGCCCGAGCGGTTGTGGGAAATCCACGTTGCTACGCAGTGTGAATCGCATGAATGACTTGATCGATTCCGTTCGCATCGAAGGGGACATGATATTGGGCAACGACTCGATCTTTGCGCCGGGTGTGGATGTCATCCAGCTTCGCAAGAGGATGGGGATGGTGTTCCAAAAACCAAACCCATTCCCGATGAGTATTTTTGAAAACGTAGTGTACCCGCTGCGCATTGATGGCGAACGAAACAAACAACGCTTGATGGAGGTCTGCGAGCATTCGCTCCGCGGTGCCGCATTGTGGGAAGAGGTGAAAGACCGTTTGCATGAAAGTGGTTTGGGGTTATCAGGTGGCCAGCAACAACGACTGTGTATCGCACGTGCCATTGCCAGCGATCCCGAAGTACTGTTGCTCGATGAGCCTTGTTCGGCACTCGATCCCATCGCGACAGGTAAGATCGAGGACTTGATCGATGGTCTCAAAGGAAATTACTCTATCCTGATTGTGACCCACAACATGCAGCAGGCCTCGCGGGTTAGCAATTACACCGCGTTCATGTATCTTGGCCGACTCGTCGAGCTCGGACAAACATCAACGATATTCACGAAGCCGAAGCTACAAGAAACCGAAGACTACATCACGGGTCGGTTCGGTTAAGCCATCTGTCGGAAGTAGCTCGTTCTTCCTACCCCAATACTCGATGAACAAAAAGTCACGGGCTTGTGGGTGGACAGTAACTAGAGTTAGGGGACGGTAGCGCAAGCATCGCAGCATTAGGTTTCGTTCAACGATGCCAAGTACTCGCTCGCTTTGTCGCTGATATCTTTGCGGCACCATGCACCTGGCCAGCGAACCGCCTGGACTGCGGTGTACGCGTTGAGTTTCGCAATCGCCAAACTATCTCCCAATGCTGTCACTCCGAGAACGCGCCCTCCATTGGTGTGAACTTGACCGTCCATCCGTTTGGTTCCAGCATGGAAAACCTTGACATCTGGGATCTTCGCTGCGTTCTCCAGTCCCGTAATGATCTTGCCATTCTCGTAACTGCCAGGATAGCCCTGACTCGCCATGACAACACAGATGGCAGGACGCGGATCCCAAACGGGGGATTCGATTTGATCCAACGATCCATCGACAGTCGCTTCGAGAATGTCCAACAGATCACTCTTGAGTCGCATCAACAATGGCTGGCACTCGGGATCACCGAATCGAACATTATACTCCAGGACTTTTGGTCCAGACTGCGTTAGCATCAGGCCCGCGTAAAGCACACCTCGAAACGGTTTGCGATTTCGCTTCATCGTGTGAATGGTTGGCACCAAAATCTTGTCCTCGATCGTTTCGAGCAATTCATCGGTGACAATCGGTGTCGGCGAATAAGCACCCATACCGCCTGTGTTGGGGCCTTTATCTCCATCGTAGGCTGCTTTGTGATCTTGCGCCGAAGGCAATGTGAGGATCGTCTTTCCGTCGGTAATTGCCAGGACACTCGCTTCGGGACCTTCGAGTCGTTCTTCGATTATCATTTGAGCGCCCGCACGTCCGAACTCGTTCTTTCGGCCGATTCGATCAATCGCTTCTAGTGCTTCATCGCGATACGAACAAACGATGACCCCTTTGCCGCTCGCTAGACCATCTGCCTTGAGTACAACGGGTGCTTTCTCCCGCTCGTTTGGGTATCGCGTCTTGATGTAGCGCATCGCGCTATCGGCATCCCGAAATGCTTGATAGTCAGCGGTCGGCACATCCGCTTGTCGCAACAGTAGCTTGCAGAAGACTTTGCTGCCTTCGAGTTGTGCAGCCGCTTTGTTGGGGCCGAAGGCTCGAATCTTTTCATTCGCGAGCGCATCCACCAACCCCAATGTGAGCGGAACCTCAGGTCCAACAACGACCAAATCGACTGACTCTTTTTTTGCAAACGCGACCAGTCCGGCGATATCGTCAGCCGCAATCGACACATTTTCCGCTTCGAGAGCCGTACCCGCATTTCCTGGTGCAACCCACAGCCGCTTGATGCGTGGGCTTTGACTGATCTTCCACGCCAACGCATGTTCTCTACCACCATTACCAACAACCAACACTCGCATGAAAGACCTTTTCGCCGACCTTATTCTGGGGAGCGAAACCAACCAAATGCAGCTTCGCGCAGGGAGAGAGTTTATAACCAGACCCACGATTACACTAGGCTTTAATCAATTTTTGGCCCCTACCGCCGCCTCGATCGCAATCAGGTCCTGAATATTTTCCCATGCAGACCAGGGCATTGTGATGCAGTCGTAGCCGAATCCCCAGGCTCCGGAAAAACCATCGATCGCGAATGCAAAGACGAAGCCTGCGATCGCTAAGTTGGCGGCAGGCAAAAACATCCAACAGAACTTGCTCCCCAATCGACGCAGTTCGCTCGTCCCTGAACTCCACTGAAACCCAACATAGGCCAGATGCAAACCTAACCCAAATCCGAGGACAGCACTTCGCAAGGCCGCGAAAAGCAACAACGAAACCAGCCAAAGAATTATGGTCGACAGGGGCACGATGTAAGGCGAAACCAGCATGATCCAGTTCCCTTTCCCAAGCCATCGAACCCGCGAAGAATCCGGAACTCGCTCTTTTCGGATCCCTACCACGGGGTGGAGCATCAACATCGCCACTGCGGCTTGAGTTCCGTCATGCAACCATCCGAATAGCATTTTCACCCATCGTGAACTGCCCAGCGACGTTCGAGCCGCGAAACATAGCAAACCGAATCCGGCAACAAACATCACCAAAAACACTGGGGAACTAAGCGATTTTGAGAGTTGCCAGGAAATCGCGACCAACGTGAGCGGAATGCTCGCCACCGCTGCAAAAGCTACGGGCCATTTCGTCCATTCCACCAATCGGTCAATTCGCTTCGCAATCATGGCGTGCCAGTTTACTCCAAGGATCGAACCATGAAAGCGTCTCTTAGGTCTTTAGAAAACAAGGCTCAGTAGCTAAGCTTTGTGGGCGATTTTGCAGGTTTTGGCCTCCCATTTTGCTCCAGCTTTCCCAAACAGATCCAATAAAGCAATGAAAACAATTGAACATGATGTAGTAGTCCTCGGCGGGGGACCTGGTGGTTACGTGGCTGCGATTCGAGCCGCTCAGTTGGGGATGAATGCTGCCTGCATCGATGAAAATGCAAAATTTGGTGGAACTTGCCTTCGCGTGGGTTGCATTCCGAGCAAAGCACTTCTCGAATCGAGCCACATCTATCACGACACCAAGACAGGGTTGAGCAATCACGGAGTCATCGCCAACAACGTCCAATTGGACTTGGCCGCCATGATGAAGCGCAAGGAGCAGGTGGTTCAAACGTTAACCAGCGGAATCGACTTGCTCTTCAAGAAAAACAAAGTAACCGGCTACAACGGAGTCGGCCAACTTCGCGATCCTAATACGATTGCTGTCCAAACGGCTAACGATTCTTTCTTGATCAAGGCAAAACATATCGTACTCGCGACGGGCTCGCGCCCCGCCTCGATGCGTGGAGTCGAAGAGGACGGCAACTTGATCGGCAACAGTACGACAGCACTTTCTTATCCTGCCGTGCCGAAACGATTTGTCGTGATCGGCGGCGGTTACATTGGTCTCGAATTAGGAAGCGTTTGGAATCGACTTGGCAGCGAAGTCATCGTGCTTGAGGCGATGGATCGAATATTGCCCGGAATGGATAACGAACTGAGCCAACTAGCCCAACGCATCTTCGCTCGCCAAGGTATCGAGTTCCGACTCAACTCCTGGGTCGAGAGCGCCCGCGTAGAGAATGGACAATGTGTGGTCCGTTGCAAAGGTGCCGAACCGATCATCTGCGATCGCGTTCTCTTGGCTGCAGGTCGAGTTCCGAACTCCCAAAACATCGGACTGGAATCGGTCGGGATCGAAACCGACAAACGTGGATTCGTTCCTGTCGATACGACCACGTATCAAACAGCAGTCAAAGGTATCTATGCTTTGGGTGATCTAATCGGAGGTGCGATGTTGGCCCACAAAGCGATGGAGGAAGCAGTCGTCTGTATGGAGCGAATCGCCGGTATCCACGCGCACTTCAACTACGATTGCATCCCAGCGATCGTTTATACGCACCCCGAGATTGCGACCGTCGGAAAGACCGAGGAGCAACTCAAGCAATCGGGCATCGAGTATCGCAAGGGTGTGGGTGCTTATGGTGCCAACGGACGCGCACGTACTCTTGGAGATATCGAGGGACGAGTGAAAATTCTCGCCGATGCGAAGACCGACCGAGTGATTGGCGTACACATTATCGGTGCTCGCGCCGGTGACTTGATCGCTGAAGCGGCTATCGCCATCGAGTTTGGAGCAAGCAGTGAAGATATTGCTCGCAGTTGCCATGCTCACCCAACACTCGCAGAAATCATGCATGAAGCTGCACTCGCCGTGGATGGTCGCGCCATTCACTCCGCTTAATTCCTTTCTGTCTCTAAACCAATCTACAAAGTCTTATGCCACGGTATAACCCTGCAACCATCGAACCCAAATGGCAGAACTATTGGGATGTGAACAAGACATTTCAATGCCCTGAAATGCCCCGAGGGGAAAAAGTCTACGTTTTGGATATGTTTCCCTATCCGAGCGGTGCGGGGCTACACGTCGGCCACCCCGAGGGTTATACCGCCACCGATATCGTTGCTCGCTTCTCTCGGATGAAAGGAAAAACAGTCCTTCATCCGATGGGCTACGATGCATTCGGATTACCAGCCGAGGAATACGCGATTCGAACGAATACACCACCCCGTGTTAGTACAGAAAACAACATCGCGAACTTCACTCGGCAACTCAAGATGCTGGGCTTCTCGTACGATTGGGACCGATGCTTGTCGACGACCGATGTCGACTACTTCAAATGGACGCAGTGGATCTTTCTCGAACTGTACGACACTTGGTTCGACTTCGAACAACAAAAAGGTCGCCCCATTGCCGAACTTCCTATTCCGGCAGACGTTCAGTCCGCTGGGGCATTCGCAGTGGAAGCGTATAGAGATCGACACAGATTAGCTTATCAAGACGAAGCACTCGTGAATTGGTGCCCGGGACTTGGGACAGTTCTCGCCAACGAAGAAGTCATCGATGGCAAAAGCGAACGGGGCAACCATCCCGTTCAACGCATTCCACTTCGGCAATGGATGCTTCGCATCACTGCTTATGGCGATCGCCTGATCCATGACTTGGAGCCTCTCGATTGGTCTCCGAGTATCAAGAAGCTTCAATCGGATTGGATAGGTCGCAGTACGGGTGCAGAAGTGGATTTTCCTGTGATAGCATCGGAACAGTTTAGTGACTGGAAAGCTTCGCGGGCGAAGTCTGCGTTCCCAGAGCAGCAACCATCAGGCACGATTCGCGTCTATACAACACGACCAGATACGCTTTACGGTGCCACCTACATGGTCATCGCTCCCGAGCATCCGTTAGTGAAGTCGATTGTCACGAGCGAACAAGCAGCCGCTGTAAAAGCATACTGCGATGCTGCGGCCTTCAAGAGTGATCGCGATCGTACCGACGGTGACAAAAAGAAGACAGGTGTCTTCACGGGTGCACATGCGATCAATCCTGTTACGGGTAAAGCGATCCCGGTTTGGATCGCAGACTATGTACTCATCGGTTACGGTACAGGTGCTATCATGGCCGTTCCCGCCCACGATGATCGTGACTTCGAGTTCGCCCAAGCGTACAAATTACCGATCGTTTGTGTCGTAAAGCCCGAATCCAATAGCGAAGTTCTCGATGCAATCCTTGCTGGTCAGGTTTGCTATACCGGTCCAGGCAATGCGATGAATAGTGGTGCCATCGATGGGCTCGATACCGACCAAGCAAAGTCGAGCATCATCGAGTCGCTGAGTCAGCAAGGGATCGCAAAAGAGGCGGTGAATTACAAACTGCGCGATTGGCTCTTTAGTCGTCAACGATTTTGGGGAGAGCCATTCCCTATCTTGCACGAACTCGACAAAGATGGAAACCCAACAGGCCGTAAGCGAGCCGTCGATCAAGCCACATTGCCAGTCGATCTGCCACATCTCGAAGACTTCAAACCGCATGGTAGACCAGAACCACCATTGGCCAAAGCGGACGATTCGTGGCTCTACGTTACCATCGATGGAGTCCGTTATCGACGCGAAACCAATACCATGCCTCAATGGGCAGGTTCATGTTGGTACTACTTGCGTTTTATCGATCCGAAAAATGCAAAAGCTATTGTCGATCCAGCCAAAGAAAAAGCTTGGATGCCCGTCGATCTCTACATCGGCGGTGCGGAACACGCGGTGTTGCATCTTTTGTATGCACGATTCTGGCACAAGGTTCTTTACGATCGAGGCCATGTCTCGCAACCGGAACCGTTTCAGAAGCTAGTCAATCAAGGGATGATTCTCGGTGAAGTGGAGTACACCGGTTACCAACTTTCCGATGGAAGTTGGGTAAGCTCAACTGCGTTGGAAAAATCAGACAATGGACTGATCGATCGCGTATCCAAACAATTGGTCGAAGCAGTCAAAGTCGAAGAATCCGAAGTCACCAAAGTGGGCGATAGTTTTGTTCTGATTTCGAATGAGAAGATCCGAATCGACAGTCGCGCGCACAAAATGTCCAAGGCGCGCGGGAACGTCATCAATCCCGATTCTGTCGTCTCGGAATACGGTGCCGATTCGTTGCGCCTCTACGAAATGTTCATGGGCCCGCTCGAGGCGACCAAACCGTGGAGTACGAAAGGGGTCAATGGCGTTCGGAATTTTCTAGATCGCGTTTGGCGATTGATGATTGATACGCAGGGCGATGGGAATGATCTTCTGGATTGCATTCAAGATGTCGAGCCAACTCCGGAACAGAACCGAGTGCTGCATAGCACGATCATGCACGTAACAAAGGATATTGAGACCTTGGGTTTCAATACACCGATCGCCAGAATGATGGAGTTCGTAAACTTCTTTACAAAGGAGTCAGTGCGCCCTAAACGAGCGATGGAAGCATTGGTATTGCTGTTGGCGCCGTATGCTCCGCATATTGCAGAAGAATTGTGGCAAGCGCTTGGGAATAGTCAATCTCTCACGTACGAACCATGGCCGACGTACGACGAAGCCATGACGCGAACCAGCGAGATTGAGATTCCATTGCAGATCAACGGTAAGGTTCGAGCCAAGGTCATGGTCCCATCTGGTGCGACTGTGGAGCAAATGGAAGCCGCCGGCCGCAATCACGAAAAGATCCATGAATGGCTTGAAGGAAAAGCGATTGTCAAAGCAATCGTCATCCCTGGCCGCATGGTCAATTTCGTCGTCAAGTAAAGATCAGCATGCATGGATGGTCTGAATGCATGATTGTATCGATGCAATTATGCATGTTCGTTGTCATACGGTTCCATTCATCGAAAGCTCCAAAGGAGCGGTAGAACCTAGGCGGCGGTGTCAATCGCAGAACACCAGCGGAAAGACTAGCTCGACCAACATCTAACAGAACTCGATTCCATTCTTTCGTGTCTCAAGTATGCGTAGATGGGCAGAAACATCGAACGCAGAAAAATACATGCTCGACATTTCCTGCCCTGAATATTTCTGCCCGAGTTCTTCAATCCTATCGTTAGTCTGTCGCCTTATTTTGTTTTTGCTGAAGTTCGATGTGCTGTCTGTAGATCTCTCCCCAAGATTTGGATGCCAAAAGGTTCTCTTCGGATAGATCGTAAAGCCAGATGGAGTAACCAATATGCCCCACGGGCTTAAACTCTTGAAAGTAGGTGTAGCCATTGTCGATCGGCTCACCTTTCTTGGTTCCACTCGGGACACCCATCGTCCCTTGAACGATACACACGCTCACAGCGTATCGCCCTGGGAGCAACACTTTCCCACGATCCTCGGGTTTCTCAAGCAAGCTTTCGGAACTCCATTTCGGGATTTTGGTAATCTCTGCTTGAATCCCCATAAGCTTCAAATCGTAACGGGTCCATAGACTTGCGCCGACCGAATCCCAACCTCGACGCTTCAGCTCGTCGCGTAGATAAAAAACATTGTGCCCCCAATCGACATTGGTTCCCGACAGGTATCTGTATCCTTGAGATGGGCCACCTACCAACTCATTAAAGTACGATAACGAGTGCGGGAAATAGAAAAGACTACTCAATGCTCCGCATGTTGCTAACACGATTGTGCCCAGTCTGGGCCATGGTCGATGTGGGAAAAATGTGACTGCTTGACTTGCCCACACAAAACACAACGGAAGAAATTGCAGCATGTATCGAGCGTGTCGATTCAGCCCTGTATGGTAACTGAGCATCACTAGATAGAGCACGACAGGCCCGAGCAATAGTACCGTCTCGATCCGAATCCTATACGGAAGTATCGCACTGTTCAAAGATCCTGAATCAACCGATTGCGGTCTCCGTGCGAACAGAAACGTACCTATGTTTCCCAGTGTCGCGATCGCAAAGAGCCCCAGCTCGCCAACGGTACACTTGAGCATCAATACAACGAGATAGTAATACCACCATCCACCTAAACGCAGTTCTCCGAAAAGGAAACCAACAATGGTTTGTGCCGCCATCGCGGATTCTTGCGTATCGATTCCTCGAACGAATTCAGTAGGAAGTGGAACGGGGATCGATCCCATCCAAGTGTCCCGAAAACGATTGCCAACCACACTCACCAATTCGCCTGATTCTGCATACTCACGAATCTGAAGCTGCGGACTTGCAAAATCAAATTCACCGAGCGGTTTGAACTGGTCAGAGAATCCATATCCAGCCAGCAAAACGATCCAGGCCAGGGTCAGTTGGAACACACATTGCATGGCAACAGAGAGTCGATCCGACCGCATAATCCAGATGGTGACGGTCACGAAAAACAACATAGGGTGAAGTAAAATCCAAGTGGATTTTGTCAATTCTGCGAGCCCGATCGTTAGTCCCGCCAGGTAAGCATTCCCAAACGACGATTCTCTGGTCCATTTCCAGTATCGATACAACGCGAGAATACCCATGGCCCCCGATGGTACATCTGGCGTCAACGCACCACCAAAGGCCAGTACCAGTGGGGATGTACACCATAGTATCAAGGCCGTGAATCCAGCTCGTTGGCCATAGAGCTCTGATGCCCAGGCAAAGCAAACCCACGCACCCACGCAAGAAAATGGGATACAGGACCAACGTGCAATCATCAACCAGAAAAAGTAAGATGAACCCAACTGGGGCATTAATCGGTCGCCGATCGAAAACTCCTTTCGATGGGAAACAATGATGCCATGTTCATCACGCGAACTACCCACATGAGAATAGAGCTTGCTGATCTCATCGTCATCGCGTGGCATTGCAACATAGACAGGCAACGTGCCGATCGTCCGAGCGAGTGGCGGATTGACGTTGTAAAGCTCAAAGTCACCGTACAGCCAATGTCCCAATCCTGCCGCGAAGTGGGCGATCTCATCCGTCATGGGAGAATGAACGTAAGCACTGAAGCCAAGCATGGTTGAGTGGATCAACAAAACCAACGCAAACCAGAATCCTCGTTTATTTCCCCATCCCAAAGTGGTACACCCAATCAAGGTCAATCATTTTTCAAATGTAGACCGGGACTCCAGTCCCGGTCCCTTTTCAATCGTCTACCTCGCCTTCCCGTAGACTGGGACCATCGTCCCGGTCCTGCTGTCGGCCCCAATTTCAATTTTGCATACTCCGCCGATGTCAATCCAACGACACTGGATGCCCGTCCATCGGGTCGCAAGCATTTCGAAAGACGATCGGGTCGATTGCAGCCGACACCGATTGCACCGATCCATCAGCCAGCGTACCGATCATGATACTTCCATGGAGCGCTTGCAATCTACGATAGTCTGTCGATCCGATTCTCGCACCTGCTTGAATACCGCCTGGGTTTTTGACACCATTCCAGCCATCCCGAAACGCCGGATCACTTCGTGGACCTGGTCCGCGATTCGGTGTATCGGTTTCACGATAGGGGGCATCGAATACCGGACAATCCCACCACGAGTAACCCTCCGTCTGCCGATCGCGCGGCAATGTTGAGGGAGTGGGATAGTCTGGCGCCGGCATAGCACCATCTTGCCAATCATTGGAAGAATTCTTCCCAGCGCGCGTCCAGATACTCCAAGTCAGCGATTCCGCAGCCAGATTAGGAGGCGATGCAGACGGATATCGATCACCATGGGAAAACGCCATTCGTTCCGCGAACAAGATCGTTTGACTGAGCCCATCAGTGATTCGGCTGAACGAACCGTCCGCACGTACTGGGTGCCCCGATTGAAACCTGACGCTTGCCACTTTCGCATTCATTGCGTACGACGTACCGCCGTACTCACCGTCAGCGGATGAGGCGCGGCCAGGACGAATCGAGAGAGCAACACCTGTGAACTTTCCATTGGATAATGTTGGATCATCGGGGCAAGCGAACGTTGCTACTGCCGAAGTACGAACACGGAACGAGAAACCGTTGGCTAGTTGGAAGAGTGTGGCTTGCTCTACATGAGGCAAGAGCAAGAAGTGACCAGTCGCCAATTGTCTTTGGTTGACGAGCACCCACGGAGGAAGAGTCTTGTGCGCGCTTTCGAAGTTATGGCAAGTGAGTCCAAGTTGCTTTGCATTATTCGCACACTGCATCCTCCTCGCCGTTCCTCGAGCTGCTTGAACGGCAGGTAGAAGCAAACCGATTAGTACAGCGATAATTGCAACAACTGTCAGCAGTTCAACAAGTGTTAATCCTGTTTTGACGATTCTCGCTTTGGGACAAAATGATTCCATCAATTAATCATTAGAACGGATGAACTCGAATTCTACCTCCGCAACTACTCTTTCGTCACTACTACGAACAAATCTCAATGTATCAGAGATCCTCCCGTAGCGAGTAAACTTCTCCATTGCTACTGATCCTGACACAATTCCGATGCGGATTTTATCGGCTTCCAGTTTCAATTCCATCCAATCGGGATGTCTGTAATCTACGTCAGACAAATCAACCTGCGATAACCAGCCGCACTCAATTAAACCGGTAATACGGTTGTCCATTTCAATTTGATCGGGATTAACGACAATCCTGCTTCTTGTTGAGATACGCGGCAAAACTTGCTTTTCGGAATTCTGAACATTCACATCCGCAACAAATTCTAGAACTTTCCCGTTAGCGAACTCAAACGCCAATCTTGCTGGTTTTGCTTTCCCCACAAAGTCTTCATATTTTAGGCGAAACGCGAATTCGAGCGAGCCACCTTTTTCTATCGTGAATGAAGATTGATGTTCTGTGCTTACACATGAACATGATTTCTTGACGAAGTTGCAAACTGCGGGCGTTTTGCCCTCATTCTCAATGCGGACTCTACCTAAATATATCCCATTGGAGAAGTCAGACTTTCCAATCTCTATATGTTTGGGATGCAGCGAAATAAGCGTCTCCTTTTCGACTTGGATCTTTCTGCAAATCAACACTACACAATTGCTGACCAAATCAAGTTCTTCGGTTTTCCACGAAGCGAGGTCCGATGGTTCAAATGGATAGTCAATCCACAGTTTTCTTCCTCGATGGTCCGACGCCACCACCACATAGTGAGGTGCGTTGAAACCAAGCTTCGAAACTGCGACAATTGCAACATCGCCCGCACGAGTCGAGCTCATTACCCTCTTTAGGTTCGTGTCTTTATATGCCGTTACTTCGAGGCCGTTCGCTTCAAGGATGGATTTTATTCTATTGAAGCGTACCCCATCTTTGGTTGGTTCAAGATCTTTTGCAACTTCACGTGGATTGAAACCCGGGTGGAGGATATTCAGAACGATTGTCGTGGCAGTGAAACCACATTGTCTCAGTCGGATTTGTTCACTCGCGCCCAAGTCAATCTTCCAGTCCATACCATCCCAAGTAGGGCTGCGCTCAGGAATGTTTGGATCAGCAGAAAGGGCTGTTGATCCAGAAATCAACAATAATGCAATAGCACCTAGAACTCCTGAGGCACGCTTACTTCTGATCCAATTGAATATCGCAAAAACCAGAATAGCCCCAATCACTAAAGCGCCGTACCAGGCGCGTCTGCTCTGAGACGGAACCGCCTTCAAGTCATGACTTTTTACATACTCCGCTAATCGATCCACTTCATCTTTTGTTGTCACTCCCGCCGTGTACTTGATACTTCGGTCCAAGTCGTTAACAATTGCACCATCCGGAACCGAAACTCGAAAAGTAGTCTCGGCAACATTCTTCAACTCTTTAAAATTCGAAAACGCGATTCGGTAGCCTCTACCATTTACCCAATCCATCGCAGCCAATGCCTGCGGACCAGAATCAGAATATCGGAAAACGCACGATTTCACTATCAAGCCACCTGTCTTCAGATCAACCCTCTCAACCCTTCCATTCGGAAGAATCCGGTAAGAAAAAAGGTACTCGTACTTTTTCAGTTTCGGGGGTAAAACTTCAAGGTGAACGAAACCACTATCTTTATGCTGCCACGACTTGACCGAATCTTCGCTGTTCATCTTGCATGCATCAAGGAACCTCTGAAATTCAACGCTTCCACTTACTGCGTAGAACGGCGCTGGGAAATTTGGCATTACCGCACAGTGTCCTGACTTCCCAAGCTCGAGATCCATCTGCTCTCGTTCACTTGTAAAAGTCCCAATGTCTACAACAGTTGCGCAATTCTCATCTGGACTATTAGTATCTTTGGGAAAACTATCGCCAGGCAATGATCGCGAAGCTGAACCAAAGACCTTCCCATCAAAACAACGCTGTGTTTTGCATGAGATTCGATCCGCTGTGCCTCCCACCCATTTGGTTTTATACGCGATCTTTAAATTGAAACGTTGAGCATCAGCAATCATCGAACCTTGGCATTCCGCGCTGAGATCACCTTCGAGAGCGAAAAGATCAACACCATCTTGCGCTGCTTTAATGCTCTCCTCGACGCCCAAAGACGACATCTTCACTGCTGGTTTCGTATTGATCTGCCAATGAACAAAATCCCAGGAATAGACTCTGTTTTCAAGGCGACTGGCCTCGTACAGATCCACTAATTTCTCAGAGAAATTCTCTGCGGCGACAGGACTACTTTCAAAGATAAGCCCCAAACAAATTGAAAAAAGAATATTGCGCAAGATACCCTCCCCCGAAAAACGCCCGAAAACCAAAGCAGCTTTACGACTGTTCATCACAATTAGCCCTCGACCGGTCCCATCTCGTTACGATGAATTGTCAATTGTTGTGTTCTAAGAAAATTTGAATTAGGCGGCAACCTGCGGGATTCCGTTAAGGAATTTCTTTCCTTTGAGGAGGGGTATGATGCGCAGGTGCCCACCCAGATGACGCCATTTCTCGGATGACGGCTCCGCTAGCTTGAACATTTTCACCAATACAAAACTTCTTTAAACCAGCAGAATACGCCGCCCTTTCCTTATTTCACAGAACCCAACATTTGGTTATATCTCGTTCTCGGGATCGGGTGCGGTCGCACCGCCGCCACCACCACCACCACCACAGGTCGCACCTAGCGTGGCTACTGTCCTAGAACCCATTGCCCATGAACCAGAATCTGCACAATCGCAATCGTACACAGGCCACAGACCACTCGTTATCACCCTAGTCTCGCACATACTAGTAATCGTACAACACGGCATCACGGTTGAAGTTGTGCACATTCTACCACTCGACGTCCAACCTCCGCAGTACTGGTCTTTCGGTCCATAGCAACTCGCCCCTGGGCACATCTCAGAACCAGTACAAGCGTTGCCAAACAGTATTATAGTCTCATATTCACACATCCAAGACCAGCTAGAATTCTCTGCGTAGCACGAATACCAACTATCGACTGGCCAATCCCCACAGCCTAACGCTTGAACCGTTGCTAATTCTGAATCAGAACACAGACTGCCAACAGTTCTCGGCGAGTCAAACAGCAACACGACACTCAATAACACCGATAACAAAACCCCATTAATTAAGCTTTTCATTACTATTCTCCACGATTAAATGACGAAATTCAAATCAGAAAAACCAGCAACCATCCATCAGGGACTTACACGAGAGAAACGTAATCAGTTTCCAAAAAATCCAACTCCAACAAACACGCTTCGCTCTTTGTCGACTCAATCTCCACCTGAACTCGCAAAGATACTGGCGGCTCATTTGGGGCGACTACAGGCGATATCGACACCAACACCCCCTCGCTTGGCTCAACGGCTAAGCGAGACCGGTACAATACCTTTCGGACCTTAACGCACTCACACGATGATTTGATCGAACGAATCTCCGCATGAGAAGCAATCCGAAATCTCTCAAGCGGAATACAAAACTCAACCTTACCACCACGTTGAATGCAACCCAAGTCGATTCGCAAAACATCACGATCGGCCCGAACGTCCTGAGCTACCGAGTCATCTGTAAGCTGAGCTCCTCCATTGCAACCAATTACCACCAGGATCAGTACAGCAAAAAAGGAGGCCCGAAAAATCCTAACTCTCAATCCAATAGAAAGCGACTTGTGCCAGGGTAAATTCATCGTTGCTCTCGTTGTTTGCTACCAACACAATCAGATAGATGCCAATCGCGACAAACTCAACGATCGAAAATTCGTTTTTTCTCATGATTCTGGTTCACTCCCAAGTACTGGCTTTCAAAACGTCTTACCTCGGTCCATTTGCAATCACGCAATTGGCGATTCGTCAACGTTTGCGGCACAATGCCATTGACCAAGGCATTGGCGTTTTGATCGCGACAATTTCCAATCGACTTGATAACAGCGCAACAAAATCTCGTCGGCTGAAGTGCTGGACGTGTCCTGGCGTATTTCCGAATCTCCGCCAGTACTTTCCTCGTATCACATTGAGAATTCGCCAAGTCGGTTCCCACGGAACACTGACCAACACCCAGCGATTGGCCACCCGATCGATCTCAGCGAGCGCTCTTACTGGATCCTCCAAATGCTCTCGCACTTCATAAGCAATCACCAAGTCGTACGCGTTCGATTCTACTGGTAATTCATGCGTGGATCTAGCTTGAAACGACAACTGCTTGTAACGATTTCGTGCTGTCTCGTCTTCCCCGTAGACTGCGACCATTGTCCCGGACTTGCTCTCGGCCTTGTTTCAATCTCGCAAACTCCGCCTATGTCAATCCAACGACACCCCAGCAAACTTTCCATTCGATAATGTTGGATCATCGGGGCAAGCGAACGTTGCTACTGCCGAGGTACGAACACGGAACGAGAAACCGTTGGCTTGTTGGAAGAGTGTGGCTTGCTCCACATGAGGCAAGAGCAAGAAGTGACCAGTCGCCATTTGCCTTTGATTGACGAGTACCCAGGGAGGAAGAGTCTTATGAGCGCCTTCGAAGTTATGGCAAGCCAGTCCAAGTTGCTTTGCATGATTCGCACACTGTATTCGCCGCGCGACTCCCCGAGCCGCTTGAATAGCAGGTAGCAATATCCCAATCAAAGTACCTGTTATTGCAATAACGACCAGCAGCTCCACTAAAGTAAAGCCGCTATTCCGGTGGGACAAAATCACTGTGACGCTCCAGTTCGTTTCGTGGAAGTGGATCAATTCGATAAACGTGGTAAGCGTGAGCGATACGAGTCACAGGTTCAATCTGCTGAAGATATTCTATACCGGCCATTTCGGGTAAATTGTACAGTCTCTTTGTACTTATGATCCACCACTGAGTTGCGCGGATCGTTTTGCGAACTTCGTCGAAAGACGCATCTTTTCGCAATCTTGGCGGCAGTTGAGTAGGAACATCGAAGAGTTCGCCATTCATTCCGAAGTAATCTATGTCCATTACGAGTGGACGTTTGTCTTGATTACTCTTTAGCCACCTGTCTACTTCCAAAATATCCTGTCCCCAGTCAATATTCGACGAGCCAAGTAACTTCCAACCATTCGACGGGCCACCACTTAGTGTATTGAAATAGCTAGTGTAGTAAGGATGTACGTTCAAAGACGACGTGACGCTAAGCGTTACTAATGTTACCACAAGCGGAACCGCGAAACTTCGCTTCTCGTGGCCCAAAAATGGGAGCCGAAAGCTCAGCAACTTCACACCTACAGGAGACGCGACGTACGTGACTAGTGCAAACATAGGAGGGTAGATCATCAGAACATAACGATGATGATGATTGAAACCCCCTTGCAAGCTGACGCACGCAAAACAAAAAGCTGCAGGGATCGTTAGAAATAAAAACATGGCAATCACATCCGAACTTACGATCTTTCGACGAATGCCTTCCAATAAAACCCCCGCTCCAACCAGCGTCGCCAACATCGTCGGTTCTGGTGTTTTAAAGAGGGTTGTAAATACGTAATAATGTAGCCAGCTACCAAACCTCCATTCCCCCAATAAAAAGGACCACTTCTTTTTCTCGACCTTGAACCGAAGGGCATCGATTCCCAGTACGTAGTTTTTTGGGAGTGGAACTGGCAAAGATCCAATAGATTTTCCCCGAAAACGATTTCCAAACAGAGTCGCACTTTCGCCAGTTCCCCCCAATGCATCGCTACAAAACTCATATTCAGCCAGCGGCGTCGCCGATCCTTCGAAAAGATAAAATACATTGAGCGTGAATAAAGCAATCGCTAAGGCAGCCGCAAGATGAAATAGACGCTTGACTATCCTATGAGGGTTTTTGAAAATCATGGAGCATAGAAGCACGGTCAGTGGCAGTGACACGACTGCCGTGATCCATGTAAGCTTGGATACCAAAGCAAGTCCAAGAGCAAAGCCGGCAAGAAAAGTGCTTTTCATACATGGGCGCCTAAAGTAGTTCCAAAAGGCTAGGCACGCGAAAACACCCATAGCAACTCCACCAACATCTGGAATGATCGTTTGAGCGCCCGCCAAAATATTCGGACAAGTACAACAAAGAACGCAAAGTATATTTCTCGATGCTGAGTCGCAAAAAACGTCCCTTGTCAAAAACAGCGTTGCTGCAACAAAAAAGAGGAAAAAAAACAAACAACAAATTCTTGCCACAATGAAGTCATTGACCAAACCTAATTTCGATTTTTCGAGATGCCTAATACCAATTGCAAACTCTGGTTTTAGTCCAGGTTTATCCGAGAACAACTTCCAGTCGAACGGTACTCTTTGCGTAGTCGGGGATAGACCTGTTACTATATGGACTAACGGTGGGCTCGTTCGATATAGGTCGAATCGAGAGAACAACCACGGGGAGACCCCAGCCGGAAGGTGAGCGACTTCGTCGACGTTTGGAAATTGCCGAAAAATTCCTTGGACAAGAATTAGTATGCTCGTCACTACAACGACAAATGTAAATTTGTATTTCTTAACGAAGCACTTCATTCGTTACTTGCTTTGCCACGGTAGAGCTTGTATAAATGCCACAGCGAAGTAAAGAAGAGCGATACTAAGACACCGGAAAAAAAGGACTTCATGAACGAATCCCAACCGGTTTTTTTTGGCTCGGCGCTCGGGTCCAAATTGACGAGACCTTGGAGGACGCGTGCAACATCATCCAGCAATTCGACCCCGCCCGGGAGATATTTGACGCTTCGTGGGACATCACGTTTGTCGACTATTATTGTGCCTGGAAGAATCGCTATCGAAAGACTCGACTCATTCGGTTCATTCACCCGAATATTAGTAAATCGCCTAATCCCTTGATTTGTCACGTCAACATCGACCGTCTGTGTCCACTCGTTGACCGTAGGTAGCCAAATTTCCTTTTTAACCTCCGCGAAATTTGAGTTGTTTCGTATCAAGGTTATTGTCTGCCCATTTACGTATGTCGATGTCTTTCTTTTCAAGACGACTCCCCGACGCTGACTATCGAACCAGATATCTTCAATCGTATTGCTCCCAACATCTTGGACATGGATGGCAGTTCGATCCTGGATAACCTCGTCTTCCGAGACAATTTCGCACGTATTTCTGGCTATAATCCTGGACACTAAATCAGGGTGGCTTTCTACTTCAGGCCACCAACCCGTAAAATCAAAATATGGGTCTCTCCAAAACGGCTCCAATTTCGATCGTTGTAATTGATCGTTATTGAGTGTATCGATTTCATGGTATCTAGCAAATTGCCAATAAACCTCTACTTTGCCGTCGGAGATGAGTGTCCAATTCCAAGCGGGGTCATCCCTCCATTTCAATTTCTCAGTTCTTCTAACGGATTCAATTAACCTCCGGCCCTGACTCGCAAAAACCCTATGCCTTGCAAGTGTTGATCCTTGAAAACCAGCTTCCGCTTCGAAACTTAAGCTTCTAATACGCGAAGACCACTCGCCATGGACTGCTTGCAATTTCTGCATATCTATTTCGCCTGAACAGATGCAAGTTAGCAAAAGCCCAAGTTCCGGTCGAATTAGGATCAAGTTTAAGAAGTCCACTTATTCCGAAGAACATAGACGAACAGACCAATCAGCATAATTGCGATCAGGCCCGCAAAAAACATTTTCACGTGTGGTTTTCTTGGAATTGTTGTGCTATCGACGATACTTCCATCTGCGGCAGCGTAGTGCGAAATGACAGGCCCTTCCTGTCCGAAAGGCTGCTGGTAGACTGATATCTTAGCTCCTGTCCTGACCTGTGGTTCGAATAGACTATCTGCAACGCTACCCACGTCGCTGATTTGGCATTTGACAACCGTCCTAATTGAACACTTCTCCTTACCGGGCTGAAACAAGTACTCATCCCCCTCAATCAAGCTAGGTAACCAAAACCCTTCAACTACCTCAATTGGATTTGAGTAGCTCGCAGAAAACAACACACCATCCGTTTCGTGCTCCACCGTTCTTTTAACGATCGAGTAGCCCAGACTCGGATCAAGCCAGGTTTTGAGTGTGCCGCCCCGATAACTGTCCTTTTTCTCAATACGCAATCTAATTGGGGAACTTTCTTTACGAATCGCTACCTCCCCGCTAAAGAACAACTCTCTTCGATGCTCTTCTTGTTGAGAACTAGATGCCGTTGGATCCGGAATGTTCCACCCCACCATCATTGGATACATCGGGTTGAAAGCACGCATTGGTCCAGTCTCAAAAGGCCCAGGAACGACGCGCACATCGTCGCCACTTATTGTGGCTAGTTCTTTTCCATCGAAAAAATAGGAGGTTTCTTCTAATTCCTGCTTGCCGGATTTTCCCGATTTGAATACTTCAACTTTCTTCACCATCTCCCCTGACTTGTCCAATGTATAAACCTCGCGAGTTTCGGTCGTTTCCCTCGAAGCACGCCTGATACTCTGGACCAAGCGTCTCTTCTGACCCGAGAATGCAAACTCGATATTTGCCATTTCCATCAAGGATCGGTCGTAACTCGTCAACAAATCTTCAGACGATGCTTGAGAAGATTCTTGAATGGTGAAGGATAATTTCGCGGATCGAACGGAGTTTTGACGCCGCTGGAGCTCGTCCATATTCACCAAAAAATCAGCAACTTTTACTTTTTCATCGTCTGCACACGCTGATGGTACCGCAAAGAACGCCAGACCGAGAATGACAGCAAGAGTTGTTTTGGTACTAATCCGTCTAAGAATGAAAAACTGTACGGCTCGCCAAATCAGATAGAATCCGACTGCACCGGCCAGCATTCCAGAAAACAATATGCTCGATTCATGCTTCTTTGACGCCACAATTAGATAACCGCTCCACTGATTAAAGAAAACCTGACTCGAAATCTCCTTCAGCATTCCTGTTGTACCATCCATAAAATACACATGATCATCTTCGAGCTGATAAACTAATACATAGTGGCCGAACGTGGCTCCATCCGAGCCCCGCGAACTATTGGTTTCCAAATGCGCGATAACGGGTAACGGATATTTCAGAAGGTCGCTTGTTTTCGATTTTGCTTTGATAACTTCAAGACCGAAACTCTCCAAACACTCTGCGATCGATTGAAGGGACGTACCTTCCTGTTCCTGTTCATTAAAGTTCAATCGCGAACGAACATCATCATAGCTTGCTTGGACTTGGTGATACCGCAGCATAGCGTACGTGGAATTTACACCACAAAGATTGATAGTTCGCCAATTGCTAGTCAACTGCGCAGGAATCAACAAACAAAACAATACATTAAGCGCCGTATGGCAAATCACAGAACACTCCTAGCCGCTAGTTTTCGCAGATTCCACACGCACCGATGAATCCCAATTCCGAGCATAAAATAGGCGCCAACGAAATTTGTTGGCGCCAGACCAAGAATGCGATTTACATTAGGGCACAGAAGGCTCGGTAGATCCTGTTGCTTGCGGAACACAAGCTACCATTTCGACGACTACTTTTTTCTTCCCACACTTGACACCGCACGTTCCGACTGCACAGTCATGATCACCTAGCTCGGCGGACAACAAATGGCCCGTTCCATCAAGGAGCCTTTCCCCTGCTGCAGCAGGACACGTGCCCGTTCCCCAAGCGCCGCAAGTTCCACTAGCACCGGGACAATCATTGCCCGCTGCCGTGGCAATCGTGCATGCACCTCCTTTCACAAGCTTAGCCTCAGTCGAGGTCAGCACGCTCATAGCGCCTCCCCGTGACAAACCACTTTGCAAACACAATCCGCAAGCTGAAACCATAAGTGCAAACACACAAAAAAACAACCTCGCCATAGTCACACCTCTCTATAAAGTTCCCCAAACATCACAACGATTTATCCATCAAAAACAAAACCCTAATCGCATGCGAACTGCCGCACAACGAGCTGTCTATCTCACTCGGCTGCATGGTATTCAATCGCATTAACAGAAACTCACGTCCACGAGCGATTGCATCCGTAAAATCAATCGCTGTCGACGCAAGCCACATCCACTCTAAGCTGTGGGCTGTACATAGCAATCTATCGTCAAGCGACCATTCCCTGTTCCGCTCCAGCGAATTAGATTGCTTGCCCTCATTCGTCGACAGCCTATCACGCCAGTCCGGACTAATCGCTCCATCGGCCAACTGACTCGAAACCACAGCGCTTGCCACATCCTTCAAATGCGAGTCAATCTTGCCCATCGTTCGCTTACCAAGAGCATTGGACTTGGCGTTGTTCATTCGAATCGAGCAAAGCGTTTGCGGAACATGACACCCGAAACATACATTCGTCAAGCTTTGCCTCGATATCAACAGATCAACAACTTCGTCTCTCGTAATAGATTCGCCAAACTTGTTTTTCCAACTCTGCACAGAAGGGTCCAACAAAGTCAGGATCGCAAACGCCGACCATTCGCACTCCGACTTTACATCGAGCCTGAATCGCGACATTGAATCAGTCAACAAATCACCAACAGTCAAATCTTCTCCTTGCGAGGAAACAACACGCGTCTCCCTACCACGACCAAACTCCGCTAGCAACGAAAGCACCTGATCGTGATGAGACTGCCCACCCGTCAAATCCGGACCATAAAGATACGCCGCACCATGACGAGTACGAAAAATGAAATTACAATCCCCATACCAATCTTCAGCCTTACGTCCATTTAGTAGCAACTCTTGCAATTCAGAAAGAGACGGCCTACCGTTCGGCTGATACCCTGGGTTTGCACGAAAAGCGTGCAGAACATGGACGACAACACTGAGCGATTCTCCCTTTGAAGGCCACAGACACTCAGCGACCTTTTCTGGTATTCTTCTTGGAACTTTAAATTGAGTCTCGTCTGCAATACCACCCTCGCAGATTGCGAATACAGCCACCAAAGCACATAAAGGCAGACTTGCAGAATGCATTTGAATCAAGGAAACAAAACTGCCTATGAAAGACAGCAAACGCTGAATCGCTCGACTTGACCTTTCAGATGGAACTCGATTCATTGTGGATACAGTATTTTTCATCGGCTTGATAACACGACCCGGGGCATGCTTATAGATGCTAAATGCCATAGCGAAAACGAAGAAATTGGGAAATTTATTCGGCTTTTTAGGGTTTCCTTGCGTCAGGCTCTCAGAACGCAACAAGAGTTCCTCGTGGCCCGCATCGAATGACAAAAATCAGAGATGAGTCTTCTGGCTTGAACGTTTGCTAGCTACGATAATCGTCCAGGGGAGGGGATCAAGTTCGTTGACAATGACGAATCGATTCACAATTTGCCTCCTTATTTCTGCACGGCTGAAGTGCTGGACGTGTCCTGGCGTATTTCCAAAGCTCCGCCAGTACTTTCCTCGTATCACATTGAGAATTCGCCATGTCGGTTCCCACGGAACACTGACCAGCACCCACCGCTTGGCCACCCGATCAATCTCAGCGAGCGCTTTCGCGGGATCCTCCAAGTGCTCCAGCACTTCACAGGCAATCACCAAATCAAACGAGTTCGATTCTACGGGCAACTCGTACGCGGACCCAACTTGGAACGACAACTGCGGATATTGTTTTCTCGCTATCTCGATCTCCATTTGGTCGATATCAATGCCAAGGTAATCCACTTGGGGGGGCAAAATCCTTGTTGCCAGATCACCCGGTCCGCATCCGACTTCCAAAACGGAGCCATACTCGATGCTTCCAAGCAATTCGCGAACACTCCCCATGAACCCTCGCATCAACCATTGATGAATCGGGTTCGTCGATCGGTATTTGTCAAAGTAGTTTCCACCGATGAATTGGTCACTAAGTGGATTCATGGATTCGCGATGCGCCCTAACCACTAGTTTCCGGTAGACACCGTTTCGGTGGCTGCCGCTTTACGCACGCATCGGAAAATGGTTGCGCTATTGCTCATGCAGTCCATCTCGTCGTGGTTTCCTGTCGCAACTCGAGCCGTAGCGTCTTGATTTGTTTCGCACTCAGAGCTGCATTGACCGCATTCTTTTGCGCCTTGCCCGTAGTATACCCTGGGATCAGTAAGCCCAGTTCTCTGTTCTTTATTCAACGCGTTGTCGGACTTGGACGATTTTGTGATCTCGGCAGTAGTGTAATTGTAGAATCTGCACTGCTCTTTATTAGAACCGGTACCTTTCATCCGCAAAACAGCGAACTCAGCGCATCCCAATTTGCAATCAGGCAATCCGCCAGGTTCCGCAATTGCATCGATAGGATCCTCCTCGATCTGCGCTACGAGCAACGAGCCTGCCGACATACTTCCTAGTAGGACGCTCAAAAACAAACTGGTTCTCTTTATCAAAACTACTTTCATATACATCCCTTACGAATTGATACGGAAATCAAACACCACGAATCTTTAGAAAAATATACAACCCAAGAAACGCCGCACATCCAATTGCAGACCAAAATGCAAGCGTGATCCAACCAATTGGTCGCGGTGCGTGCTCCTCTCGAGCAAATATCTCACCTAGTGTCTCTAAGGGTTTTCCTGGATCTGGCACCCTGTATTCCACGTCGGTTGAAACGTCCAAGACATTCATTCCAGGCGTTGGGGTGACTGAAAACGGTAAGATCATTGGACCATCTACGACTGCTTCGATAGTGCTCACTTTGGTCTCTTTCATGAGCCGACGATGTTCATCTTTAAATTCGTACTCGCGTTCAACCCAAAAAAAGGGAAAGAACTTTCCGTCGCGTTCTTTGTACTCTATTTCTAGCGAGTAGCCTTCCATACCAGAAACATATTTTCGCATACTCTTGACAAGTAGTGTCGTCGGATCAATCTCGTAACGTTCATCGATCACGGATCGCTTGCCAATAGGAAACTCGATCATAAGGATGTCTTTCGTCCGTCGAGCAACTGCCTTACTTAGATCAGGTGGCGTAACCTGCCCTTTCTTCATATCAAACCCCCTAGCCGGAACCAGCCCAATCGCATAGAAGACCGGTGAATCCAACGAGGAAAAGAACGGAGCACGTTTTTCGTGAAAAAGTGTCAATTCGATCCAATATTCACTTTGACTTCTGCTGTTCCCCCAATCGATGTTTTCCTGCTTTGGATTAAAAACTTGAAAATTGGTGCCGTCAAAAAGGCTCACATAAACTTCCGCATCAAAGGACTTTGTGGAAGCATTGAATATGTGCTGGCTTCCCTTTCGGCGATACCTATGCCCCTTTAAATCAAACTGATATTCAATGGTCCCGGTGAACGAGGTGTCTTTCAAGGGATACTTCAATATGCCATCATCCATATCTGGTATTGAATTCGCCGCAATGAACTGTTCGAAGCGAGTCCGCAGCAAAAGAGTCTGCCAAGAGGCAGCTCGCTTGTTCCACTCCTCAAACACGTCGTTCACCAAATTATGATCGTCAGCGATGCATGCAGACCCTGCCAAGAGAACGAACAAGAAACAGACACTACTCCTTAGCATTGATCTGGTTCTCCATGACAAAACCAACGATTTCCACAAACAACACCTCGCAATTTCCTGCTGAGTCTTTGCATTTGAATTGCACACGTTTGCAGTAATCTCCCTCTGGCTGACCAGAAAAATCCATCGCTAGCTCTAACTTTTTCTCACCCACTCCGACAAGCGACTCCTTCACTTTCCAATCAACCGTGTCAACGACATGTAGTTCAAAATCAAGTCCCTCTCGATGCCGTACGGTCAACGCATGCTTGACAGCATCCTCTCTATCGACGACTCCGAACATAACGTCGTCCGGCGAGAGCTCCCAAGATGACTGAAACTCACCCTGGACACGAATAACCCCTTGATCAACCTTTTCTCCATCACGTTTCGCCACTATTGTAACTGGAAACGAGAATACACCTGGGACTATATTTTTCTTGAATGTGATCTGAGGCACCCAAATACCACTGGCAACCGTTCGTAAAACACACGTTCCGTATTCGGCTGGGCACTCGCATTTCAACTCAGCTCCTTCGGTGGAGTGAATCCGGACTAAATCAATCGTTGATTCTCGAGACGAAGGCAACGACTTCATCCCGAACAACCCAACTACGGAATCCTCGACCAAGAAAACGAAAGTCGAATCAACCGATGTCGTAAATGCCTTCCAAGCTCTCCCGTCTGACGTTTCGGGCACAAACGAGAACTCCGATTGAATAGCGAGGCTACTCGACGTCAAGGGACCATCCTGCGCCTTTGGACGGTCCTTCGTAGGAACGAAACACTTGACCGTCTTCGATTCGTCAGCACCCAGCCTCATTTTTTGGGGCTCAATGGATATGCAGTCGCATGACGCACGAAACGCGTCAATATCAATGTTTTTTGTACCACGATTAAACAATTGGACTTCAATTTCAAATCTAGACGACCCGTCCTCGTTCCAGACCACCTCCCTCCCAACCTCTTGGTACTCAAGCAACGACCTGTCTACGTCAACTGCAGGCCGACAACCAAAGCAGGCGATGAAAAGCAACATCGTTACTGATGAAGCCGCAAAAATCGAATTGTTTTTTCGGAACCGCAAAAATCTCCCCCTTTTTCACGAGCAGTATTTCTATAGATGCCTTTTTCGAGCTTCGTAACGGTAGAAAATTGAAATCCAAAGACATAATTTGAGATCTAGAAAAGTCTCCGATAGAACATGTTTTCGCCGTTGCCAACGCCTAGACATGATCAACTCAATGGTCTTTCGAGCCTTTCGAAACCAGCTTTCCTACCTCGGACACACTCTGATGTAAGGCATGTTTCTCAATCAGTCTTCGGTTCTGTGAAATGAGGTCGGCAAGCAAACCAGCTACGAGTACGATCGCTGCGAGCACCAACAGGGCTGCGCCCAAAACAAGGGACTGCAAATGGCCGTTTCCATTGCCTGCGAGATAGAAAAATACAAATCGGACAATTGGAATCGTTCCAATCACGGCAAGTAGTAGACTTAACCACATTAGCGTCTTGAGCGGATGGAACATGAAAAAGACTCGCAGCAATGTCGTGCCCGATCTGGCAATGAAACTGGCATGCGATTTGAATAACCGAGACGGGCGCGTCGGTGAGTTTGTCTCGATCGGCACAAACTCCAATGCAAATCCCTTTTCAATGCATTGCACTAACGACTCCAATGTATAGCTGTACGTCGTCACGATATGCATTTGTGTCGCACATTCGGCTGAATACGCCCGAAAACCACTGACGGGATCCGGGATCGGTTGCGATACGAGCCAACTCACCGTTCTTCGTCCAACCCAGTAAAGAATTCGCTTGAACCAACCATTTCGACGATCCAACTCTGGGTTTCGATTCCCAACAACGACGTCTGCACGTCCATCCAAAATAGGCTCAACCAAATCCGAAATAAATCGACCTGGATACTGATGATCCCCGTCTGTGTTTACAATAACAGTAGCTCCAAGCCGCAATGACTCGGTCATCCCTGTCGCAAACGCAGCCGCCAATCCACGATTCACCCGATGCGAAATTACGTGCTGAACACCAAGACTCCTCGCAATCTCCGCAGTACCGTCTCCACTTCCGTCATCAATCACCAAAACTTCGATACAGTCCACTCCATCTATCGACTTCGGTAGATCACCCAACACGAAAGGCAACGTATTCGCCTCGTTGAAACAAGGAATTTGAATGATGACCTTGATCATGTATCCCTCGGACGACTATCGGCTTGAGGCTTGAGGCTTGAGGCTTGAGGCTTGAGGCTTGAGGCTTGAGGCTTGAGGTGTGAGGTGTGAGGTGTGAGGTGTGAGGGGCCAGAATTCGGCGTATTTGGTCGACCCATAAACGTACGGTTCGGCGATCGACCTCCATCTTCACAGCGATTTCATCCCTGGTGTATTCCTCAAGAAGCAGATTGAAAACGATCTTGTGATTCGGATCGGAAAGCCACTGCAACAAATTCTCAATCTGCTCGTTTATCTCGCAAACACAAGCCGGATCGTCTAGGTTGGATTCGCAATCACACTCCAAACTTTGAAGCGACTGTACCGGCAATCGGTTCCCATTGTCATCGCGCGGTAATCGCTTTGCTCGTCCACTGATCCTGAACGCAAAGCGTCGCTCGTTGATTGTGATCCGACTCAAGAGGCTGACAATATGCCCGCACGAACGGAATTGGAACTCAGGATCGCGTAGATAATGAAGGAACAGTTTGTAAATCGCATCGTTGACGATTTGCTCAGCATCATAGTCGAATGCATTTTCCCTGATGCGAGCGATAGCACGGACAATGGGCTCCAAACTTTGGAAGAGTAGCAACTCCGACGAGCGCTTTTCCTCATCCGAGGAATTTGCGCTCCGGATGTGCTCTATCCAAGAAATAAGATCAGACTCTTTGAGTTCACGAAAACATCGAATGGGCATGCTCGACCACCTCGGCGCGTAGGTATCACAAAAACGAACCCATTCAAGCTACAAAACTTTAGACCCAATTGCAAGCTTTTTGACCAGTTCCTTCGTGCGACTCGCTAAAGGATTCACAAGGCGTCAGAAAGATCGAAGGCAGAAAGATAAATGTTCGACATCTTTCTGCCCGCTCATCGGGTTCTGGGGACCCTAAAGAATGCGGACCATGCGTTCCGTTTCTTCGGTTCGCACGACCATTCTCAAGGAACCTGCTTCAAAGGCACCTTCAATTGCTTTGTAAAATTCTTCGGGACTCGATACCGATTTCCCATTCACAGAACGGATCACGACCGAGGCTGGTAGTCGTGCAAACGGACCATTCTTGAGAACGGAAATGACTTCGACCCCTTCACCCAGCTTGAGTCCGTATTCTTGACGCAAGGAGTCGGACATCTCGTCCACTTCAATGCCAAAGGTCTCAAGAATCTTCGTTCGTTCTTCTTGCTTCTTTTGATCCAATTCACCAACCCTGACCGTTGCATCCCGGGGGCGACCGTTGCGCAAGAAGGAAACTTGAATCGGTGTACCCGCTTTGGTCTCACCTACGATCCGAATGATGGATGAATCTGTTGTTACGGGTTTGCCATTGATGGCAGTGATAATATCGCCGGGTTCGAGTCCTGCTTGCTGCGCAGGAGATTTTCGATCCACGCGTCCAACGAATACACCTCGCGTCGATTCGGGTAGCTCCAACTGCTTGGCGAGATCTGGCGTGAGCGTGACCGGACCAATGCCGACATAACCGCGTGAAACCAGTCCTTTCGAAATGATATCGTTCACAACTCGGGTCGCGAGACTGCTAGGCACGGCAAAGCCGATACCATTGTAACCACCTCCACGCGATGCGATGGCAGTGTTGATGCCGATCACTTCACCGCGCAAGTTAACAAGCGGTCCGCCACTGTTGCCTGGGTTGATGGCTGCATCTGTTTGCAAAAAGTTATCGTAATCAGTGATGCCTTGATCTGTTCTTTCTGTGGCGCTGATGATTCCGGCTGTTACAGTTTGGGCCAATCCGAAAGGACTTCCGATGGCGATCACCCAATCTCCTACTTCCATCTTGGAAGAATCGCCAAGCGGTGCAGTTACCAGTCCTGTGGTATCGATCTTTAGAACAGCTAGGTCGGTTCGCTCGTCCGTGCCAATCACTTTGGCTTCGAATCTTCGATCGTCACTCAAGTAGACTTCCAAAATGTTCGCATCTTTAACGACGTGATTGTTCGTCAGGATGTAGCCGTCTTGACGGAAGATTACCCCTGAACCTAGTCCATTCTGCATGCGCCGCGTTTCGCTCGTACCCTCGTCCAGTTCCATTCCGCCGAAGAAGTCTTCGAATCCTGGTGGCAATCCTGAACCTTGCGGAAAGCGACTGGCGCGCTTGCGAACACTTGTTTCCACTAAATTCTTGATGCTGACCACGGCAGGCTTGACGGATTTGCTCACATCTCGAAAAACTCGCGAAAGCTGGTCGGCGCTGGCGACATTTGCTTGACCATCGAGTTCCACACGTGAGGTACGCGCCTCTGCTATCTGACGTGCATAGGCGGCAGACGGGCCTGTGTTGAGGCCAGAAAAAAGCCAATAACCAACGGGGCCAGCGACTAACGCCGTGAATACCAACCAATTCCAATTCGAAAAGCGATTCTTCATTTCTCTTGCCTCAGCATGAGCAAAACATTCGATTGTTACGGACCAACGCTCGTAATGTCATTTCTTACGTGACTCACGGCTTCTTGGTTTCAACAAGCATTTTTCGTTCCATTTGAGCCTAACTTGGTAAATGAAAGAAAAATTCGGATGTGTGAATTCAGAAATTCTAATTAAAGATTAGTCGACTCTTGAAAGGCGAAAAGAATCGCGGTCTATTTGCATCAATCCTTTCTTTGCGCGAACCCCCACGATGAGCTCGACGGGAAATCGATCTTCAACAATGGTAAATGTATCTGAAAACGTCTGCCACTCTTCGTCGCGACCAGGCTTGCTCCAGCGTTCAACGCGACTATTGCCAATCCCGATGGATTCGACTGTCAGTTCGTCGATAGGCTCGATCTGCTCCGTGCGGTATCGGCCTTCTACTCGATAGGTGCCGCGTTTCAAGATGAGATGGTGACGCCAACTCGCGTAGCCTGGTTCAGTAGTGATCGCCAGTTGCAGGCAGGGAGGTGTCTGGTCCTCTTTCGGATGGATCGCCATCCCTTCGTGATCGCAGGCCGGATACCAATCGTTCAACGCGATCGATTCGCCTGCAGCTAGGCTGATAGGCTGAGGTTCCTCTTGCGAAAGTTGTTCTTTGATCGCATTGGCTCGTTCGCTTATCCTATGCTTTAGATCTTCGACCTGTTCATTGAATTGCTGTAATGGATCGTCTCCAAGTTCTTTGAACGTCTCACGCAGTACGTTGGCGATCTGATCTGTTCGACGGATTAGTTTTTCTGGTGGATCAAAGAGAGGCAGTAGCTCCTTGACTTTGGCTCGATAACGCGACCTCCATTTGTCATTTCCCATCACTTGTGACGCAACATGGGATGACGGGAAATCGAAGAGTGGCATGTTGGGATCACCCAACAATTGATCCATTCCATGTGGAAAGAAAATAGCGAGACCTGTATCAGGCTGGATATAGAGTCGATAGTTATTCGCGTTTACCGAGTAGCCATCCCAGTGGCACAACATCCGTTCCAACGCCATGAATGTAATGAACTTATCCAGATCGATTCGATTCTCCATTTCTCGATATCGCATCTGTGCGTCGTTGTGTTTCAAAGCAGAGACAATGTCGCGCAAGTCGCTTCTGTCATCAACGCCGAATCCTGAATCCTTCTCGAGATCAGCATCCAAATCTTGGAGGAATCCACCGTCGTATAAATTGCCATCGCAATTCGAAAAGAATCGGCGCAGAAACGTCTTATCAAAAGCTTCGCGCACGACATACATCGATTCTATACGTTCGTTCCATTTCAAGAGTGCATGCGCGACGCGAGGGGCTGGATAGTCTGCCAAACGAAAGACCTCGGAGCCTAGCCATTCGCACAGATAAGTACCATCTTGGACGCTATTGTTAAGATGAATCTTGTCCAGTTGATCTAGGGTCTGTTTCTTCCGAAACTTGTCAAATTTGATTGTAAAGCCAGGCTTTCCATCGAGCAGTTGATAGCTGCCAGCTGCTCCTTTGAGTTTCGCTCCAACCGAGTACAACGATTCAGTGCCATTCGAAAAATCGGCACGGATATAGGGGCGATGATCTTGCTGGAGGAGGTCCGCATCAGATTTGGAAAATCGCAACGAAAACTGCTTGACGTCTTGATTTTGAAAAAATCGATCACCCGCAAGAAGAGGTTTGGCCTCCTCTGGCTTCGCTTGCCTATCGCGTGAGGCATGTTCAGATTTTTGGATAGCAACAGACTTACTACATCCCAATAACATCACCGCGAGGATGACAATCGCCCGGAGGTAGTTCAACAATACTATTTTCGCCATCATCTTTTTGCCGTCTCGTGAATCGCCTGAAATCACTATGACGGCTTTTGAATGTTTGGCAATAGATTTCTACTTACGAGTTGGGACTTTCGTGGCTGTCGATCGAGGCTCGGATTTGGTCTGAGGTTGCAGCAGGCTAGGATTATTGCCTCGAATTTCTTGAAATCTTGCGTAGTAGAGAGAAACAGCGCGGGTCGCGTGGCCTCGCGGTCCTATTGGCCACTTGTTGTCTCGTTTGTCGTAAATTTTGCTCAACAGAAAATCGATACTTTTTTGGACACGCGGTTGATTCACTTCAGAATCGGGAAGTGTGTACATCAACCATTCTAACATATGTCCTGTGGTCTGAACTTTACGTTCGTCGTTTGGTTCATTGCCGCGTCCTTCATACCATTCGGTGCTGAAGCTACCATCGGGATTTTGAAGTCGCCAAGTATAATCGATGTAGTCTCGAACGAATTTGTCAGCTCGGGCAAATTGACCATTTACCGGTTGGCCTTGCATGACGCGTTGCCGAACGGAAAAGGAGAACCCCATCAAGCGATGCGTGCCGCCGCACGCGGCTCCTACGATAGGCTGTGCAAGTTCTTCCTGAATCAACTTCGGGATGCTCCATACTTTGCCGTCGTTTGCACGCCATTGCTTGTTGGAGTCCAAGTAATAGGATAGGCCGATTAGCTTGAAGGTAAGTTCCGATTTCTCCTTGCAAGTAGCCATTTCATAGCGAACCAGATCTTCCACTTTGAATTTGTTGGTACCTATCTGGATCGGATAATCGAGCGGAACGTTCGATTGAGCCAAGATGGCTAGAAACTGACCTTCATGCCCTTGGACGCCACCACCGACGTTGGGGACAAATCCTTTTCCTCGAGGAGTAAAGATTCGTTGGGTTCGGCAAGTTCCGTTATGACACATCCAGCCAATTGCATTGACTCGTGTGTTTCCGTGTTGAAGTTCATATTCGCCACCGAACGCCAGTAGCGCATGCATCACAGCCCACGGCGAACGAACCGATGTGGATTCGGGATGTGTCAAATAGTACTTCAAACAATCATCGCATCGGGACAATCGATTCGACTGAATTGGATCTAACGGGACCACAGGGACAATAGGCGGAACAACCTTGCCGATTTTCTTGGGATCATCGATCTGTATCTCGCGCTTGAATTGTCCCGGTTTGGAAGCCTTGAGTGCATCTACGCCTTGGTCTTCTTTTCCATTGGCACTTCGCTGATCGAGACTAGGTGCTTCCTGTTTGCTCTCGTCTCGTGAATCGTCTCCTTTGGCTACGTTATTGCGTTGGATCGGAGGTGGGATAGAGCCGTTGTTGGCACCGTCATCCGTCGGGCTGTCAAAAGGAATCTTGATCGCCCGGGGGCGTTTGCTGCCAGTCGCGGGGCCTGCTGTTGGTTGAGCTGTTGAAAGAGATTCCGCAGGAGCAGTTGCCTCCGCCTCCTCACTCAAGTCTTCAACCATAGAATCGTCGACTTCCGGTAAACCTGGATCGTCTTCGTCGATTTCTAACGGAACCGTATTCGGGACGTCAGCAGACTTGATATCGATCGTCTTGGCAGTCAACGATGGCGGCTCGCTTGGCAATGTTTTTGGTATATCGCCTTTTTCTTCCGCAGCTAACTCAAGGATCGGTTCCGGAGTTCGCTCTGTGGCAAGTTGAAGAAAGTAGGGGGAGAGTTGGCTTTGTGCGGCATTGGCAAGTTCCCAGATCAACGGAACCGCGTTGCTAGCCATGCTTTTGCGAGAGTCGCTCGATTTGTTCGGATCAACGATAGCTTTGTCGGCCGCGCGTTCTACAACCGTTTTATTTTCCTCTCCAGGCGCTGCACCCAAAAGCAGTACCGACGAATCTAGCTTCTCGGGAGCGGGAGCTGGATTTCCTGGATTCTTGATCCTTGGCGGCTCGTCGTCCTGTGGAACGACAACTATCGTGGTCGTCTCTTCTGGCTCGCCCAAGATCAACGGTCTACGTATCGGAGGCTTGTCCCCGCTCGAGCGAGACTGCCCATAGCACTCAGAGAATAGAGCGGTTACTACTATGGTCGAAGCGAACGCTCTAGCCGACCAACGTTTACGCTGTCGCAGCATGTCTTAGCTATCATTCAAGAGTCTCGAGACAATCCCCCGGATGGATCTATCGGCCGAAGTGATCCACTCTATTCAGAGATAAAAACCAGAATAAGCGTTACAGTTTTGGCGATTGCTTGTACGTCAAGAGGGGATGGTGGGATGCTTTCCAAATTTGCCCATATGCACTTGGTAGCAATCGCGGAAACGAATTTCTCTTCCGCCAGATAGGTGTTAGAGTATTCTGTCGCTCGAAAGTTTTGTCTGAATTGAAAGGGATTTGAAATTGCATTCCGAGATCGCTCAATTCCTTCGTTTTCTCGATGTGGAAAGAAATGCGTCTGACTTAACCATTAAGTCTTATCGAGAGGACTTGGTCGATATGGCGGACTTCCTTTCTAATGAAGGTACGAAGAAAGTCGTTCCACGGGATGTAACGCCGGTCGAATTGCGTGGCTATGTTGCCGCATTGCATGACGCTGGGTATGCGAGAACCAGCATCGCTCGAAAGCTAGCATCGTTGCGCAGCTTTTACAAATTTGCTATACGGCAAGGAATGGCTGAAACTAATCCCGCGCAGCCACTCCGAAACCCTCGAGGTCAGCGCAAGCTTCCGCACTTTTTAACCAGTGACGAAATCGAAACGCTTCTCAATGCGCCCGACACACAAAAAGAAATGGGACAGCGCGATCGAGCCATACTGGAAGTCATGTACAGTGCGGGACTGCGAGTGAGTGAGATCGTCGGCATGAATGATCGAGACATCGATTACGAAGAGGGCGTTGTGCGTATTCGAGGTAAGGGGAGAAAAGAACGGTTTGGTGCGATTGGAAAATTCGCAGATCAAGCGTTAAAGGATTACTTCCGGGTTCGCACGCGAGCCGATCATGGAACATCCAAAGAGCTACCGACATTTACAAACAAGTTTGGAAAACGCTTAACCACACGAAGTGTTGCCCGAATGTTAGAAAAGTATATCAATCAATGTGGGCTGGATACTCGAACGACGCCACATACGTTGCGACACAGTTTCGCAACCCATTTGCTAGATCGCGGAGCTGACATCCGAAGCGTCCAAGAGATGCTCGGACACAAAAGCCTTGGGACTACTCAAATCTATACGCATGTTAGCACCTCTAGCATCAAGCAAGCCTATTTAAAGGCTCACCCTCGAGCCAAGAAAGCGCAATAGATTTCATCTCCCACTGGTTTCGGAGGATGACACAGCTCTACTGGAGAGGTCACTGTATGGGAAAGTCTTGCCTTCAAAGTCGCCGCAGCAACCGTTGCCTGTTGAAGTCTAAATTGCATCATGTTCGCATGAGTCCCTAACATCGAATTGATGCAAAGCGAACAATCGCTAGGTGGTTGATCTGGAGCCAAGTGAACTTGATTTGCGAAAACAAATTCGTCGTGCTTTTCAGCAAACTTTACGGAAGTGCCAGGGTCTAGGGTATACGGTTCGCATGGTTTCGTTGGTCGAAGTGCTCGACACATTTCTTGAACTTTATAAACAGACAATGGATCGCGTCCAAGCGAAAGAATCCTATTACTTTGACCGAGACTATTTCTTGAGTTTAGCTCGCTTGCCAGGTGTACATTGTTGCGTCATCGAGAGTGGTTCGACCGTTTTGTCCGCAAGCGTTTTCTTTGAGCGTAACGGCATAGTCAATACACATCTTGGTGGCACGCATATAGAGTACCTTTCGAAATCTCCTGGCATCATGGCAATGTTTGAAGTAATGCTCTGGTGCCGCTCGAGCACGAGTACAAACTGTCACCCTGAAGATGCAACCATCCGGCCGCAAATTGTGACACGGGAAAGCAACGTTTCCTATCACCGAGTCTTAGAGGAATTTCACAAAGGAACCGGGCGAGGAACCATCCTCAACACGTCGCTGAATATTCATGGCGAGCCTATCGTCTCTTCGCCCGACGACGCTGTCAGCGTTATGCAGCGATCCGGCCTACATCACCTCGCATTGGGATATTATCTTATCTCCAAACCAGCCGTCCAAAAGCTATCTTGAAATGGTAGGTCCTAAAACAGACGTTCTAGGGTCCCAATCAGAAGAGATGAATGCTCTACTTCCTGCCAGTTTGCTACAATAAGGCTCCCCTCACGAATCACTCCCTAAGTTCAACAATTGCATCGGTCTCGTATGGCGCATTCTACAAATAGCTCTATCGATCAACGTCGTGCTTTCTTGCTCGCATCCGCGACTGGCTTGGCAGGTCTGTCTTTAGGTTCCTCAAGACCACTGATTGCGAAGACCCCAGATCGATTGACCAACAACCTAGGCGGTGGCAAGGCAAAGTCGGTCATTCTCTTTTTCTTGTGCGGTGGTTCATCGCATATCGACATGTGGGATCTCAAGCCCGATGCGCCCTCGGAGTATCGTGGTCCGTTTTCGCCGATCGCAACTTCCGCCCACGGCGTCACCATCGGTGAGCATCTGCCGCTCACTGCCAAACAGATGCATCATCTGGCGATCGTTCGATCGGTCGGGGCCAGTGTCAACACAAACGACCACCATGCTGGATACTATTACCAACTGACAGGACATGCTCCCGACCCAACTTTCTTGTCGCAAGGGAACGACCGGAGACCTTATGCCGATGATTGGCCCTTCATGGGTTCAGTTGTTGGATCGCGAAGAACACTTCATCCGAATCTTCCGAACGTGATCACGCTACCTCACCAACCTAGCAAAGCTCCTTACACGCGACCTGGACAGTTCGCTGCCAAACTCGGCGTGGAATACGATCCGTTCTATGTAAGTGGCAGTTTGGCAGAACCTCTTAAGTTCCAAGCACCTGCCTTAGCCTTGTCGGGTGATGTGACTCCGGAAATGTTGCAATCGCGTAAGGTACTTTTAGGTAAGCTCGATCATGCTCGCGCCGAGTTTGAAGAGGTGGCCTCACTTCGCACGTGGAAGCAACATCAGCAGCGAACGATCGACCTCATGATGTCGTCTAGCACCACGCATGCGTTTGATGTCGCGAGCGAACCCGAGTCTGTTCGCGAACGATACGGAAAGACGGTCAACTCGATGAGTTTGCTATTAGCCCGGCGATTGGTCGAAGCGGAAGTTCCCTTTATTACGGTCTTTTGGAAAGAAAACGAAGCCATCGCGGACAAATGCAAAAGTGCGGGAGGCTGGGACACGCACGGCAATAACTTCGGCTGCCTCAAGGAAAACTTGCTTCCCGAGTTCGATCAAGCGTTTTCGGCATTGGTCGAGGATTTGCACCAACGCGGCTTGCTAGATCAAACGCTAGTGATGTTGACCAGCGAGATGGGGCGAAAGCCCAAGATCGGCGATCCACGTTCGGGTGGTCCCGGTGGTGCGGGTCGAGATCATTGGACGCATTGCATGAGTGTCGTCATGGGAGGTGGTGGCATTCAAGGTGGACAGACGTACGGTTCTAGCGATCGTTACGCCGAGTATCCATCGGAGCATCCCGTAACACCAGCGGATATTGCAAAGACGGTCTACCATGCCATGGGAGTCGAAGATCTTCAAGCGCGCGATAGCCAGGGAAGACCATACCATTTGCTAGAAGAAGGCAAACCGATTACAACGCTGTTTGGTAGTTAGTCGCCTTTCCGTTGAGAGTGAGATAGAGGCACGCTCCAAGCAACTTGCTTACTCAGTTTTCCGATAAGGCGGTAGATAAAGCTCCTCCGGTTCTACGTGTCGACTCATAGATTCCAGGAGCTCTTTCTGCTGCCTACTATGCTCCTTCGACATATTCTCCCGTATCTTCGAGGCAAGTTCATACTGAAATAGCTCTGTTTCTCTATCATTAAATCCTCTCTGTGTTGTTCCATAATGGAACCAAAAACCTAAGATTTCGGTGCGGTCCTGAATCGGTCTCATTAGGTCCCAAAAATCATCCGGTGTCCTGACTATGATCTTTGTGCATGCGAGCGTTAGCTGTCTCAACTCATAACGTTGACTTTCCTCGTCATGCGACAACTCGTCTTCGAATGTAAATGAAACGCGGAGCGCTTCCTTCAACAGAGCTGCCGCTTCAGACTTCGCACGCTCTGTAATCGCATGCGGTTTGATACAGAGTATGGCACTGGAAAGCACTGCAATTGAATCGTCATCCAGTTCATTCCCGCTTTTTGTCGCTGGCGGAAGAGTTTCTCGCCATGCGTATAGCCTCGCTAAAGCGCAAGTCTGGATTTCGAACCAATCGATATCTTCAAGCCGATCAGCCGCAAGCCACACAGATGGCCCCAAGGCGCCGTAAGACACAGGTCCTTGGTCGAGAATGGCATTCACCACATCCGTGCGATCGTCTGATTCAAGGTCGAATTGTACCAACGCAGTAGCAGCGGTCTTGGCAATTTCATTGTCATCCTTTGACGATTTTTCCCAAATACACGTAAAGAGCTTTTTCGCTGCAGGTGCGTAATCCAATCGGCTCAACGTTTCGATCGTAGTCTCCGATAATTCTCCTTGGAGTAATTGAGCACATTCCATCTCTTGTTCGGCATCCCTTACGGTTCGAATGAACAGAGGGAAAGGTGACCAAGAGAAAGATATGGATTTGACGCCTAATGTGTCATACTCACTTTGCTGCTCATACTTGATGACCCCAGTTAATTCTGCTGTCTTTTTGTCTAATTGGAATTCTGCACTGCAAGCATTGTTCAGGATTTTTAGATATGCACTGAGTTGCCCATCATCCAAATTGAATTCGAAATCTTCGACCGAATCAGCTTTGGCATCGCTGAGTGTCGGTTCCGTTTCAAACGGATCAGAATCATCGCTTGGTCGGGCACGGGTTTTGGTCAAAATGCTTTTGTCTAACGATTCAAACTGAAGTTTGATGGTCCCATTTCGAACGACTTGGGTTTGAGACAGCGTCACCAGCGGTATAGGAGCTTGGATCCTTTGGTAATTCGGTTCTCGAATGATGATAACCTGCTCGATGTTTTCCTTGTAGTCCGATGACAATTGTACGTTTCCAAATTCAAATTCCTTAAAGCCACCTTCGCGTAGCCAATCGTCTATTTCACGAGAAGTCGCCTCTTCCAAACGCGGCAGACCTATCCGATCGAATAGAGATCCAAGATGGTAACGAAGGTAGCCACACCGCGGAATCGTTCGCAGTCCTTCTTCGAATGCTTGTCTAGCCTGCTCTCCGTCCGGAACAAACACGATAGCGGTCATTGCCAAAGCTTGCACTTCGACATTTGAGTCTTGAATCAGATTAGCAAGTTGGGCCGTATAACCCGGAAGTCGATGTCGACCAATGAAGCAGATTGCTACTTTGCGTTCGATAGCGTCGGCACTTTGCAACATTCGACGTGTCACTGCCTGTGGCACCGAGCCGGGATTTGAACATGATTGCAGAACCTGAATTCGTTCCCAATCACTTCCTTTACCGATCGAAAGTAGAGCGCAAATCCAAAGCAAGAGAACAAAAACGGCACGGATGGACGGTTTCATTGGCAATCTCAAGAGCACCCTGGAATGTTGTCTTATGCGAAAAGCAAAGAACCACCATTGCAACTAATGGGCCAATTACCTTTGATCTTGCGTAGTAGGAATCGAAGACCATACCATTTGCTAGAAGAAGGCAAACCGATTACAACCCTGTTTGGTAGTTAGTGCACGGCGGTCTGAAACTTGTCAATTACAGTTCACTTCGTGACGGCATGCCGCTTAAATCACAACCCGAAGCGTGAGAGCGTGAGCGAGGGATTCCGTGAGCGAGGAAATCCTATGTCCCTCGCTCACGCTTCGGGTTGGGATAGGGTAGGCCGCCGTTCGTGCAGTGCTATTCCTTTTTGGAATACGCCAGACGGCCACATATAGGTATGTTTTACAGCAACGCTTGTTCCACACACAGGAAGTGCATTTTCCGATGGCAAAGCCCGATCCGCAGAAACATCTCGCACGATTGCTCGCAACGATCGAACGCGACTTGACCGATTGGATTCCACTCGCTGTCGAAGATCTCAAGATTTCGTCTCGTGCGTATGGACTATTCCTTTGGTACCAAGACTACGACGACGATTGGCTTCCGCACTTCGGAGTTGCTACCGAGCTTCTCCTAGAAGATATCGCCAACATGCGATTCGAAGATCCGCTGGAGAAATACGACATCCTCTGGTGTCCTCAACAATCGGAAGCGTCGGATGCTCCAGGACGACTGTTCCTCGATGAATGCGAATTGGTCGCGGAAGCGGTCGAGGAGTGTTACGGACTACTCGCTATCGAATATGGTTTGGATGGTAGAATGGCATCCCTCAGCGATGAAGAGCTGTGTGCAGAAGAGTTTCAAGCGTTGCTACCGTTTCGTGAAATGATGCATCGCGTCGGTCGCAATCTGCAAGCACACAAGTGGACAAAAGGTCTAAAGCCCATGGATGACTTTGCCGTCGTTGTCTCGGATTACATGGGTTACTTTCTCGAAGAAGATTTACAACTCTCCCTCGGCCCAATGTTGACGGAGCGGTTGACATCTCGCGATATGCTCCCCTCGTCGCCATTTTGATAGCAACCAGATAAATGTGTATCTGAGTCGATAAAGACACTGAACAGCAGAGACCGCTGAGAATACTCTCTGTGTCTTTGCGACTCTCGCATCCATGCGTTTCATTTTGCTGCTCCAATTCCATTCTAGATATGGATTCGGCGAAGCTGTGTTTTGTATTCAAGCGGACGCTCGAGAGAGTCGCTACAATGTCTCCATGGACCGCGATCATCCGTTTCGATCTTACTACAGTCTGCCAAACCAACCGCAAGTGCTCGAAAGGGACACGCATCGGTTTTTTAACTATGCCAAAGAACCGAATGTCCTTGAAAGGGACGCGAGTCGTTTTACTCCCTTTGCCAAAGTAGATATTCGATTCGTGATGCTAGGGGCGGCGATTATCGCTCTCGCGATGAACGTGGTATCGCCTTGGTTCTTCAACAAATGGATCGCCCCGCAATATTTTTACATCAGTAGTTGGACATGGGAATCCCTCGCCTTCTTGATGTTTGGTCTCAAACTGAGTGAGCTCGTTGTATTGGGGTTTGCGTTAGGAATTGGCACTTGGCACGTCGCCTATCGAGTTTTGTACGTTAGTACTGCAACGATCTTGTTGACAAGCGGATTGGTCTATGGATTTAAAGAAATGAATATCCCATTGCAAGTATCTTTATTGATGTTCATTGCATCGTCGATCGTCGTTTACCTCACAGGATGTAGCACTGGCTTGGTCTCTTGGTGGACCAAGTGGGGATTGGCTCGAGGCTCGACCGACCATTCCGCATTGGTCGACATTTCCACGAAACAGTTCAACACGCGGCTATTGTTCAAAGTCATGATCGCTGTCGCTATTTGTATTCCTGTACTACAGTTTTGCGTCTCGATGTCTGCGAGGGTTGGACCACCCGGGTTTCCATGGTTTGCTGCTTCCATTTGGCTGTGTTGGCTTGCCGTCGGGGTTTCTATTTATGCAACCGTCCAGCTGTTGGCATTCTTGGTTCCCAGGGCATGGGGATGGCGGATCGCGTTCTGTTGCTTGGTGATCGGTGGTCCATATTTGTTTCAGTGGATTGGATCCCAATTGGTATGGGGGTCACTGTTCGCCTTTCGAATGAACCCTCAAATGATTTGGACGACGTATTCTCTCGCGTTGGGTTATACGCTCGGGATGAGTATGTTCTTTCTCGCGTTGCGATTCTTGGGTTTCCAGTTGCAAAGGAAGGCTTCGTGTTAGAATCAAAATGGTTAAGGGGCTTACTCGTTGGTGCTTTATTGTCTGCCAGTATTGCGCCCGTTCGTTGTGAAGCAGACGACTACTTCATTACCATCGGCGGCGGAGCGGAGCCTCGCTCGAATCAAGCCTCCTTGGAAGCGAACGTCAACTTCTTTAAAGACGTCCTCCAACGCAGCGTAGGCCCGCGACGTCAGCACTCGATTTTCTTTGCGGATGGATCCGACATCAAAGCGGACGTTCAATTCGAACTTGACAAGGACACCCGCTCGAAGTCGATACAATTATTGTCCAATCTTAATCGACTTCCCCCAGCAAATATCGCCTACCGCGATCATCAAGTGACAGGATACGAAGGTGCCAGTCGCCCCGAATTGATTCGTGCGAGATTGGAGCAAATCGCTCGTAAAGCCAAAGCAGGAGATCGGCTATTGATTTATGTCACTGCACACGGCGGAAAAGGAAGCGACAAAGACCCATTCAACACCACCATCTATTGTTGGAACAAATCTACGATCTCCGTTCGGGAATTCTCCGGCTGGTTGGATCAATTCTCTGTCGATGTGCCCGTCATCATGGTCATGGCACAATGCTATTGCGGTGGATTTTCCCATACTCTTTTTACTGGAGGGAACGGAGAAAACGGACCTTCCAAACATCTTCGAGTTGGCTTCTTTGCCCAACAACACAACCTCCAAGCCGCAGGTTGCAGACCAGACGTCAAGAACGACGAGGAGTTTAGCAGCTACTTTTGGGGAGCAATGGTCGGTAGCAGTAGATCGGGAAAACCAATGACCGATGCTGACTTGAACAAAGATCGTCAGGTCTCATTTGACGAAGCCTACGCACATGCAGTCATCACGAGTGAGACGATCGATATCCCTCTCAGATCCTCCGATGTTTTACTTCGTACCTACAGCAAGATTCCGAATTATAAGTTTTATTCTAATAGAGTTCTGCCGAGCCGAACCCCATCATCGACGACTAGCGAATCGGAATTGATTGCGGCAACGGAGAATGAACCGTCAATCAATCAGGAATGCCATACAGACGAGTCGATATTGTGTATGAACATGACGATCGATGAACTCATCGACAAAGCAACTCCCTCCAACGCCTATATCGTCCAGAAACTATGCGAAGCGTTGGACGTCGAATTGGACTCCCCTGCAGAAGAGGTCGCTAATCTTCTTGGTAGACGTGGATCAGGCTCAGGCTTCTCTCGACAAGGTCGTAGATCGTCGGGCCGACGTGAACTGTTGGCAGATATTCATGAGCGTTGGCCAGAGCTGGCGGAAGAGGATTGGACCAAGTCGTCGCTGTTGAAAACAGAAAACGAAACGCAGTTCCTCGAAGAAGTTCAGAAATTGGAAACCTTTGAAGCGTACGAGCGCCGCAAGAAAGATATCGAAGAAAGCACGACCAAATCCAAGCTCGCTGAAATGCAACGCATCAGAGCCCGGCGATTGCTGGAAACACTCGAGTGCATCGCCTTGGCTCATAACCTCAAGCGAACGGCCACGGAAGAAATCGCAAAACTTTACGCACGGATGGTTATCGTGGAAAACGGGTGTATTGGAACGCCAAAGTAGCTCATCATTCCCTACGTGCGATCCGCGAAATAGATCGCGCAACCGACAAGCAAACAGGCAAGCGAAAGATAGTCAGCGCGCTGGAGTTTGCCGTTGTTGGGATTGCGACGCATGTAGTTTAGCAGCCCTCCCGTCACGCAACCATATCGACAGTATCCCATCGGAACAAATAGCGAGAAGATGATACCACAAATTGCGACGATGAGACTCGATATGGCTGCGGCTCGCCATGCATAGGCATCGAAAGGCTCTATGTCGACCAAACTAAAGGGAAGCCCAAATACTACAACAACGATCACCCAAAGCAACAACATGGGTCGGATCGTCACTAGCACTTTTTTGAACCAGGAGGACAGTTCCTTTTTCCATTGCCATCTTCGAGGCAGTAATTGCTGAATCGCTCCATGAGGACATAAGTGCGAACAATAGATGTTTCGTTTTGTCGCAATGGGAATGAACACTGCCGTAATGGTCAACAACAAGAGCCCCGTGGCACTCTGCCAAGGTACACCGTTCTGTGTCCATCCCACAAACATCGCAACCGACAACAATTCACCTTGCAGAAAGCCCAGATAAACGATGACAACCATTTGATAGATCGTCCTAGTCCATCGATTGCCTCGCCAATGACTAAAGCACAGGACAATCGCGAAGAAGATGATGGTCGCAGTACCGATCGCCCGATACACGTTGCCATACCAAGACTGAGTTTGTTGTATCTTCGTGATGTTTGATTCATCAAGCTCTTTCGCAGCCTTGATGATCGCTTCGGCAATTGCCATGCTGCTCATCGTTGCCCCAGAAACTCCTTCCATTCCTTCTTCTCTCAGGTCAACATTGCGAAGCGATGGGATGGTAAATTTCTTCCAGAATGAGCGAAAACTAGCGTCCTTTCGGACGTATCCCACATAGGGCTCGTTATCAAAACTCTTCCCTACATGCAGACCGACAATCTGGCCATCGGTATTCATAGCAAGCAAAGCATCCGTCGGGCCTTGATAACCAACCACATCATCGGAAATCGGAGATGTCCTTAGTAACCATCCGCATTCACGACCACGATCGTCGATCGCAAACCATAGGGATGGAAAGGACGTGTCTTGCTTCATCGTTTTTGCATCTTGAAAGAAAAGTTGCGCATCGTCTACCGAAACAGAACTCGGAAACTTGCTAACGACAACCGATGCACCGAATCGTCGTTGGATCCCTTGAATGATCGACGCACTGCTCAGAGTTGCTCCTGTAACCACTTGCACATTGGGCAAACTCGCCAATGCGTTCACCGTTTTTCCCTCAAACGATCGAAAAAACGAACCATCGCTCTCGATCAGTTTGATATGGTCTCGCGTATCACCGCTGCTCAGAATGGAAACATGTCTCACTAGATCATCGACGCCAAAAGCAAGGAGTACATTTGTTGGACCGGAGAAACCAATGCTTCGATCGCTTTGCGGCGACGTCTGGGCAATCGAGCCGACAATATTCCCGTTTTGATCGATAACGGAAAGTCGATCGTTTGAGGTGGCTTCCGAGATGCGACACCCCTGACCAAAGATCGCTTCGACTTTCTCTTCGGCGAGGGTCGCTAACGAAGCACTCGATTTGCGACTCATCTCTCGTTGATGAATCGCATGAAAGAGGATCAGAATACAAAGCAAAACCAAAAGCCGAAACACGTGGACAAACCACGATTCAGCGGGCCTCTTCGATATTGCCTTTTGAGTCAAGAATCACCTAGCGGGGCAAGATTTGCAACGCATCCGCATGAACATTCCCGCCTGCATTCTCCGTACTCAATGTTACCGCAACGACGTCACCTGGCTTGGCTGAATACTCTCCGAGTGTCACAAAGGTTCCATCGATGGCAGGCTTCACTTGCATGTTGACCTGCAACTTCGCAGTTGCCGCGCCAACTTGAACTTGAACGGGAACGTTATTTCCACGATTCTCGTGCGGTTGGTAAGCGATTCGAAGCTCTATTCGCCCTTCCTTTTCGGCTTTCCATTCGAAACGAATCGTTGCACCCGACTTCGCGGCAGCATAAACATAGTCGTAGCCAATGTACCCCTTGAGTCCTTCGCCACTAGTCCAGTTGCCCTTCGCGATTGCTTGTCGATTGTCAATGACGATCCCTTGCAGCTTGGCAGGGTCAATTCCCGTTGCGGGGCCTATCGAGCTCGCAAGTGGAAGTGCATCGGCTGGAATGGTAAACTCCTCGTGGACCGTTTTTCGATAAGCTTTACCGGGCAACTGCAAGAGGCTATCCATCTCCTTCCAGTAGCGTTCGTAAACCGCATACGGCAAGCAGTCATTCTTGACGCAAATCGAGGCGGCTTTGCCAACGACCTCACCCATCATGCCACACGTCTTCATCACTCGCACAGTCCCTAATGCTTCATGGGTCACGCTAATATTGCGACCAGCCATAAAGAGGTTTTGTATATTGCGAGAGTAGAAACAACGGTAGGGAACAGGGTAACCGTAGGCGCGATCGATTCTTCTATCATGCTCTGCAATAGAAATAAAAGGATTGTCAGGAAACTTTTCGGCGTATTGCTTCTTCGGGTAATGCAAGTCGATACTCCATGTACTCGGCACACAGCCATCTGGAAACTCTCGCTTGTTCACAATGTCATCTTGAGTGAGTACTACGTCGCCTTGCAATTGACGGGACTCGCGAGGGCCGCCGATATAAGCGACCCAGGTCAGGAAAGCGGTAGGGTGATCCTTGGCTCCATCGCCGTTTTTCATCGCATTAAATGCACCGAAGACGGCGCGAAGGTTCCAATCGCGGATCCCTTCGGCATCTCCTAAAGGGTCTTTGTCAAAACCGCTTTCCCAAAACCACTGGCCATGGTGATCCACTGGATAGGGAAAGTCCTTCATCTCCAAAGGGAGCGCCCAAGGTGTGGGAGGGAAAGACACATTCGCGGATCCTTCATCCCAAGCCCACATGTTGCTCATGCCCATCCGACCTTTTTCTTCAACGGTCCAATCTGCTTTGGCTAATGCACCAAGTGTTCCGTGCCCGGTCGCGTCAACAAACAGCTTGCTACGAAACTCGATCTCTTGGCTGGATCGAACGGCAAACGCGGTGACGGACTCGATCTGAGTGCCATTCATTTTGGCGCCGAATGCATGATGCTCCAAATACAAATCGATGTTTGGCTCGGCTCGAACAAGAGCCTCTTTCTTTGCGTCTTCGAATTCCTCAAAGGTACCGGGCGATTTCTTGGCGCGATCGCTGAACTCCTCAACGATCTCTCCAATACGTGGATACTTGCCTCGACGAATCAACCCCATCGCCCAAACACGAATCTCACTTGATCCATTTCCACCCAGAACCGGTCTGTCTTGAATCAGTGCTACTTTGCAACCCGCACGCGCTGCAGAGATTGCAGCTCCCATCCCTGCGTAACCACCTCCCACTACCACGAGATCGTAACCACTCTTTACAGTCGGCTCGACAGAAAAACCTAGTTTCTGTCGCCTCCATGCGGGCAGAATCTCATTGCTGTTTTCAGGCTTCTCGTCGCTGGACGTCAAGTAAACAGCATCGCACCGACCGTCAAATCCTTTCAAGTCATGCAATCGTAATTCAATGCTATCGGTCGTTGCCACAAATGTCCCCGCCTCTTGCCAATGCCATTCAGCCCCTTCGGTTCCGACGTCATTGGCAAGAGGCTTTCCGTTCACGACCACTTGAAAACGACCTGGCTGTCCTGGAGCATTCCACCGAGCGACCCAATCCTTTGTCCGAACATACACTCGATACGTACCAGCTTTTGGCAACTTGATTTGCGTTTTCGCATCCTTCACCGGTTTACCAAGACCGTGAGCAATAAGATAGGGAGAGCCCATATTGCGGATAAACTGCGTATCGATTCCCCAGCCTCCATATTCCTCAAACGCTTCCGCTTCAATTAGCAGATCTTGTTGATCTGCAAAGACATGTCCCGAGCACATGACAGTGAAGAAAATCAGATACGCGAATACGATGCTAGTGCTGTACCTAAGGCTTCGAGTAATCATGCTGTTCTTGTTCAATTCTGGAGAGGCTTTTGAATGGAGAGGTGTTTGTTGGTTTTATTCGTACTCAAGCTAAATCATAGCTAAGGAAAGCCTGCAATGAATACGGGATCAAATCGCTGATCGTCATCTAGAGTATCCTGAAAGAATAATCCGTCCACCGACTCATGCAATGCGTAGCCTAGATCTGACAAATCAATCGCGACGGCCAATAGACCATAACTTCGACCAGGTTGTGGTGTCTTAAGCGAGTGACCACTCCCGTTCTGAAAGTCGCTTAAAGAGTCAACCGCTTCGTCGAACTCCGTTAAGAAAAAATCCGCCAATCGATTTGTCTCAGATGAAGTCAAAGTTAAATCGTAAGATCTCACCGTCACGGGGTGAAGATGCGGAGCGTAACGGAGAGGAACCACATGAAACGAGTCACCATCCGGCGTTCCCGCTAGATGTTGTAGTTCAAACAAAACAACGTCGGGTCCGGCTTGATTCACTACAGGTTGATCAAAACGAACGGCCATACCAGGTGTTGTAACAGCATCGGCGGTATCAGCACTCATAACCGGGTCGCTTGTGATAGGCATGACAGCTCCGCCAGGATTGATCGCGCCCGTATTGAGAAAGCGATCGGTAATCACGCTTACTCGTTCATCGACAAGTGGTCGATGAGAAGCCAAGTGACGGACTTGAGTTTTCGTATTGTCGAACAACTTACCATCGGCTTTGAACCAAATCAGTTGAACGGGAATCAGCTCTTCCACACGGTAATTCATTGCCTTACCGTTTCGCTGTATCTGTACACTAACCAATTCCTCTGCGCCACCGTTCACACTTTGATTAGCAACGTACGATACGATGCGATCCGGAACATGGCTTCGATACAACGAAGACCGAAAGGTGGTAGATTCTGGCGGAACTAGGAAACCATCCTTAAACAATCTCGCTTCGGATTTCTCAAGCCTCGCTGTTGTTACGTTAGAAATTCCCGGCAACGCATGGCTTTCCGCAGTCACATCGCCCGTGTGCATCGAGTCTATGGGATATACATCTGCAGCCCCTTCAACCACGTGTACCTCTGCTCCCGAAGCGTCCTCAACCGACAACGCGAATCGTGTCCCCCGATCTACCACACGAATGCTGGGGGTATCGACAAAGAACCCCTCTGCTCCTTCGGGTGCATGCACGGAACAAGACCCCGAAGTCAGAATCAAGCTGTCTGCCGATGCAACTCGAAACACCGACGGCCCAACGATGATGACCTCGGCGCCGTTCGAAAACGACAACTCCACTGAACCACTTCTTAATACGTACTCCTTCATGCGTTTGACGCTGGATCCAATCGGCGGCGAATACTCACCGAGAAAACGCGAGTGAGCCATGCTTGTAAACATGGCGTCTTGCTGTTTGTCTTCGGAAGGAACTCGCTCCTGGAATCCGAAACGAGAGATCGCGAAAATCACGGACATGACCAAAGCGCTGGCGAAGCAGAGCCTCGTGAGCCAAAGCCCAACGGACCAATAGTTCGGAGTAGCTGGATTATGATTCTGTGTCAGAGGAACAGTTGATGATTGGGAATTCGGACGGTCGAGCGGCGCGTTCCGCCCGTCCAAAAGCATGATGCCTTTTTCGTTAGGGTCATGGTGGATTCCTTTCAAAACAGCATGCACAAACGAAGCCGACTCTTGCGGGATTCGTTGCATCACCGAATTGGAAAAGACGGTGCCTTCGCGTTGTTCCATCAATAGTCCGAGCATGCGATGTAGCCGATAGGATTGGACTGCTGCGTCGCGATACGCTTCACTCGAATCGATCAACGCATGAAGCTCCATCATCTCCGCTTCCGAGAGCTCGCCCTCCAGGAAATCGGTCAAGATCGCATGAAATCGCTCCTCACTCATTGGATTCACCTTCCGCCGCGATTCGCAATTCAATACACTTAAGAAGCCTCTGTCGAACAGACCAAAGCTGCTTTTTGACGGCACCCGGTGAACGTCCGCTCGCAGTCGCCATTTCTTCGATCGAGATCTGATCGCGATATCGCCAAGTCAAGAACTGCGAATGTCCCAGGCTAAGCTGTTTGACACATTCCTGGAGATATTCCAAACGAGTACTCCAACGATCCGAATCCATGATGTTCGGATCTTCGATCGAGTGCTCCAGAAAGCTTGGAGCAAATCGGCTATGGTAGTCAGCCAAACGTCGAATGCGTGTCAGTTCGGTCCGCAATTGATACCTCGCGATCGAAAACAACCAAGCAGAAAAATTCGTCCCTATCTCGAATTCCCCAAGCCGTGTGTAAGCAGCAATAAACGCTCGTTGGGAAACTTCGTCGACATCGACGCCGGGCGGTGAATGACTCGCGACCCAGGCCCGCAACGGTCTTTCAAATCGCTTGACAATCGGCTCATATGCCGAGGAATCACCATTGGTTGCGCGTTGAATCCAATCGTCGAGTTTTTGCTTGGTGTCGAGTTTTTGCTTGGTATCGTGATCTATTCCCATGATTGACTCTTCCCTTAATGGCAGTTCCGACGAGAGGGTTACCATTCCTCTGAATAGTACTCGCAAATTTGGTTGAATTTTTTAAAAACACCCCTGATTCAAGTAACCAAGCAAGAGGATCTGCCATTAAGATAGCGTAAAGAGCGGTTCTGTACCTTTGTGCACATGCCGACCATTCTCTTTCTCGTTCCTCCCCTGCTACTCTTTCTTTTGTCGACATATGAAAAGTTTTAAACGTTTTCGTGGATTCACCCTCGTAGAGCTGCTGGTTGTTATTGCAATCATTGGCATTTTGGTGGGACTTTTATTGCCAGCTGTGCAAGCTGCGAGAGAAGCCGCTCGCCGGATGCAATGCAGCAACAATTTAAAACAGCTTGGCCTCGCGATTCACAATTACGAGAGCGCTACGCAATTGGTGCCTCGGTCCCACGTTTTGTCGAATGAACTCGGGTGGACGGTTGCTGTCTTGCCCTATATCGAACAGATAAATCTTTATAACCAGTTCAACCAAAACCAAGGTGCATATACCCAAATAGGAAAAAACGATCCGCATGGTCTTAAGCGGATGGGTAGCTATTTGTGCCCTTCTTCGCCGGCAGACAGCATGCTTTTGAATGCGCCTCACAATGTAAATCCCCCAGATAGAATCCCTCAGAACACGGGGGCGGCACCATTCACAACCCACTATTACGCGCTAAATGGACCGAGAGGCACGGATCCCAACGGAGGAACTTACCCTCTCCAATCGACAGCAACACACGAAGGAGTTGCGACCGGGGGAACGGGAATGCTTCAATGGACCCAAAATACCAAGTTTGGTGGAGTGACAGACGGGTTGAGTAATACCATCATGATCGGAGAAATGTCATGGGTATCAGAAAGGTTTGGATCAAGATTCCGTACCTGGCTTCGAGGTGGTGGAAACGGCTTTTCTGTGGCAGCAAGAAACGTCGTGCGCACTATCAATGCAGGCTTGGTTGCAAATGCTTTGGTCCCCTACAATGACATGCCTATGGGAAGCATGCACACGGGCGGAGCAAATTTTGCGAACGGAGATGGTTCAGTTCGATTCATTAGCCAAGCGATTGACTTCAATCTTTACCGTGGTCTTGCTACCCGAAACTACGGCGAAGTCGTCGCTGTTGAAAACTAAAGCACCAAGCTGTAGTTATTGACAAAGGCTCTCACTCACTGAATAGGCCCGTCGATCGACAGTCTCATCGATCGACATCATCCCGATCCGTGTCCTTTTTTAAGAAGCTTCTAAATGATTCTTAGGCGATATCTGTTGGCAGTTTGTGGCTTGTTGCCCCTATTGGCTGGTTGCAGTGGTGGAAGCGAGGAGAAACTTTACCGCGTCCATGGTTCCGCCATATTCCAAGGAAAGCCAATCCCGAAAGGCACTATCTTCTTCGATCCTGACGCATCAAAGGGAGGAAATGGAGCCCAAGGGTTCGCCGATATCGTGGACGGAAAGTACGACACATCCACAAGCGGACAAGGAATCAAGAAGGGACCTTTCTTGGTTCGAATACAGGGCTTTGACGGAAAAGCTGGTAATGAGCTACCGTATGGCAATCCTCTGTTCTTAGAGCACGAAGTCAAGAAGGACTTCCCCGCCGAAGACACCGCGTGGGAGATCGACGTGGCTGCGAAGCCATTCAAGAAATAGCTCATCCGTGCCATGCATGCGATTTGTATCCTGACTGAAACGCCCCAATGAATGTTCAGCATCTTCTCAAAAGGAGTGAGCTGAAAGCTCATTGTCAATGAAGTATCGCTGGCATCTGCCGTTTCTTGTAGCTGTCATTGCATTTTTCTTTCAGGCAAGCCATGCACAGGAAACGGTCATGGAAGGCCGAGCGATGGGCATGCCCTATCGAATCGTCGTCGCAAAGACATTGCACGAGGAGGAACGAAAAGCTATACGGACGGCGGTACTCGAGATTCTCGATATTGCAGAAAATACTTTTTCGCTTTATCGAGCCGACTCGGAGATCATGCGATGGAACGATAATACCTCGACAGACTGGATTCCGGTTTCGAGGCCATTAGCCGATTTGGTGCAGCATTCACGCATGCTATATATTGCAACCGACGGCGCCTATGATCCAACGATTCGCCCGCTCACGAAACTTTGGCAATTCGACAAAGTCACTCCTATATGGGTGCCACCCACCTATCCCGATATTGCCGCATGCCTTGAAATCGTCGGAATGCATCGGATTCACTTACGCGACTCGCCAACCGCCCTCAAGAAAGATCTGCCATCAATTGAACTGGATCTAAACTCGCTCGTCGAAGGGTGGTGCTTGGACGAAATCGCGAAGTCCGTAAAGTCTATTGTTAAGACGAACTTCCTTGCTTCGCTTGGAGGTGAGTACGTCGGCCTCGGCTTGAATTCGCAAGGCAAGCCCTGGCGTGTCATGATCGAACCAACCGCAGGAGATTCGAAAAAAAGTAAGAACCAACCGAACCCTTTGTTTCAGGTCCAGCTAACTGATCTATACATAAGCACTTCAGGCACTTACCGAAGCGGACATTATCATGAGGGACAATGGTTCTGCCATTTACTCGATGCGAGAACGGGATACCCTATCCCGCGCGAAAGGCATTTAGCGAGTGTTGCCGCCGAGTCTGCTCTAATAGCCGACGGTTGGTCGACTGCTCTACTGACCTTGGATGAGCAGAAGGCAGCAAAGATTTGCAGCGACCTGAAAATTGCATCGTTTCTGTGTTATGAAGCCGATCGAGGATCAAGACAGTGGCGTTCGGAACACGGACGTGTGCATTTCCAAATCATTGTCGATGGCTCGATACCAACCAACCGTTCAAAACTCAGTTCAGTGAACTGGCTAGTTCTCGCAACCTGCTTGATTGCTTTGATCTCCATATTGCTATTCCTAGCCAAGCGACTTACCTATCGCGTACTTCTTTTTTAGGCGTGCATTAGGAGTGCCGGCGATCCTGGCCCTCGACTCCTGCCAAAGTATCGCTTGAAGTTCCACACCAAGTCGCACCACATACTCTATATACCCTATACTCTCAGCAATTCCGTGCTTCGCCAAAATCGGGGCATGATCGGCCGTGATCTTGCCCTTTTTAACTTCACGCCCTTGCCGCCCAGTCCAGTAAACAGTAAAGCAGAGCAATGTAGTCGTCCAGACTCATCAACAAAAGCCTTTATCACTCGCGCGTACCCCATCCTTATTCACCGCCGGCCCCGCAACCCGCGGATTCAGCTCCAGCGGTGCCAGTCACCCGTCGCGAGCTATTCGCGGCCCTCGCCTTGCCTTGGCCACCTTACGACGCTCCGCCAGTTCTAATCGGGATCTCGTTGGCACTGGTAACGCTCGCCAAACAAAGCTAAAGTAATGAGGATTCGGTGGCGACTATTTTTAAACACGTAGAACACGATCCTTTGTGAACTCCTTGAACCTTCCCAGCTTGGCTATCCGCGTTAGGGAACTTCGTCAGCGTGTCCAAGGGGTTGTCGGCAGAGTCGTGGTTGGGCAAACGCAAGTTGCAGACCAAATGCTAATGGCGTTGTTTGTATCCGGACATGTGCTACTCGAAGGTGTACCTGGTACGGCAAAGACGACTCTCTGCCGTACGTTTTCTTCCGCTCTAGGATTGCACTTCGAACGCGTCCAGTTCACGCCGGATTTGCTTCCGTCAGATGTGACAGGAACGCAAGTTCTCGATCGCCAAACATCCAATTTTGTATTGCGGAAAGGACCCGTCTTTTGTCAGCTCTTACTAGCGGATGAACTCAATCGTGCACCGGCTCGTACCCAGTCCTGCTTGCTAGAGGCTATGCAAGAACGACAAGTGACTATCGAGGGTAAGACCTTGCCTCTTCCTTTCCCATTCATGGTGCTGGCAACGCAGAACCCGATCGAACAAGAGGGGGTCTATCGATTGCCTGAAGCGCAACTCGACCGTTTTTTGTTTCGGATTCATGTCGGTTACCCAGGTCGCGATGATGAGATCGGTATGCTAGAGCTACACAGCAAACCTATCGAGCAAGTATCAGCGGTTTGTACGGCAGAAGAGGTTACAGCGATACAACGCGCCGTGGACCAAGTGTTTTGCACACTGGAGCTAAAGAGCTATATCATCGATCTTGTTCGACAAAGCCGTACCAATCCGGACTTGCTTCTCGGAGCCAGTCCGAGAGCTGCCATCTATCTTCTGAAGGCGTCGAGAGTCCATGCACTATTAGAAGGACGCGAGTTCGTGACGCATGCGGATGTTCAGTCAATTCTGCTTCCGGTCCTTGGACATCGTCTCATTATCAAGCCAGAGTCCGAAATGGATGGTCAAACGATCGAGTCGGTGGTGCAACGTATTGTTCAAGCTATTCCCGTGATTCCGCCGAAGCAATCATGACGACGTTTGCGAGATGGATCGCAATCCTATTTATGGGCATCTTAGTCGTGTCGGTGATCGGACGACATTTACAATTGGTCGTCTTTTCGCTCATGATGTTGATATGGATGGTCGCCAGCTATTTGTTGTTTCGTTGGAGGACGTTCGCCGCGTTAAAGCATCTTCAAATCGTGCGACGGATTCAAGACCGAGAGGCTTCGACTGGGGTTGTTTGGGCGGGCCGGACCTACGATGTCGAATTGGGAATTCGCTCGCGCAGCTCGCTCCAATCAGGTTGGCAGTTCCGAGATTTGGTACCAGAGATCTTGGAATTGCGATTGGCCGACAATCCAAGCCCGAAGCGTGAGCCCGGTGCTGAGGCTCCAATCGCGAACCACTTCGATCCATCGATGATTGGCAAGTTCATGCGTGCTTTGGCTAAGTTCGCGACACCCAGTGAGCACGTTCCGAGTTCACCGGAAGGCAGCTATGCGAGCGTTTCGCGTCTTGTGATCGATCGGCGCTGCAAGAACACATCGCTTCGGTATCAGATCAAACCGCGTGGTGCCGGAGTCGCGACATTGCGAGGTGTCCGTTTGGAGATGATGGACTCCATGCGATGGTTTCGAATCGACACGGTTGTTCCATGTAAGCAAGTCCTGAATGTACTTCCCAGTTACCGAGAGGCTGGAGAGTTCCGTTCTATCTTAAAGAATGCGAACGCGATTCCGCAACATGGTATCCATCGCCAACGTCGCCCCGGAATGGGGTTTGAATTGTTGGAGTTACGAGAGTACAGCGACGGAGACCCACCGAAGTCGATTGCATGGAAGGCATCCGCACGTCGAGAGACATTGATGATTCGACAGTACGAATCTGAAGTTCCGATTCGATTGCATTTTTTTATGGAAGGAACTGTTTCAAGCCGAATTGGTGGATATGGTCTTCGCATGATCGATCAGATGAACTCTACTGCGGCGAGCATAACCAAGATGGCAACTCAGGGGGGCGACTGGGTCGGTGCCTACCTGATTCATGGTTCTGGATTGAAGCGTGTAATGCCCTCCACCGGTGAAGGTGGATTTTATCGGATGGCAAAGGCGCTCTCCGAGTTTAGTGCAGCCGCGTTTCCAAATCGATTTCAACTCACCGATGCAATGCAAGAATCGGCTTACGCCCTCATCAGCGAATACTATCCGGAGAGACTGCACTTGGAAGTGAACCCAAGCGTTTTTACGGTTTTCGATAGCTTCCGATCTCCATTGCGAAGGCAACGAGTACAGCTCGCGGCAGTGATGGCGCATCGTTATGGGCTGTCCGAAATGGATCACTTTGAACTGTTGCTTAACGATCACGCGATCGCGGCGTGCTTGCAGCGGTTTCTCTTCGAGCATGGACAAGCGTGGATGGCACCGATGATACCTCGAGCCGACGTCACCAAATACTTGACACAGCACGCATTGGATACATTGGTAAAGTCCATACAACAAGCGGTTCTTCGTGCCAAAGATAACGAAGTATTTGTCTTATTCATCGACCTTTTGAGTCAGCCTCGCAATTTGAGCGACTTGATGCACGCCTTAAAATTGGCGAAAGGGCGACATCATCGAGTAATGGTTGTGTCCACATCGCCTCAATTTGAACGCCCACAAATCGAGCTATTCCAACATTCGCAACGAAACGCAAAGCTGTGGCGGGATATGGCCGACGGGCTTCGAATCTATGAGAATGCGAACCTCGTTAAGCATCAATTGCGAGAAATTGCAGTTCCGTTCGCGATTTCTGCTGGAGAATCGACCATTCCTATGGTGCTGAGCGAAATCGAGTTGGCTCGCTCGGGTCGTATTTCGAGATCAGGCTTAGCGTCCAGGCCATAACTACTCGTTCGTTGTACAATGAACCGAATGTCTAGAGTAAAACTCCATTCCCTCCAGCCGAGCTATAACATGCGTACTCTTGTCGCAACTGCATTTCTTTCGATTGTGTTCGCATCGTGGATTGGTAACTCGCCAGTATCGGCGGATCAACGAGCTCCAAACGTGGTATTCTTTTTGATTGACGATCTCGGATATGGAGATTGTGGATTTAACGGCGGGAAGGAGATCAAGACTCCGAACATCGACAAGCTAGCAAGTAGCGGTGCAATTCTGGAGTCGCATTATGTGCAGCCCGTGTGTTCACCAACACGAGCCGCGTTCTTGACCGGGCGATATCCGACACGTACTGGTGTCTATACAGTCGTCCGGCCGCATGCGAAATGGGGACTCCCCTTGCAAGAACGGACACTGGCCAACGCATTGAAAGACGCAGGTTACACGACTGCGATCGTGGGCAAATGGCATCTTGGTGAATTCGATCCCGCTTACTATCCTCGTGCTCGAGGCTTTGATCATCAGCATGGTCTGTTCTTTGGAGCAATCGACAATTACACACACATGCGAGACGGTTCACTTGATTGGTACCACAATGATGTCGTACTTCAAGAGGAGGGATATACGACTCACCTCCTCACCAAAGAGTCTTGCCGCCTGATCAAGAGTCAGGAAATGTCGAAACCGCTCTTTCTTTACGTTCCCTACAATGCAGTTCATAGCCCGCTTCAAGTGCCAGAAAAGTACTTGGAGCCTTACGGCGATTTGAACGGACCTCGCAAACAATTAGCTGGGATGCTTGCAGCCGTTGATGAGGGAATCGGCGAGATCGTCCGAGCACTCGAAGAGTCAGGGATGCGGGACAATACATTGATTGTTTTCTCTGCCGACAATGGCGGTCCAAAACCGGGCGAGAACGGTCTATTGAAAGGGTACAAGGGGAGTGTGGATGAAGGTGGTGTACGCGGTTGTGCGTTTGCAACTTGGCCTGGCAAGATTCCAGCAGGGCAACGCATCCAGGAACCCGTGCATGTCATCGATTGGTATCCGACCTTGGTAAAACTGGCGAAAGGCACACTGGATCAGAAACTTCCATTGGATGGGAAAGATATTTGGCCCGTACTTACCTCGCAAGCTCGTACGCCGCACGAGGCAATCTTGTGTGCGCAGTCCCCGAATCGAGTTGCCATTCGGATGGGCCATTGGAAGCTTGTTCAAGTATCGATAAGCGAAGAGGAAAGCAAGACAAAGAAAGTAAAGAAGAAAGCCGAAGCGGCCAGTTCCGAAAGGCTCGAGCTTTACGACTTAGCTTCGGATATCGGTGAAACAAAGAACTTGGCGATGAGCGAACCTGAGCGAGTTGCTTTGATGCGATCAAAGTTGAATGAGATGCTGAAGGACGCCGTTCCCTTGGGGGAGCCTAGCCAACAATAAGAGCTGGCCATTTATTTGGCAGGGCGTGACACGAATCCGACGAGTATCAACCCGAAGGCAATGCCCGCTGCGAGAAAGCAGGTGAATCCCAAGATAGACTTTGACCAACTCCAGTTGTCGGTTAGTGTTGTTCCGAAAACAGATCCCATCGTAGCAAGAGGGAAAAAGATGGCGGCCAAAAGATTCAATCGATGGGAAGCGACAGTCATTTGATGCGTTGCCATGGTCTGTTCGTCCGCTCGACGAATCATTGCGACTTCCATTGAGTTCTTAGCGTCTTCGTACAGTAATTCTGCTTGTCTCGCTATTTCATAAGCTCGATCGCGGTGGTCGATGAGCGATCGATCTTTCGGAAACTCTTTTCTCGCCTCTTCCAAAGTGGACAATAGATTTTTGGTCGAGCGAACGAGCGGAACCATTCCATCAAGTATCGGTAGATAGTCATCCGCTTTTTGAGCTTTTGCTTCGATCACTTCAAAATGATCGATACGTTTTGAGTATCGATCCAAATGCATTTCAAGAGCGACCTTTCCAGGGTCTCCGTTACTGGCTCTCCATTCGCCAGAACTATCGAGCCAAAACAATTGTCCACGTCGACCGACTTCGTCGTGTTCCGGGACTTGGTGCGCAACGATGAGCAATTGATTAGGAATGGCCATACATCGTTGTCGTCCAACTGTCGTTCCGAGACGTTCTCGAAACTCGTCAGGAAACGAAGTCCAGTTGGCAGGAATAAGAGGAGTGTTTGGCATGAAGTTCTCTATCGACAAGGAGGTGTTGCCTTCAGTTGTTTCTACAGCAGAATTGGCCTTATTCTAAGTCGATCTTGGGCGCTGAAAAAGCGGTCGACAATCGAAGAAGTGATCAATCAATAACGATGGGCTCAATGACTCTTTTCTCTTGCCAACCGCCCTGTAGATATCGCAGCAAGAAAATTACAGCCAACAAAATGACCCAAAAAGTAATGACACCCCACCAATAATAAAGTCCATCCAATTCCCACACTCTGCTAATCGTAATACCTCCCACGACTGTCACGCTACCGGCGAACAGATGACCGAGCAATACAAAGTAAGTGTCGCCAGCCCCTTTTAGTGCTCCAACGAAGACTGTTTGAAACGCATCAAAGATGCAATAGCCCGCGATGAAGTAAAGAAGTGGTCGAAGGATCGGACGCATTTCGGCAAATCGTTCTGGGGCAACATCTAGCGAATAGAGATCCATTGCGAGATCAGGAAATCCACCGTAAAAAACGATAAAGAAAAGCGAATATGTCACACCGATCACGAGGCCGCTTCGGACCATGCGTTTCGCACGATCCCTATCTTCGAGTACCAAGTATTTTCCAACGAGCACTCCTACAGCGATACCCAATCCGACCAGTGGGATGAAGGCGAGCAGATTCACACCCAATGCAAGTGTTGTTGCGGCAGCAGGTCTTTCCCCAAGCTTTCCAACAATCATCATGATCGCAGTAAAGCTCCATGCCTCCGCTACTACGGACATTCCCGCTGGCCATCCGAAGTGAATTAGTCTTCGCATAAGACTCGAATCAAATAACTTCCTGATCCTTTCAACTGACGAGTCATTTTGCGTGCCAGGCTGAATATATTCTCCGTGACGGTGTTCTCCATGGGCATGCTCTATTTTCAATTGTCCTGTGGACGGATCGCGATAACGGACCATCGCAGTTCGAAAGTCAGGGAGCGCGTAAACAATCAATACGAGAAACTTGAATATCAGCGAGATACTGCTCGCAAACGCAGCACCTGCAGTTCCCATTTCAGGAAGTCCCCACGTACCAAAAATGAGCGCGAGATCCAGAACGATATTGATCAAAGTTGCAATAACATCGGAGACCACCAAGACCCGCGTACGACCGCTTCCTTGGTACAAACCTACTAGAGCTGATGCGACGACGGATGCACAAGCACCCGGTACTAGCCAGCAGAAGTATTGTGACTCCGCCAAGGCCATCGATGGGAGGTGGCCAGACCACAAGAAAAAGCTGTGCGACACCAGACCGAAAACGATGAGCAATGGTGCTACCGCCAGTCCGAGCAGAAGTCCTTGCCAAACCACTTGCATGGCACGCTCAGGACGTTTCGCCGCCAAATACTGAGACACGAATGCGTTGGTGTACCCGCACACGCCGCTTGGAAGACAGGTGATCGCCCAAAAGAGTGTACCTGCTGCCATCGCCGCAGCGGCAGAGCCCTCGGAATACCGATACAGGAGCATTCGGTCCACAAAGAGGGTTATCGAGAATAACCCCGTAGATAACATCATCGGCCAAGCGGTCGACAATACCTCCGCCATATCTGTCTTTAACGTCTGGATCATGGCAGCAGGTACACACTCAGGTTCGCGGTATTGTTCTCTTTAGAACGACCAGCGTACCACGACAAGCATCATTATGGCAGGGAGGTAGATCAACGATGCTCGGAGTAGTTTCCTCGCAGTCACATCATTGCGATCCAATAAAAATCGATAGGAAGCCATCGCTTGCGATACACACGATAGAACACCCAATATCGCTATGCACCACGTGATCGCTGAATCAGGGCGCAGGACCACTACCGACAATGGAATAAGCGCCAAGGCTCCTACGATGGCATGCCATCCAGCGGCCGCTCCAGTCGGTTCTTCTTTAGTAAGCATCCGAAAGCCCGCGTTCGCATATTGATTACGGTACAACCAAGCGATCGACATAAAATGAGGGAACTGCCATATCACGACGATAGCTGTCAAAGCCCAGCCGTTCCAGTCCCAAATCGAACCACCCACAGCCGTCCAACCGATCATGACAGGTAATGCGCCTGGCAATGTCCCAATCGCTGTGTTCCACCACGTGATGCATTTGAGCGGTGTGTAGATCCAGCAGTAAACGAACCACGTCGTCAGACCACAAAGCATCGACATCCAACTCACAGCGAGCCCTTGGTAAAGCAATCCCGCAATGACTAGAAACCAACCGAATGCTGCCGCTTCGAATCGCGTTAGTCGGCCGCTAGGCAATGGCCGTTTTTGAGTACGCGGCATTAGCATATCTCGTTCGATCTCAAACCATTGGTTGAGTGTGCTCGCACTTCCTGCGATCATGGACGTGGCAATCAGCGTATGAAGCCAAATCCACCACGAGACAAAATGTCCATGCAGTTGCTGCGCTGTGAACATCGCCACAGCTACGGTCAACAAGACCATCAAAGTGATTCGGGGCTTTGTCAAAGCCGCATAATCACGCCACCATGCCACCGACGTACTGCCCAATGTCGCTATCGAGATAGCTTGAGGAGGCTCGCTGCTTGAACTTGTTGCCGAACTCATGAGACTCCAGGACCTGCCAAAACCGGATTGGTTCGGTTTCCAGCAATAACTTCTGTAACTTCGTTTTGAATAGAAATGTTCGCAAAACGGCTTGCGACACAGCGACGCTCGATTCGACATAGTAACCAAAGAGAGAAAACGATCAATAAAGAACCTGTCGCTTGGTGTCCGTTGATGATCATGGACTCCCAAAAACCTCGCCCTGCGATGGTGTAATTCGCGAAGAAAGCGTTCAATTCTGGCCAAGGTAGTGCGTAATTGGTGATCCATGTCCCCAATCCCAACGCCACTTGCGCGATGACGATCCCTACCAAGAGCATGGCCGGCAATCGCAATTCGCGATGCGCCCGATAGGGTCTAAAAAAGACCAGGATGGCCGACAGGAAGATGCAGAGTGTAATCATCAATGCCAACAGCAAATGGGTGTGGACAAAAGAAACAAACAAGGTCGGCTGCCAGGTCGGTAACGCATGACGCAGATGTGCACCGAGGACTAATTGACAAATCGAAATTAGAAACAAAGCACGAGTAATCCACCTCAAGCCAGAAACATTCAAATTCGAATTGGCTACTTTCCAATCTCGTGAATTGACCATCACAATCCAGCAGGCCAATGAGAAAACAAGTGGCCCGCCAACACCGTGGATCAATGCCACAACTCGCTCATCGAGCAAGACTCGAATGCCGCCGAGCAGCCCTTGGGAAATGACGGCCAAGAGGAGCAACCAACAGAGTCTTTGAACCCAACCTCTCGACTCGCATCGCCAAGCGATAAAGCAAAGGATGATTGCCATCAGTCCCACGACGGATGCCAACAATCGATGCCCGTGCTCCACCAATAAATCGAATGGGCCGAACAACCATGTCGACAGCGGGTACAGGAACAAATTGTAACCATAAGTGCCAGGCCAATCGGGAACAGCCATGCCAGCGTCGTGTGTTGTCACCAGACCACCTAACCAAATAAGCGGAAAGGTTAATCCGGCCAAGGCCAAGCTCCATCTATAGACGATACGATTCTCCTGATCAACTTTCATCGCGTCCTCCTGCATGGTGAGCGACGGAAGTTCCTTGAGTCATTTCCTCAGTCTGTTTTACATTGGCAATCGAAGCGACGAACCGAACAAGATCGGCTAGCTCTTCACTTTTCAAGCTATTTGGTGATGCTTCGCCGATGGCCGCCGATGGCATCGGCGTACCATCAATTCCCAACACGATTCGCTTCGTGATTGTTTCGACTGAGTGGCCACCGCGAATCGCTCCGAGATGGAGGTTTCGCGATCTGTTGACTACTGGTTTCAAGGCTCCGAACTTCTTCATTACTTTCCACTCGGATTTGCTTGCAGGGTCAATTCCCGCTCGTATTGTCCAGTCTTTGGTCCACTCGTCATAATCTTGCGAAATACCGTCCCCTCGGCCTTCGGTTCCGTGGCATTTGAAGCATGCCGTTTTGTCGCTATTGAAAAGCTCCTTGCCGCGAGCAACGGAAGCAGCGAGCGAATCTCGATCGAGAGTGGGAATTGATGGTACCGCTTGCACCTTCTGATCCGCTTGCTTCCATGTATCCACAACAATCGCAGCTTCCTTCAGGGCATCTTGGATCGTAAGTTGTGATTCATCTCCCGTGGCTGAGCGGATCAACCGACGCTCCACTTCGCCGCGAATCGATAAGTAGATGACGTACTCGGTGACAGCTTCAATGTCTTTGGCAAACTCATCTCTGTTTCGCAAGGGTGCAAAAGCTGGCATTGAGGTCCCGGCAATTCCGTGCTCGATGGTATGAATTAAATCCGCTTTCGTGGGCTTCGAGCCGATCGGCGTCGATTTGAATTTGAAGGTTCCTCGTCGAAAATCCCGTGCATACGGAGCAAGAAGAATTGCAGCGGGGCCAGCACCGTCGCCGGTTATCCCGTGGCATTGCACGCAATGTTTTCGATAAAGCCCTCGCTCCACTCGATCATGGGCCCTTCCTACCGGGCCAGCACTTCGCTTCACCCCATCGAAGTCGACTACTTGATCCAGGGATTCTGGCCAAAGAGGCGCATCGGGAGTACCGAACAGTTGGTTCGTCAGGTTATTGGCAGAGATCGAAATTTCTTCGATCGACGGGGCCTCATGGCTTTGTAGGAAGGCCGCGGTCGCCAGGCGATTGGGTGAAAATACTGGCTTGGAGCAACCTGCCAACAGGAAGGCAAGCACCACAATCAAGGTGTAAGCCTCTGCTGTTGAAATAGTGAAGGATTTGGTTGCAGTCATAAGCTTGCAGTGTGCATGACAAGGGAAGAACCAAGCGGGTCACTCCATGAACCGCAAGATTGTGACAGGAAACACGCATTTTCGCAGGGTCAAATCGCCGCAGTCGATCTTTCTGCAAACCGATTCGATGGTCATTTCGTAATTATTGAGGATTTGTAGCTTGCGGGACCTAACGTGTCCCGGGGGAGGCGAAACTACAACTGTTCAAACAAACGACATCGCCAGACGCAAGACATTGGTAATGGCCAGCATTTTGAAGACGATTGAAGATTTTGTTACTCTTCACTCGAATTCTGAGGCCATTTTGAGTTCGATTGCGACTTAAAGGAAAATAACTTTAACGAAATCGGTGCGAATTCCAATTTTTGCGAAAAATCTGCGAACGTTTGGAACGCAGTTAGCTCCAAGTGGATAATTCGAGAAATGTGTGTCAAGTCAAAAACAAGAAGTGCTATCAAAGCCAAGGAGGACTTTAACATGTTGGTGTTAAGCAGAAAAGAAGGCGAAAGAATTGTCATCGGTGACAACATCACCTTGATCGTTTCGAAAGTGTCGGGCAACCGTGTGACCATTGGGATCGAAGCCCCAAAAGATGTCAAGGTTGTGAGAGGAGAATTGAATGCAGCCCTGAACGCTCCTGCAGCCGAAAAGGTTGAGCCAAAACCGATAAGCCTTCGGGATTTCGCAGCGAGTGTGCTGCCGCTACAGCGACAGGTTGGCTAGTCGGAGTGAAATTCATTTCTTCAAGAAGGTTCCTAAAAGAAATAGCCAACCACGTAAGGCCTGAAAAAGATCTCGGCTCTTCGAGCTCTTGCAAGTTTTCTGCTGGCTTGATCGACGCTTCGGACCTATCTGATCACGGGTAAATGTAAAGGCATCGTGCGATGGTGTGTAGATTGCTTCCTAACTGTACTGAGTGAGTTAGGACGCATTGAGCGAACGAGTACACATCTTATCTGGAGTCTTCATTCACCTAGAGTCTTCATTTTTGGTTTGCTCGTTCGCACAATGCTTTTTCCTGGTTTTTCCATGCGTCATTTTGGCACTAAACTTGTGACACAATGTGCAAATCCGTCATAGATCAGAGTTGCAAAAAACGACAGGAGGGTGTCGCAGTTTGCAACTCCAAGACTCGGAATGCGAAATCATGAATGCTAGCGAGCCTCGTCGCTCCAATCGCCATCCGAAGCATGCGCGAGGGCACCTATAGACGATTTGCGATTTCTAGCAAGACGGTAGATAACACCTGTCGTGCAATTGGCGCATCGCTTTTGCTCGGTAGTTGTGTTCGATATAGGATCGGACCAATTTGTGAGCCTGGAGGCAATCCTTGGCTAGGGACAGGAGCAAGGTGATAGGGCTCCTCATTGCGAGGTCGCAATTCACGCGGGCCAAAGTCCCTTAGGTCAAACTCTCGACGAACGGCAGGAATCTCTTCTCGGAACCGTTCCTCGTGTTGAAATTGTGGTAATGGGTTCCAACCAAATGGCGACTCTCTGCCGGGTATGCGTTGTTGATTGCTCCATGAATCGTCCCTTCGGTAAGAATCTTCACGGTAAAGGAGATGTGGTTCGACCAATGGAGGCCGTGAAGGAACAACACAGATGGGTTGTGTCTGCTTTTGATATGCTTTCAACAATTCATGATCGAGTCGTTCCAGGCGTTGGCTGAGTTCGCCAAAATAACCGGAAAGTCGACGGTCAACACGAGTGCGGCAATCTTCCAGGACTAGCGCATGCACTTGTTGGCCAGCGGCACAGGTTTGCTGCAAAAGGGATTGAAGCTGATTCCAACTGCAACCGTTCTTAACGGCCGACTCCAATTGCCGGGCGACGTTGTCCAAATGCAGCGAGGGACGAGTTGCGATGCTAAAAGGAAAATCATCGGACAATCGTTCGGCGATATCTTCCGTTTTGCTTTGAACGGAACGCGCTTCGCCAACTTCGCTGGACCATGGGTTGCCAGCCGACACAATACTGCAACAGCATGCTAGCCACAGACTGCATGCAGCGGAGACAACATCTCTTCGAAAAACAAAGCTTGCCATCATAACCATCCTTTCATTTCACGGATTCTTCTGACACGGCCGACAAAAGTCACGTAATGAACGTAGCTTGGGACCATTGTCCCGAGCTGCTGGATTTTCCAAGGAGATATTTTCGGCCGGGACAATGGTCCCAGCCTACTTTGACTTTTATCGGTTGTGTCTCTTCTGGATCGAGCCACTTCCATTCAAACTTCAAACACACAATCTGTACCAATCGTTATAAACTTTCTTCTGTTGCATAAAACGAATGAAAATGAAGCTTTTTTGTGAACTGGGATTCCATAGGGCAATCTATGTCGTCCGAGCTTGTAATCAAGAAGACGACACGGATATCTTGTTGATGACGAAGTCGCACCAAAAAGTTTGCGTTTCGAAGCCGATTGCTCTACGATGAACATGACCATCGAGAGAGGCCTAGGCACCTACAGCTTGATTTCGTCTTGGCTTTGCTACATCGGAGAGCAAGGTTCATTTGATCTAGAATCCAGAAATTTGCGGGAGGGATAGAGATGACGAAGAAAGAAGCTCGCATAGTGAACTATGCATTCTTGCAAGAGTTGAAGGAAGAGAATTCTCCGCTGTGGGAAGACGTGGTATTGCTCGGGGCGTATGTCCAAGAGCCATTTAGTGCAGATTGGATCGAGCAGAACGCGGGCAATTTACTAAGGCGACTTCGCGATCGCCTCGCTGGACAATTCCGGACAGAAGAAGTGATGGGCTACATCCCAGCCCCTGGGATACAACAATCGAATGAAGTCACTGTCGCATTGGATCAACACTTGAGAATTTTGCTCCATTGCATTGCGTTGAGCGAGCAGTGTGATGACTTAGAGTATGCGGGGTATCTTGCGAGCGAGACGGTTGCCATCTGGTCGCAAATGAGAATGTTATATGATGCGATCATGGAACATGAATCGCTTGAGCGACGGATGATATCAACGGAGTGGTCTTTATTACAACAACCACAACACACTATGTTCGGATTCAAGAGTCTGTCGAACACGTGAAATCCACTCGTACCTTGTTTCGATCTGTCGGTTACGGTTGGCGAATTGACTTGACCACTTTTTGCAATCCCTCGAGGTTGGCGTTTAGTCGCGAGTAAGCATCTTCATTGGTATGGTTCAAAATACCAATTGGCCCTTGGTAGCCGGATCGGTCTATCGCCTGGAACACATCGCGATCGCGATCTCCTTCTCCTATGACCATAATTTTTTTACCCACTTTATCTCCATTGGTTTGCATACCATTGACATTGAGGACGTACAGATGGGGTATGAGTAGCTTGAGAACTTCGGGCAATCTATCTAGCTCTGCGTGTGCGTGATGCAGGTTGTAAACGATGCCCACGTTGGGACGATCGATTGCGGTCAGCAGACGAGTCATATTCTCTGGCACTCCGAACCAACCGCCATGGTTGTAAAGACCGACTTTGCATCCCACTTCGTTTGCAGCGTCGGCGATGGTACGCAATCGCACCACTTCCGAGGCCATAAATTTCGAAGTTTCTTCGGGCGACATGTTTTCGTTCCCGCCCCCCATCACCCAAAGCTGTGGCGTGACGCGATGCTTTTTGAGCAATGCGAGGATCCCTTTTGCTTCCTCATTTAGTTGGGTTGGAAACCACCACGCGCTCAACTCGATGCCTTGTTCGTTGAGAGACACAATCTCTTCTTCGAACGTCGGAATATGCTCCGCCCGATAGTCGTACGCAAACTTTCTGATGCCGAGTTCCTTCAACATAAGGGCGCGTTGCTTAGGAGTTCGTTTCTGACTGTCGAAGGGGACTATACACCATGCCATCAGGTTCTCGCGACGGAAAAGATTTGTTGCGTTAGGTGTCGATTTCTGTTGCGAGAAAATAGACGACGCAAACGGAACTAGGATGACATACTGCACGAACACAACCAGTGCCAAAACAAAAAAGGTTGCTCGGAGTCGCTGTAAACGTTGAGTTTTCATGGAGGGACGGAGGTGTGGTGAAAATCAAAGTCAAGAAGAAAGGCTATTGTTCGGTTGTTGGGAGGGCTATAATTCGATGCCCGGATAACTACAGTATAGCCGACGTTCTCGTCTCGCCGGAAACCGAACCCACAACCGATGCCACCTACCCAACCCACCCAAGAAATCGCTGACGGGCAGAACCAGAGCGCAAGTGGAAAGTACACCGTCGTCGCTCGCCGCTATCGCCCCAAGACTTTTGCCGAGCTGGTGGGGCAATCTACCGTCTCGCAAGCATTGTTGAACGCGATCCACACCAATCGAGTCGGGCATGCCTATTTGTTTACTGGGGCTCGGGGAGTAGGAAAGACCAGCACCGCGCGTATTTTTGCCAAGGCGTTGAACGCCTCGGCGGCTTCCGACGGCGCCTTTGACCCGCATTCGGATATTGCGTTGGCCATCGATTCAGGTGAAGACATGGACGTCATCGAGATCGACGGTGCCAGCAACCGTGGTATCGACGAGATCCGACAATTGCGAGCCAATGCGTCCGTTCGCCCGAGTCGATCTCCATACAAAATTTACATCATCGACGAAGTTCACATGTTAACAACACAAGCATTTAATGCGTTGTTGAAAACACTAGAAGAACCACCGGGGCATGTTAAATTCATCTTCTGTACTACCGATCCAGAAAAGATGCCTATAACGGTTCTCTCGCGTTGTCAGAGATTTGATTTTCCGCCCGTACAAACGGACCAGATTCTAGGTCGTCTTAAATTCATTTGCGAAAACGAGGGAACGCAAGCCGACGATGCAGCCCTGGCGTTGATTGCGAGACGGGCAGCCGGCTCCATGCGAGACAGCCAATCTTTGCTGGAGCAGTTATTGAGCTTCGGCGGAAATCGAATCCGTGTCGAAGATGTCCATGCGATGCTTGGAACCGCGGATGAAACGAGATTGGCTTCCTTTGCAACACGACTTATTGAGCGAGATGCGGCCGGGGCGTTATTGGAATTGGACGATGCAGCGGAACAAGGGGTCGATGTTGGGCAATTGGCGGAACAACTGCTTGGCTATTTGCGAGACATGATGGCCATTTCAGTCGGTGGCTCCGCAGAATTGGTTCGAACAGCTAACCCAAACAGTGTGTCTCAACTCAAGCAATGGGGGCAGACCTGGGGGACCATGTCGTTGTTGTCGGCGTTGCAAATCTTGGATGAGACCATTGTCAAAATGCGACATAGTGTCCAAAGTCGCATTCTGATGGAGATCGCCTTGGTGCAGATTTGCAACATGCAAGATCTGCAAGCGTTAGCGGATCTCGTCAAAGCATTCTCTGCAGGCCATGCCGCACCTCCACCTCGGGTAGTGACCAACCCACCTGTCGCAGGATCAGCAACATCTTCGGTCGCCGCCCCTTTGGTATCACCTGCAATCATAGAAGCAAAAAAAAAAGATGAATTCGTAGAGGCTGTTGCGAGTCCGATACCCGAGCCTGACCCCAGGCCAACAACAGAGTCTTCAGCGTTTTCTTCCGAACAACACTCTTCAGAATCGAATTCTGAGAAGCAAAACGATGCACCTATAGATTCCTCGGAGTCAGCTAGAACTTCGGACTTGGCTCAGTCACACGAATGTGTTGCGCCAATCGAGAGCGGCGTTCAGAGGCCAGCGATTGTGAACGAATCGCTCCTCGAGGCACTTCGCGAGTCTGCGCAAGGGCTCGGCGGATTGATTGTTCAGTGTGTAGCCATGATCACGCGTCTGGAGCCTATTGGGAAAGGAAAGTGGAGAGCTTGCATCGCAAAGGATGGCGGATTCGCTATAGATTATTTCCAGACGGGCGAAAATTTACGACGACTGGTCACGGCCGCCCAGTCGCGTACCAATGTTGAAATGCAGCTCGAGTTTGTTCTTACCAATGAGATTGGTGCGCCATTGCCAGCCGAAGAGAAAGCTGTGGCAGTCGAAGAATTCCGACCGAGTGTTCCGCAAGCTCAATTGATCCGAGGTGCCATGACACATCCGTTGGTTAAGCAATTCATTGATATGTTTGATGGTGTAGTCGTTCGCGTCGACAAACCCCAAGTCCCGCGTGCCCACGTTGCGACGTCCGAGTCTGCAACCATTGTCCCCTCGGATGCAATCGAAGAGGTTTTGACCGGTTAGATTGTTCACCTACGAAATGCGGTCCTCTGATCGAAGGGAAGAGACAGGAACACCATGACAGACAACTTGGTTCGGATCGCAACTTACTGGAGTTCCTTTGACGCTGAGACGGCCAAGTTGCATTTGGACAATTGTGGTATTCCATCGATCGTTAGCAGCGGTGCCTTGAATGCCATGCTGGGGGAGCTTGGAGGAACGCTTTCTCCCATCGAGTTACTCGTTCGTGAGGAAGATGTCGAGCGTACGACACTGGCGCTTGATGACTTCTTGAGTCAACCGGGAAACGAGAAGTGGGTTTGCAGCAGATGCGATGAAGAGGTGCCAGGCACTTTCGCAAATTGCTGGTCGTGTGGTAGCGATCGAGCGAACCACGAAGAACCCAACTCAAGAGAGATAGCCGCTCTGAACGAAAGCAGATCTCTGGAGGTTGATGCGGACGCATTTGTCGAACGGAATCACACGGTCTTAGCTACCGACCCCAATTCTTTATCGCTCCCCTACGCGCCACCGAGCACTCTGTCTTCCCCTTCGCGGTTGCTTGCTAAGGAATTCGAGGCTCATTCCGCTCTTTCGACAGATGAAATGGAAGCGATCATAGACCGTGCATGGCGGGCAGCTATCGTCGGCATGCTATTGCCGGTAGGTCTTCATTTTTATTCGCTCTATTTGTTGTTTCAGTCTTGCAGGTCCTCAGAACTGCTGAGTACTACCCATCAACGAAAATTTGTTTTCACTTTAGTCATTAACTTTTTTGCGATCACTATGTTCGCTCTTTTGGGGCTGGCTCTCTTGGCAGGTTCGTTTTAGATTCGTCCGTGTGGCGATATCGGCCCAGAAAACTACAGAACCGTTGGGATAGGACAACGTAGGGACACACCCTTCTTAAATCCTGTGACCTCGACACGATGAAGGACTTTACCTGTCGTTAGATGACCGATCTCAAAACCTAGGAGTTCATTGATACACACATAGGTCCTGGTCCTATCTGCATTGATCGTGAATGGGCGAATGGCACAACCGAAGGGAACTGTTTACTCGATGCAGTAGAGGTGCTCTTCGGTTCGCAGGTAGATGGATTTGCCAATGGCGGCTGGGGTTGCAAAGATGGCGTCAGGCAACTCGTTTTTGGCGAGGAGCATGAAGGTTTCGCCGGGTTGAAGAACGTAAGTGACACCTTCGCGATTGGAGATGAAGAGCTTTCCGTCGGCAAACCAAAGAGATGAACTAAAGTTGCCACTCAATCGTTCGCGATACTTTTCTTCGCCCGTGATGGCGTCGAGGCAAGTGAAGACTCCGTTGTCGCTGATGAAGTACAAATATCGATCGACTAGCAAAGGCGATGGCATCGTCGGTGTACCGCGTGCAAACCGCCAAGAGACTTCTGGTGTTGGAACATCAGCATACTTGATCGCCAGTATTTGCCCTTTGCCGAAACCGGTAATGCAATAGATATGACCGTTTCCAATGACAGGGCGTGGCGTTAACGAGAAACCAAGTTGCCCATATGGCACTTTCCAAAGTTCACTTCCATCGGTGGGATCATAACTATAAAGCCAATTCGAGGCTGCGGAAATGATTTGCTCTTTGCCGTTGATGGTCACGATGACAGGCGTGCCATACGATTTTTTGAGCTGTGGATTCGCGTGCATTTCCCCCGATCGATCGGTTTTCCATGCAACTTTGCCTGTCGATTTGTCGAGCGCGACAATGTACTGCTTGTCGCTACCGTCCATGTGAAAGACAACACAGTTTCCGATGACGATGGGCGAACCGCCTGGTCCGTTCTCGTGCATGACGCTGAGTTCAGTGTTTACCCAATCTACTTTTTGGTTACCGATATCGAGGCAAGCTGTACCATAGGATCCAAAGTGGCAATAGAGTTTTGTTCCTTCGAGAAATGGGGTTGGCGATGCATAGCTGTTTAGTTTGTGAACCCATTGTGGATCCTTGACGGTTAACAAACTGATGTCGTGGAGGAGTTTGCCTGAATTGCGATCGTAGCAAAGGGCTTTCAATTCCGCTTGCTCGAGCAACGTGAGTGGCTGGTCACCTGTGTTCGATTTCAGCCGCAGAGCGGCGGCCTCCGCACTCGCTGCGGTTTCGATCGCAGTCGTGAGCCAAATCTGATTACCAATGATCACGGGAGACGAGTAACCACGGCCAATGGTCTTAACTTTCCAGCGAACATTGGTGGTATCGCTCCACTGGACAGGAATTTGCTTCGCATTCGAGATTCCTTGGCCCGATGATCCCCGCCATTGCGGCCAAAGTGTATCAATCTCATCGCCTATCGAGTATGTTCCGTAGGTACAGCAAATGCTACATAGGACTAGAGCACGAAGATTTTTGGTCAATGATATCATTGCATGGACTTTCATCGCAATTGTTCTAGTTGTTCTGAAAACAACGTTATTTCTTACCGTAACTCTGTTCGAACAATTGCGTCTGCATTGCATGGTTTGCCAGCTCTGTTTCAAGCTGTTGCGATTGTTCTCGAAGTGCATCCAACGCTTGTTGTTTCGTCTTCATATCATTCGATGCAGCCGTTTTCTTCGCTTGTTCTTCGGCGAGACGTTTCTGCAACGCGGCTAACTGTTGCTCTACCTTGGCAACTTCTGCTGCAATCGTGTCCAACTGCGTCTTGGCAGTATTCACATGGGTTTGCGATGGTTCGATTTGTGCTGCCACTCCAGCCAACGCTTGTTCGGCAGCAGTACGCTTTTGGGCTAGCTCTGTCAGGCGATTCGCAAACAAAGCGATTTCGGATTGAATCTGAGCTACTGACGCTTGATGCTTCTGTACTTCGGAGGTCGCTGTATCCAACTTTGTTTTGGTTGCCGCGGCAGCATCTGTCGCCGATGTGAGTACTACGTTCAACGGTTCCACCTTGGGCTCCAACTTTCCCTTCAATGCGGTTTGCTCTGCCAACTGCTTCGTGACGGTATTCCACTCCGATGCAATCGCGTCGACCATCGGCTTCAGTTCGGTCAGTTGCTTTTCTCTGGCGAGGAAGTCTGCTTCGAGAGGAGCAAGATCTTCTGCGATCTGTTTCAATGCAGCCGCTTGAATGCTGGTTTGCAACTGTGTCTCTGCAATCTTCGTCCCGACAGTTGCTGCGTCTGCGCCGGCAGCAGCGATTTGTTTTTGGAGCTCGGCGATCTCGCTATCGAACTTGCTCTTGTTGTTCTTCGCAGTCGCAAGCATTTGTAGTTTCGACTGCCGGTCGCGATGAACGGGAATCATCTCCTCGCTTTTGGCTTTCCATTGGGCTGTCAGCGAATCGTAGTTCGGTTTGATCTGATTCTGCTTCTCGGTCAACGATTGGACCTGCGCGACTGCCGCTGACAACTGTGTTTGCAAATCGACAACTTGCTTTTGGATTGTGCCTAGTTGCGAACTCTTTTCTGTGAACTCTTTTTGAAGCGACTGCGTTGAGACGGACGCTTGCTCCAATGCGGTTTGCGCCTTGGCCAGCATCGCTTCGAGAGGAACTGGGTTCGCTGGGAGTGTCGTTTCGTTCGCGGGAGTGGCACGTTGCCAAAGACGTACATTGCCTGCCCAGTCGCCGGCTACGACTTGTTTGCTGTCGACGGTGATGGCGACTTCATGCCCCGCTTCCACGAGGGCTGGCATCTCTCCAGCTGCGTTTCCGCTTGCATCCCACACCTTTACTTTATTGTCTTTGCCGGTGGATACGATCGTTCCGTCATTGCAAACAGCTACAGCCATCGCACCGCGAGGATGGGCATCCCATGATTTGAGAACCTTGCCTTCGTTCATTTCCCACATCTTGAGAGTGCCATCCATCGATGCGCTGACGAGCGCTTGGGAATCGGGCCTCCAAGCGACCGAGCGTACTTCACCCTTGTGGCCTTGAAGGTCGAGATAAAGCCGTCCAGTGTCCGCTTCCCAGACAATAAGACCACCACTCCGATCCGAAGTGGCCAACAACAATCCATCGGGACTAAAGGCAACCGAATAGATCCAATCGGTATGTTTCTTTTGTTCGTATTTCAGTTGCCCGGTAAGTGTCTCATAAACGCGAACCATCTTTTGTGGTCCTGCCAACGCAATCAATTGATTGTTGTCGTTGATGTCTGCGGAGAGCGCGATATCCAGTTCATCACCGACGCGAGCGACGCGATTGCCCGTGGCAACATCGTAAAGTGCTGCGAAGCCGGAATGGCTATGTTTGCCACCTCCGACGAGGACCAGTTTTCCATCTCGCGAAAACGTAATCGACTGAGGTTCTCCTTCGGGGAAAGGAAGGATACCCATCAACTGACCTGTCTCGCTATGATAAAACGAAACTTGCATTTGTCCGCCAACCGCGATCAGCGGTGACCATGGACTGGCTGCAATCGCCGCTGTTGTTGCAGCTCTAGGCGTGGAAAAAGGAGTTTGCTTCAGCATGGTTAGAGGCATCGGCGGGGCGCCTTCCGGCCGACCGATTGTGACTGCGATTGCCATCGCATTTGCTTTTGGCTTCTTGATCTCGGACCCGCTATTCTCGGGCATTCCTTGCTCGATCCACGTCTTCAATAAATCAACCTTGACCTGCGGAATCATATCCTGATTCGGAGGCATATACGGCTGTTCTTTATGGGCAGCCAACGCATAGAGACGCGACGAGTCGAGATCTCCAGCCACCACCGCGTCACCACCACTGCCCCCTGCCATTACCGCTTGATACGTATCGAGGGCCAACCCGCTTTTTTTGTCATTGGCGTTGTGGCATGAGGTGCAATGTTCGCGCAAGATCGGTTTGATGTGATCGTCAAAAGTGACCTTGCTAGGCTCTTCCGCAACGACTGGCAAACAAAAGATTGCTACGAACGCAGCAGATATCAGTATCTTCTTCATGATGGTTTAGTGATTGAAAATGAACTCTCGGCTGTTGAGCACGGCCCAGAAGACGTCTTGCAATCCTTGATCCGCATTGGGGGCTTCAGCGACGGACTTTTTCAAGCTGGCCGCTTCCAACTCCGTCGGTTTTCTTCCAAGACTTCGAACATAGATTTTCTCGATGATTTGATCTTGATTGAGACCTTGATCCTTCCACGTTTTCAACAACCCACCTTGAGCGATCTTTCCACTGGTGGCGTTGCCGTTGATCAAGTGCAATGCTTGCGATAGCGAAGGGTCGGTCGTTGCTTCATCAGCGCAAACCGTTGTGCGTTGGCTTCGACCGAAGGATGTCAAGAAGTAATTGCTCGTCGCGCCGTCTGCGATCTGTACTGCACGTGCACCCTGCGGTAGTCCACGAAATTTTTCTTTCGTATTAGTCACTTGAGAAATACAGTCGAGAAGGCTTTCCGAAGGAATTCGGCGCACCGTGGCGTGGGAATAATTTCGTTCGTCCGTTTCGTTCCCCTCGACGGGTGTCACCGAGCGTTGGTAGGTTTGTGAATTGCAAATGTCTCGAACAATTCGCTTCATGTCAAATTGGTAGTCGACCATTCTCTTAGCAAGTTCGTCAAGCAGTTCAGGATTGCTCGGTGGATTGCTGGCACGAAAATCATCGACCGGATTGACGATCCCAACGCCCGTGAAGTGTGCCCAGACACGGTTCGCGATACTCTTTGCGAAGTACGGGTTTTCGCTGCTAGTGATCCAATCGGCAAGCACTGCACGGCGATCTTTTCCAGAGGTGTCGGGTTCTGCTCCACCGAGGAACTTGGGTTTCACAACAGCACCACCGACTGGATGATTGACCTCTCCTCCAGAACTATTGAACACGAGTAACTGTCGATAGTCCTCGCTTTGTTTTCGACCAACTTGCGAGAAGAACGCAACGAAACCGTAGTAATCGTTCATCGTCCAACGATCGAATGGATGGTTGTGGCATTGAGCGCACTGGGTGCGTATGCCCATGAATACTTGTGCGACATTCTCCGACAGCTTGAGTCGGTCCAATTCCACTTGATAGAAATTGGTGGCTGGGTTTTGAAAAGTACCGCCTGTCGCAGTGATCAACTCACGAACGATTTGGTCGATCGGAGTATTCGCGGCGATCTTGTTGGTCAGCCAGTTGTAGTACAGATAAGCGGCTTTGTAGCTTACTTGATTGTTGCTCTTGATCATCAGGATATCTGACCACTTAAGCGCCCAGATCTCGCTAAATTCTTTTCGTTCGAGGAGTGTATCGATCCATCGCGCACGCTTATCGGCGGATGCATCGGTAACGAACGCTAGAGTCTCTTCTTCGGTGGGGAGCAGGCCTGTGATATCGATCGTCGACCTGCGAATGAACTCTTCATCGGTGCATATGGCGCTTTCTGGCAATCGAAGCCGTTGAAGCTTACCTTTGACCAGCGTATCGATATAGTTGCCATCTGCTGCGGGTGACTTGTAGCTAAGTTCGCCAGGTAGGGCGAGCACTTGTGCCCCGACCGTGTGCGTATCGAATCTTGCCATGACGAACGCTTCGCCTCGCACTCCACTGGTGATCACACCATCCACCGCGACCGCGGCGGTGCGTTCATTGTTCGTAGTAAAGGCGGCCAAGTCCCAAACGTCTCGTTGTGTTCCATCGGCATAGGTTGCGACCGCGACGAGTCGTTGTTTGTTGGCTTGCCCTTCGATGACCGCTTGCGATGGATATAGATCGACTTTGGTTACGGCGGGAGGACGCGTTGCGTCGATCGGTGCTCCGTTCTTCAACCAAGTCAAAATGGTTTGGTAATGTTGGCTACCTGGCTCGATCTTCTTGCCTCCGGAGTGTTGCACAGCTCCGACTGCTTTGAGAAGGATCAAGCTTTGTTCAGGAACCGCTAGATTGATCCTGCGGATACCGATCTCACGAGTAATCCGTTGATAGTCCCCGGCTGGGTCGTACCCGAACAAACTCAATCGGAAACCATCCTTGCCTCGCGCAGCGCCGTGGCAGGAACCTGTGTTGCACCCAACTTTGGTCAACACCGGCATCACATCTCGTTCAAAGCTGATCGACCGAGGTTGTTGCGAGTTTGAATTCTCAACGGACGTGCCAGCAGACATTCCGTTCCAAGTAGCGGTTACCTGAGTGGTTCCATCCGCTTTCGGCGAAAGAACAAAATCTTTCCAGTGCAACAATTCAGGTGCAGCAATCGACCATTCGACAAGATCGGTTACATCTTTGGTAACACCATCGGCTCGCGTCGCGATTGCAATCAAATGCTGTACGTCCGTTTGGGCGCTGAGTTTGACGACGGGTGGATAGACGCTTAGCGATTTCCACGCGTTCGCACTGGGCTGGGTACTCGGTGCGATCGTAGGAGTTGCAGGCGCCGGTGTTGCGGATGCCGCCGGAGCATTCTTTGCAGAGTCTTTGTTTTCCTCTTCAGCGAACGATGTGCAGGGAAGGCAAACGACGAGCAAGGCAAACAACCCGCATTGCAAGACTGTTGTGTCCATACTGATTTTCCTCAAAGCATTAGAGAGCTTCATCGTTATTTGCCCCTTTGTTGTCGAAGTTGCTCAAGCCGTGTCAACGGTTTGTCCGTTGGGGGTGCTGGAGTCGCAGGTGTCGCGGCAACGGAAGTTGCAGGAGTCGAAGCAGGAGGTGCAATGGGAACATCGATTTGAATCTCGGAGTTGCCATTGGTTTGGGTAATGACACCCTTGTCGCTCGTCACGGTGCCTCGATAAACAATTGTTTTGTAGTTTCCAGCCCGCGTCTCCGCTGGGATCTGAAGCGAAAAAGCCAGCCGATCCGTCTCGGGTGCAAGCACTTGTTTTGCGTTCGTGGCGGTTGTTCCAGGTGGCACGCCGAGAATCTCTACTTCAATTTTCCCTTCGACCGGGCGTTTTAGCTTTGCTCCCAACACAACATCGACCGGCTTGCCTTGTTCCGCTACCGTTTTCGCGAACTTGAATTCGAAGAGCGGTTCCGCCACCTCTACTTGAAAGAAGTTGCTGGCCAGTTTGACGGGCCCGTAACCAACATCGGTTGTAGCCAACAACACGAGTGGCCATTTGCGAATGGCAGCTCCGTTGTTCGCGGTAAGTGGCATTTCGATCGTAGACTTGTCACCAGGAATCGTAACTGCCGACGCGCCCACACCCGGTGGCGGATTCAGCAGTCGCACGCCAACAGGTTTGTCGAAGCCTTCGTTGCGTTTGATATTGATCGTCAATGCCAACGAACCGTTTCGAACGAGTGGGACCTGAGGTTCGACTACCGTCATTTCAAAAGGAACGGGATCGATGAGAGCCACCGCTAGTCGATCATCAAAGCGTCCCCACACATCAACGTTGTTTTGTCCTCGCACCATTTGGGTTCGTTGGCGTAATTTCCCAACGATGGCTGTTTCGGGTGTCGATTGAATGGTGGTTGTAAAATCGACTAGTTTCCCTGCATTAGGAGCTGCCGCATCGCCATGAAACAACATCATGACTTTGCCCAGGTCCGCAGGACAGATCGCGTCTTCCTGAGTCATCCCGGGGGGCAAATCCTTCGCAACCATCCTTGCATCACCACCGACGAACTTTCGTCCCACATTCACTTCGATCGCCATCCGTCCACCGCGAGGCACTTCGACGGTTTGCGAAACATAGCGTTCTTGCTCTGTGATCGTCGCTTCCACGGCAGGCGTTTGAAGCAACACTTCTGCACGATAGACAAAATGTTTACCGAACCGACCGAGGTGATCAAAGACGCAAAGGGCGTACTTACCATCGGCAGGAACTTTGAATTGAAGGTAGCTGTCAGGACCACCAGAATCATCATTGCCAGCGATGGATCCACCGCCGACTTTCCAAACCTGCAACATTGCGTCTACTTGCGATCGATGCGGGTTCCTAGCATGAACACGTATCTCCAATTGTTGGTCCTTTTTCGCTTCAAAGACCCAAAAGTCTCGATCGTTTTCCGACTCCAGGATGCCGTTGAAAGCCGCTGGTATGGCGCTCACGGTTTCGACTTTGTTGTGATCCGCGTTAGGTTCGGATTCCATGACATTCGGAATGTCCTGAACTCGCAGAAAATTCGGTGAAGGTGCAATGACTCCGTCTGCTTGCGCCCACACCTGATGCGATTCTGTTGGCATAGCGGGCATGGCAAACGTCTCTTGCCATGTGTTACCGAGAGCATCGATACAGGTCGCTTCCAATGGCTTTCCGGGCGGTCCCCCACTGGGAAGTATTGCAACAGGGCGGGGAAAGTCACCGACATGCAATCGATACTTGGCCCGTTCATTGCCACCGAAGCTGCTTTCGCGGACTTCGATAATGTACTTTCCGTCCGCAGGTGCTGTGATGGCAGCGAGGCAGTCTTGTTGAAGGAAGACCGAGTCGTCGCTGGCTGCGATCTCGAAACGCTTCTCATCATAGATCGCAACATATGGATCGAAGAAGTCGTTCAGGTAGGACAAACGCAACCCTTCGAGTTCCACGTTCAGCTTTTGGCCTGCCTTTAACTCGACTGCATAGTAGTCCACATCTTCGTTCAAGACGACGCCATTGACGGTGGAGTTGCAAGGTATCAGTTGAGGTTTGCTAAAGTCATTGTTAGATTCGGCTTCGAGTACCGTAGGCATCGCCGATACGCCCAGCAAACGCATGTTGCTGATACCTGTGTTGGTGACAACACGAAAGGCATGCAGGTTGGGCTCGACCGTCGGTTCCGCGCTGATCGTGGCGGTGATGTTGTTTGCATCGACCTTTACAATGTTCGAAGCAGAGAGACCGGGGGAGTAAAACAGCAATGCATTGGCATCACCTAAACGTGCCCCCGAGATCTTGATCTCCGCCGATGTACCGCGTTGCAATCCAGGTATCGACAACACATTGGCATCAGGATGACCCGCTGTGGCGAGCGAAGTGCACGCACCTATCGTAACAAGGCACGCAATGCGCCGAAATTGACTTAGCATACGAAAGATCCGTTCGAGATTAAGCAAGGATACCGTCGATCAATTTTCCACCATCGCAGATTTCGATCGGTCGATCGCCGGGCGCCATGAGCTCTTTGTCCGCAACGATGCCGAGAAGATGGTACATCGTCGTTGCCAGGTCTTCGGGCGAGACCGGGTCGAATTCGGGTTCGGTAGCGGTTGCATCGGATGAACCATAAACCAGACCACCCTTGACCCCACCACCTGCGAGCATTACCGAAAATACTTTCGGCCAGTGATCGCGGCCCGCTTCGTTATTGATCTTGGGCGTGCGGCCGAATTCACTGCTGACCATAATCAACGTGCGATCTAGAAGACCACGCGATTCAAGATCTTCGATCAATGCAGCCAACCCTTGATCGAGAGCAGGCATATCGCGGCGCATCCCGGTGGATATCTGATTATGCATATCCCAACCACCATACGTCACGGTGACGAACCGAACGCCGGCCTCGACCAGTCGTCGAGCCATGAGCAATCGCTGGCCGGCTGTGTTCCGTCCATATTTATCTCGAAGCCCACCATCCTCGGCTTCAATGTTGAATGCTTCTCTCGCCTTTTCGCTGCTGATTAAAGAGTAAGCTCGTTGATAGAACGTATCCATGGCATTGATTGCATCGGACTTTTGTTTTTGTTGAAAGTGCGAGTTCACAGCGTCCAGTGCAGAACGTCGTCGATCAAAGCGAGCCATATCGACGCCATTGGGCAAGCTCAAGTCTTGAACGCGAAACCCTTTGTTAGCCGGATCTGCTCCCAAACTAAATGGACCATAGGACGAACTTAAATAGCCGGTGCCTGCAAACTCGTTTGGCGAATTTGGAATCGCGACGTAGGGCGGTAGGTTTTTGCGGGGGCCGTATTCATGGCTAATGACCGACCCGAAACTTGGAAACACAAGTGCTGGCGATGGCTTGTACCCTGTAAACATGTTATGAGTGCCACGCTCGTGAGCTGCTTCGCCGTGGGTCATTGATCGAATCACCGTTAACTTATCAGCGATCGCTGCAAGCTTAGGTACCGTTTCACAGAAGATGTCGCCACTTTTCGTTTTGGCGACGCCAAGCTCTCCACGATATTCGAGAGGGCTAAAAGGTTTCGGGTCAAAGGTTTCTTGGTGTGCGATACCGCCTGGAAGAAAAACATGAATGACACTATCTGCCTTAGCGCTTATGAAATCATAGTGCTTCTGATCCGCTTGGGCTCGCATCCGAAACAGATCCCCCATAGACAGCCCCAGACCGCCAAGTGCTCCGACGGTAAGAAATCCTCGACGACCGAGTGGGTTTCCGAGACAGCGCATTTTGAAGCTCCTTTAAAAGTAAATCCGTAAAGATGAATCTGTGGACTAACGTTCTGAAACCACAACATTACCAGCATCGAATGAACCCATTCGGGCCGCCATGTTTGTTTTGTGTGAATTCAGCGGAAGTGGTTGGGAGGATGGGCAAACAGTGCTAGGTTCGCCGCGAGGTTGCGGCTATTATAGTGCAATCGTTTTGACGTTTGTACCCAAATCTGCCAATAAAAAGACTGAGTTTGTTGAAAAGAAGTCACAGTTGTGAGACTCGTTTCAGACACACCTGTCGTCGAAAAGGTTACAACGGTCTGTCGTCAAACCAGCTTCTTCGACCTTCCGGCTGCTGTTGAAAGCAGCCATGGTTACAGAACTGCCATTTGGGCGGCGACGAGGACTCGAAAGGGCTTTCTCGCGAACAACTCACCAATAACACCAAGAATCGCGAATGCCGGATAACCCCTACTCGAATATGCCTCAACACGAGCCAGCAAACGTGAAAAGTCCGCGACAAGCCGCGATAGCGTTCATCCTGATCACGGTTGTCCTCGATGTCCTTTCCTTGGGGCTGATCATTCCCGTTCTTCAACCCCTCATCGCAGACTTGGTAGGTGGAGACGAGCGAGCAGCTTCTTATTATGTCGGACTGTTTGGTACACTTTGGGCATCGATGCAGTTCATTAGCTCACCGATCATCGGTGCGTTGTCAGATAAATTTGGGCGACGTCCGATTTTGCTGGTCTCCGCATTTGGGCTCGGTCTCGACTTCATCCTCCTGGCGCTGGCACCCACTTTGTGGTGGCTTTTGGTTGGTCGAGTCATCACGGGAATTACTGCCGCGAGCTTTTCTACCGCTCAAGCGTATTTGGCTGACGTCACTCCGGTCGAGAAACGCACCGCTGCATTCGGCCTTTTCGGGGCGGCATTTGGCGTCGGGTTCGTTCTCGGTCCGATCGTTGGCGGACTACTTGGTGAGATTGATTTACGACTACCATTCTGGGTTTCTGCCGCACTCACCTTGACCAATTGGCTGTATGGCTTTTTCGTTTTACCTGAATCGCTACCGCCTCAAAAACGTAGGCCATTTTCTTGGGCACGCGCGAACCCACTGGGGTCGCTGAGGCTGCTGCTTTCCGCAAAAGGTCTCCTTCCGATGGCGACGATTCTCTTTTTCTACCAGCTAGCCCATCTTTCTTTTCAAAATGTATTCGTTCTTTACACCCGTCACTATTTTGAATGGTCCCCGAAGCAAGTAGGACTGACTCTCGGAACAGTCGGAATTCTCAACATGATCGTCCAAGGTGGCTTGGTGCGTCCGGCGAACAAGGCATTCGGCGAACGCGTTTTGGTTTTCGTGGGCCTGACAGGAGGAATCATTGGTTTCGCGGCGTATGCCATCGCAGCGGACGGAGACACGTTCTACTATTCGACAATCCTTTTCGCCCTGATGGGGTTCTTTCAGTCTTCCATCAATGGCGTGATGTCGTCGCGAATCGGACCGCTCGATCAAGGTCGCCTTTCCGGCGCAAACAGCTCCATTATGGGATTGTCTGGCATGATCGGCCCATCCCTTTATGCAGCTGTGTTTTATTGGTCTGCAGCACCCGAGCGCGACCCGATATGGCACGGAGCACCCTTCGGCTTGGCCTGCCTGATGCTAATTACCGCGATCATTATCGCGTTCTTTGTCGTTCCCAAGAGAGTTACAGCACCAGCAAAAAATCTGGAATCGGACCAGATGTCCGCTTGAGGGCTTGTTGGCACCGATCCATTGGTGCACACCCAGTGGCCGCAAGTGAGTCACAATGACTCACTTGCGGTTTAGTTGCTTTCGAGAGTCAACCCGTTAGATCTTAAGAACCAATACCGGGCGTTTTGCGAGTCGAACGATCCTTTCAGTGACACTCCCGAGTAAGAGTCGAGTCAGTCCGCTTTTGCCATGCGACGGAATGACGATCAATCCAGCATCGAGTTGCTCAGCTCGGTCGGCACACTCAGTTCCCGGATCGCCGATCAAAACTTCGCAGGCCACTCCTTCGTATCGGCGATCGTCCAGTTCTTTTTTCAAATGTTTTTCGGCCTGTTCTAACCGAAGGCGATCGTCGCTCCACTCGATAGGTATTCCTTCAGGAGCCAATGGAACGAATGGCGGTAGCACGTGCAACACATGAACCAACGATGGCTGCGAAGCAATCTCGATCGCTTTATCAATCGCTGCATGCGATGGTTCAAGTAAGCCGCTGGCGCGGCAGTTCAGTAATCGATAGTGAAGCATTGGCTTTGCCAATGTTTTCACCATCCCTTCTTTATTTCCAACTTTTTGAAAGCACTCTGAACTCCTGCTGCTGCTAACCGAGCTTCCGAC
>JAJTID010000070.1 GCA_021300155.1 Pirellula sp.
CGCGTTGCCCTGAGTTCCGCTGGACTCCCCAAGTAAGGTATAGTCAGGCAGGAGAGTGGAGCCTGGGGTCGTAGGCACGAAGGGAGCGAGGCGGAGCAGCGACCGGAGATACCGTAGACCATTGGCGGAGCGGTCCTGAAATGCTGGGGTGCAGGGGGCTCTGCCCCCCTCTGCCCCCGCTCGCGTTATTTTTTCGATGTGGACTTTTTATCATCATGCCATTTCGTATTTTCCTGATTCCAGTACTTTACAGCGACGAAGCGACCGAGGAACTGAACGCGTTTATCGCTGGTCATCGCGTTGCGCACATCGAACGCAAATGGATCGATCAAGGGGCTCAATCCGCTTACGTGTTTTGCGTCGAATACGTGCTTGCTTCGCCAACACGCGATGGTAACCCGAGATCGCAGCTGAGCCGAAACCGGATCGATTACAAGACGATTTTAAGTCCCAATGAATTCACGATTTTTTCGCTGCTTCGCGAGCTGCGCAAGGAGTTGAGTCAGCAGGAGGGGGTACCCGTGTTTGCCCTCTTCAGCAACGAGCAACTGGCTCAAATGGTCCAGCGTCGATGTTCATCCAAGGCCGATTTGCTCGGTATCGAAGGCATTGGCGAAGCCAAAGTGGAATTGGCGAAGCCAAAGTGGAAAAGTACTCTGAGAAGTTACTCGCAACCCTCTCAAAGTTTACATCGCCACCCCCGAGTTCGGAATTGCCATGAAGCGAGTCGGCGGAATGTACGAGCCGATTCTGGAGCTCGATAATTTCCTCGTCGCTTTTCATCGCGCGGCGCGGGGTAAGCGCTATCGAGCGGAAGTCCGTGAGTTTCAGGACGGTTTGCCCAACTGGCTGGCGTCCATAGCGGACAGGCTTTCTAGAGGCAGTTTCGCGTTCGGACGGTTTCACCAGTTTTTGATTCACGATCCGAAGGAACGAATCATTACGGCTCCCTGTTTTGAAGAGAGGGTCGTGCATCATGCCATTATGAATGTCTGCGAATCTGTACTCGACCACTGGCTAATCGATGACACGTTTGCCTGCCGCATCGGCCGTGGCCGCGAAGCCGCAGTCGTTCGGGCAATGCAGTTTTGCCGCGCACAGCCTTGGTGTCTCAAACTGGATGTTCGCGAGTACTTCGATAGCATCGACCACGATCGATTGCTTAGTCTGCTGACCCGGAGGTTTAAAGAGGTCCCGCTCCAGGAGTTGTTTCATCGGATTGTGCGTTCTTTTCGGGGAGCGCAAGGAATGGGTCTGCCGATTGGCAGCCTGATGTCGCAGCACTTTGCCAATTTCTATTTGGGCTGGCTTGATCGTTACGTCAAAGAGGCGTTGCAGGTACGTGGTTACGTCCGCTACATGGATGATATGCTGCTCTGGGGCGACGATCGACGGGAGTTGCAACACGTCCAGGGCGAGTGCGAGCGTTTTGCCGGCGACGAACTGAGGCTGGAATTCAAACCTGCACAGATTCGACGTGTCGAGCGCGGGATTAGTTTTCTTGGTTGCCGATTATTTCCGACGCACGTCGAGCTGAATCGACGGAGCAAGCAGCGATGGAAGCGGAGGGTTCGCTTCTTGGAGAAAGCCTATCGCCTGGGACTCTTATCGGATCTGGATTTGCAGAAACGACTCACATCGCTGACGGCGTTTGCCAAAAGCGGCAGAGTGCGGAGTTGGAAGTTTCGGACTTCTGTGTTAAAACCTTCGCGGGTGGACGAACCTTAAGGGCTCGAACCGCGTGAACCGTGGCGGCAGTTGGAACAACGAGGCCGCGAATTGTCGGTCGGCGAACCGGAACAGGAACAACCCGTCGAACCGCAACAACAACAACGGCTTCCGCGTTGCCCTGAATTCCAACGGACGAAAAAGCTGGATGGCTAGTGGCGGATGCCCTGGGATTCCGGATGGAACAGTTCGTTTCCCTGTCTGGCCCGGTTTCGGCTTGGTCAGCAAAACCTCAACCCGAGACCGCGTGGTGTTAGTAGGTCGGTTGGATGATGTTTTAAGAGTGTTTGGAATGTGCCGATCTGGGGTAGCTTTAGGCGAACCACCAAGCAGTTGTTGGGGTTGGTTTGCCCCAAAGCCTTGACATTCAAGGATCAGGACGCGACGATACATGGATTGGTAAAGCAGAAGAACGAATGAGCCAACTCGTTGCGGGCTCAAATTGCGACAGAAGGACGCTTTGCATTGAATGTCGAACAAACCATTCTGGAGATTGCCACGCTTCCGGTAGATGTTCGTTTACGGGTAGTGTCTGCCATTTGGGACACATTACCACAGGATGCTGATCTGTCGCCAAGTGCCCTTCAACAGGCGGAAATCGATCGCAGAATCTCCGAGCATCGCGAGGATCCTGGTTCAGCGATTTCCCATGAGGAGATCATGCGACGTGTGAAGAGTCGCCGGTAATGTGGAGGCTTGTTGTACGCCCGCAGGTCGAAGACGACCTAGTGGAAGCATCTCTTTGGTATGACAAGAAGCAAATCGGATTGGGCGATCAATTCCTGGCAGAATATGTCGCCGCGATTTATCGTATCCTGGAGAACCCATGGCTGTTCTCGATAGCCGCCAATGGTCTCCGCCCCTGCTTGATCAAACGCTTCTCCTACATGATTCATTTTGCGGTAGAAGACGATCAGATCATCGTGATCGCTGTAATGAACGCGGCAAGGGACGATGCAAGTTTCGTGCAGCGTCTTCCCTAAACGGTTCGAACTCCCTCGGAAACGCTCTCGCTGCGTGTTGGGAGGACATCGATTGGGAAATGAACCGGACGAGTATCCCAGAACCAAAGGTCGAGCATCACGAAGGCCGGGGCATTCGTAGCTGCCCGATCTTTCCCAAGCTGCGACCGATCCTCGACGAAGCCTTCGAGATCTTCGGCGACAAGAGCGAGTATGTGGTCGCCGCTCCGCAATATCGAGCTGCCGCTAACACAGCGATGGGCGTGCGTACTGGAAATGAGTTGAAGACAAGTGGGCGAGACTCCCACCTGGGTAATCGTTAGCCACGAGCCCAGTATCGAGTGTTGCAGCGTACCAGGTAACTGTCACGTTGAAGCGTACACAGAAAGGTAGCGAGGATGAA
>JAJTID010000158.1 GCA_021300155.1 Pirellula sp.
CAGCGGTACCGGTACCGCACGGATACGAATCGTATTGGCCGCTGCGGCGCGATACGCGATCTGTGATCGACATGACGCTTGGTGTCCTTCTTTCCGAGCCGGCCGACTTCAAGATCCTCGGGTTCATCGCAATGCCAAGGTTCGGATTGGACTCACGGCCACTTCGATTCACTAGTTCCTCGACTCGTACCGAACTGTTCGGTCGAGCGGATCTAACGTTCCTTCAACAACTTCTTTAACGGAGATACCTACCCATGGAAACACTCAACAACATTTGCCCAATGTCCAAGCGACGGTACGAGGAGGTACCGATCGACCAAGTCAAAGTCATCAACTCGCGGAACCGAGAGAAAGAACAATTTACTATGAATGTCGAAAGCATCGAAAGCGTCGGCTTGATGAAGCCGATCCGGGTCAACGACAGGTTTATTGAAGCGACTGGGTTCTACGAACTAATCTGTGGCGAAGGTCGACTGCTAGCCCACCAGCAGCTCGGCAAGAAGCATGTGATGGCCGAGGTTGTCACCTGCACGCGCAAAGAGGCACTGCTACAGTCCTTAATCGAAAACATCGCCCGAACGAAGCCAGGCAGCATGGACTTCGCACGGGAGTTAAAGCGTCTTCATGACGAAGGGCTGGAATACAAGCAGATCGCAAGAATCGCTTGCAAGACCGAAGAATACATCCGCAGCTATATCCGGCTTGTGGAGCAAGGCGAAGAGCGTTTGATCCAGGGCGTCGAGTCAGGGATCTTTCCGATCAAGTTCGCGATTCAAGTAGCTTCTACCGAAGATTCCCAGATTCAGGGGGTGTTGATGGATGCATTTGCGGAGGGATTGGTAACGACGATGAACTTTGCCCAAGCACGCCGCATTATCGCCGCGCGAGCGAAGACATCGAAGAGATCGGCAGCTAGCCGCGATTACACGGTAGGTCAGCTTCAACACGACATCGCTGAGACAACGCGGGTCAAAACATCCTTTGTGCGAGAAGCGAAGTCGAAAGAGAACCGCTTCATGACATTGCTAACGGGAATGAACACTCTTTTCAACGACGCAGCTTTGGTCGAGCTCTTAGTGAAGCAAAAGCTGGACAAACGCCCTGCGTTGGCTGGCGATTTTCGATTTGAACAAACCGCAGAAACCGAGGTGCAATCATGATTTCTAACGGACAAAACGATCCATCGGTGAAAGGGATCGACATCTCGATTACCAAACTAGTCCCACGCAACGAACGTACGGTCGCGAAGAAGTACCGCCAACGGATCGAAGCAAGCTTGCGAGCGGTGGGGCTAATCGAACCGCTCATTGTGTTTCCACTCAACGACGGATACGAGATCCTCGACGGTGCACTGCGTTACCGCATCTTGCTGGACCTCGGAGTCGAATCGGTACCGTGCTTGATTCACAGTACGCGCGATGGCTTTACGGGCAATCGGATGGTGAACCAACTCAGCGCATCGCAAGAGATGCGAATGCTGCGCAAATCACTAGAGGAACTGGACGAGAAAACGATCGCCAATGCGCTGGGTATGCAAAGCATCGGGCACCGACTCAACAAAGGCTTGCTTGATAAACTGCACCCGGAAGCGGTAAAGGCCTTTAATGCGAACAAGATCAATCTGCAAACTGCCAAGGAGTTGATCAATGTAAAGCCCGAGCGGCAACTTGAGATCTTGCAATTGATGGAATCGTGCAACGACTTTAGCACGACGTTTGCTCGCGGGTTGGTTCTCAAGACCGCCGTGGCGAAACGGGCCAAAGCCTCGAGTGCAAAAACACCTTGGACGAAGGCCGATGAGAAGAAGAGCCAACTGCTCAAGAAACTGCAGGAAGCGGAACAGCAACAGGACTTTTACACGGGTCTCTACCGGCAATACACGACGAACCTGCTGAAGCTGGTGATCTACGTTCGGTCGCTGCTGAATAACCCCGAGATCAAGTCGTATTTGCAAACGCATCATCCGGACTTGATGCGGACCTTCGAAGAGATTCTAGCGAGCACGGAGGGATAGCGATGCCAAAGCGAATCTGGACTCCCGATCTGGTGATCGAGGAACTCAAGCGAACTCGCTGCAATGGTCCTTGTGCCAACCGAAAACTAGACGATGCGGCGCGTCGTTGCTTCGGCAGTGTACGAGCCGCGTTGAAAATTGCTGGATTGCCTTGTGGTCAACCAGAACGCCGGACCAAAGGCTGGTCACGAGAAGCTGTGGTTGAAGCCATTCGCAAGCGTCATCGCAATGGCGAAAGTCTGGTTCGAACGAACCGTGAGTATCGTGCGCTGTATGAGGCTGCGAAGCTTTGGCATGGAAGCTGGGCGGCCGCACTTGCGGCAGCAGGATTTCCTAGACCACCTCGTGACTACTATACGGCTGATGAAGTTCGACTACGAATCATCGATTTGTACGAACGCGGGTTGCCGTTGACGCTTAAATCGTACAACGATTTAAAGCTAGAGCGTTCGGTGCGTAGACATTTTGGAAGTTGGCGACTCGCAGTGGAATCTCTTGGTCTGAGTAGCGAACTGCGTCGAATATGGACAGATCGTACCGTTATTGATGCCATCGTTCGGCGTCGCGCCTCAGGGCTGAGTATCTACATGACACTGAAGGAAGACATCGGACTCTACATTGCAGCTGCCAAGCGGTTTGGAAGCTGGCACAGCGCATTGCAGGCAGCAGGAATTGACTGCTGGGTTCGGGAGCAGTGGAGTGAAGAGAAGGTACTCGAGCGCTTGCGGCAACTGATGAACGAGAATGTCCCAGCGGAGAAAATTCGAACGATTGACACAAAGGTCACCGCCGCGGCGCGGAAGCGTTACGGTTCGCTTCGGAAGGCTATGGTTACGGCCGGCTTCCAGATCTCCCCAAGGCGACGGACCGCAGCGTGTGTGATCGACGCGATTCGGACTCGATACTTGGAGAAAGAGAACTCAGAGAAAGAAAAGATTGGCCTTCGAGGATTTGGGGACGAACGACTCGCGACAGCTGCCGCACGATTCTTTGGAAGCTGGGCAGAGGCGGTCGAGGCCGCAGGGCTTACAGATCGCATCACTGTGAAAAAGCCGCCAAGACGCTGGACTACGAGAGAAGTGATAGAGGGCATTGTGCAGTGGCACACCACATGGGGTTCGCTAGAGGCCATTGAGAATGAAACGACGGGGCTGGTTGGGGCAGCGCGGTACCACTTCGGGACTTGGTGTAAGGCCGTAGAGGCGGCCGGGTTTCGTTGCAAGAATCGCCGCTGGACTCACGACAACATCATTGAAGATATCAAGCAGCGACTGGAAGCTGGTGCATCGCTCAGTAGTGATGACCACAGCAACATCAACTTGGCTTCCGCCGCACACCGTTTCTTCGGATCATGGCCTGCAGCGCTTCAGGCTGCCGGCGTCACTTCCAAGCCACGAAAGCCGAGGAAACCCCGATGATTCGAGAGACCATCATTCGTAA
>JAJTID010000035.1 GCA_021300155.1 Pirellula sp.
CGATTCAAGCGCCGCTTGGAGTTCTTTGTCGTCCTTGAGCTCGAGAAGCATCTGATCAGCGTTGATGAACTTCTCTCGTTTCTTGCCCGACATCAAGAAGCGAATCTCTGCGCGAAGCTCTTCGCGTTCTTTGGTGAGCTGATCGATCTGTACTTCCAGATTTAGAGCAGAGACTAAAGGGAACTGAGTGGAGCCCAGCGAAAAAACACTCGCATGCTGAGGAGATCCGATATGCACTGGCTATATCGAAGGAGCCTGTCGCCACGTCCCCAAGGATAGGATGGAAAAGAGCGGGATGAGGTGGAAAGAAAAAGGAGCCCAGTGCATGCTGAACCTGCGTTGCATTGAAGCAAGTGGGCTTTGGGATATCCTAGGCGAACGCATCGAACGGCAAACCTCTCGATCTATGGCAAGCAACGAGAAAACTACAGCGACTATTTTTCGGCTATGGCATTCTAATGATCAGAACTACCGGTCACACCCTAGAGCGAATGCTGAGTGCTGGACTTGAAACATGGAATGCATTTACGAGTAGAATTATATTTTCAATCGGTATCTGAATCTTTATCGTGTTGTTCTCGATCTTTTCTCCAGGACTTTTTATGTCACCCTTCAACAAATCGACATCAGAAAAACAACCAGCAGCACGTCACAGGCGCGCGTTCATAGCCAGAACTTGTGCAGCAGGCCTATCGGCCTTCGGAATTTCTGCTGGGATGTCAGTCGGGGCTGGTGCTGCATCCGCCGCTTGCCAAATCCCCATGTCTTCATCGAAAGACGAGTTCCAGATTGCAAACCGCCGCATTCGTCAGTCGGTGATGGGTTGGTGTTACAAACCCATGGATGAGAAAACGCTGTTCGATCATTGCGCCAAGATAGGAATTGAAGCCATCGAGGGTATCGATTCTAAGTTTTACCCGGAAGCGATTCAGAAGGGTCTCAAGATTGCATTGGTAGGCAGCCACGGGTTCGCGACCGGACCGACCGATCGATCGAATCATGCAGAGTGTATTGCCAAGCTCACGAAGGGTATTCAATTGGCCGTTGAGTTCAATGCACCGAGCGTCATCACTTTCACGGGGATGCGAGTGAAAGACATGCTAGATGACGTCGCTGAAAAGAATTGCTTGAATTGTTGGAAACAAGTGATTGAGTTAGCCGAATCGAAAAAAATCACGCTGGTGTTGGAGCACCTTAATTCTCGCGATAGCTCTCATCCGATGAAGGGTCACCCAGGCTATTTTGGTGATGATGTGGATCGTTGTTTCGAATTGGTGAAGAGAATGGACTCTCCCTATTTCAAACTTCTTTTCGACGTCTACCATGTCCAAATCATGAACGGCGATGTTATTCGTAGAATCGAAAAAAATCACGCGATGATCGGGCACTACCATACCGCAGGTTGCCCAGGGCGAGGAGAAATGGATGACACTCAAGAGATCAACTATCCTCCGATCTTGAATGCCATTTTGAAAACAGGATACAAAGGATTTGTAGCTCAGGAATTTATTCCCACTTGGAAGGATCCCGTCCAATCGCTACGACATGGTGCTATCGTGATGGACGTGTGATTAGGGAACAGCTTCGCCATCGTCCAGTGGTCGAACGGGGAGCCCTGGAGGAGCTACCGGAATGATCATTTCTGCTTCAATCTTGCAGATGCGAGCTACCATTTGGCCTCGCGTTTCGAAGAACAATTGAAAACCGTTCGGATCGGTTACGACTCGTGACAATCCAAACTTCCGCCATGTTTCTTTGGATGGATCTGCGGCAGAGATGAGCTGACCGAGGGACTCTCCACCTAAGGAATCGCTGATAAGTAGACCGCTTTGTGTTTCGTTCGGAAGGGACTCAATGTTTACCTCACCCTTGATGTGCACCAACGAGCCGACCGGCGCGACAATGGGGCCGGACGTGACTCGCATCGCAGCCCCAGCATAACCTGACGGGATGGGTTGTTGAGTTGCTGGGGCAGAGGCTAGAACCAACGTGGGTTGGCCATCGATTCCGTTAGACTGAACATCGACCAAGGTGGTAATCAACCCCTGAAGCCGTTGATCTACCAACCATCCAGCCTGCTGCATCGACTCCCAGTTGATAGCGGAGGTGCCAGGAACTCCTAATCTCTGCCACGGCCGACCCGAGAGTCGATGATGCAAATCCCAATGAAGCGGTAAAGCCAGGGGCGAAGCGACAAATGGGCTACTTTGAAACGAAGTGAACTGTTTCACGGCTTCTTCCCACGATCGACGCAGGACACGTTGCGAGAGTCGCAGCGAGCGATCCGCTGACATCAATGCACGTGTAATGTCGGAACGTGACATCTGATGCAAAGCATCGCGATGAAATGATTGCGACTGGCGGATCCATTCCCAATGTTCATGCCGATCGGAAAGTCGCTGCGATGCAATCGCCATCTGAGCCAATTGCAGTGACTGCTGGGCAGCATCAATCCTCGACTCCATGATGATTGGAGCCCGCTGCACAAACTGCTCACGAAGATACTCAATGGGTTTTGGATCGACAACCGTTACGATCTGCTCGATCAAGCTAGGATTTTCGATTGTCACGTAGGTCGCATCAGGCCGTAGATCGAGTACCAGGCGTTCTAATTGTCCGTACGTCACTCGAAAAACATTCCGAACCTGCCCTGTCGTTGGCAACGCGATTTTCACGCGTTCCGTCGATGGAGAGATCGCGCAAATTTGATCCATCGGCCCGTTGGAGACCATAATTACGAGTTGGCTATTGGTCGTCGTCAATATCGCTGCACGATGATCTTGAGAGTCCGTCGCGATCGTCTTCCAAGAAGACTGGTTCGATTTGATCCACGGTGAAAAGAGATCGATTTCATTATTGATGGCAGCGTAACCCTGCCCGCGCGCCATGCTAGTGGGGTCACCGCGATCCAGAGGGCCAGAGGAACGAAAGATCCAGCCGCGGGTTCCCTGCATCATCGCGCGATAAACACTCATGCGTGTTTGAACGAGATCGTAGTCGGGAATTCCGACCGGATCTCCGCCGAGGGTTCGCTGAAGCATCGCCTTCTGTTCGATCCACTCACTCGACATTTGGGTCACCATCGACGTTAGTGGCATCGATCGACCGGTCAGTGATCTCGAATCCGACATCAGGATCGCGTCCGATTCGTCAAAGGAACGGACTCGCGTCGAGTGGGGGGTGGGTACAGCTAACCAATCTGTCATCCGGCTATAGGACCCGAACATTTCCATCGCCTCTCCGATCGTTGGCCTCGCCATCGATTTGGGGAAACGAGCCAGATTGGAAACCTGTTGTCGCGTGCTGCTCAATTGCGATTCGTTCAGTTCCCAACCGAGCATCCACGCTTGGATATGCTGATAGGAGGCAGCGATCGAATCCGCAGGAACACCCTCGGGAGGAGGTGCCACCACAGCCATCCCCGTCGATGCCGCCTGTTCTATAAGTAATTCATCATTGGCGCGAGGAGCGACCACGCCGTTGAAGCCCAGGGATTGAAGAAGGGCTAAGCCTTCTCCGTGAAACTGAATCCATCGAGGAACTGAAGATTGCATTTCTTGTAAACGCTCCGCGACAGATCGTAGCTCCGATGTTGGCGATGCGATTGTGCTGGGTGCAATTCCAGCACTCGGTGGGAGCATGCCTTCCACGACGAGGTCGTCGACCTGGAGTTTGGTCGTGCCTGGAATCCGATAAACGTCGAGGGCAATTGCATCCACGTAGGGATCGGACAGGTCGACGTCAGATCCATACCGAGCACGGAGAACGCGCCGTTGCGCCTCAAAGTCGTTTGTGACCCTTCGAACCGAGGATGTGGACCATTGTCCCTTGCCCTCGGAGGCTGAACCGAACACGACGCATTCTAGAGGGTTGTTGGTCGCGGGATGCGTGCTTCGTGGGAAGACGATTCGAAAGCCAATCCGAAGTCCCTCGTGCCCGCAACGGATGCGAAGACTAGCCGCCAAATCATCAACGACCGCACACGGTTCAAGTGGGTAAACGAAATAAAGATAGGATCCTTGGGCGAAAAAGACTTCGAGCGTTTCCACTCCCGGTTCTATACGTTCTGGTCGAAGGACTTTTGCTTTGCAATCGTGTCGCCAAAGTTGAAAATAGTTCCCAGGTCTATCAAAAGTCTCAACAAACTGTCCATGGGAGATGGAGCTCGTAGGCCATAGAGCGAATATCCAAATCAGCGTCGTCTTTTTCCCAAATGGAATAGACGGACGGATGGTTGACTTTTTGCAACAAAGCTCGAAGAGTAAGTGGAGAAACGGAATCATCCCTAGTTCACCCGGTACACAATCCTTAAGTCTTTCTTGTAGCAAGACTTAGCGTCGGAATCCAGGTGAGTTCCTGTTGAAGAAAAGCATCAATCTAGATGGCCTACGAAATTTGTAAGGATTGTCTCGATTTTCCTAACTCCTTGACTAGCATGGATTTAGCGACAATGCTATCAAGCCTCATGGGATACCGGCACGCAAGCTGCAATTCTTGAGGAATATCTTCGGTAACCATCCCCACGGCAAAGCCGTCACTAGCAATCCATCAGGAATCAGCGCATGAGTCAAGCAGCTCAAACCTCGGATAACCTACTCAATGACATCCCAAGCGAGCTTTTGGATCTTCAACGAGTGATCGAAGCCTTGCCACCTGCACAGCGATTGACGATTCAACCAGCATTTCAACGGGTGGTAGAAAGCACTAATCGCAGACGAAAAATCTTGCAACTCGTGCAGGATTCGATCGGCCAGCTACGTTTGGACATGAAGTATTTGGTTTTTGACCTGGAAGCGACTCGACGTGAACGCGATAGCTATCAAAAGCAAATCGAAGAAATGTTCGGCGATTCCAATGGCAACGAAGAAACGCCACCAGAAGACGGACAAGACCAATAGTTCATTCTGTTCGCGGCACGATAGTTCTGCGAGAGCCGAAACATGAGATTCACACTCCGACGTGAGTCTCTTGTCTGAAAAGTAAAGCGGATTGCCTTAGGGGTCGCCACTCTCTTCGCAATCCGCTTGCTTCGTTTTCTGAGCGACTTAAACCCAGTTTTTTGGACATGGTCGCATCATTCTGTGGAGCCATTTGATAGCGATCCTTCGCTTTTTGAATTATGCTAAGGCTGTGAGCCGAATAATTATTCCACCAGAAACCTCCCTTTCGTAGATGAATCCATGGACTTCACGCCGCGTTCTTTAACACAGCGAATCGTCGATTTGGACCTCGCGTCTGGGGCTGAAGTCGACAAAATCTGGGCGGAATTTCGGACCGAAAACGTAAGTCTCGACGACGTCAAGTCTGTCTTATTGCGGAAGGGATTGTTAACCAATTTTCAACTGGAGCGAATGCTTACAGGCGAACGACTTGGTTATTTCTACGGTCCCTACAAAGTACTTTACATGATCGGTGCCGGTACGTTTGCACGTGTTTTTCGCGCGGTGCATCGCGATACGGGTAGAGTTGTTGCCGTTAAGGTTCTGCGCAGTAGACATCGTGGTCAGATCGCCGAAGTGGAGCAGTTCCTGCGTGAAGGCCGCATGGGGCTTCAGCTAAAGCATCCGAACATTGTGACGATTCACGATATTCAGAACGATCCTCGGGCTCCCTACTTGGTGATGGAATTCGTCGAAGGGGAAACTCTGAGAGAGATCCTCAAGATCCGCAAGCAGTTTGGTCCGGTCGATGGCTTGAACGTTGTTCATGACATTTGTTCAGGACTCGACTTCGCATTTCAAAAAGGTATCACACACCGGGATTTGAAACTGTCCAACGTGCTAGTGCATTCCAGTGGAAAGTGCAAACTGGTGGACTTCGGACTCGCTGCGATGGCGGATACTTCGTCCGACAAAGCGATTGCAGACTGTCCAAGCGCGCGGGCTATCGACTATGCAGCTTTGGAGCGAGGGACCGGCGTTAGGAAGGGTGACACTCGAAGCGATATCTATTTCGTCGGCGTGATGATGTACAACATTATCTCAGGTAAGCAGGCGCTCGTAGATACACGCGAACGATCGCAACGATTGAACGTAACTCGATTTCACGACTTCCCGTCTCTTTCAGAAGTCTGTCGAGATTTGCCCGAGCAGATTTACACGATTTGCAACAAGGCCCTCGAGTTCGACCCAGAGAAACGATACCAAAACCCAAGTGCCATGTTGGCAGATATCCAGCTAGCCCTCAAGAAGCTTGAGAATCCCAACCAAATTGAGAAACGCGTCGGCAATCGACATAACATTGTCACTGTCGATGAAGAAGACGCCAAAGAGGGCGAAGGCAAGACGGTGATGGTCGTCGAGAACAAACAAGAATTGCAGGATGTGCTTCGCGAGAAACTAAAGAAACGCGGCTACAAAGTTTTGATTTATGGTGACCCGGAAAGAGCGTTGAGCAAATTTTCACCAGACGAATCGACTCCGGCGGATTGTTTAGTCATTTGTGCACCCGACCTTGGTAATCTTGCGCTCGAAGCATTCAATAAATTTGCAGAACAAGATCACACGAAGACGATACCCGCCGTAATGCTCGTCGATCCAAAGCAGCAGCATATCATTCGTGGAGCCAACACTAGTCCCATACACGTTTTGCTGCCCATGCCTCTCAAGGTGCGAGAGTTACGACAAGCCCTCGCCAAGCTAACAGCTAAGTAGCAGACTCTTGCCAGGTGACTTGATAACCTAGCGACGTAAGCTTCTCTGCCAGAATAGTTTTCGCAGGCTCCTCGCCATGTACCAATCGAATCTCTCTCGGCTTGACCGGAATGCCTTCCACAAATCGAATGAGATCACTCTGATCCGCGTGAGCGGAGTAACCCGTCAATGTGTAGGTCTTTGCTTTTACATCGATTTGCATTCGGTCTAGATCGACAGCACATTTGCCTTCTGAACACTCCTGAATCGCACGCCCAGGGGTACCGAGTCCCTGGTATCCTACGAACAACACATCCGTCGTTTCTTTCGCTAAAAAAGCTTTCAAATAGTCCATCACACGACCACCGGTACACATGCCGCTGCCTGCGATAACCACCGCCGGCCTACCGCTCTTTAGCAAGTACTTCACCGTTTCTCGGTGATCGGCTCCTGAATCAACTTCGACCAGGTTCTTGAAAATAAACGGTTGGTTGTCGACGGACAAAACTTGATGTGCTTCCTCGCTCCAGAATTCTTGCATCGAATCGTAGATGTCCGTCAACTTGAGCGCTAACGGCGAATCAACAATGATGTCGATTTGCTTGAGCATGTTGCACTGCGTCTTATGCCCAATGCCTTCGAGAATCATATTCAATTCAAAGAGAAGCTCTTGTGTGCGTCCTAGACTAAAGGCGGGAACAATCGTCACGCCATGATTGGTGAGCGTTTCACATAGTATCGACTCTAGTCGATGAAGACGGGTTTCTCGCCCCTCGTGGATTCGATTCCCATAGGTGCTTTCAAGTACCAACACATCGGCCCGTTCCGGGCTACGAGGTTCCTTGAGAATAGGAGTACAACGCGATCCCAGGTCACCGCTGAAAACATACCTTTCATCTTCATGATCAAACTCGACATACGCCGAGCCGAGAATGTGCCCTGCCGGCTGAAAACGAAATTGCGCTGCCCCACCGAGACTCTTCCACTCACCATATTTCATCGGATGAAGCAACTGCTTCAAATCGTTCAAGAAGACCTTGATCACCTGTCGATTGCGGGTGATCCCAAGCCGCATTGCATCCTCCAGCATGATAGGGAGCATTTTTGCCGTCGGCTTCGTACAGTAGATCGGTTTATTGAAACCTGCATCGAACAAATGAGGGATCCGGCCTACGTGGTCGATGTGCACATGAGTCAAAACCAACCCTTCGACACCATCCAATGGGAAATCGATCTCCATTTCTCCATTGCGTTTACGGGCATCTGTGCCTTGAAACATCCCGCAATCGACCAGTACCGATCGAGTATCCGAAAGGAAAAGCTGATGGCACGATCCTGTAACACCTGTGTGCCCGCCGTGATGAACAATCTGCATGAGTAGGGAGGAGTTACCACTGAGTTTGAAAATAGCTAGCTGCCTGACGTTCAATCATTGTAGTCGAAAAGAAAATACTCGTTGGGTTGGATACGAAGGAGTTCAAGCTTCGCAACCCCCCTAAGTTTTCCAAACTGTCTTTGTGCCAAGTAACGAGTAAGGTATTGTCCCCCCATCGCTCCAACCCACCTGCCAACTATGCTCTCCCTCAAGAATTTGTTCGACTCCAACATTCGGTACTCGTTTGCCCTAGCTGCGTGCGCCTGTTCCGTAGCGTCCTTGATGGGCTGCGGTGCAACCAAGTCGTTCACAGCCACGGAACAGTTGCTGATGTCGGATGCTGTCGATTCGACTATCACGAAAATGGACTTTCGACCCTTGTCTGGGCAAAAAATTTTCTTAGATACAACCTATGTTGCGGCAGCAGGAAAAGTGATCCCAGGGGTTCCAATGCCCGCCAACTTGGTAACCTCTGACTACATCATCAGCGCGTTGAGACAACAGTTGACCGCTGCGGGATGCATGTTAGTTGACAATCGAGAGGCAGCCGATCTCGTTTGCGAAGCACGCTGCGGTGCACTCGGCACGGACGGCCACAGCGTAACCTACGGGTTGCCTGCAAATAATTTTCTGTCGACCGCGACGGCTGTTCTTCCAGGCACGCCAGTATTACCTGCAATTCCTGAGATTTCTGTCGCAAAGCGTGAAATGAAAAGCGCGGCCGCGAAAATTGCAGTCTTCGCCTATGACCGAGAAACGCGAGAACCTGTTTGGCAGTCAGGAATCGCTCAAGCAGGTAGCAGTGCGCGCGATACTTGGGTACTGGGTGTCGGACCTTTGCAACAAGGTTCAATCTACGGTGGCTCACGATTTGCGGGAAAGAAGTTTCGACCATCATCGATGTCGACGGACCAGTCTTCAACCTCTCAATTGGCAAACGGTATTGATTATCGTCGCCGTTTTCTATTCGCCAATCAAATCCTATCGAAAGAGAAAGACCCCGCAGAGGCACCTCTTGTTACCGAACGAGATAGCTCGACAACCAAGCGATAATCGTGAAGCAAATACTTGACACGACAACCAACCCACCGCTAACCTGGGACAGCGTCAAGGTTCGTGTACTCTCTTTCACGACACGTAAGTAAAAATGGACATTCCGAACTTTTCGTCGGTGCGAGAGTCCACTCTCGAAACGCTCCTTTACAACCCGCAACGAATATTGGCCAGCTTTTTCAATGCCCTTCATTGCGATCTTGTATTGTATGTCCATGATATGGAACGTCGCCTAACCTATCTGAGCGAATCTGCTCAAACAGTATGTGATTTGAGTTTTGAGAAATGGAAACTGAAGAACTTTGAGTTGATGCTCACGCCGCATCCATGGAACACCAACTATCGCCATTTGTCAGATCGCGATCTCAAACCTGATGAAATCCAATTGTTGAGATGCGAAATCTATGGTGATTCCGGGAAAACGATTCAATTGGAGGTTCGTCGCACCGTTATTCTATCTGACACAGTACCTGTCGGTGTTATAGGCATTGCTCGATTGCTTCCCAGCATCAGTCAGATGTTTCAAAGTTCGTCTGTCATGTTCAATCATACGATGGATGGCGCGACAATACTTGCACGCTGGGGTTTGCTGACGGAGAATGAAAAGGAAGTGGTGGAGAAGGTTGTTGCAGGTGACATGAACAAAACGATCGCGAAGAAGTTTGAAGTCGCAGTACGTACAATCGAAGCGCGTCGCTCCAAAGTTATGAAAAAACTGGGACTCAAAAATGTACCGGATTTGGTCCGTTTTCATCTTCTCGTCAGGCAATGGCATGAAGCGAATCGAACTGATATGGCGGGTTGATTGAAAGTTTTTGCACACATGTCGGCGGCCTCTTTAAAAGATAAAAAACCAGATTCTTTTCTTCCCGTCTATCGCTTACTGAACCACTTCGGTTCTCTAACTTCTCGGTTTTTCATCTGCCGTGGTATTGTGGCGTCTGCCACAACACTCCTTGCCGGCATCTATGTCCTGATCTTATTGGATTCGAGCGGATGGCTGGTGGATATCGTTCGCTGGTTCGCGAGTCTTGGAGTCTACGCGTTATCCCTGTTGCTCGGTTGGCGTTTAGGAGGGAATCGGCTATTCCATCAACCTACGACAATTCAACTCGCGAATGAAATCGAGAAACGGCATCCGCATTTCGCAGAGCGTCTTTCGTCAAGCGTTGAATTGCACGCGGTACCAAGCAATCAACCTGCAGACGCATTAATCTTCGTCGATACCATTCACCATCAAGCGTATCGGGAATTGAAACGTGTCAATCTAAAGGGATTCGTGCCCTGGCAATCTCTGCGCCGCTGGTTCGTAGTGCCACTCTTTCTTTCGATCACTTACGCCTTGCTCGGTTGCATTCCTGGCTTGCAGTTTTCTACCAGAGTAGCCAGAGCAATGCTGCCCTTTGTGGAAATCGATGCGCCTGCAGGATGGCATTTGCGCATCCTAAGCCCCGACACCTCCAACTTTGCAGTCCCCTCGAATCACAATGTCTCGTTTCGGTTGCAAGCGACCTCCCTGTATGACAACGAACTACTACCGCAACAAGCGGTTCTAGAGTGGAAGGAGTTACCCAACGCGTCTACCCGAAAATCGACTTCGAAAGAGTTTCCGCTGAAGCTCGAGACTTCCGGCTCGAACATCTACACGACGATAGCTCCTGTCGGAGATTCACCTATTGAATATCGCTTTCTGTTCGGAGGTTCAAAAACGAAATGGCAAAAAATCTCGCCAGCACCACGCCCGAGTGTTCGCCGATTTCAATGGAAGATTGACTTTCCTGCCTTCGCTCTTTTGCCGAGTGAATTTAGAACCAGCGAACCCGGTGATCTTCGAGTTCTAAAGGACAGCCGATTGGAGTTGAGAATCGAAGCCGATCAGCATCTCCACGCAGTCTCCCTAATGGTAGAGAATTCTGACACCGGCCAGCAGCAACGTATTGAGTTACAGAAAAGCAAAATCCCGATAGAAGGTAGCTCTTCCAAAGCGATCGAAGTCTGGTACTGCGAACTTGACGCAGCGTATTCCAGTCGCTTTCAAGTAAACCTAGAATCCAAGAATCAGTTTCTTGGAGAGTACATCCGAAATACGTTTAGCCCTTGGTACAAACTGGAAGTTTTAACTGACCCACCAGCGGTCGTCGATTGGAACCCAACGCCCAAGACAGCATCGGCACAAACGCCTCGAGCTAGCGAACCAAGGTTGATTCAACCCGATGACTTGATCATTTTAACCGGTGAGGTTCTAGACAATTTACCCGTCGTATCGCTTTCCTCTGAAGTATCGATCAATGATCAAGGTTGGACAGAAATCGACCTTCAACTTATGGGTTCCTCGGACACAATCCAAAACACGGATGGAAGCTACCAATGGAAACCTTCGCTAAGTTGGGATGTTGCGTCATGCAAAGTTTCTCCAGATGACTTTGTATCTTTGCGACTGAAAGCAGTCGATCGCGCGGAGAATACATCCTATAGCCCTCCATTGCATTTCGCTGTCGGCGGAGCGGGATTCGGTAAGGATCGTCATGGCGTTCTCGAAAAGCAAGCGGCCCTGATACCTCTTCTTGAGAAACTCAAGATTGCATTGAACACGGACCAAGTTGAACTATTAAAAACGATTGACCAATTTCGAGCAAAGGTTTCTTCCCAAAAGGAACCGGCGGACGACGATTCTGCATTGCAAAGAATAAGAGAATGGGCGGAATCCGCTTCTTCTATCGCGAACGACCTTCAGATCGCGATCCAAACACTGATGCCGCAAGTCGAATCGTATATGGATCAGAACGAGCTTGAGCTTGTCGCGCGCAGCGTTTCAAGAATTCAACGCGAGAGACTGAATTCAATACGATTCGATTGCAACCAGCAACTCAATGCGGAACGCAGGCGGTGGCAAGAGAAACTACCGGAATGGGTTGATTCCGTTGACAAAGGAACATTCGATCGATTGACTAAACAATTAACAGCCGCTGGTCGAGATTCGGAACGGCTATTCGATATCTATCGCTCTCTCGTCAGCCTAGCGTTACAAACAGCGCTAACGAACGATATGACTTTCTTATGGGAGCATCAACAAAAACAATCGATGTCTCCAATTAATCGAGACATGCCAAGTCTGGTACGATCTCAGCGGGTTGCAGATCGTTATTGGCAACTGTCCAATGAATTAGCCACTCGAATGGCACCGCTCGTTCGCCCAGAGTTTGCCAAGCGAATTCCCGAATGGCAAGATTGGATGGGAAATTCTCGACAGGAAATTCGCGATCTCTGCCTTCAAAATGACGATGCGAACGCAAGAAAATTTCTTATCGACCGGATTCGCCGTGATGCAAAAGAATTAGAAAGCCAACGGTGGATCTACAACTACGACGGTTCGCTTCTTTGGAGTACCAACGAGTATCGTCGCGAGCTTCTGTTGCAGTCTGGTTCCCTTGCTTCCCAATTCGATTCACTTTTAAAGATCCATGCACGCCGAAAGGAATTATTGCGGAATCAGAATCTGTCTTCTCTCGAATTGGCTGTTCAGAATCGGACCTTGATTCGGAACGCCGAGGCTACTACCGATTCGATCGCCCAACTAATGGATCGTCGCGATGTACATACACTGCGAAAATACCAGGATCCAAAATTCGGAGCGGATATGGGACTGGCTTGGCGTGCATGGAACGCCATCTTTGTCCTATGGAAGACAGAAACGGCAGACGATTTCGATCGATTGGCTAATGACCTAAAGATTATCTACGGAGCCTATCGGACCCTCGAAGCCGCACATGAAGTAGCAGAAGCAAAATTGGCTCTAACGTTGCTGCAGCCCTCCGAGCGATATGACTTTCAATCATTGAATGGACAGTTGCAACACTACCGCCAGTGGGAGAGTATTTCCTCTCGGCTGGAAACAGCTCAGCAATGGATGCGAGCAGCCAACTTTCCGACCGACATTTCGGATTGTTACAATGCGATTCGCCAAAGCAAGCCATTCGCTTCTGCGCAATCGAAACTCGCAGCGCGTCGCGACCCACAAAACAAAAATCTTCTATCGGCAGCTCAAGAACTAGACACACTCCTAGATGTGTGGAACGAACAGGACCGGATGGCCCTACCCGTGATCGAAGAAGCCAGGCGTTTACTTTCTCAATTCGCTCCTTCGATTGCTGACTTAGCCAAGAAAGCGGCCGATAGCACGCGACAGCTTCAACAACAAACCATGGAGTGGGAAAAGCCCGAAACAATAGCAAAAAGTAACGAAGCGAATGAACAGATACGTGAACAACAAAACCGAGTGCTCGAGCAAGTGAAGATACTGGAAGATGCGCTCATCGAACAAGCCGCTCAGCAAAATCTACTGCAACAGTCGCAACGTGAACTAGCGAGAGATAGTGATCGTGCGCTCAGTCTTTTAGCAGACGTTACCAAGAAGATGAATGATTCGTTAGCCGACGCATTCGAAGCAAGCCGAGAGTCTGCATCGGACATGTCCCAACCAAAGGATGTAATCGGTGATTCGAATCGCGAGAACGCCATAAATCAAGCGAAATCCGATCAGCAGAAAGCGATCGAAGCTTTTGAAAGTATTGCAAGGCACTTTGACAGCCAGACACCTACTTCTTCACAAAATCAGACTAACCAGCCCGAGACTTCGTCTGCGTCCCTGGCGGATCAACTCTCTACTCAGGACCCTTCCAATGAACGGAAGACCGAAGAATACCAACGAGCAGAGGCACTCGAAAGACAGCTACGAGAATCTCCTGAAGAGACATTGAAGCAATTGGAGGCTGAGCTTCGCAATAGCCCGTTGATGCAAGACGAACTGTCTGCCATTGCAAAAATGCAGGCTTCGAATGCCGCTGCCGAACTAAAACGTGCAGCCGATACCGAACAAGAATTGAGGTTACGTATTGAGAACGACGATGCGGAACTGTTCGAAGCGAAGAAGAGCAAGTCGGATAGATTGAATTCTCTAGCAGTACTTGCGGAGCGGACCGCTGCCAAGATGCTGGAAAGAGCTGCGCAAATGAGCCAACGAGCTAACCTTGACGAGAATCGAACGACAATCCAATCATCGCATCAACTACTAATGAACGCGATCGACGACGCACGACAAATAAACGAACAAACCCCTGCGACCGAACAAGATCTGGCAATTGCCAAGCTGGCGTCCCGTTTTGCAGAAATAGCAGTCGCTGCACAATCCGCCGCGGAAATGTCTAAACGCAGCATCAATAGACCGAGCGAGAAAAGCGAACAGAATCGTATCAATAAAGTAAACGAAGCTAAGAATGCACAAAACTCTATTCGAGATGAAATTGCCCACAGCGTGAAGCAGATCACCAACCAATGGCGTGATGCAAGCAAACGCGCACAGCAAAGAGTGACGCAACTTCGAAAGGAAGCGGATACGATCGAAAATCAACGCAGCAAGTGGCTGCAAAGCCAAAAGGGAAACCTTGATCAGGAAAGCGTTCAAGAAGAGCTTCGGCAATGGACATCACGGCTCGACCAGTCGATCGCTAGATGGAAGGATGCTAGTCTTTCAGAAAGGACCTTTGAAGAATTGTCTAACGTCGTTGAGACGCAATGGAAGAGTTCGATTCAAGATCGAGCTTCGTTGGATCAACCAAATCCCTATGAAGCGTTGGCAACCGAACAACTTTCAAACGCGAACAAGTGGCTGGACGAATTGGTCCGACAAGCCCGCGAACTCGAAGCACTGCCGCTCGGTGCGAAACCTCCAGCTCCAGCGGCTTCTAGCCTCGTACCATCGGCCGCAGCCCAAACGGAACTTCGACTCGAGTTGGCCCGAATCGCCGGTGATGTCGAGAGAAGTGCTCGGCATGAAAAACGTCTCGGTAACGATCAGGGCAGCTCACAATTACAGGAACAATCGAATGCAATTCGTGAAACCGAAAACGGGATCGTGAAGACGGCAGAGAAGAGCTTGTTGGACAAATCACAAGAGGCGAAGAATGCCGAACGGACTCAGTCGAAACCAGATGCCAAGGGCAATGTCGCACAACGTTTGACTCGTCCATCAGCGGCCGCTGCAAGAGAGCAGCTAGGACAGGCCGAAGATGCACTCCATACCCGAGCCAAGGAGTTAGCGTCATTAGCTCCGAAGAGTCTAGGTACAGGACCTAGTGACGCTGCGAAACAGCCCTCATATCCAGAAGGAGGAGAACAGCCATCGGACGGATCAACACAACCACCGACTGGTTCCGCAAGTCCCACGGCAAATACACCGTCCCGCCCGAACTCATCCACTCCGATGTCTTCTGCGGAGCAAGTCCCCGCACACCAATCTCAGTCTGCTGGTGGTGCAGTGCAGCAAAAGGCTTCCGATCTAGCAAGAATGCTCGATCAATTGGATCGTGATATTTATGCGCAGCAATCACCGACCGAGACTGGAGACTCCAAGCAAAACGGAGAGACAGACGTATCTCGCAGCGAACCGAATTCGGAAAGCAACAAGATTCGAAATGGAAAAGGGAACATGTCTCGCGCCAGGCAATCGGCAATCGAATCGATCGCTCAACAACTCGCATCGGAAATGAATCAATCGAGAATGGAACAGAAGAATCGTAATCCAGGCAGTCAAACCTATCTTCGAAATCAAAAGGGCGCGCAGTCTGGCGGAGAAGGAGCGAAAGGGCCTAACCCAATGGAAAGAACGGAAGACTATTTCCTTCCCAACAGCCAATCCTCGAATGATCGAGACTGGGGCAAACTTCGAACGCAACGCACAATCGACGTCAAGGAAGGGACAAGGGAATTGTTCGATCCAGAGTTTGATCAAGCCATTCGAGCTTATTATCAAGCCATCGGCGATGCCGCTTCCGGCAAATAGATCGGCGGTGGATTCATTCTTTCCGATTGACACGCGTGTTTCAAGATCATGCTGCTGCAGTAACGAGAAGCCATACCCCCATAGATGCGGGGTCTTGGTCAGAACTCGCGAGCCGATCGATCCGATTGCGACGCAATTTGAAGAACATCAAGACGCCTCCGTCTCTCATGTCGAGATGAAGAGGGGCGATTAGCGTTTCGCCGAAGCGAGGAATAATCCCGTCCCTTTGGCCTCAGGGTCTGGGGGGATCTGCTGGATGCGTAGATCCGTCCAACCACATGCATCCAGCCACTCGGTGATTTGCTTTTCAGAAAAGCCCTGCCAACTATGTCCCAGTTGTTCACGATACTCCGCGCGATCGTGTGGCACCATATCTAGCAACACTAACTTACCACCAGGTTTGGTCACCCGATACACTTCTGCAAATACTTCTTGCGGCGATGGCACATAAGGCAATACCAATGCCATCACACTCATCGATAGCTGCTGGTCATCGATTGGCAGCCCTGTCAGTTCCCCTTTCCGAACGTCGACGTTGCTCAAATCCTTAAGCCGTCGTCGCGCCGCTGTCAGCATGGCTGCAGAGGAATCGACAGCGATCACACTTTCGACCCACGGCGCTACCAACTGAGAAATTCCACCCGTGCCACAGCCCAAGTCACCGAATAGGCAATGCGAATCTAACGTAGCCCCCAAAGCAAAAGCATCCATTCGCGAGCCGAACAACTCGGCCCGAATCCTATCCCACTTTTCAGCCGCCGAAGAAAAGAAGGCCTGTGATCTGGAACGTCTTGCATCCAGCACTTGTTCCAATCTCGCGTCGTCTTGCTCCGCGGTAGAGTCGAGGACGCTATGCGATTTCACAACGCTCCAGAGCTTCTTCTTGAGCGGATCAAGAGATTGCGTTTGCATGCAGTAAAGATTGCTCGTTCCGTCACGACGCGAAGAAATCCAGTCTTCATCGCCTAGAACTTTTAAATGTCTGCTGACAGTGCTCTGCGGTAACTGCAGCGTGGCACACAACTCAGCGACTGTCAGTTCCGAACGATCTAATAAACGAAGCAATCTCGCCCGAATCGGATCCGACAGGCTTTGCATCCAGTCGAGAATCGGAGGTGTTTGACTCATTCAACCCTCCGTCTGTTCTTGATATCACTCACGCGTGAAACTATTTCCAATCGAGAGGTGCCAGCCATTGGTCTCGCAATTGTCTCCACTGCATATCGATTAGCAAATTGCCGTCACCGTGAATCGAGACTCGATCCTGCTCGACTGTCGTGCCTAATCGATAACATGGCAACCCGACGAACGCGGCTTCAAAGGCTGCCGCATGTTCCGCAGGAACTTCGCAAAGCAGTCGACTATTCGACTCAGAAAACAAGGCCGTTTCAACACTTACAAAACACGCTTGCCGCATCGCAGAGAGGTCGATCGAAACTCCGATCTCGCCAGCAAACGACATTTCGGCAATCGCAACAGCCAATCCGCCCTCGCTCAAATCGTGGCAGGAAAGGACATGCCCTTCTTGAATAGATCGGTGCACCTGTTTGTAAATACGCATGGCGAGTGGTGCATCGACTGCGGGGACTTTTCCACCTTGAAGCCCTAACACCTTGGATACATAAGAGCCACCCATTTCCTCACGCGTGACTCCCAGCAGGTAAATGGCACTGTCCGCTTGTTTCAAATCCATAGTGATTGCTTTGTTGCAATCGGAGATTTGTCCCATCGCACTAATTAGCAGAGAGCAAGGAATAGCAATCGTTTTTCGTTCGCCATTTTCCGCACTGTATGTGAATTCATTGTTGAGACTATCTTTTCCGCTGATGAACGGAGTCTTCCATTGAACGGCCAAATCATGGCAAGCGATCGCTGCACGAACAAGAGTTCCCAACGTATCAGGCTTTTCCGTATTGCCCCAGCAGAAGTTATCGAGCACGGCAAGTTTGCTTGGGTCGGCACCAACGGCAACTGCGTTACGTACCGCTTCGTCCATTGCAGACGTGGCCATGTGATAAGGATCAAAGTCCCCGTAATTCGGATTCATTCCACAGGACAATACGATCCCACGATTGCTATTTAGTTTGGGTCGAACAACTGCAGCGTCACTTGGACCATTGCATGATGGGCCGACCAAAGGCTTGATCACGCTACCTGCTTGCACTTCGTGATCGTACTGACGAATGATCCAATGCTTGCTGGCTACAGAAGGAGAGGACAATATCTTTGAAAGAGTCGATTCGATCTGCTCACGCTTCATGCTCTCTAGCGATAACGCTTGGACAGCTGGCGGCTGGTAGGTCGCTTGGCGAACGACCGGTGGACGTCCTCCATGTAGAAAGGCCATGCTGACCGAGCCGACTTCTTGACCGCGATACGTCAATCGCAACATGCCGGTCGGCGTGAAGACCCCCAGTACGGCGGCTTCTACACCTTCGCTGGTACAAAGGGCTTTGAGTTCATCGATCTTCTCAGGAGGGACGGCCAAGATCATTCGCTCTTGAGCTTCGCTGATCCAGATTTCGGTATACGTTAGTCCGTCGTATTTTATGGGCGCTTGGTCGAGCCAAACTTCGGCACCGATCTCTTCGCCCATTTCGCCGACCGCGCTACTAAAGCCACCGGCACCGCAATCGGTCACTGCGTTGTAAAGACATCGATCGCGGGCCGCGAGCAAAACATCGAGTACCATTTTTTCGGTGATAGCGTTTCCGATTTGAACCGCACCACCCGAGATAGACTCGCTTTCTTCGGTGAGTTCGACGCTACTAAAGGTTGCACCGTGAATTCCGTCGCGACCCGTTCGTCCACCCAGAGCAACGATCATGTCACCCGGTCGTGCGTGCTTTTCTACTTTATGATTGGGAATGATCCCGACGTTGCCGCAATAAACTAGGGGATTGCCAAGGTATCGATCGTCGAAATAGACAGCACCGTTGACGGTCGGAATCCCCATTCGATTGCCGTAATCGCGAACCCCCGAGACAACGCCCGTCATCACTCGACGCGGATGGAGTACACCGGGAGGCAGTTTCTCCGGCGCGTAGTCTGGCGAAGCAAAGCAAAAGACATCTGTGCTGCAAACGGGTTTGGCACCCATCCCGGTGCCCAATGGATCGCGAATAACACCGCCGAGACCTGTGTTCGCTCCACCGTAAGGCTCGATGGCTGACGGGTGATTGTGTGTCTCGACCTTGAAGACGACGCAATCTTCATCGTCAAAGGTGACCACACCTGCATTGTCTTTGAATACGCTGACACACCAGTCTTGATCTCCGAGTTCTTCTCGGATTTGCACGGTGGCCGCAAAAATCGTTTCCTTCAGCATACTTTGGAAACGTCGAGTTCCATGCTCATCGGTGTACTCGATTTTCCCACCGAGCGTTTTGTGACTGCAGTGTTCACTCCACGTTTGTGCGATTGTTTCGAGTTCGATATCGGATGGTTCGCGACCGAGTTCGCGGAAGTATGCTTGGACGGTTTTCATTTCCGCAATGGAGAGATAGAGCTGTCCTGTTCTGCTAAGCTTCATCAACTCGCCATCGTCGAGTTGCAAGATCGGTACGATGACTTTTTTGAACTGATAGTCCGAGGCGATTGCGAGTTCTTGGAGCAACAATGGACCCACGTTCACTTGCTCAATCGAATCGTTTGCCAAAACTTTCTGGCACATCCGATCAATCACAGTTCGGTCCACATTGCCGTGCTTGGAGGATATCCAATACTTGCGGAACGTGCGAACTTGGTCTGCCGCGACGCCGATGTCGTTTAGCAGTTTGCAAGTGCTTTGCGCTACAGGATCCATGACACCAGGCTTGGGCATGGCGTAGACCAAGATCCCGGTTGAACCGTTTTCGGTTTTTGATGCGGACGTCGTTCCTTTAGACAACGATGCTTCGGACAGCGATTCGTGTCCGACTGGTGCAGCGATGTATTGTTGTGCGATAGGATCTGACAGGACCTCTCGAGCGACACGATGGACGGTTGCCTCATCGATAGCTCCCTGCAATAGAAATCCGTATGCTGCTTGGATCACCAGGTCTTGAGAAATATGTAATTCAGAGGCTGCATTTGCCGCTGAATCGCCGAGAGAGTCTGGTTGACCGTCAGCCGGATAAATGTCGACTTGCCACAGCGTCACGAGTTGCTTTTCCTGCTTGGAGTAGAGATTCGACTTGATCGAAGTCACCACGCTCCAATGCTTCGATCCAAGTTTCGCAGATTGTGGCAAAGTTCTTCAAGGCTTGTAAGGCTGGAGCGTGGTTTTCTTGCAATATCTGTCGCCACAATTGCGAATTGCTGGCTGCGATTCGAGTCGAGTCGAGCCAGCCTTTGCCTACAAATTGTAGGATTTCTCGAGGCGTCGCACTGGCGAGAGCGGAAGAAACCATGTGCGGTAAATGGCTTGAAATAGCCAGTGCTTCGTCGTGTTCTTTGGGGGTAAGGATGCTAATCTTGGCTCCCATCGACTCCCAAAACTTCGACATTCGCTCGACTAATTCAGGCGGGTTGGTTTCCGAAGGAGTGATGACGACTAGAGCACCATCGAGCAACGTGCCGACCGCATGTTCGACACCGCTATGGTGTCCGCCAGCGATGGGGTGACTGCCGATATATTGTAGGGGGGAAAGACGGCCTTCGGCGGCTCGGATGATGCTTTGCTTGGTGCTGCCAACATCGGTCAGGATCACGTTGGGGATGGCGACTGAGGCGGCAACCGACAGTGAATCCACGATGGATTGAACTGGAGTACAGGCGATAACCAAATCGGTGTCTTTTGCACCAACGAGAATATCATCGGTTGCGATATCGATCGCACCTCTTTGCAGCGCCGTGTCGAGTTTGGCAATGGTTCGCCCGACGCCAATAACTTCTTTTGCTAGGCGTTTTCGCTTCAGCGCAAGCCCTATTGACCCACCCAGAAGTCCGACGCCAATGATGCATACCCGATTCCAGACCATAGACGATTTGAACGATTCACTCGATCGCAGGAGTAGTTTTTCCACATTCGAAAGCTAGTCTAACTTCCGTTATCCGTATTGCGAACTGTAAAAGAGAGACAATTATTCGATCTCACCAAAGGGTAGCGAAAGAATTGTTTTTTGGGAGTGGAGAGAACAAATCTCACTATTAGGGATTGAAAACGTTTACAAGGATAAATTGCGGATTTCTATTCTAAACGGCTAGTGGACATGTTTTCTACAATACGGTACGCCTCGGGACAACGAACGACGGTCTTCAACACGTTGCTGCCTGCGTTAACCTCGCCGTTGGCATCTGAGGACTATGTGAGGCTCTCGAACTCACTTTCGGTAAGTGTGGGGGCAACCAAAGTGGCGCTGCACCGACTGGCGCTGCACCGACTCCGGCAACGATTCGCTCAAACATTGCGAGAGTTCGTTGAAAAAGTGTTTGAGATGAAGAACGATTTCAGCATGACAAATTGCCCACAATGGAGACAGTCTCTCATAAATGGACTTCGCGAGGGTTGTTTATTTCGAATGGCTACGGAATTGCCATCGCATCGACAAGGCAATCACGACGCAAGTGCTCCGAGTGTGGACGAGCTCGCTGCATCCTTTCCACGATTTGAAATCAAGCGGCTGATCGGGCGGGGTGGAATGGGCATGATCTATCACGCTCGCCAAAAGAACCTAGAACGGTTACGTTAAGAGAACGCTTCGGTTTATGCGAAGCTATTCCACTCCGGAGGGTTCATGCATTGTGTCGACGGCATCCTCTTCGCGGCTGGGGAAAATAGCTCCTACGATCATCATTGCCATACTCGAGGTGTGGACAATCCAGCAGCCTTCATTTGCGATGATTGTACGTAGAGTGCCCCACGACACTAGCAACAGCGCTCCGTAAAAAGCAGGCTCCGCGATTCGGCGGAAGTACAAGTCATTGCTGGCTCGTGCTAACCATAATGACACAATTGCCACCAGTGGTACGATCCATGGATAGCTACCAGCAAATGACTCAAACCAATGCGGATATAGTTCATACATCTGTACGGCTTCCTTGCCATAGTTGATGGGATCCAGACAAGGAGAACTTTACAGATTTTTCGCAGAAAGATTCAAGATCGAATCTCGTTGGGTGTTGGATGGATCGATAGCATTTATGCGGCGCGTCGGTAGACGCTTGAATGGTTACATTCCTCTTCCACAGCTTCATCCAATCGCTCGGCCGCTGACATAAGCCTATCGCGGATATTGTTCGCTAGTGATCGATCTCGAATCCCCATCACCCAACCCAAACGTTCGGCAACCGTTTTTGGGCTCATCAGACCACCCGCGAGATGACTTAACTGCTTGGCTAGGGAATCTACTTCCACGCCGCTTCCTTCTACCAAGCCAAATGCGCACGCGATCTGTCCACATTGACGGCCGGTTTCGTATCCGATATCGAGGCCTTCGATCGTTCGACGAGGTGCTGATAGATGGGATACGGACGCGATTGTCGACTCTAGTTCCATGGCTGCAAAGAGGAGTTGTAACTCGACTTCAGCCCCTTCTCGCGGTAGCAGGGAATTGAGCCCTCCTACCAATTGCAGAGTCTTCTTGCGGAAGATCGTGCCACAAAGCATTGGCGCAACAGAATCGTTTTGTTTTTGGGAGTAACGCCGATGGGGCAGTGCTTTTTGGTCCAGACCGTAGAGGATTTTATTTTCAGACTCAACCTTGCATGGGCTTCCCACGCAAACAGTATCTGGAGTGGACAGGAGTTCCAGTGCTTCTTCCGACCAGTTCGCCTCGACGGTAACACCTGGAAAGAGGATTTGTACGTTTGGGCTTCTCGCGATGGCAATAGCGGAGTTGATTTGGTCTATGCATCCATCCTGATCGGATGCTTGGATCATTCGAATTTCATCATCATTCAAATCGTACGGATCATTGTACGATCCATCGTGAACCAAGATGATCTCATGATGTTTCTCGTTTCTATTTTCCAGAAGCGAGAGGAGCGTTGATTCAAGTTTCGCATCATCATCTTGATGTACTACTATGATCGAGAGGCGCAGCACAGAGGTTACTCCGACTTTTCGCGTAGAGAACGATTCGTCTAATTTATCGGATCGACTAAGCTGAAAGATGAATTCATGGTATTCTCGTTTTTCTGCTTAGTGAATTTGGTTAAACTTTACGCCCGACTGGCGAAGCATCGGACGAAGAGGAAAGATCGCTATGACTTCACTTTTGACTTCGCTGGCCAAAAGTTTTTCCATCCGTTGGATATAGCACGGTCCGTTGCTAATTTTGATGGATCCTCGGTCGGTGTAATGGCAACACCATCCAGTAAATCTGTCAACTGCTGCACCGCTTGGGTGATCAAGGCCTTCGGGGCTTGCTCGATCAACGGTTGTCCATTGTTTCGCATTTCGACCATCGTGCGATAATCATTCGGGATCTGGAAGAACACTTCGCGACCGATCGTTTCCTTGGCCTTCTTGAGACTGATCTGACCGCTCTCGAGTCCAGAGCGATTGACGACCACCTTGATCTTGTCTCGAATCGATTCTATTTGTTGAAGACTCATTAAGAGTCGAACCATGTTACGTAGACACGGCAAATCTAACTGGACCATCAGCACGATTTCGTTCGACATCTCCAAAGCGGCAAGATCGACATGCGAGAAGGATTTGGACATGTCAATGACGACGTGTGAAAAGGATGCACGAAGCAGCCCGAACACGCGTCGCAAACTATCAGGATTAATCAAATCAAGATCTTGAAGCTGAATTGGTCTTGGCAGCAGATAGAGTCCTGAGGAATGCTTGGTAAGCGATTTACGTAGCAATTGAAAATCGAGGCGGGATACATTCTCCGTCACATCGACCAAGCTGTAGTCTGGAATCGAATCCAAAAAGACGTCCGCGTCCCCCAAAGCCAAATCTAAATCCACCAATGCGACAGAGTTCTCTGACTTATTCGCTAAATTGCAACCGATGTTGACAGCGATAGAGGTACAACCGACACCTCCCGTGGCGCCGGCAATTGCGATAACTTTGCATCCCTTAGATTTGCTGCCACCGCTTCCATACTTCGATTGTAGAATTCGCTCTAGTGCCGTGTAGAGCTCCTCTATTTCCATCGGCAGCGGCAAGAACTCACGTGCCCCCGCTCGAATCGACTTGAGGATCAATTGACCATCGGTACTTTTGGAAGCCGCGAAAATTACACAATCAGGAGAGGTAGTTCGCAGTTTGTCCATCAGGATGAGAGCACGGTCTGTGCCACCATCCAAACAGATCATCGCGGCATCAGGTTTTGATTGCTCGACAACATCTGAGAAAAATTCGTAGCGTGAACATTCCGCATCGAGCCAGACGATATCCATCCCGAGAAGCATCGACTTAAGCTTTTCACGAGATTGGTCATTAGGATCGACGATCGCTAAACGAAGAACATTGCTCATAGTATTTACTCTGGTGTTGCTTTTCGTCGCGACTATCTTCGCGTCGTAGGTGAGAAACTTCTGGCATTATGGACGGGCTGAGCAGGCACGCTTCCCTTTCGCGTCGCCATTTCTTGAGGACCGAAAGCTGAACCATACAGTGCGGGCGTCGCTTTTTGAACATTCTGATCGTTAGGCTGGCATGCTTCGGGGCCGCAGGTCGCTGGCACTTCGATGTAGCCCTTCATGAACAACTCTTTATCCAACGGGCTGTCACTATTGAAGCCTGGTCCGCCATTGGGAACTTCATGGCAGTCCATTGGAGCAGCGAAGTTCGGTGTTACCAGGATCAGCAATTCGACTTCGTTTTGCACTTCGCGGTTGGTTCGGAACAGAGCTCCGAGGTAAGGCAGATCGGCTAGCCCTAGTATTCCTCGTGTTTCCGCTTCGGTTCGCACTTGGAGCAAACCAGCCAATGCAAGTGTTTGACCTGCCTGCATTTCGACAGCCGTATCGACAAACCGACTTCGTATCCCTGGAACCGAAGTGCCCGCTATCGAAACGCTTCTACCTGCATCGATCTCACTGATAGTTGGCCGAACTTCGAGCCAAATTCGACTGTCGCCACGTACCTTTGCCACGAAGTCTAATCGTGTACCAAACTCCCGGAACTCAACTCCAACCTGTCCCAAACCTGCTGGAACAAGGATTGGAAATTCCCCACCCGAGTTAAAGCTCGCGGGTCGGCCATCGAGGGCAACGACAGTTGGGTCGGCGAGAACCTTGGCGAGGTTGTTTTGTTTCAGGGCTCGAACCAAACCAAAGAATTGGTTTCCACTGTCCACGATACCAAATTTAAATGTTTCATTCCCGGCGTTGAAGACCGCACCGGTGGTTGCTCCAGGCGCGATGAGCCCCGCTGCAGACGAAGTAACAAAGTCGTTGCCAAAACCCATGCTCCAATCGATCCCCAATTCTCGAAGCTTCGTTCGGGAAACTTCCATCACTTGGGTTTGCAGCATGACGGTATGAACGCCGATCACCTCAATCTTATTGATGACTCGCTGATAGAACTCTTCAGCGATGGTGACTACCTGTTCGACGTGTTCGTCCGAGGTAACTTGGCCAGATATGATGACGGCATCGCGAATCGGTTGAATATGCAATGAAGCCGTTGGGAAATGTTGAGTCAGAATAGACTGAAGCTCTCGGGCGTCCCCAATCACTACCACTTGGACATTGTAGATGGTGTCATCAATGCCTTTGGCATCGATCTGAGTAACTCCAGTCGCCAACGCGGAAACGAGTACTTCATTCTTCTGAGTGGGCTGAACCTGAAGGATCGCAGGATTGTTGTTCGTCGCCGTAACAATCGCCTGTGGAAAGGAAACGTATTGCGATGTCGTGACAATCATTTGGATCGACTGTTGTGTCTTCGTCACCACAATGCGCCCGCTCGGGATCATCGTCCCTCCGTCTTGTGCAAACGATTTCGTGTTGGAAAAACACGTGCTTAGAATCGCAACGATTGCAGCAACGAAAAGATTTGATGAATATTGAACTCGTACCATGTCAGCATCACTTCCGTGTGAACGACAATTGGTTGTACCCTATCAATGTGATAGAGTTGCCATATGTGAGAAAGCAATCCTTTGCTTCCGGCTAACTGCTAAAAACCAGATTAAGCTGACTATTTGCAATCAAAGGTCTAATCGGCATTACTAAACAGAATGTTCACTTGGCAGCGGGATAGGATGCCTTAACTCCCCCAACCTGCCAGGTCCCGTTATTCGGATCCCACGTCATGTTTGGCGGAGTGCTAGCGTTCGACTGAGCGCCTGCTCCTTGATCACTTTGTTCGCTGGTGTTCGAGGTCGGGGTTAAATTGGGTGGTGTATATCCACTTCGGATTCCACCGGGCGGAGTGTCTTCCGTTTCCATGGGTTTCACTGCTTTCGGTTGTGATTCACCATTCTTCCATTGGAACATGTTCCGTCCCTCTGGAGTAACGATGATCATTTCGTGGTCGACCTCATTCGAAGGTGCCGCAGGAGCAGCGATTGGCAGACCAGTTGGTGCCATCGTGCTCGTACCAGTCTCGGTCTCCTTGAGCCAAGCCATAAATTTTTCGCCTTCGTCCGTTTGCTCCTTTGTCTTCTCGCCTTTCTGTGGTGGCCTTAAAGCCAACCGCAATCTTCCTAGGTTGGACGCAGTGTCCAACACTGCGTATTGCTTATCCTTGACCAAGAGCTGTATGGTACTTGATCTCTTCGCTGCGGTCGTTGATTCTGGGTCGATCGATGCAACGCCATCCACCATCAGAACTTCCAGATCTTCCATGATCTTGACGCTCTTTGACGAGCTGATTCGAACTCCTTTTTCAAAGAAGCCGAACACGTCCACTCGGTCGCCGGGCCCGATATAGCCACTGCCACCAACTTGGTCGGAGACGGCGATATCAAAGACTCGATATCCATCGGGAATGATTAGTTCCTTTCCCTTGTTTGCGAGCTTGACATCCAGGATCGGTTCGTTGGCGTAGATCGGTTGCTTTGCAAACTTCCCTTGGATCATGCCAATATCGACGATGGCTCCGAACGGGACCTTGTCGGCTGGGTACTGTTCGTGGCGAACGGAGTCCGTGGTGATTTTTGCGGCTGCTGAAATGTTTTTCGAAGCGACCAATACGGCGGTCGTTTGCATCGACTGGCCTTTCTGGTCCAGCACGACTTGGCTGACAGTGACGGATGCGACCACACCGCAACCCAGAGCAATCAAGAGCAAAACAAGAGATTTGGCACGCATTGGTGACGCCCCACGTAGGAGAATGTACGGAAATCCGCGGCGTCCATGCCCAACTTATCAACCTTAGTTCAAAAATGTATCTAAGGTGGTGTAATAACACTTCCTTCTGGTTATCGGAGTTTTTCAAAATGCTTCCCGCAAAAAATCGCGTGCCAACGAAAATCCCTACAATCGGTACTACTAACAAACGATTGTCGCATGTTGAACGATTCGTGTTACAATGTTGCGACGGTGTGAAGATGCCTAAAGTGTTCACGAATCTCCACTTTTCTGTTGGACATAAAGCCTTTCCGGCAATACGAATGGACCGAAATTGAAACGATGAGTAATGTCACGACCCCGCGAACTGCGGATAAAATTCTGTTAGATGAGTTCCTCGTTGCTAGGTCAAAGATTTTGGAGATTGCGGCGACCTTGGACCGCCTGGATTTGGCCCCGGGAGATGTCGGTTCCATGCAGCAGATGCAGCGACTGAAGGCAGGTATCGAGATATTGCATGATTCACATGGCCGGAAAGCGGAACGTGTGCAGTTACTGATGAGTCGAGAGTACGACCCCTGTTGGCGGACCAACCTCAACGTTGACGCAGGAAGACTACCCGCATCGTAGCGTTCGCCGTCTTGGCGAACGGAATGAATCCAACTCGATAATTACTTCGTATTCAAGCGAACAGCACTTATGGACTACATCGATCCTCACATTCACATGGTTTCTCGGACGACCGATGACTATGAAACCTTAGCGCGCATGGGATGCGTTGCCATGAGCGAGCCCGCATTTTGGGCTGGCTTTGACCGAGGAAGCGTCGAGAGCTTTCGTGATTACTTTCGCCAACTCACCGACTTTGAGCCCAAGCGCGCAGCTCAATATGGAATCAAGCATTACACCTGGCTTTGTATCAATGCAAAGGAGGCTGAAAACGTCAGTCTCTCTCGCGAAGTTATCGCCATGATTCCCGAGTTCCTCGACAAGCCAAATGTGCTGGGGATCGGTGAGATTGGACTCAATAAGAACACACGGAACGAGTCCATTATCTTCTTGGAACACCTCGATCTGGCGGCCAAATACAATCAGCAGGTGCTGATTCATACACCGCACCTTGAAGATAAATACCAAGGGACCCGCATGATTCTCGATATGCTCATGGGCGACTCGCGATTGGAACGGTCTAGGGTGTTAGTGGACCATGTGGAAGAGCACACGATCCAAGCGGTCTTAGAGAACGGATTCTGGGCAGGAATGACCCTCTACCCCATTAGCAAATGCACCCCTCAGCGTGCCGCTGACATGATTGAAAAGTATGGCACAGAGAGACTGATGGCGAACTCTGCAGGCGACTGGGGCCCCAGCAAACCGACCGCGATCCCGGATTTGATCATGGAGCTGAAACGCCGCGGGCATCCAAGAGAATTGATTCAGCAAGTCGTTTACGAGAACCCCAAAAAATTCTTCTCGCAAAGCAAAACGTTTTTGGGATAGAGAAGGGAAAACGTCCGTGAAATAAAAGACCGGTAGTGTTCCGGCACTTCCATGTTCCTTTTCTTGACCACTTCCATGTTCCTTTTCTTGACCAGTAGAGTGGAACGAATCACACAAACGCTTCGTCCGCGGTTGTTCTATTTCGTGCTGTTCGTCTTATTCGCGGTGAATCAGATCACGCTCCGCACGATCCAGAACCCATCCCTTAAAACTTTGGGTTCACTCCGACGTAGGTGAAAGGAGTCACGCTGCGGAGCTCGTTTTTGACTTCTTCGGACACAGCCAAACCGTCGACGAATCGTTCAAAGGTGGATGTGTCGACATGCGCGTTTCCTCGCGTTAACGCCTTGAGAGCCTCATACGGGTTCGGATACTTTTCACGACGCAGGATTGTCTGAATGGCTTCTGCGATCACGATCCAATTCGTTTGAAGATCTATTCGAATTTTCTCTTCGTTTAAAACGAGCTTTTGAAGCCCTCGTTCGATAGATCGGATGGCTAACACCGCGTGAGCAAAGGGAACGCCGATATTTCGTAGCACTGTCGAGTCGGTCAAATCACGTTGCAATCGAGAAATCGGCAGCTTAGAAGACAGGTGCTCCCACAATGCATTGGCTATTCCTAAGTTTCCTTCGGCGTTTTCAAAGTCGATGGGATTCACTTTGTGAGGCATCGCACTCGAACCGACTTCCCCTTCTTTGATTCGTTGCTTGAAGTAGTCCATAGAAACATAGGTCCAAACATCGCGGCACAAATCAATCAGGATTACACCGATGCGTTTGATGGCATCCATTTGCGCAGCAAGATCATCGTAGTGTTCGATCTGTGTCGTAAACTGTTGGCGGCGTAGTCCAAGTCGTTCGTGGACGAATTGGTTACCAAACTCAATCCAATCGATATGAGGGTATGCGATGTGATGTGCATTAAAGTTTCCAGTGGCCCCGCCGAACTTGGCCGAGGTGGAAATCGATTGAAGTTGCGAGGCCTGATGTCTCAATCGTTCCACAAACACCATGAATTCTTTGCCCAGACGAGTTGGCGACGCAGGTTGCCCGTGCGTACGAGCAAGCATCGGAATATTCTGCCACTCGGATGCTAGATTTACTAGTCGGAGGGTTAGCCCCGCTAGTCGAGGATAGAGTTCATGCTCTAACGCTTCGCGCCACGAGAGGGGCACGGCAGTATTGTTGATGTCTTGCGAAGTTAGCCCAAAATGTACCCACTCTCGTTGTTCGGAGAGCCCCAGTCGATCGATGCAATCCTTAATAAAATACTCGACAGCTTTAACGTCGTGATTCGTCGTTTTTTCGTACGCCTTGACTTGCTTTGCATCCGCGATCGAAAACTGTTGATAGATAGCGCGTAGCTGTTGAGCTTGCTCAGTGCTTAATGGCAACAAACGTTTGTCCGCAAGCAACAGCAAATACTCTACTTCGACTCGCACTCGATAACGAATGAGGGCATACTCCGAAAAATACTCATCGAGCTTTGGAGAATCGGCCCCATCGTCGGTACTGTTCAATTGCGCGCGGTAGCGTCCGTCGATCGGAGAGACAGCGGTCAATGGTTCAAGCTGCATAATACTATTCATAAAGAGAGTTCAAGAGGCTTAGCCTGGGGCTATCGCTCGTTGCACATATTTGGCAAGGATGTCGGTTTCGAGATGAACTTTATCGTGGATTTGAAGTCGTCCAAGCGTGGTGACTTCCAGTGTGTGCGGAATAAGTGCGATACTGAACATCTCGTCTGTAGCATCTACGACTGTCAGGCTCACACCATCGATTGTGATGGAGCCTTTGGGCACCATCTGCCGGAGCAATGACTTCGAAGCTAAAAAATAAAAGTGCGCCCACTCTCGGTCATCCCGTCGATGTTGCAACTCGCCGAGTCCGTCAACGTGGCCCGTTACAAAGTGACCTCCCACTCGATCACCGACTCGTAACGATCGTTCGATGTTGACGTATGCATTCGGCTTCAAGGATAAGAATTTGGTTTTAGAGAGGGTCTCTGAGCCGAGTTCGAATGTGCAGAGAGACGCATCGATTGCGATCACGGTGAGGCAACAACCAGAAACACAGATACTGTCCCCGATCCGAACTCCTTGTGATAACTCTCGCAGGTCCAACGTTAATCGAAGACCGACACCATCAAAATCAGATGCCGCAATCTGTGCCATTCCTTCCACGAGTCCCGTAAACATATTTTCTAATCTTGCTAGTCTGGTTGATCGTTTGCTTTCTTCGTCATTAAGCGTGTTGCTTCCAGCAACTCGATGATCTGCTCGACGTTGAGTTGCTCCGCTCGTAAGCTTTCAGAAAGGCCTAGTTCGCCGAGAATGGTATCTACCTGTGGTTTGGATAAATAGTCTTGTGTGGCCGTAGCCAGTTGACTCCTTAGAAACTTTCTTCGATGAAAAAATAGAGCTCGAAGTGTTGTGTGGAAATACTCGATATCCGAAATGCGTGCTCGCTTCTCGGCGTTCGGAATAATTCGAATGATCGAAGAGAATACTTTTGGGCGAGGCCAAAACACGCTCGGCGGTAGGTCTCGCAAAATTTCGCAATCACAGAGAGACTGCATCCAAATGGTAAGAGCGCTATAGTCTTTGCAACGAGGTGGTGCGACGATTCGTTCTGCCAATTCCCGTTGGATCGTAACAACCATTCGTTCGGGAAGGGGTGTGACCGTCAGAAGATTGCTGATAATTGGTGTGGCAACATTGTAGGGCAAGTTCGCCACCAATTTAAATTTCGCCCCTGGATTCGCAGCAAGCTTTTCCGAAATGGCATCTATGACTTCTTGTCGAAGATGATTCTTATTTCGAAGAACATCGCAGGTGAGCATGGTGATGTTTGGGCAGGAAGCAAGTTCGCGAGCGGCGAGAACCTGCAATTCGCGGTCTATCTCAACCGTGACGACGTGTCCAACAGAGGGTGACATTCTTTTCGTCAAAGACCCCATACCCGTACCGATTTCCAAGATGACGTCGTTGCGTTGGAAATCGGCACCTCTCGACAATACGTCGAGAATGTTGAGATCTATGAGGAAGTTCTGGCCGTATTTGGTCTTAGGCTGGATTCCAGCCGCTTCAAAGGTACGACTCAAGTAGGTAAATGTTTGGCGGTCTGACATGCCGCCGATTGTCGAGGCTAGAAGCTCTTTCTCAAGGCCTAATCAACCGCGAATCTCGAAAATGGCCTCAATTTCAACCGCAATTCCGCCAGGTAATGCATTTGTTCCCAAAGCACTTCGTACACCGATGCCGAGTTCGTCCCCCCAAAGATCGACAAACAATTGGCTGCATCCATTGATAACGGCAGGTTGTTGATCAAATTCGTCGGTACATCGAACCAACCCGAGCAATTTCACCACACGAGTAATTCGGTCCAGGGATCCTAGACCTGCTTTTAGTGTGGCTAGAATCGCCAAACCGGTTTGCTTGGCAGCCATTTGGCCCTGTTCTAGAGTCAGCCCGTCAGTTTGGTCGCTCCCTAAACGACCTGTTATCAAGTTGCGGTCGGACTTTAGTGGACCATGGCCCGAAACATATACTAGATCGCCGATCACTAGCATTGGTTTGTACAACCCGATTGGCTTAGGTGCAGGAGGAAGCTCGAGACCTAGAGATGTCAACTTGTCATCGATCATGGTGGATCCGATTACTTTCGATTGGGTGTTGAGTCAGAGGGTTTTTAAGTTTAGCCGTACTTGTCTGATTTTGAAGACTGGCTTCGGAACGCTTCTCTGCTCGGCAAGAGTTTGGGTCTTTGCCCAATGGCAGTCAGTAAGTGTTGGTCTGGAAGGCGGAGCCGAATATTTTGTTGGCAAGCTCCTTTGCATCTTCCTTGAGCCCAGAGCTGTTGGATTTCCAAAAGGATGGCTCGATAAACAAAACGGCTGCAGGAACAGAAGGTGGGAGATCCTGAGCTAGCTGGTTCATAATCGCAACTTCTTTTTGCGATAAACGATGTTTGCGAACCAAAGACGTGAATAATTTTTTGGTGGAGTACATTGGCTTTTTGTACCAATTCGCGAAGAGGACAGCGACTGTCCAGATGGCGATCAAGATCATGACCGACGCAAATATCCACAGGAAAATCGTGGACCAGGGGGTCCTTACCTTGTCGTATCCCTGGATTCGGAATAGATCTGCGAATAGAAGAGAAGTGCGCCCCATGTTTTGGGACTGCATTGGGATGCTCCACATAATCTAAATCCTATATTTTCGTGTTTCGACTGATTTCGAGTTGGCGGAGTGAACGCCTAGCTACTTCGGAAACGCTAGCCTCTTCATCCGAAAGCAAAGGTGAAAGCAGCTCGATTGCAGAATCGCGATCGTGCCCATAGGCGACCGCTTGAACTGCTTCCACGCGAACCAACTCATGCGCATCCCCCAAAGCGATAATCGCCAGTTCCATGAGCTGCTCATCATTTCCCAGATACCGAATCATTCGAATGGCATTCGATCGCTTTGCATGCGATAGAGAATGCGTCTCGACCGTTAGGAAGTCGAGGCACTCTTTGTCCACCATTCTCGCGATTCTGCCGTAAGCCTTGACGTGTGACTCTGGCCAACTTTCGGAATGCCGAAATAGATCTTCTGTTTTGAACTCAGAAAACGCGGAGTTGACAGCGTTTCGAAGAGTTTTGGGGAGATCGTAGTAGCTATCTAGTAATCGCTCGAGAGCTATTCTATAGGAAGCTTTCCAGGGAGGCGGCTCGTAAGGCTCGATATCTGAACGATCAAAGCAGTCGCTCAAAACCATGACGACGATTTCCGACTTCAAGGTTCGCAAAGAGCGAATCGTATTGATACATTCTAGATTGGTGTCATGATCATTGCACTTCACGGCAAAGTTCACATTATGAATCAACACATCTTCGTTCGCACCAGTGGCAACCAACAGTCGCAGCATGGACTTGATGTCGATGGAGTCATTCTGCAAGGACGCAAGGTCGAGATTTTTGACAAACGGAAGAGGGACAATCGCAAAGTTTTTCTTCAGCGCCGGGGTTGCGGTGAATCGTTTCTCTAATACTCCCATCATGCGAAGAATTCTTCTAGGGTCGCGATCCATCACTGCTTCTAGGCAAGCCTGAGTCGGATTGTTCGACCAAAACGAACCGCACATCAATTCATCGGCTCCATCACGACTCAACTGTTTGAGTCGCTTTAGTGCGACTGGAACTACTTCGGACGTCATCGAGGAGAATAGTTCTCGGTAGCAATCATCGTCCCAATGGCAACAGAGCAAGAAAGCATCCACAATTGCATTGTTGCGATGCTTAGAGTACCTACCGACAGACATGAGCAAGTCGCTGAGTAAACGCTCTCGGGCTGGAAATGATTTGGCAGAAGTGTGTTTTCGAGAGCTCTCACCAAACTCTGTCGCCAAGTCATCGATAAGCTGAGCGGCCACCATTTGCTGTGGGTCATCCGTTGATTCCGCAGATGCTACTAGAAAATGAAATAGCTCATGAAGCTGGAGTTTTGCGATCGCAATAAGGCCCTGTTGGCGAGTTTCCGGTTCTCGACTCGCTAAAGCGCCTTCCACGGGGGTAATAAACAAGGAAGAGTGACTCTTCAGGAGAGTGATTTCCTCATCGTCGCAATGGTCGATACACCGAACAATCGTCTCCATCTCTTTCTCGCCATTACGTGCCAGGAGCGCCTGAACACCTCCGATACGGATTGCTGGGATTTCGCATCGAAGGGCAAACTCCAAAACCTCGATCGAAGCCAGGTTGCGAGGCTGAGTAAGGACCCAGAATGTCGAGTTTAATGGTTCGGTAAGAGTAGATTTCATGAACGAGGATTATTGCACCGAAAGGAATTGCTAGCTGTCTCGCATGTTGTGCTTCGTCACAAGATTCGCGCTTCTGCATGAAATAATTAGAGATTGCAGATATCCCGAAAATTTCCATCACTTTGTGAGGTTTAGAGTAGCTTTACGTCCATTCAATCGACGAAAAACTCCTGATCGAGTGGCTATTGGCTATTGAAGGCGCGGTGGCCGCGAGATATCATTTTCCCCTTAGTTTGTCGTTTCGGGCGACGGATGGTTCGCGTCCAACAGTCGTTTTATAGGTTTTCGATCACAATAATGTCAGATTTCCAAGGATCCTTCGGTCGGCGGCCGCCAAATGGAAAGCGAGTTCCTCGCAAACGGGCCAGAATGAAAGTTCGGATTAAGAAGAAGGATCCCCTTTTGGTCGATGGCAAACGGCCGCGTCCAATGTACGTTGATTACAAAGATATCGAACTTCTATCCAAGCTCGTCAATCGTCACGGCCGAATTGTTTCTCGACGTAAATCGGGGTGCTCTGCAGCCAGCCAACACGCAGTGAGCCAGGCCGTAAAGCGAGCCAGATTTATGGCCCTGATGCCTTACGTTGGCGACTGATTCTCGTTCAGAAGGGTCATAGTCGGTTTGAATCCCTTCCTGCACGAAGCGAATGTCGAGTTCTGTCATACCGATGCTGCGGGGATAGCACACTTTTCCTCGTTGATGCAGTACGTTGAACAGGCGGAACACGCATTCCTGAGATCTCTCGGCCTGAGCGTTTTTTCTTTTTCTCCAGGTTCGTACACATGGCCGAGAGTCAAGGTTTCTGCCGAATTCCTTGGTCCTGCCTTCTTCGAAGATAAACTCAAAATTGAGTTGAGAGTGAAGAAATTGGGTGTGACGAGCGTCACGTATGCTGCATCGATCTTTGGACCGTCGGGCAGAGTAGCAGAATGCGAAACCGTTTGTGTTTGTTGTAAACATTCCGCAAATTCTGCCGGTGATGCAGTTCGTTCGAGCCGTCTGGAGAAAACTCCGATTCCTTTAGATATCCACAAAAAGCTTAGCCTAATTCTAGCTTAGGGATCTCGCCAGAGAGTTGCCCGGCGGAGCGAATAACTGTAACTTGGTCGCGAGCGATGCATGCCGTTGTGCGTTCAGCTCGATTACTTGTGGTTGAACTCTAGAATAGGCGATTTCAATGATGAGACGAATCTTTGGCTTTTCGTTACTTATGTTGCTCCTAGCAAGTTGCAAACCTCAAGAGGAGATACTTCGAGAGCAACAGGCCGCAGATGAAGCGGCAGCCGCTGCTGAAAATAAACCGGCCATGGAAAGCCAAATAGCCAAGACGGGCGTTGGAATCAAGGGAGACAGTCTTGAGGGAACATCTTCGAGCAATCCGGCGAGCCTAGTTTCGGCTCCTGCACTCGCGTACTTCAAGTTGAAGGAACGTGTTGTTTTCGAGATTCAGCTTCCGAAGCAAATGGACTTATTCAAGGCGTATCATGGAAGACCGCCCAAGAATCATGAAGAGTATATGAAAGAGGTTGTGACCAACCAGATCAAGCTCCCCACGTTACCGACTGGGATGGTTTACCGGTATCATGCTGACACTGCCGAGCTTTGGGTTGAGCCTGAAAAGGAGAAATCCAATGGTACGACGCGGACGCCATGAATTCAATGGACAGCATTTCTTTGGACAGTAATTCTTTGTTTATGCATTCACGCTCGTTTGACGGAGTGATCTTTGATCTCGATGGTACACTGCTCGATTCGCTCCAAGATATCGCGGAAGCCGCGAACAGCGTGCTCCATTCGTTAGGCGGTCCGACTTATCCAGTTTCGGACTTTCGTTATCTGGTAGGCGACGGAGTGGGGATGCTTTTTCAAAGAGCATTACCACAATGCGCTAACGATGTCCCGTTGAGAATGGAGTGTATGCAACGTTTTGAAGGGGCATACTCGAACTGCTGGAAGAATCACTCCAAACCCTACGATGGAATCCCCGAACTACTAGAATTGATCCGTAGCTCAGATTTAAAGCTAGGAATCCTTTCCAACAAAATGGATCCCTTTACTAAAAAATGCGCCTCTCATTTCTTCCCATCGATTTCTTTTGACATGGTGGTTGGCCAATCCAGCCGTTTTCCTCGTAAACCTGATCCTTCAAGTGCGCTGTGGATGGCAGAGTCGCTTGGGCTTCCTCCCGGTCGTATCGCTTATGTCGGTGATACTAACACCGACATGAAAACTGCGGCCAATGCTGGCTTTTACGCGATTGGTGTGTCATGGGGATTTCGTCCCGAGACCGAACTAAGAGAACATGGTGCAAGAGTCGTGGCTCACGCTCCTAGCGACCTGAAAGCGATACTGCTTTCTTGAGCTAGAGTGCCCTGCAGCATGTTCTCGTTGTTAAAACGTAGAACTTTGTAGGAAGCCATGAAACCTTTACTCAGTGCATCTCGATCACCGGACCAAGCGAAGCAGGATGAGTTCGAGCAAATCAAGCGTAGGATCCATCAACGTTTAGTCGACAAACTCGATCTCTCCAGAGTGGGAGACTTGAAGGGCGAGTCGTTTCGAAGAGAAATTCGTCTGGTGGTGGAGCACCTCTACGAAGCGGAGAATACCCACCTCAACCGGGCAGAGCGAGATCGATTAATCGATGAAGTCTTGGATGAAACTCTCGGTTTAGGGCCTCTAGAGTTCTTGCTGAAAGATCCAGCGATCAGCGATATCCTGATCAACGGTCCCAAGAATATCTTCGTGGAAAGAAAAGGGCAACTTGAGAAAACTGCGGTTGAATTTCGTGACAATGCCCACTTAATGCAAATCATCGATCGAATCGTTTCGAAGGTGGGACGACGCGTCGATGAAACTTGCCCGATGGTGGATGCACGACTTGAGGATGGCTCTCGGGTGAACGCCATTATTCCACCGCTGGCGCTTGATGGTGCGTGCGTTTCTATTCGCCGATTTGGTGCCAACCCCATCACGCTTGAGGGTTTATTAAATTTCAAGGCGCTCACTCCTGAGATGGTGATGTTGCTCGAAGGGTGCATCAAGGCACGGTTGAACATCATCATTAGCGGTGGTACCGGTTCTGGTAAGACGACGTTGCTCAATACGCTGAGTAGCTTTATACAAAACGATCAACGTATCGTCACCATCGAAGACGCTGCCGAGCTTCAACTTCAGCAGGAGCACGTCGTTCGATTGGAGACACGACCAAACAATATCGAAGGTAATGGGGCGATTACGGCGACGGATTTGGTACGCAACGCACTGCGGATGCGGCCCGAACGAATCATCATCGGTGAGTGTCGAGGAGGTGAAACACTGGATATGCTCCAAGCCATGAACACGGGGCACGATGGGTCGATGACAACCGTGCACTCCAATTCCCCTCGCGATGCGATCGCTCGACTTGAAATACTCGTGATGATGGCTGGTTTTGATCTACCAGTGAAGGCGATCCGTCAGCAAGTGGCGGGCGCAGTCGATTTGATTATCCAAGCGAACCGACTTCAGGGTGGCCCTCGACGAGTATTGAACATCACGGAAGTGCAGGGAATGGAACAGGACACCGTGTTGCTACAGGACATATTCCGATTTGTCCAAGACGGTGTGGATGAGAACGGGAAAGCTACGGGCTACTTTGAAGCAACGGGCGTAAGGCCATCTTTTATGCCAAGGTTAGAAGCTGCGGGAATCAGGTTACCCGCCAGTGCTTTCCGTCAACGAGTAATGATGCGAGCGTAACAAATGTTGGTATTGATTATTGCGGCGTGTACTGGGATTTGCGTTGCAGCTATCGTCGGAGCTGTCGTCATTGCTATCCGCGGTGATGAAGATTCGGTAGCAGAGTCACGGCTCACGTCGCTTACCAGAAAAAGAGGCAAAGACTCGTTAGGGGAAGAGGATTATCTCCAACTGAGAAATCCGATCGAGAACTCGACGTCTTTTCTTAATGACTGGATGAGCCGCACGTTCGACATGCAGACGCTGTTGGATCAAGCGGAGATCAAGATGCCGCTATCAAATTTTACCCTTTTATGCATTGGACTAGCGATATTTGGAATTTTGGGATGTGCCCTCTCGCCAGTCCCCATCTATCTTGCGCCATTTGCAGGAGCTGCACTGTTCTTTCTTCCTTTTCTTTGGGTGAACTTCAAGCGGAAACGTCGTATTGCGAAATTCAATGCCCAGCTGCCAGATGCGCTTGAGTTGCTGAGCCGGTCGCTCCGGGCTGGGCATTCGCTCGGCTCCGGATTCGGCCTCATCTCGGAGGAAATGAAGGATCCACTGGCGAAGGAGTTTGGTCGCTGTTTTGAAGAACAGAATCTGGGCGTATCACTCGAGGCATCTCTGGAATCGATGACGAAAAGGATCCCGAATTTGGATCTTCGATTCTTTGCAACGGCAGTCATTCTCCAACGCACAACGGGCGGTGATTTGGCAGAGATCCTGGATAAGATTAGCCGGCTAGTCCGAGCGCGTTATCGTCTCGCGGGGCAGATCCAAGCGTTGACAGGGGAAGGAAGGTTGTCGGGTATCGTTCTACTCGCGTTACCGCCTGGACTCTTCATGATGATGCTGTTCTTGAACAACGAATACATCATGAAGCTGTTTACTGATCCGATGGGGCAGTGGATGCTCGGTATCGCAATCTGCATGCAGTTAGCTGGCGCGTATGTGATCAAGAAGATTATCGACATCAAGGTTTAGTTCTTAGGAAAATCAATGAACATCTATTTCTTAGCCGCCTTGGATCAACGATGGATAATCCTACTCTGCGTATTCTTAGGGGTGTGCGCGGCAGTATGGGGCCTGTTGGATATATTTTCAAAGGATGCGAACCAAGCAGCTGAATCCCGTTTGGACATGTTGAATGATCGCAAACGACGCGAGACGGGGGAGAAAGGTAAGCAGGCGGGAGTAGAAAAGCTAGCGAGGGCGTTTGAAAAAGCATCGCCAGCGCTGGCAAAGCATCTTGAACCCAAAAATGAAGCAGAGAAAAGCAAACTCGCACAAAGACTTTCGGAGGCGGGATTTCGTTCAGAAACCGCGCCAGCCGTGTTCCTTGCGATCAAGGTGATCGTCGCATTGTTGGGGGTCTTTATTGCTGGTGGTGCAACCGCCCTCATATCAGGGTTCAATCAATCTATTCTGCTGCGGGCAGTTCTTGGCGGTGGGATCGCATTCTTCATTCCGGGAATGGGATTAGACTACCTAAGATCGAGTCGAAAGAAGCAAATCACACTCGCTCTACCCGATTGCTTGGATCTTTTGGTTGTCAGTGTGGAAGCCGGGCTAGGTCTAGATCAAGCGTTGCGGAAAGTTGCCGATGAGATGCGAGGATCGTTTCAAGTACTCTCGGACGAAATTCAACTTAGCACATTGCATCTTCAAATGGGAATGGTTCGTGCGAGCGTATTGCAAGAACTTGGAGCAAGAACGGGAGTGGAAGATCTTAGAGCACTTGCAACTCTATTGATACAAGCGGATAAGTTTGGATCGGGTGTTGCTCAAGCGCTTCGTGTTCAAAGTGATTCGATGCGCATCAAGCGTCAGCAGATTGCAGAAGAGAAAGCAGCCAAGACTGCGGTTAAGCTCATCTTTCCGCTCGTGATTTTCATCTTCCCGGGCGTATTCGTCGTTCTTGTTGGGCCTGCCGCCATCCAGATGTCTAAACAAATGTTCCCGGCGATGGAAGGAAAATAAGTCGTGTGGAAAAGCAAAGAAGACCCTGAATCAGGGTCTTCTTTGTTTGTGTAACGTCAAGTCTTCCTACTACCGTTGCTGGAGAAGGGCTTGTATCCCGAAGGTGAAGAAGCTTCCGAGGCCGAAGTTCAGGACTTCTTCGCACGGTTTGAATCGCAGGATTAATGTGTCACCCGGCATCACGAGCGGCCGCGAGCGAGGATCGGTCGTAGCTTCCGCGAGGTCCACTTCGATAGTGACTTGGCCTCCGCAAGGAGTCTTTCTTAGGATGTACAACATGCCGGGTGGCACGCCACCAACCGAACCCACTCCAAACCCGCCACCTGCGGCTTGGCCCCGTGAACCTAGCCCTGTTCCGGACATCGCCATGGCTCCGAGAACGTCTAGGTCATAATCTCTAGGGATCGCCCATTCGCCACCTACCAGCAGTCCCCCTGTGTAGAAGACTTCTGCATCGCGGGATTCGATATATACCACATCACCATCTTCCAGCAGGATATCCTCAGGTCGGAACGTAGGAACAATTCCGGGGGGGAGACGCATAGGGATCTTGGTCACAGCAGGATCATCAGGCAACGGAGGCGGGCAACTGCATGGCGATGGATTTGCATAGTACGTTTGGTAGAACTGCTGAATAAACGCGTCTCTGGCTTGCTGATTCGCCTTGTTGGTCTTGAGAATTCGCACCTCATTCTTCGCGTTCACCCCAGGCAGACCACCAGAAGCCATCAAGGCATGCAGAACGTCGTTCTGGTAGGCAGGAAGTTTGATAATCTTGCCCGCGGAGCTTTGGTCCGAGCCACGTACGTAGCTACCTCTAGCCCCATTCATTTGAAACTGCTGCTGATTTTGCGAACTGGTATTGGCAATGTCTTGCCGAACGACCACAACGTTGTAGGTGCGCTCTTTGAGAATGGTCACGCTCGGGCGGAGTCTATCTCCATCCCGCACGATCTTTGCTTCAAGATATGCTTTCCGGATAAGGTTAGTTACCTGCTCTATGTTCAGCCCCTTCACTTTGATCGGTGCAATGGACGGCAATGCAATCGTACCGTTTTCTTGAACCGCAATAGGGAACCCGATCGATGGGTCGAGAGTACTATCTTCTAGTGGGAAGTTGACAGGTGGTGGTTCAGGTGGCTTGTCCGCAGAGGAATATGGCAGAATCCCTTCGATGTAGATTCCTAGAACATCCCCTGCATCGAGCAAGTATTGACGCGGAGGTTCTTGGCTTAGGCGAGCCGGATCCAAAGCGACTAAGTTGTTCTTGGTTTGTGCCAGAAACTGAGGTGGAAGCCTGCGAACCGGAATTCCAGTGATTGGCTGTGTCAATGTAGTGCACCCGGTGCTGAGCCCAGCAACGACGAGACAACTTGTCATCGAGATTGTTTTGGTGAAACGGCGCAGCAATCGTGAAGCGATGCTGATTTTCGATTTATCGGTCGTCATTGGATTCCATTCCATCGACATGATTCATACCTCAGAGCCCTTCGTGGGCAAGATTGGATCGTACTGCGGGTTACGGCTTGGCTTTCCGCTCGTTAGAAAACGCTCGGATAAAAGTGTTCATGGTTAACGGCTAGCGATCGGGTCAGCCGTCGGTTCGATTCCTTGAGCAGGGCTTTCCAACTTGACATCACCAAGAACCTGTTTGACCCCGGCGTTTCCTGGGCTGTTTGGAATTGCTGTTTGAGGAATCGGATAAATCCCTTGATAGGCTGGATCGAGCATGCCATGCTGTGCGTACTGTTGCTGAACGCCTGCCGAAGACTGCATTTGGTAATAGTTGCCGATCCCATCTTCTTCAGCTGCGCGAACGCCGTGTGGGAATCCAGAGAACCATGCGGAAACTTTCGCTTGCCCCTCACATGACTGATATCTCCAGCCCCAATATTCTCGAGGTGGAAATGAGGGAACGCATCCTGTTCCGCCATCGGCGACGTCCATGTAGCCAGCACGGAATCCACGGGCAAAATCTTTGATGTATTTTTGATTTTGGAAGCAACTCGAACGAGCATTCCAGGCACGTTTGGCTGCGATAGTATGTTTATCTCGCAGCATTTTGTCGTTCCATTGCCTATTGTAAGTCCACGCGTTGTTCGCCGCTGTAAACGTTGAGCAACCGCTGCACATCGGTAGCAGTGCAGCGCTGAGTAGCGATGCTAGAACTAAACGCCTTTTTGAGCTAGCTTTGGAGACGCGGCCAATTCCCCGCACAGTCTCCCACAATTTGACCGACATTCGCATGCCCCCCTTGCTTCGAATCACTCAAGAAAGGATGGCTAGCATGTGACCACGCAAGCCCAAAGTCCCCTTTCCTACGCTTGGATATCGGCCAGAAGGGGTTGGGAATTTAGCGAATGTTCCGTCTACTCCATTTTTGCTCTTGACATTGGTTGTGTTGATTCGAACGGTCATCCCGATCGTACGATCGCCGAGGGGCGATTGCGAACAGCTTGTGGGTTTCGTTTGAGGATTCTATGGGAATTGTCTCAAGATTCTAATAGACTGTAGCAAAAAACACTATGAGCTCAGACACCCCTTCTTCACGTAACCCACAAGACGATTCTTCGAATTCTAGTCACCGAAGGCGATCTGGCCGCCATCGTTCGAGTGGCCGATCAGGCAGGGGTAGTAGTTCAAACGCCGCGTCTGGACCGCTTCAATCCTTCGTCCCCGGCGCGTTAGAATTCCTGTGTCGTGCCGTCTGCATTTTGTTGATCATTCTTACACCTTGGTTTTTAGGCTCTGTTCAGTGGACCTATCAACAGATGATTTGTTGGGGTGCAGCTGGATTGGTTTGTTGTCTAGCGTTGCTAGCGATTGCAAAGGTCATCTTCCAGCAAACGGCGCCGCGCGTACCGTGGACTTCATGGGTGTTTCTTGCACTAGCGGCATGGGCTTGGCTTCAGTCGCAGCAAGTCTTTTCTGTATTAGATGATTCAGGTTGGACGCCGCAATCTGTCGTGATGCAGCGTTGGGCATTGGGCGTAACGGAGTCGCCCAAGGCGATTGCCGATCGAACAATCCAGCTAGACGGATTTGTTCCTAACCAATTGCCATGCGATCTTGCCAAGCTCGAATCCATGAAGCTCGCATGGAGTATTGAGCCCTTACATACTCGGGGGGCGGTCTTCGGTATGCTTCTTTGTTCGCTCATGTGCTATTGTGGTGCGTCTTTGTTCTCTTCCAGACGAGGCCAACTTGCGCTTTACATTACCTTAACAGTTATTGGGGTAGCGATAGGTTGCTTTGGGATTCATGGGGCGCTTTCGTATCAAACCGAAAACTTTCTCGGGCTTCGGACAGGGGGGTCGTTTGCTTCGTTTCGATCGAAGAACTCTGCTGGTGGATTTTTGAATATATGCATCGCGGGCTGCATTGGATTGGTTGCATGGACGATGACCTTCTTGAAGAGAAAACGGACGGATGTCCGATATAGATTCAGTGATGCAAGCGTGCTGATGAGAATTCGTGGTGCAGTGGAAGATTTCCTCTCGGATCTGAACACACCTCAGATCGCTTCTCTACTGTGTCTTATTACGATCGTCGTAGCTTTGATCATGAGTTTGTGCCGTGGAGCGGCGGTGGGGGCGTTGGTTGGAATCATTGGTGCTTCCTTGTTAGCAAATCATGGAAACAAAGGTAGAGGGAATTGGATTCCAGTGTTGATTCTTCTCCTCACATCGATCGGGTGCATGTTGGCATTTCAGGTCGACGACGATAGTCTTAAGAGACTTGAAAGCCTTGCAGAATTAGATCTTGAATTGGAATCGATCAAAGGTCGCTCCTATGTCTGGGGACTAGCATGGACCGCGATGAGCTACTATGGTTTGCTAGGCAGCGGACTGGGCACATTTCACTTCGCCTACCTGCCTTTCCAAAACCCTTCCTCTCCTAGTTGGTTTTATCATGCGGAGAGTCTATATGCCCAGTGCGGAGTGGAGTTGGGCTATCTTGGTTTAGCTGTTCTGTTTGTTGCAATTGTTATCAGCTTCCTGACAATTCAAAAACGTGTTCCAACCGAGACATGGAAGTCGGCTTATCCGGCTAAGATTGCGGGCGCCTATTTATTGTTAAGCCAGGCATCACACTCGGCTGTGGATTTCGCAGTCATCTTTCCTGCGTTGTTTATCCCTGCCTGTCTGCTTCATGGCGCGGTGACCGAGTCTATTCGGCTGTCGATCGCAACCGGTTCTAGACCGGTAGATAAACGCGAATCAGCAGTCGTTGTTCTCCCAGTGAAGCGAAGTTCTGGGACCCTCGCGTTTTCGATGACGCTATTTTTACTGATGGGTGGTATGGGCTACATGTCCTACTCCTCTTTAGCAAGTCTAGCCGCAGGGGAGCAACTAGAACTGCGAGCCAGTGAAGAAGATAAAGTATCATTCGCTGAACGCCAACCGGGACGCGTGACACGACTACTGGAACATTGGCCGTTCGATACCGAGACGCTCAAGACGAATCCGCAGGCGCTGAAGTCTATTGCTGACGCGTGTATCTACGACTTTCGCATGAATCAGTTGCTCGACATCCCTGCCAATGTGCCGAATGAGACCGCATGGCCGAACACGATGCCCATCTTCATGCAACTCGGTTTGGACAGAGACTCAACAGCGGAGGGACAAGCGAAGATCGTTGAATTAGCAGGTGGACCTGCGGCAATTCAATTGATGGAACAGGCCTCCAGTTTTTATGCTCGCGCCAACATGCATTCGCCCTTGGACTGGCGACTTACTTGGGGACGTTGTCTCACCACCCTTCGCTGCAGTCGAGAGGATATGTCGAGAGTTCTACCCGCCGCAGATTGTTTAGGGCGACACGTTCCAAATCTGATTCTGAACGCATCATTTCTCTTTAGAAAACAATTATCCGACGAACAGGTAGACAAAATGTGGAAACAAGCCATGCGATCCAATCCTTCTTCCGCCGTCGAAGCCGCCAAAATGATTATTGCAGAACGTGATATCGAGACTTTGGATATCGGGATTTTTCCCCAACGGTCAGAGATCCTGGTCCGTCTTGCCCAATCCGTTTTAACGAAAAGCAAATATCCCGAACTGCACGACCAACTTTGGAAACGCGCAATCGAAGTTTTAGATAAATCGACCATGTCGGAAGCCACGAGAGAGATCTGGCTTGCCGATGCCGCACTTGCGTTGGACGACGTGAAGAGTGAAATCGCGCATCTTCGAGTCGCCATCCGTTTTCAACCTACTAACGTGTTGCTCGCTTGCCGATTGATCGAACGTCTAATCAAAGTAGGGGAGTTCCAACAGGCGAAAGCTCTCTACGACAAGGCCTATGAATTAGAGCCGTCCAACAAGGCCCTTGAAGCCATCAGGGCGAAACTACGCTAGAGTCTATGACGATTTAGCCATCTGCTCCATCTGTTTTATCTATAGGTTTCGCGTAGGAGGTCCAGTATGTGGTTTTCTCGGATCGTCTGGCTCGTACTGTTTGTAACCGCTGTACAAATCTCTACAGCGACAGCCGCGACCTATTCGGCTACAACCACCCGGCAGCCTGAAGCCGTCATGTATGCCCAGCAAATGTCGAAACAACTCTCAACTCAAGAATGGCTAGGCCCCATCGCTGCGGTTGCAATCTCGCCATTTTTTGGACTCGCCTGCCTTTCAGGGATTGCAACTTATGGACCCGAATGGCTTCAGCAGAAAAGTGCGTTTCTTTCAAGCGATAGTCCGATGAACAACCCTTTTCTATTTTGGGGAATGTCCGTGGTAACAGTGATTACCAGTTTGCCTCGCTTTACCAAAATTAGCAAACCTCTATCCCTATTGACGGAAAAACTAGAATTGTATTCTGCCATCATCATTTTGGTGATCTTGAAGTTTGCTGCAACCGCATCCATACAATCTCCCGCATCGGTGGATGTGGCGTTAAATTCGGGATTCTTTAGCGTCTCCAATGATGTCATGTTCGCCATCGCAGCGGCCGTGAATTTGATTGTAATCAACACGATAAAGCTCGTGATCGAATTTCTTGTTTGGCTGATTCCCATTCCCTTTGTTGATTCGGCCCTGGAGATATTCAACAAATCGCTCTGCGCGGGGTTTGCTGCACTCTATGCCTACAGTCCGCTTCTAGCATCACTCGTCAATCTTCTGCTCTTCGTAGTCTGTGCCTTTTTGTTCTTGAGAGTGACTCGGTATCTAAGTTACCTAAAAACTCTCTATATCTGGCCAACGGTTCGATCCGCCATGGGAATCGACGAATCCAAGGAAGTGATCTTTCCTGGCTTCACTCTCCACAAATGGAAAGGAATCCCCTCGCGATCCGAACTGCAACTTGAAAAGAAAGATGGAGGCCGCATTGGAATTCTCTACAGCACCTGGTTGACAACCCATGCGCTGGGGACAGCGACGATTCAATCTGCCTCCTCGGGGATTTTGGCAGACCGATATGTTCTGAGTGTTGGAGGGGATGAAGTTTCCGTGGATGTTCGAAAGGGCACGATCGCCAAAGATCCACTCCATAGCCAAGTCAACTCCGCGACCACGGGCGCAACTTAGAGGACGGTACAACTACATGAACTTGCGCAAATGTGCCTTCCGCGATCGTCATGGATTTGACACTCGACGAATCCGATGCGGAGACCACGTTGAATGAGTTTGCCACTAGCAATGAGACGCTTACTAACAACCGGTCGCATGAAATGGATGTGGAGGTCGACAGTTGAAAAATCTTGCCCTTCGTCTAACGTTCGACCGAACGCGATTCCCATCGCTGCATCTGCGAGCGCGGCAAGAACCCCGCCATGCACTCGCCCCATCGGATTGTGCAGTCTCATGTCCACTGCTAATTCAACGGTTGCCCGGCCCACAGTTCGATCCTCTTCGGTAGCAGGATGAACATGAAAGCCTATCAATTGAGAAATCGGCGCTTCGGTAAATCTATCGGACATTTTTGCGAATGGTTGACGGTGTAGGCTCGCTCAGATTGAATTCTTGCAAAAAGAAGTCGGCCTCGATTTTTCGCACACTCTTCAACTGAATATCGCCGGAAGTGGGATTGATATGGTAAACCGCTAATGTTTGCTTTGTCTGTTCAAAAATAGCAATCTGCTGAAAACCATTGGAAAGTAATGCACTTGCCATCATGCTTGTCCCAGAAGAACCGACATGTGCCGGAGCTATTGCCGAGACTGTCCCAACCCCAGGTCCAGGTATAGTTGCGTTCTGACTCCAGATAGTACCGTTCGATAGAAGGGTCGCATAACCAAGTCCAAACAAGATCGTCGTAGCGGAAAGCCCGCGTAAAATCCGAATTCGCATCGTGCACTACTCCAAAAGAACAAAGACAACATCAGGCTTTCTACTTTCCAGAGCATACTTTCCGCCAGATCAATCCACCATTCTCTACGCGAATCGCATTCGCAGCATTCCCGTTTTTTGGCGAGTCATGATTCGTATTTCCCCGTGCTGCCCTGGATGGGTGGGAAATCGGGGAGAAGCTGCCGGATGTCTCGGGAACTGCATCAGGCCTGGGAACTGTGCGAATTGTACGGCCTCTGCTATGTTTATCATTATGATTTAGCATCAACATCTCTTTTCGCCTTTCTAGCAAGAAGACAGTCAATGGACGAGATTGAAATGGACTCTACGGAAGAGGGGGCAACACCGCCTACAGTTTCGGCTTCGCAAATTGTTTCCGTACCACAGCTCTCTGCAGAGCCACAGTGGAAACCATTGACAGCCAAACAACGTCGCGTTCTCGGAACATTGATGGAAAAATCAAAGACGACGCCAGATGCTTATCCCATGACCTTTAGCGGCCTTACGACAGGTTGCAATCAGAAAAGCAATCGGGAGCCGGTCACAAATTATTCCGTGGAGCAAGTCGAAGCCGTCGTTGATGAACTTCGTTCTCTTGGAGCGGTCACGATTGTCCAGGGTTCTGGACGAGTAACCAAGGTGCGTCACTACGCTTATAATTGGATGGTTCTGAACAAAACAGAAGCAGCAATAATGACCGAATTGCTGCTTCGTGGAGAGCAAACATTAGGAGAACTGCGAACGCGCGCATCGCGAATGGAGCCCATTGATGATCTAAAGCATCTTCAGCAGCTTTTTGACGACCTGAAGGGCCGAAACCTTGTGGTAGAACTTTCGCCACCAGGGCGAGGACAACTCGTTACGCACAATCTCTATCCCGAATGGGAGCTCGATCAACTGAAGGGAAAATCCGCAAATGTTGCGGCTTCTCCATCGATGGATTCGGAAGATTCCGTACCGGCAATCCATACACGCAGTGTCGGCCCCTCCAAAGTGAACGAAGAGTTGGAACAACTCAAGAAAACAGTGGAATCGTTAGCAACTCGGCTTGCTCATATTGAGTCCGAATTGGGGATCAAAGCTACGTAGCTCATATTCACCGAAATTTTACCTTTGTAGAGAACCGAGTGAGCGTAGAGAACAGAGGGAGCATAGTGTTTTGAGGATGTAGCCTTTGTGGTGAACCACTGAGCATTGCCCCGTAGAAGAAACAAGCATTTAGCGATTTTTCCATGCACAGCAGGGGGGAGCCTCACTACTTGTTTTGAACTGGATACTTCGTGCCAAGTATTTTTCGCCGCTAGTCGATCGTCTTGAAAATAGGTTGGTCTAGTAGCCGACGTTCGATTCTCCAGATTGGGTATTTTTTTATGGCAAAGTTCGCCAGTTTTTTCTCTACGGACAAAGCAAATCAGAATCACGAATCGGTCGAAGTTGCTCGATTGAACTCCGAATTAGAATCTTTGCAGTCCATGTTTCAATCGTTGTCCAGGTCGAATGCAATCATTGAATTTGAACCCAACGGAGTTATTCTGGCTGCGAATGATAACTTCCTTTCAGTCACTGGATACAGCCGGTCAGAAGTTATCGGCAGGCACCACAGGATGTTCGTTTCGCAGAATTACGCGAATTCGGCGGAGTACCGAAACTTCTGGAGTTCATTGGCTGCGGGTGAATTCCTCGAAGGAGAGTTTTGTCGTGTTGGCAAAAATGGAAAGGACATCTGGATTCAAGCCTCTTACAACCCGGTGATGGATGCCAACAACAATATCACAAAGATTATCAAAATTGCATCCACCATTACGGCGAAAAAACAGCGCGATGCGGAGTTGATGAGCCAGGTTGAAGCGGTGGATCGTTCCTATGCAGTTATCGAGTTCAATTTGGATGGGACCGTCCGCACTGCCAATGAGAACTTTCTGAAGACACTTGGATATTCGCTCACTGAAATTCAGGGGAAACACCATCGAATGTTTGTCGATCCGTCCGAGCACCAGTCGGAGGCCTACAAGAACTTCTGGGCACAGCTCAACCGAGGCACCTACTACCAGGGGTTATTCAAGCGAATCGCGAGGAATGGAAATGTCATCTGGATACGGGCAAGCTACAACCCAACGTTCAATGCCCATGGAGAGGTAACTGGATTTGTAAAGTACGCGATGGATGTTTCAGCAGAGGTTGGGCGTCGAGAACAAACGGCGTCCATCAGTGAGGCGATTTCATCAACTTCTTCGCAATTCACACAAACAATCAATGAGATCTCCGAAAGTGTCAACCGCACCGCTGGCCTCAGCCAAGACGCAAGTCGATTGACGACGGATACCAAAGCCTACGTTCAACGATTGGATGAATCGAGCCGTGTTATTGGGAAGATCGTAGAAGTCATTCAGGAACTGGCGGACCAAACCAACCTGCTCGCTCTGAATGCGACCATCGAATCGGCTCGGGCTGGCGAGGCTGGACGCGGCTTCGCGGTGGTTGCTAGCGCTGTAAAAGATCTGGCAAAACAAACAGGAACTGCTACGAAGAACATATCGGAGACAGTGGAAAAAATTCAGTCCAACATTGCGGACGTCGTTACTTCCATCGATGGGATCGAACGAAGTGTAATGGACGTATCCAGCAGCATGAACACAATCGCCACTGCCGTAGAAGAGCAATCGGTGACCATGCGCTCCATTAGCCAGACAGCCGAAGAACTAAGGGACTTAAGCAGCAATTAACAACCGTTGCTAAAGCCCAGTTTGCTAACGCCTATTTCAATCTAGCCTACAAAAGGTGAGGTAGGCCGAGAACGCCGGGGCAATTGTCCCGGTCGCCAATAAGTCCCTGCAAAGTCAATAAGCGCGGGACGATGGTTCTATCCGCGCGGGACAATGGTCCCACGCTACAGTTAAACCTTGATTTTGTAGGCTGATACCTATTTCAGGATCATGTCATCTACCGTCTTGCCCGATGGAATCATCGGCAGGACGTGTTCTTGATACGGAACCTCGACATCGAGAACAAACCCACCGGGGTAATTGATCATTTCTTGTAAGGCAGCTTCGAGGTCGCATTTCTTTCGTACGGTTGCTGCACCGAGGCCGTAACCCTTTGCAATCTGCACGAAGTTGGGATACCGATTCGCAGCGTAGGAATGGGCGACGGTTGAGCCTGGGCCACTCGCTTCTTCATCGTCGATTGGACCGAGATACGTATGCGCTCGATTCGAACCCATGAATCGATCTTCCCATTGGACCACCATTCCGAGATGCTGATTGTTCAAAAGCAAAACCTTGACCGGTAGCTTCTCGCATCGCAACGTTGCAAGTTCCTGGATGTTCATCTGGAACGACCCGTCTCCGTCGATGTCGATCACCAATGCGTCAGGATGGGCCGCTTGTACACCCATCGCGCATGGCAATCCAAACCCCATCGTTCCCAGACCGCTGCTACTCATCCACGTTCGAGGTTTCCGGAATTGGAAGAATTGAGCGGCCCACATTTGATGCTGCCCCACTCCCACCGTTACATAGGTCTCGCGATTTTTGGTAAGGTTCGAAAGTGTTCGAATCGCATGCTGTTGCAAAATACCGTCAAACTGTTCGTCATACGCAAATGGAAACTTGGCCTTCAAGTCCTTGCAGTGCTTCACCCATGCAGAAATATCCTCTGGAGCTTCAACAATCTTGTTGAGTTCGGATAGAGCCACCTTGATATCACTTCGCACCGAAATGTGGGCGATCTTGTTTTTGTTGAGTTCAGATGGATCCACATCGACGTGCACAATCTTGGCATTCTTAGCAAATGAAGCCAAATGCCCGGTGACTCGATCATCAAATCGAACGCCCAATGCGATCAATAAATCACACTCTTTCACCGCATAGTTCGCATAGGCACTGCCGTGCATCCCCAACATATCCATCGAAAGCGATGCGTCCGCAGGATAAACCCCAAGACCCATGACGGTCATAGTGACAGGGATTCCTGTCTTTTCAACAAGCATTCGAAGTTCGTTGGAAGCCTCCCCTGTTACGATTCCTCCACCGCAATAGATTATTGGGCGTTTGCTATGCTTGATTGCCGCAGCGATTTGACGAATTTGCTCGGGTTGAGCATCCGGCAATCTGCCTGGTTTGTAGCCTGGCAAGTCCATGGGTACATCCCAGTCGACCTCGCAACTCATCATTTGAACGTCTTTTGGAATATCGATCAAAACAGGTCCCGGCCGACCAGTCGTCGCGATATGGAAAGCCTCTTTCATGATCCGAGGTAGATCCTCGGTTTTGGTCACCAAGTAGTGGTGCTTTGTAATTCCCCGACAGATTTCGACCATCGGAGTCTCTTGAAACGCGTCAGAGCCAATTACCGCCGTCGGAACCTGCCCTGTAATGGCCAGCAACGGGATCGAGTCCATCTTCGCATCTGCAATACTGGTCACTAAATTGGTCGCACCCGGCCCACTCGTTGCCATGGCCACGCCGATCTTACCCGTGGACCTTGCATACCCCTGGGCAGCAAACGCACCACCCTGCTCATGTCTTGGCAAAATCGTGCGAATCTTGTCCCCATAAAACGTAAGGGATTGGTGCAGCGGCATGCTGCAACCGCCAGGGTAAGCGAAAATGACGTCGACGCCGTGATCCACCAAAGACTTAACCACAATATCGGCGCCAGTCATGACAGTGGTTGCTTGGCGATCTGAAACGGAAGCCATTCTCGGTACTCCAAAAAGTTAGAAATCCAACGAATCTTAAGCTATGAGTATACCACTTGAGAAAAGGTTCGTCGAATCAAAACAACTTATCCGGAGCGACGATTCGACGCTACAATCCCGTCGGCACCAACCTGCAAGTCATGGAGTTAAGCGTTACGCTCGGAGAAAAGCACGCTCGGATGTGGAAACCCTAGCGATTTATCGACGATGTTGAAGAGACTCTCGTTGGAGAAATAGCGTCGAAGATTTTCACAAATCAAATTGGTAGTATCGTCTGTTCGCAAAACCGCCTGCGCTCCGACGTGAGGAGTGATCAGAACATTTGGGAATCCCCAAAGTGGACTGTCATTCGGCAATGGCTCTATTTCAGTCACATCTAAACCGGCACCCGCCAAATGGCCTTCCGCCAACACTTCGCAAAGGTCTGATTCGCGAACACATGCCCCTCGAGCGACGTTGATCAAATACGATCCCTTTGGCATCGCGCTTAGTATTTCTTTATCAACAACCCCGCGCGTCGACTCATTGAGCGGCAGTGTCAAAATCAGAATGTCAGACCATTCCGCCAATTCACGCAATCGATTGTGATCCCAGAGTTCATCCAGCCCCTCAGGCTTGCGATCTGGGAAATAATCCGTAGCTCGAATCGATACGCCGAACGGTTGAAGAACTTTTACCAATCTTCGACCGTTCCCACCCATGCCGACGATGCCGACGCGTTTGCCGTAAAGGTCATCGGTGGGACGACGAACAAATTCACGGTTTTGCCATTGGCGATAGAAAATCGGAATCCCTCGAAGCAATCCAAAAAGTAAAGCCAACGTTTGCTCTGCCACTTGGTTGGCAAACAGCCCGGAAGCACTACAGACGACTATCTCCGACGAGATAACGGACGGTGCCAGGCAGTGGTCGAGACCTGCAGCGGATGACTGAATGAATTTCAGCTTTCCTTTCTCTACCACTTGATCCCAGGGTACGGGAACTTTGGCATGCCCAACAAAGACTTCCGCATCGAAAATCCGTTGCGGAATGTTCGCTTGCGTCGCTTCGATAAAGCGACAGTTCGGCGCTGCGTCACGCATCTGTTGGACGTGACGCTCCTGAGTAGGAAAGCAATAGACGAGGTCGATCACGCTTAGGCCAAATCGCGTTCTTCAAAAAGGAGTAATCCGAGCAACGTGGCTCCAATCCCGTAAATCGATGTATAGATGAAAACGCTGGCGATTACAGACCACGGAATGCTCACATCCGCGTCGATCGCTGATTCCATTGTGAACAGATTCAAATTCGGTACTACCGCAGAGATCAACTGGGAAAAGAACTCAACAAGCGGCAATCCACCTGCCGTGGATTCCATGATGACTGGCGTTAAGTGCCCGAGCACATAGATCGAAAAACAGATAGAAAAGTTGGCGATCATGGATACTCGTGTTCCAATCGCCACAGAAATAGCACCAAGCACAACGCTCTGCATAAACGCCAGTGCCAACCCGGGAATGGTTTGGAACATTTCCGCATGACAAACTTGCCACAGCGGCGCATCGGTAGAGTTCTCCCTCGCTTCCACAATCGGTTTGTAAGCAACGGCAAAAAGCTCAAAGGATCCCAGGATCAGAAACATCAGCATGACGATCCAGAAAACACCGAAGATCTTGCCTAAGATAAAGGAGCGGCGGTGAATCGGTTTGCTCAATAGAGTCAAAGCTGTCCTGCCTTCGATTTCATCGCTAACGGAAGTGCTCGCAGACCATACCGCTTGGAAAATAGCGGCGATCAGTGTCAAGGTAACGCCGCAATCCTTCAGTAGTTTGATGTCTTCTCCAAACGTATGGAACGGAAGAAACACAAAGAGAAGAATAGCCAAACCGACGATGGTAATGAGAATCTTTGGCAGTGGTTGCGACAGCTCGCTTTTCGCAGCCGATAAAGCGATAGCAGCGGTCTTTGGTCCTGCTCCCTGCATCAGGAAAAACAGCAACCCAAACACCGTTACAAAAATGGCTGTCAACAATATGGAGAGCGACTGAGGAACAGTCGGATAAGACCGAATCGCAATGGTTAACGTCGCATCATCGATTTCTTCGTTTTGAACATACACTTCCGCACCGCCGATCAAGGGGAGCGGGCATTTGGCCGGCCCCATTGCGCGCTCCCAAACTTTCGGAGCGTCTGCATCGATCGTAACCGCAGCGAACTTCAGTTTTTCAATCTCAGATGCGTCAGCCAATATGACTCGTCGATTGGATTCAATCCGAACCGACCCCAGCGTCCCTGGATCATACTGTACTTCTATCTTTGTAAGCTTTCTGTCCTCCGGTGTTTTTGCTCCTGCAACGGTATACTCCTTGAACGAAGACTGCGGTGTAAAGAACTGGGGGATGCTGGCAAACGCCTCGGCTGGCCTATCAACCCACGGTGTTGCAGCCAATCCAATGGCGGCAACTGCGGCTAGGACAACAATCATCGAAAAGCCGACGCCTTCGAAAAGCAAGGACCGTAACTCGCCGAAAAATCGAGAAGAGGAACAAAAAAGTACGGCCCAAACGATGACACCAGCCATTGCAGTCGCCGCGAACGATACCAAAAGCCACTCTTCTGTCGCGAACTCCCCCTTCACCAAAAACGCCTGCCCAATCTCGCCAGAACGCAAGAAATAGCCGATCCCGGCCCCGAACAAGAGGGTGATAACAGCTGCGACGTAATGCAATGTTCCGTCTTTTCGCTGCCTTTCCAGTCCCTTCATCGGGACCATTAGCAGCGAGAAAATCAACAAAAAAGCAGCTAAAGCAGCAAATCCAATGACAATCCCTGCACCAATGAACCAAAACGGGGTTAACCATTTTGCCATCCAAAAATCAGACGCGGCGAGTAAGGGTGACATCATTCCGAACGGCATAACAACGAACCTTGAAAAGAGTACGAATCTCGTGCTGTTACGCTTCACAGCATAGCCAGGTTCGGCGAATCGCCAAGACTTTCTCTCCTACTTCGCTCAAAGCAGACCGCTGGAACGCCAAAATCTCTGATTGGCAACTATTTTAGTGGCCTCGGAATCGCTAATATCCGATGAAATTGCGAAAGGAAATCGTGAGCCCGTTCAACACTTGCATAGAACATGGCAATTGATAGACTCTAGCTCGTGGTATGGTCGCTTGGTGAAATTGGCAGACACGCCAGACTTAGGATCTGGTGCCGAAAGGCGTCGGGGTTCAACTCCCCGAGCGACCACTGATATAGCTGCGACTTCTGAAGAAACCGAGTCCTCCATTGGTCTGTTGCAGGGTGCGGTGCCGTTCGAAGGTTTCCAGTTGGCGATTTAATTACGCCATCTAACCGACTTCGTCTAATGGGGTCACGGTGCAGACTTCCGATTCTCGGCCTTACGATAAGTCAGAAACAAGGCCCCGCGAGCAAATACATTGCTTTGGCATTTTTGTGGAGAGCGTTTGGCTGGGCATTCTATCGTGAATGTGACATGACGGTTTCAAAATTCCTCAATAGTGGATCTTCCGTCTTTTGCATATGGTCTAGTAACTTTTCACTGAGCATTTTGATATCGTTTGCATAAGCTGGGTCGCGAACCATGTTCTGACGTTCTGTAGGATCCTTTGTTAAGTCGAAGAACATCAACGACTCCCCCTCCACCAACTGCCTGACACGAGCCTGTATCTTTGGATCGGTCGAATCGTTCATTGCCGCAAAGCTCAAGCCGCTCATGGCTTCAACTCGAAACTTATCCTGTCCACCAACCCATGCATGGTACATCAATGCATGGGTTTTGGTTCGAATGCATCGCTGTGCGAAAGATTTCCCGCTGCTAACCGTATTGACGTGCGTCACGACAAAGTCCCGATTGGGTTGTGTTTTCCCATGCAGAAGATCCACCCATGACCGACCGTCCATGCCAGCGGGCGGATTGATCTTCAATAATTCAAGAAGCGATGGCATGATATCGACACTACTAACGAACGCATCGTGTGTTTTCGCCTCCATGCCGGGGACTCGAATCAAAACAGGTGACCATGTACCGTTTTGATAAACGGTCGCCTTAGAGAAGGGGAACGACATTCCATGATCCGAAAGGAAAACAACGACGGTATCGTCGAGTCTATTTGCGGACTGTAACTCAGTCATCAACAAACCGAAAGTCACGTCGAATCGACTGACGTTTGAATAGTATTGGGCTACTTCTTCGCGAACGCTAGGTAGGTCCTCCAAGAAAGCTGGTACCTTGACTTCGTTTGGCTGGTAAATGCGAACTCCATCGAGCATCTCATTGGTTTTTGTTTTCATGCCTCCGCCGCTGATGAAGGGACGATGTGGATCACAGATGTTTGCGTTGATAAAAAACGGCAGGTCTTTTTCGGTTGCTTCTGAAAGCATTTGGCGAAAGGAATCGGCAAACTTAGTCGGCTGTTTGCCAAGCGATTGCTCGCCAATACGATGCCATGGGAATTTCTCTGGCGGCGCCATGTGAACCGCTTTAGCGATAACCCCCGTGTAGTATCCTTGTTCTCGGAGCAATTCAACCAAAGTAGTGAAGTCACGACGAATTGGATTGAAACCAAGAGCTCCATTGCGATGCGGAACCCGGCCCGTCATCAAAGCGGAACGTCCCGGTTGGCAAATGGGTACGGTAACATGGGAATTGACGAACCGATGGGCTGTTTTCGAAAACGTGTCAAGGCTGGGCGTCGCACCAAGTGTACAGCCAATCCAGCCGCTCGAATCCGCGTTCATATCATCCGCTGTGATGATCAACAGATTCCAACGCTTTGCAGCGTCCAATGCCAAAGCATTGTCACTGCAAAAAAATGCAACCAGACAAAAGATTGCAGCGATCCAACCTACCGAATGCCTCTTCATACTCTGTAACATCATCTTTTCTAGTTCGAGTTCAGCTCCACACACTTTTTGTTTCCACAGGTAAATTTTGTATTACGAAGGGGGCACAAACCACGCAGGGAATGCTTCTCCCATTTTCACCGAACGCTGAATGCATCCCGTTACTTTGCCAACGACTTTTCGAATAGCGCCAGAAGCCTAGCCCATGCTCGCTCGGATTGCTCTTTATGATAGACCTTCGTATCCGGAGGGCACCAGCCGTGACCTGCCGGATAAACTTCGATTTCTGCCGATAACTTGGCTTGCTCGAAAGACGCTTTCAAAACGTTTTTGGATTCCGGATCACGCTGATCATCATTCTCAGCGATCGCAATGAGAAAACTGGCCTTCATTGTTGGAATCAATCGGTGTGGGCTATCGTCGTTCGCAGTTACCAAGCCTCCACCGTGGAAGGATCCTCCCGCACCTATTCGCTCCGGTACAGCCGCAGCCGTTCGCAAGACAATCGGCCCTCCCATGCAATAACCGATTGTGCCAATCTTGCGTTTGGTGTCGGTTTGAGGTTGAGCGTCCAACCACTCGACGAAGGCTTTCGCATCCGTCATATGAGTCTTTGGATTCAGTGCTTGCGCTAGCGGACGAACATCTTGAATCGACGCATTGCTCGCGTCTGTTTCGACAACTGGCGCTTTCTTGCTGCGATAGAACTGATTGACCACAAGCACACTATAGCCCGATTCTGCGAGTCGTTTTCCCATCGTTCGAAATGCAGGTCGCAATCCAAATATATCGGGCCAAACAATGACTGCTGCGTGAGCTCCCGATTTCGGTGTCACAAAGTAGGCATCACAAACTCCATCAGGCGTTTTGATTTCAACTTCGTTCTCTGCGACATCCACGGCAAATGCGGATCGTGGAAACATCATCGCAGCTCCCGCCGCCGACATCAGGATGCCCATGTCTCGCCGTGAGTACTTCTTTAGATCTTCTTCAAAATGATCTTGATCGCACATTTTCTCACCCCTTGTTTATTCAAGCATTAATCAGTTTAAAGTCGTAGAACTCGGCCAATTATAAAGACTTTTTTGCGATGAAGTGGCGGTCGACTATTCAAATCGACCATGGTTTTGCCGCTTTACCGGTAGGCTCATCGTTGAAAACGAACGGCAGTTGCATAGATCCACAGCCCGACGTCTTGACGCATATATTGTGGTACCACTCTGCTAACGCCGAACGCTAATTCCTGCTGATGGATACATTGAAACGCGACTTGCAGCAAATCGTGAAAACTCAAATGAGTGGCAGCCAACATGCGCGAGACCATTGCTCGCCCCTTGTCTCGATAATGCTCCTCCAGCAACTTGGAGAGTCGTTGCGCATAAAGGGCCTCGATTCGACGAATCGGATTACGAAAGGCCCAGACCACCGCTCCGATTGACAGTAGCAGCGAAACCAGCAAAACAACGGTTCCCAAGATCATCGAGGCGCCTGCCGTTCGAACGTTGATCCCGCTGCTCAGCCACATCGTGAGAATTGTCCCAGGAAGCATGACTCCCAAAAAACTAAGCGCTGCGGTTCCGATGGTTTTCAGCGATTTGTGACGCTGATTCGACGTAATCTTCGAATAAGCAAAGGACCTGTCGATCTCCTGCAGTAAACTGATCGTCGCATTCCCATACGCTTGTGGAGATTCCGACGATTCGTCTACGAAGCCCAACTGTTCACGAACCTCGCTGGAAACGATAATCCAGGGGAGCACCAAGTCTTTTGCTTCGATATCCGTGTATTGAAACTCGGAAAGTACGGCCGAAGGATTGGCCGCTAGAATCGCTTGGCTCGCAATAATCTTCTTCTGCCAAACCTCTTCCGAATCTTCACAATAGCTTCGCATGGAGTCGAAGATACGTTGAGACATTGGCCCCTTCGACAAAAAGCGTTCAGCCCTTTGCTTGAGGGTTAAAAGGCCCGCGACAATTTCGAATTCTGGCAAGAGCGAACTGTTCATCGACTGGCTATTCTCTTCTAGTTCATCAAGAGTTTCTTTGCACCAGTCATCAGGCGCTCTGAAGAGCGCTGCACGCAATAGCCGGGTCTTGAAGGCCAACCTCCCGTATTGGCGTGGATCCCGAATCATTCGATCACATTGCTGTAGCGTTTCAACAAACGTGGACCAATCCACTTCGTGAACGAACCTCAACCATAATGGCTCACTCAAATAATAGAACCAGTCGTTCGGGAAAATCGTCACGATGCGTTCGAGAATCCGCTTCATGTCTCGCTTGTTCATCGATGCTTCGCGCAGGTAAGCTCTCAACAATTGCAATAACGATGGATCCCCTCGATGCGTTTCTAAGCCAGCGAGTATCCAGTCGACAAAGCCTGTTGAGTCCTCTTCTGCACAAGACTGCGTGAAATCCGAAAGTACTGCCAAAGCATAGTATTCAAAGGATGTCTTTTGTTCCTTTTGAGAGAGTTCCAGGACTGCTCCCTCGCGATCCTTCCGTGCGAGGAGCTCTCGAACAAATGCGACTGGTTCGACTGGTGATTGTTTCTCTTGAGAGTGGCCTGAGTTGTCAGGCAACGAAACTGGGTCCGTATCGGATAGCGTTGGTCTAATGCTATCCTCCGGTGGTAGTTCTTGATTCCTCTGAAACCGCAATTGGCTTTCCAGAAGCTCATAGGCCGCTCGAATGCGTTGGAACTCTGTCGGATACTGCTCTGGCTTGAATCGCTTTAACCAAACGTTGTAAGCTCGCTTCAAATCTTTACGATCGAAAGATATTGGCAGTCCAAAGAATGCTTGAGGGTTATGCTGAAGTAAGTTCCAATCTACCGGCTCTTGCTCTTCCAACGCTTACTCCCCACGCATCAATCTGCCGATGTATCGAATAGCTGCACCGCCCAGTACGAGTGAGAGCCAAACCCAAACCACCCAATTGTTGGTTGCTGATTCCGCTTGGTGATACGTTCGCACTCGATTCGAGCGGCGTTGAAACGCTTCAACCTCTGTCAACCAACTTGATTCCAACGCGAAGATCGCAGGGAATTCTTCACGGATTCGTATTGCTCCCAGCTTCATTTCTTTGTCGGTCTGTCCCGTCCGCATGGTGCGCAATTCGGCTTCGCGGAATCCCGCAGCTTCACGGGGAGCGAGCATGATCAAGCTCTTCAATACCCGTGCTATACGATCCTTATGACCCAAACGCTTCGCCAACTCCGAAAAATCGCCTCGCAGAGTTGAAACATGAATCAAACGCTCTGCGGAGAACTGCAAATCGGCATCTTGATCAAGCGAATCAAGATCGAGCATCGCTTGCAATTGCTCATGCGTTAAATCCCAGAACTTAGTTCGACATTCCTCGATCTTCGCTTTATTCGCCTCTCGTCGCTGGAGATACTCCTCGGAATCTCGGCGCTGCAAGAAAGTCTTCGGGAGATCGCGGCCCAAAACGACCTCGCGTGCGCGTATAAGCTCGGCTGGCGATTCCATATCCGTTGCGAAAAGGGCGCGATGGATGTATGTGCGAATCTGCTCTTCCCGACCTTCACGATCTGCAGATCCAGTCTCTGCAGGTTCCGTCATGGTGTTTCGTTACCACCTATAAACGGAAACCCGAGAGATGATAGCATCACGAGCAGGCCTGCCTTGGTGGACTCAAAAAACTCTCGATCACCACTCGACAACGCTTGTTCCCACACGTCGATAGCCGCTTCTAACTCTTGGCGTTGAAAGGGACTGACTTCACCCACAATGCGCTCACAAAAGAGCAATAGTCGCTGATTCTCGACTTCGTCTCGGGGATAGAACTTGAATTGCTGCATCTCGCGAACGGCTTTGTCGATCTCTTTCTTCGTAAGCCCCGTCGATGCTGGTGCCAATACCGTACTGAATCGCTTGCCAGACGATGGCACAATCGCTTCCACTTCTAAAATGCCATTGGTGTCATAAGTAAAGCGGACCGCAATCGGGGAGCCTGCCGGCCCCGGCGGAATTCCCGTCACGTGCAATGTTCCAAGAAGCAGATTGTCTTTGACTTTGCGACCCTCCCCTTGAAAGACCCTCAACTCCAAACTGTATTGGTTCGGTTCTACCGTTGAGAACATCCCTTCTTTCGAAACAGGGATGGTCGTATTGCGATGGATGACTGGACTAAAGTACCCCTCGACCCGTTGCCCTCCGAGCTCCTTCATGATTTCCACCCCGAGCGTATGCGGACAGACATCCGTCATCACCATATCGTCGACCGCACGGTCCTCCGAAATCAACGCCGCTTGTACGGCAGCACCTAACGCGACGACTTCGTCGGGATTGAAATCCGCACGCGGACGTACACCGAGCCGATGACTCAGGAAATCGCTCAAGCATGGCATTCGAGTCGCACCACCGACAAAGATCACTTCATCGATGTCGTCGATCGAACGTTCGGAGTCTCGCAACGCCCGTTGGATCGGCCCCAGCAACCTCGCCAGAAGCGGCTCCATCATCTCGAGAAACGCTGTCGAGCGTAACTGAAACAGTACTTGAGAATGATCAGATAACCCATCTTCGGTTGGGATACGAATGTCGACAGCTTCGTTACGGGCGAGACCAATCTTGGCTTGCTCGCAAGCTTGGCGAAGCCTCGAAACCAACAAGGGTTGACGCATTTCGGCAGACTCAAGCTGTTTGCCAACCGTCTGCAATACGTGAGATACCAATCGGTCGGTGAAGTCTTCTCCACCCAACATACTTTCGCCGCTCGTTGCAACGATCTCCAGCGCCCCCTCGAAAACCTCCATGATGGTGACGTCGAACGTTCCCCCTCCAAGATCGATCACCATCAAATGCTTTTCGGCATTACGATCATGAAAGCCATAGGTTAACGCAGCCGCCGTGGGCTCATTGACGATCCTTCGCACTTGAAAGCCCGCCATCTCGCCTGCCAGTTTGGTTGCTCGACGCTGGTTGTCATTGAAATAAGCGGGAACAGTAATGACCGCTTCGTCCACGGTTTCCCCAAGAAAATGTTCGGCATCCGTCTTCAAAGATCGCAGAACGAGGCTCGAAAGTTGTGGAGCTGTGAACTGTTTTCCTGCGATCTCGATTTTCTCTTCGCTTCCCATCAAGCGTTTGAACCGCGACGCGCAACGATCCGGTTGGGTGACTCGCATTTCTTTCGCTGCATCCCCAATCAGAACGGATCCATCTTGCAAGATCGCAACAACAGAGGGCGTAAGGAATCCACCGTGCGCATTGGGAATGAGTTGTGGTTTGCCATCCTGAAAGATGGCGCACAATGAATTGGTTGTTCCCAAGTCGATGCCAACGATCATCCAACAAAAACCCTTCGAGCATGAATGCGATCAA
>JAJTID010000104.1 GCA_021300155.1 Pirellula sp.
GAACGCTTTGTTCAGTGGAGGACAGGTTACCAGTCTGTTCATTACTCCATTGGGGGAAGCATACGCTAGAAGACTCGTTGGCGATCGACTCAAGACTATCAATGCCGTGGCAATCGTTTACGTTGTTTTGCCGACAGATCGATGGATGAGTGAAAGCGAGCTGTTCCGAGAAAACCTGATTGGCGATCCTGAGACTTGGAATGATGCGACAGAGTTGGTTCTTCCGTTGCTGACATCAGGACTCATCGAGTCGTCAAGCGATAACGTCGGCAGAGTTGGGTATCGTCGCACTTCGAAAGAGTTGCCAGACGAACCGGAGATCGATGTTGCTGTTGATGAGTCGATGGACAGCATCTACGTCAGATCGTTCAACGAGGAACGAAAGTCGCTTCAACAGTGCGAGCCACTCGACAACAACGAGGTGTTCATTCCGTTGTCTGCTTCATTGTTACAGGTGGCAACGAATGGCTAGTTCTGGCAAGTTTGAGAGTCTGGCGTTGCTGTTGGCGACAGGATCCAGCACGAAAAATGCGGCGCAGCAACTTGGAGTCGCTTCACGTACTGCGTACCGAATCGCATCAAGCGACAAGATGAAGAATCGAGTCTCTGAACTTCGAAGCCAGATCACCAATGAAGCAGTCGGCAGACTGACGCAGGGAGCGACAAAAGCGGCCGATACGCTTGTCGAGTTGTTAGGCGAGGCAAATGAGCCATCGACACGATTGAACGCTTCCAAGGCGATTTTGGCTAGCTTGTCGGCGATTAGTGAACTAGGTGAACTTCGTGCCAGGATTGACGCGCTGGAGTCGAAGCAGTGCCAAGTATCCTGATTCGAAACAAGACGCGCGTAGGCTAGGCTTGTGTATGGCCGAAAACCCGTTACTGCTTACGCGCGTTTTTCTTTTTCGCTTCGGGTGTAGTCTACACCTGGAAACGACTTTTTTCGCCATTTAACAACGTCTTGCTATTGTCAGAAAGTGCTTTTTTCCCTGAGAAAAAGCCTGTTTTGCAAAGCTTTGAAAGATAGGGTTTATCTTTTAGAAATCCGTTGCTCTATCCAACTGAGCTACGAGGGCAAGAGCCTGCATTCATCGAGTTCTTTGATCCTTGCGATCCCACAAAACTCCACCCGAGAATTCTAACGTCAAGACGGCTTCCTGCAAACCTGAAAAGAGATTGGCGAACTCAGCCCCGTCTCTGCAGTTTACCCTGCGGAAATTAGGAGGTGCTACTGTTAACCGATTTCCGACAAGCCTCCGTTGGAATCGCCGAACGCCGTGGTCTCTACTCCAAACCGATTGAGCATCTCGACAAATAGATTCGACATCGGCTTCTCCTTGGCATCGACAAATCGTCCCGTCTTCAGCATGCCGCCACCCGCACCGGCCAAAACGACCGGCAAATTGGCATGTGTATGACGATTTCCATCCGCAATCGCCCCGCCATAAACGATCATGCTGTTGTGCAACATCGTGTTGCCATCAACATCCTGGACATGGTCCATCTTCTCCAGAAATTTAGCAAATCTCTGCATATAAAATCGGTCGATGAGGGCAACCTTTTTGGCAAGCTCGGGCACTCTTTGGTTGTGTGTTAGATAATGATGACCTTCGATGATGCCTAAATCCGGAAAGGTTCGATTGCTGCCATCATAGGCAATCAACAGACTGGCTATTCTGGTTGAATCCGTCTGAAATGCGAGCAACATCAGGTCCAAGTTGAGATCGATGTGATTTCCAAAATCTATCGGGACACCATCCGGTGTTGGCAAATTCGGATCCGGTACCAATCCGAATCGTTCTGCGGATTTAATTCGCTCTTCGATCTGCCGCACGCTGGATACGTATTCTTCGAGTTTGGTTTTATCTTCGCTGGATAGCGATCTGGCCAACTCCTTGGCATCTTCCAGAACAAAATCCAACACCGATCGATTCGATTGTTGTCGCAACTCGAAGTTCTTTTGACGTTGGCCATGTTCGCCAGCTCCGAACAAGCGTTCAAATACCAGTCGAGGGTTTGGTTCTGGAGTCACTGGCGTCGTCGGAGAACTCCATGAAAGATTGTATTGATAGGCGCATGCATAGCCCGAGTCGCAACTCCCAGAGTTTCTGACAGCGTCACTCGATAGTTCGAGCGACTGAAAGCGGGTTGCGCCCCCAACTCGCTGTGCTGCAACTTGATCGACGGAGATTCCTACGTGAATGTCTTTACCTGCTGTCTTGCGTGCGCGAGCTCCCGTGAGGAAAGTCGCGTTTGCTCGTGCGTGATCACCGGCTCCGTCATTGCCCGCAGTGGCGTGAATATGATCCAGCCCACCAATTACCTGAATCTTGCTCTTTACTTTTGCTAGAGGTTCCAAGGTTGGGCTCAATACGATTCCATCTTCGCCATTGGTTGGGAACCAGTGATCTTGTTGAACTCCGTTGGGAATCGACATGAAGGCCATGCGTAGAGGAGCGCCGGTGGCTGTGGTGGCAGGATGCGCTGCCGATGGAAAAGAGGATGCCGCATTGACAGATCGCGTTAATGAAAGAAATGGAGGAACCACCAGCGAAACTCCGGCACCTTGCAAAAACGCACGTCGATTTGCTTTCGGCATCATAACCTCCAATGGCTTACGGTGAATGAATCAACCCTAACTAACGGTATAGGGATTTCCGGTGTGTTTTCTTGTATCATACTGCATCGCCAGATGGAATGCACATCGCTTCAATTTCGCGGGCGGGTGTTTAGCCAGTATTGTGATGCTGCTTTTTCGAGTTGCGCGTTATCCTGCAAAACTTCACTGGAACGCTGACCGTTAAAGCGATTAGAGCACCCGAGAAGGATCACGCGAATATCGGGCTCGGAGTCAACTACTCCGACGATTTGTCGGGCTACGCCTAACTGGAAGCGAGCTTGCGGGTAGATCGGTGTATCCAACGATTGAAGTGACCAACGATCGATCGGTACGTTGATCCAGCCTAGGATTTCTTCATTCGCTGGAACGGTCAAGTCCGTCAATTGGACGAGCTCCGCGGGTAAGCGGCTGAGACCAGGACCGGACACTTCTACTCGAACGCGGCTACTGTGGGGTGCATACAACGCCCAACTCGGCCAATGGTCCCAAACTCCGAACCGCTCCGTTGCTGGCATGATCATGACGATTCCAATCAACGATGCACAAGAACATTGCAACCATGTTGGGAAGCGGTTCCGCAATTCACTCTTTGTGTTTGGTTCTTCTGTAGGAGTTGCGACAGACTGTTGACCTGTTCGGATAAAAAGCAGGAAGGCCAACACGGCAAACTGCACGTTCCAAACCAGTACGCTAGGCCGATGATTCAATCCCAACGGACCGAGAATCACTAGCAGGGAGAGGTGAAGTCCTATCGCAAGCCAGCCGGCGAAGTACCGACTCTTTGGCCATGCCAGCCCCAAAGCAATCGATAGCTCGATGAGCGGAAACATTGCAATCAAAACGACTCGTGTTCCACTGGGGATCGTATCTGCATCTTGACCTAGGAGCTTGGCGATCGCTCCTAGCATGCTTTGGCCGACCGAGTGTAAAAACTCATAGTCGAGTTTTCCCAACGCTGAGAAAAAATAAATGCTGATCATCAACCAACGGATCAGCAGATGTTGCAGTCGAATCGGGCATGTGAGCCATACGAAGAGAAAAATCCCCAGTTGGTGTGCCCACGGCTGAAATCTATGTTGGTCCAAGCAGATGGTAGCGATTAAGCTCCCCATTCCCACGTAGCAACCCAAGTAGATCCAACGCTCGCCGCGAGAGAATGTGAGAAGACATACGCCAACCACCAAACTTGCTAGCACGCACCAGTCAAGCCATCTCGGAATGCTGCAGAGCAACTCGATCGCTGGAATCTGAGGGAAGACAGTTTGCGGGGTCCAGAGCCGATAAGTGGCTGCAATCAAAGCGAGCGAGCTAATCCCCATCCACCTTCGAACAAGCCGAGACGCATTAGAATCGAGCATCGAAACCTAGCATCTTGGAGACCTATTGTGTGTATGAGGAGTGGATTGATTGCATGGACGGATCGACTGCTTGACCGTTTGGTCATTGTACTCGTACTTCCAATAACGAGTAGTTCGTTTATCGAAGCGACCTTTCGTGAAGCCAAAGGGAATCGAGCGTAATTGTGTTTGTGTCTATCGATCCTTGGCTATATAGTAATCGCAGAGAACGCACTCCTAGCCTGCTTAGTTTGATGTGAATTGTGTCGGAGCTTATCTGCTAGCCTAATCAATCTATACCCAGGATAGACGCATCAAAGCAAAGCTCGAGAGTTGCGGATCGCGCGCAAGGTCACTTGGCCGCGATCACGTGATTTCAAGCGTTACGCCACTGGACCAATGTCAATCGAACGAAACGTCAAAATTCGATCTTGGGAGCGACCGATAGAGTCTCTGCCTCACGATTTGCTCGAGATATTCACTGAGGAAGAACGTGCGGCATACTCCGAAGGCGCTCCATACTTCCAACGATTGGCTGCGACTTCTGGTTGTGACGCGTTGAGACAACTACTTGATAACGCTGATGCCGATCATCCAATGTTTATCGAGCTCAATAAATCGGATGATTCACCGTGGTTTGTCTGGTTTGGCTTTACGTTTCCATCAATGGCCTTTCATCCGCGGCTGCGCCTCTCGCAGCGTATTGAATTGCCGTCGAATACACCTTCAGAAATCAATAAACTGTACAAGGCGTTCGGTGGTATTTGTGAATCGAGTTTCATTGGCGGATTCATGCCCCCAGAAAGGATTTTGCTTGGTGCAAATCACTTTATGATGGCTCATCATCACATTGAACTTCCTAACAATAGCTACCCATGGTTCGATTTTGGAAACGGTGATTATGCAGGATGGCTTCCTTCCGGAAACGCCTTCATGTATGACCACGAATCCGGTGATGTCACCGAAACACAATTTTCCGCCTTATGCGACATGCTTTATTCCCAGTTGAACCGCTCGGCCTTTGATGACATGTTCGGCTGACCATCGTCGGGTAACATATAAAGGTCTTGATTCTGCTTCGTTGTTCTAGGGATGAATGCGGGCTGGACTACGGGTAATTGCCCAATCTATGAAGGGCGGTTAAAGAGGTCAGCTCCGAGACCTCGGAAGCGATTTGATGCAAGAGGGGTTCCTGACCGCAGCAAATAGAACGATGCTTGGTCTTTAGATTCCGTGGATCGTGGACGCATTGCGGTTTACCGCTTACTCGAAGTCGGGATGTCGGGATGTCGGGATGAGGGATGATGTGTTCGTCTGTAAGTTCTTTGCTTAGAATTTGCTAACGCTAAGGTTTCTTCGAGCAACCTCAGAGATAGCGAGAACGGCCGGATGCTTTACTTTCCGTTCTACGGATAATGCATAGTACTTTTCGGTCAGATTCGGAATCTTGGCGATCATCTCGACTCCGTACATTTCTTCCACTTCTTTGCTAATCGCGCTGGCAACAGGAAAAGCACCGACTCCAGCCTTTCCCATCATCTTGAGCATCGCGCTGTCCTCGAACTCGCCAACAATCCTTGGCCGCACATCGATCTCTTCAAAAAAGTAATCGATGGATCGACGAAGGAGCGTATTCTTCATCGGCAACAACAACGGCGCCCCAGTTAATGAACCCGGGAATCCGATCCGGAGCTTTTTCGCGAGGGACTTCGTTCCCACCAGTACAACTTCTGACTCTCCCAGCAGGTGTGAATAAGCCTTCACCTTCATCGCAGGATCGATAGGTGTATCCGATAGGACGACATCGAGTTTGTGTATTGCTAAATCGGCAATCAGCTTAGAGATGCCCCCTTCGTAACATGCCAATCGCACATCCTCAGACATCTGCAGGGTCGGCGCGAGCAACTGATGAGCCACGAGCTTTGGCATCACGTCCTTGATCCCAACACGAAGGATCATGGGCCCGCCAACAGGGCGACCATTGACCATGTCCAGTAATTCTTGGCCTGTCGTGAATATGTCTTGAGCATAGGCCTGAACGGCGACACCCATTTCCGTCAAAGCCAACCCACGTCCTGATTTTCGAAAAAGCTCAACACCTAAAGCATTTTCCAAATCACGAAGCTGAATGCTAATCGTCGCAGGAGTCACATGCAATACTTCACTCGCCCGTGCAACGGATCCCTCGCGAGACACGACCCAAAAGTATTGCAAATGATGGTAATTCAACCAGTTCACACCGCCCGCCTTTTCTTCAAATAATTTGGTGCATCGCCGATAACATAAGGTGGATCGTGATCATCCGCGCGACTCTCGAGGCATGATGCAATCCAATCGTTGTTCAGCTTCCTCGTTGTTCTGTTTCATCGTCGTCCATTTTTCCGACCCAGGTAGTGTATACAAAGCACGCAAGCGAAATCGATTGATTCAATGATGCTGGATCTAGTTCTAATCTTTTTCGCCAAAGACTATGGAATCATCAAACCCGAGCCAACGACGCGCTGGTTTGCTGTGTCGAAGCAGAGTTTCTGCTCTTTTGCTTGCAGCAACACCTAAGCGGTCTGTAAGGCGATCGATCGCAGCATCCATTCGTGAATCAATATCTTCCATTTCGATGCATTCTTGCTTTCGAACTTGAACCACGATGCGGCACAACTTATCAATACCGCCCAAAAGGGGGCCATTGTTATCGACCAAATAAACGTGGATGGTTTCAATGTGCTCTTCTAGCCTGTCGAGAGCCAACTGCAGCTTTTGATGTGTTTGACGGATCACCGACTCAGAAAGATCAATCCCATGAGCGTAAATAAACAGTTGCACTCTTGTACCGTACCCTTACCTACAATGAATTACTCGCGACCACTACGCTATAATACGGCAAGTTGTCCGTTTGGAAATAATGATTTAAATACATAAATACTTTAAAAAAAACAAACTTTACTAAGGTTATTTTGGGATGACATGCAATTTTCAAGCGTCGCCTTATTCACCGGCTTTTGTTTCTTTACGCGACCACAAAACGGTCTCTGTAGAATCAGCACCTCGGAAAAACAACCGTCTTCCACCGGGTTTACTGCAACGCGAATGTTTCTTTCATATGATAGAATCGATACTTCTTTCTGTAAAATAACCACACACACAGACCAATGATGAACATTACACGACGCTTGTTACTGAAGATTGCACCATTGTTTTTTTGGCGGGGGTCGTTGTCCACATTTGGAGAGTCGTCTGTACTTGGTGCGCAGTCCGGTGGTGAGCTTCCTTTCGGGCCGGATTTTCCAAAGCTGGATTCGCTTGCGACAGGAGAGTGGTGGACCAAAGGATCAATCGCTGCAACGTCGCGTCCGAACAAGAATGCGAAAGGCAAGGGAAAAAACGCTAGTGCTGCGAATCCGCCTCCAGCGATGGATGTACCGCGCGAGGAAGTGGTTTGTTTCGCTTACTACACGCACCAGAAGGGCGTTCTGAAGATGAGCGCGCAACTCTTCCCTCTAAAGCCTGGGGAGGATCGTCAGGCGCGGCTTGAATTGAAAATGAGCACCGGCGAATGGAAAGAAGTCGCTAAAGCTGACGTGCTTTATCCAGGATGGGATGCACATTTTCGTATCGAAGGCTGGGATGGTTCGAAAACTTTTCCCTACCGTGTCCGACACGGAGAGAAGGCGATGTTCGAGGGAGTGATTCGCCGCGATCCTGTGGAAAAAGACGTGATCATTGTCGCAAACTTGAGTTGCAATTCGAGCCGTACTATTGGCCCACGCACTGAGATCATCGACAACCTTCGCTCGCACGATCCCGATGTAATCTTCTTCGGCGGCGACCAAACCTATCGCCACACGGAACATACGGCGGGCTGGATTGAGTTTGGTCTACAGTTTCGCGATATCATTCGCGATCGCCCGACGGTCTGTATTCCCGACGACCACGATGTGGGGCACGGAAATCTTTGGGGCGAAAGTGGCAAAGTCTCAACGATCGAAGGAGATGCGGATGGTGGCTTTCGCTATCCGGTGGCTTATGTCAATCAAGTCCAGCGTCAGCAGAGTTGGCATCTGCCCGACTCGCCTGATCCTGCCCCAGTCAACCGGGACGTCCGCGTCTACTTCACGCGGATGACGGTCGGAGGCATCGACTTCGCCATTCTAGAAGATCGAAAGTTCAAGTCTGGGCCCGCCGGCAAGATCCCTCAAATGGGACCGCGTCCGGACCACATCAACGATCCATCTTACGATCCGAAGAGTATCGATCTGCCTGGTTTGGAGCTTTTGGGCGAGAGACAAGAAAGGTTTCTTCGCCAATGGGGACAGGATTACAGCGGTGGCGCAGAAATGAAGTGCGTACTATCCGCGACGGCCTTCTGTGGAGCCGTCCACATGCACGGTGGCCGCAATAGTCGATTGCTTGCCGATCTCGACTGCAATGGTTGGCCACAATCGGGACGAAAACGTGCGCTCTTGGAAATTCGTCGCGCCTGGGCTCCGCATTTGTGTGGAGATCAACATCTTGCCGTTGTGGTGCAGCATGGTATCGATCAGTTTGGCGATGGCCCATTCGGCTTCACGAGTCCTGCGATCGTGAATACGATCTATGGTCGCTGGTGGCATCCTCTCAATGAACAGCCCGGCCCGAATCCTATCGCGAATAGCCTATTGCCATGGACGGGTGACTTCAAGGATGGTCTCGGTAATCCGATTAGTATGCACGCATACGCCAACCCCGAGGACATTCAGGACGAGAAGAAACGAGCTGACGGCTACGGCCTTATTCGTTTTGATAAAAAGAATCGTAAGATCACTTTCGAATGTTGGCCGCGATTCTCCAAAGTTGCGGACGGTGACAAAGCTCAGTTCCCAGGGTGGCCTATCACCATCACTCAGGACTCTAACGACGGACGTAAGGTCCATGCACACCTGCCGTCAGTGAAACTCGATGGCGTTGCGAATCCCGTCGTACAGATTATCGAGGAGTCCACTGGGGAGATCCTCTACACTGTGAGATCGCAAACCGAAAGCTTTCAACCCCGCGTCTATGCGCCAGGCATGTACACCATCAAGGCTGGTCAAGATAAACCTGAAATACTCATTGCGAAAAACGTCGAGGTCACCTGAAATGGCGAAGAAAGGTAAATCGAAGCCTCCCATTGAAAAATGCATCTCCGCAGAGTCCATCCGATTGGTCGATCGGGCCGGGAAAGAGAGGATGCGATTACACGCGGGGTCAAGTATCAGCGGAATTCAAATTCTAGGACCATCTGGACTCCCAATGATAGAATTGCAAGTCACTTCAGATGGCGAAGCTACGTTACGCATTGCCAACTCCAATTCCTCAACTGCGATATCCATCGGCTCCAAACAAAACGGCAACGGCGTTACGGTTCACAATCACGACGGCCTACCATCGACATCCATTGGGATTGACCATTTAGGTGACGACACGTCCGGTCATTCCGGTGGTTATCTTGTCGTAAGGGATTTGAAGAACCAGAATCATACAATCATTCGCCCTATGACGGATTAACTCCTCGCTTCACTGGCTAAGTGCACAGCACTAAGCGAAGCGGACATGCACCGTCGGCCTTGGTCGAATAAATGAGAATTTCAACTGGTTAGCTGATTGCAGTACTCTTGAACAACGGTGCGTTTTGGCAGCTTAGCATTGACGTGTGGGCGACATTGCAAAAGGTGTTGCTGCGCTTGATCAAGTGACATTCCGCGATACTTTACCAGCCAACAAATCACAACCGTCGCACTTCGGGCACGTCCCGCTTTGCAGTGAACATAGACTTTCCCTCCAGCCGACACTTTCGATTGGATGAACTCAACACCTTTCGAGATCATCTCGACGGTAGGCGGATTGAAATCGGTAGTCGGGAGCCAAAGCTGTTCCATGCCGTTCGCTTTGTACAGATCCTGCTCTCCCTGAAATTCCTCACACATGTTGACCATGCCTGTCACTCCATGTTTTTCCGCGAGGCTCCGAATATCTCGACGAAGTGGTCGTGCTCCAAGTAGAACGGAATCGTCTACGTAATCCCACCAATGCCGCACCTTAAGAACTCGACCCAATAGTAGATTCCAGCCAAACGTTGGCCAATAAATCCCGCGTGCTATGAGAGGATGCATCTATTGGTTTCCTAACCGCACGGCAATCCACGTTTGACTGGAACGAGTGATCAACAACGACCCCTCATAAGCTGGCATCGACCGATAATTCCCAGCAGGCAATGAACTCATCCAGATTGGTGTAAACTTGCTTGCTTTCGTGTCCAACGACCAAAGACGACCATCGATCCCAACCAGTAGCAGTTTGTCGTTGATGCCAATCGAGTGGCAAATCGGCATTTCGCTCTGTTCCCACTCGACTTTTTCGCTGATAGCCGACAAGCACTTGTAACTGCCATCAGCGTAATCCTCTCGACCATCGGACCCGAAGATCTTGTTATTCAACAGGATAGGTGTCGCGTACTGACTGCTAAGTCGCGATCCCTTTTCAACGACCCGAACTGCATTCTTGTTAGGTTGCAAGACAAGATTCCCAATACCATAACTCGCCGTCAAGAATATACTATCATCCCCTAAAGCGATGGGTGTTGCAGCGTTTACGGTTGGGCCCCGTTGACCAAAACTAGTGGACCAAAGCTCTTTGCCACTCTCGACATCCAATCCGTAAGTCGTGTATCGCGTCGGCACAACAATTTGTTCATAAGTTGTGGTTCGGAATCGAATGGGGGATGCATAGGAAGCGTCTGCTTGTGTCGCCTGCCAAATCGTCGCTCCTGTTTCTGCGTTCAAGCAAACGATACCAGCTTTCTTTCCACCAGCATTGACAATAAGTTTGTTGCCGATTGCCAACGGACTGGAGCCAGCGCCAAAGTAACCATCGTCTCCATTATATTCCTCTTTCAGTTTGCGGGTCCAACGGACACTACCGTCATTCATGGCCAAAGCCGAAATGTCGCCGGAAGCAGAATACAGAACAATACTCTTCTCCAACAATGTCGGAACACAGCGAGGGCCTTTGTCGGCATCGATTCCCCCCGAGTATCGCGCAGGAATCGTCTTGGTCCACAAAACCTTACCATCGTTGAGTTGCACGAGACGTACTCGATCTTGCGAACCATCACGATCGAATAAACAGACCTTTCTATCGATCACGCTCGCACCCGCGTAACCCTGCCCAGCCGGGATTTGCCAAACGATTTCTGGATTCCCGTTCATGGTGTCCGCTAAACGGGATTCTTCCGACGCTTTTCCATCCCGATTTGCCCCAAGCAATCCTGGCCAATCGGCTATGCAAGGCTTCGAATGGAAGAACGCATTTATGAACGCGACGCTTACAAACAAGGCTACAAGTTCTTGCCTCATCATGCCCGGGTTGACAAGATATCGAACGGATGAAAAACCTTTTCGACTACGGAAACTCATTATTTTCTCGCTAACCAGCAGTGGGCAGTACAGAATTCGTCTTTTGTTCGAAGTCGAATATACCATCGACACTCGCATTTCCGAAAGGGTGTCTTCGTGTCCTAAGTGGTACACTTACGGAATCGCGAATGCAAACTGCGCGAAGGGAACTGGGGATAGAGCCTTACGGCTCAAGAGGGCAAAACCGGGGCTATCGCCCATCGGTTCAGATAGCCTTAGGGGGATGCGGAGTCGCGGACGAGTTGCCGTTCAAGTAAACTTAGCCTATCGGATTACCTCCAGATCGCGTGTACAGAACGCGACAACTTTCTCTCCAATCCATTATGAATCAGTACCCTCGTGCAATTGTTGCCCGGATCCTTCTGTGCATCGGTGCTTTGCAAATACAATTTCTCGTCGTAGACGGTTCCGAAAACACAGAGGCAAAACAGGGTGAAAGGACAGTTCCATGGACGCAATCTCGCGTTCAAGGAACGCCAGACAAGCCTCCTGCATTCGCCCTAGAGCGAGTATTCCCGAAGCTATCGTTTCGAGCTCCTGTTTCTCTGCATCGATTTCCGGACGAATCGCATCCGAAGAACCTCTCTAGTATCAGCAAAGGAGCGAGTACCACTCGTTGGGTTGTCATCGAACAAAAGGGAAAGATCCTCTCCTTTCTAGGTGAGAACTCTAACGAACAGGCTGAATTGATGATCGACCTCGCGAATCCTCGTCCCAAGTTTTCGGAGAGTGTGTCTGGGGATGGATCGAATATCAATGCATTCAGCCTCGCTTTTCATCCACGGTTTCACGAAAATCGATTCGTGTACATTTGCTACCTTGTGCAAAAAGGAAAGATCCATCCGAACGGAACGCACATCGCTCGCTATCGAGTTACCGAAGAGAATCCGCCAAAGATAGATTACGACTCAGAGACCACGATCCTCCGATGCGATGCGGGTGGACACAATGGTTGCACGCTTGAATTCGGACCAGATGGAAATTTGTATATTTCGATCGGAGACCTTACCGATCCGACACCACCCGATGTATTGAAGACGGGACAAGACATTGGAGATCTATTGGCGTCAATTCTGCGGATAGATGTCGATCGGCCATCGAAGCTTCGAGATGGTAGCGACGCGATGTATACGATTCCAGCGGACAATCCATTTGTCAATCTTTCGTATGCCCGGGGTGAAGTCTATGCCTACGGGTTGCGAAATCCGTGGCGCATGAGTTTCGATGCGAAGTCTGGTGACCTGTGGGTTGGTGACGTCGGCTGGGAAGCGTTTGAAATGGTCTATCGTGTTCGATCGGGAAGCAACTGCGGTTGGAGTATTAAAGAAGGACCTGGAGATGTAATGCCTGAAATCAAAGTCGGGCCTACTCCGATCCAACCAGCCGATATCGTGTTGACACACGCAGACGCCGCGTCTGTCACAGGCGGTTTCGTTTACCATGGAACTGAGTTTCCAGAACTCGGGGGCAAGTATGTGTTCGGTGACTGGATTACTCGGAGGTATTGGGCCGCCTCGTTCGACAAAGACAAAGTAACCTCTTTGGAAGAGATCGCAGGTGGGGAAGTAAAGCCGATTTGCTTTGCAACCGATCGAGCCGGCGAACTCTTTGTGCTGGAATACATCGATGGAGGCCAAGATGGAGGTATCTACAAATTCAAACGCAACCCAGCAGCCGCGGCGTTTGAACAAGGACAATTCCCAAAGTCTCTGAGTGAGACCGGTCTTTTCCGATCAACACGGGAGCTCATTCCATCGAATGGCGTCCATCGATATGAACTCAATGCGAGCATGTGGATGGAAGGAGCGGATACGGAATTTCATATAGCCATCCCTGGCTCCGAGCATGCAAAGATGTTCCAATCCGAACAGACCACGTTTGATTGGTTCAAGAGCAAGGTGTTGTTTCCGAAAGGCACTGTGCTTTCGAAGACCTATTCGCTGCATGGTACTCGTGTCGAGACACAGCTTAGTCATTACGAAGGACCGAACGATTGGCGATTTTACACGTACCGCTGGTTGGAGGATCAATCCGATGCTGTCATGGTTCCAGCCTCTGGCGAAAAACGCCCAGTGAAAGTCGGCCGATATAGCCAGATGTATTCTTGGAATTTCGGATCTCGCACAGAGTGCCGCATTTGTCATACACCTTGGTCGGGCGATGCTCTCGGATTTATTGAAGAACAACTTCGTGCACCGGATAAGGAGCAGGATTCTTGGCGAACGCTTCACGAGCTGGGTGTGATTCGTTGGGATGACAAAAACGCTCCAAAGTCCGATGTCGAATTCCAAGGATTTATCGAAAGAGACGCTCATGCTCGTTCTTTGCCACTACGTGCTCGATCCTATCTGCATGCGAACTGTGCACATTGCCATCAGTTTGGTGGGAACGGAGCGGCCGCGTTCGATGTTCGGTGGAATCGTTCGGAGTCGGAAATGAAATGCCTGGATGCAGTTCCCATGAAGGGAACACTCGGTATAGAGAATGGAGCACTGATCAAGCCTGGTGAGCCGACAGAGTCTGTGCTTTTTCGTAGGATTTCAAAGACAGGATCAGGTCGGATGCCTCATGTAGGTTCTGAAACGGTTGATACAGTTGGTGCACGAATGATCTATCAATGGATCGCATCGATGCCAAAGAACGATGAATTGCGCACTTCTTTCGCTACTCTCACGGAGCCAATACAAAAAGGCAACAAGAAGAACCGAATCCAATCGATTGAAAAACTGATGGCTTCGCAAACCGGAGCCTTGTTGCTTGCACAAGGAATGACGGATGGTTCCGTTCATGACTCTTTGCATTCCGAAATTCATGTGGCCGTTGCGAAAGCACAGCCAGATATCCGGGATTATGCAGAGCACTTTCTGCCAGCTTCGATGCGAGTCGAACGCTTGGGAAGCGTTTTTTCTGCTGGGGAGTTGCTGGCGATGGAAGGGGATGCGACCCGTGGCAAGGAGTACTTCGAGCAAGGACTCGGTCAGTGTGTACAATGCCATCGCGTGGGTGAGTCAGGCAAACAGGTTGGCCCTGCGTTAGATAAGATTGGGACGAAGTATTCGAGTCGTGACAAAATGCTTGACCAGTTGATCAAGCCGTCGCTGGTGATCGAAGCGGATTACCGCTCTCGGTCCGTTCTCACTTCTGACGGGGAAACAATTATCGGTCGCGTTCTGGATCGAAACAATGTACAGATCCGATTGATGCTACAGGATGGCAAGGAAACGACAGTTGCCACGGAGGACATTGAATCCGAAAAGGAAAATGCTTTGAGTACCATGCCTGAAGGGCTGCTCGCCCCGCTCACTGCTCAGCAAGCGGCGGATCTACTTTCTTATTTACTCTCGTTGCGATAAGTTTTCGATTATCCGAGCTTGTAGGGAGCTCGATAGTCTTTGGTCAACCATTTCGCTCCCTCGGGGTCACCCACTATGGTCTCGGTTTTTGGATCCCACGTGATTTTCTTGCCTGAGCGAATCGCAATGTTGCCAAGGTGACAGACAGTTGCGGAGGAATGTCCGATTGCGATATCAGCAACAGGCTTTTCTCTAGACTTCACACAATCAAGGAAGTTATTGACATGTTTCGAATTGGCTTGCGAATTGACAATCTTCGGTACTTCAATACCTTTCAGCAGTTCTGGCGGGTTCGCAACGATTCCGCCGCGATAGACGAACAAGCTTCCTTTGTCACCCACGAACTCCGTCCCTTGATCTGAACTCCTGGTATCAAGTTTCTGTTGGCAAGTCATAACGACACCGTTTGCGTAGGTGTAACGAATGTTCGTGGTATCGGGCGTTTCGTACCAACCATCTGGATTGTAAACAGCCGTTCCTTCAACGGATGTCGGTCCGTTCTCATCCATGCCCAAGCCCCATTGGGCGATATCCAAATGATGCGCACCAAAGTTCGTCTGTTGTCCGCCGCTGTAATCCCAGTAGAAACGGAAAAGGTAGTGAACGTGATTCTTGTTGAAGGGGCGGAACGGGGCGGGACCCAACCAACGGTCGTAATCGAAACCGTCCGGCGGAGCGCTGTTGGGGACAGGCGATTTTGCACGAGCAATCCAATTAGGACTCGGCAACGTGACGTTGACGGAATGCACTTTTCCAACGATCCCTTGCTGAACCAAATCCACCGCCAATTTGAACTCGACGCCGCTGCGTTGCATGGTTCCCGTTTGTACAACTCGCTTGTATTGCCGAGCGGCTGCGATCATTGGCTTCCCTTCTCCAATCGTCAACGTTAGTGGTTTCTCGCAATAAACATCTTTTCCCGCTTTACATGCCTCAATCGTCATGAGTGCGTGCCATTGATCGGGAACAGTCACGACGACGGCGTCGATATCTTTCGCGTCAAGCAGACGTCGGTAGTCGTCTGTTTGCGTGGCCTTGAGACTGGCTTCCTTTTGAAGAAAGTCACTTGCTTCCCCGAGATAGTTTTTATCCAAGTCGCAGAGGGAGACGATGTTCTTAAGGAAATACTTCATGTTGTTTTTCGGCCCGCCCTGATTGCCGACGCCGATCATGCCGATCCGAACGCGTTCGCTAGGTGGTTGTGAAGCAAAGAGAGAGCGATGAGCGTGCGGTGTCAGTCCGAGCAATGCACCGCCGAATACCGTATCCTGAAGGAAAGAACGCCTAGATCGACTTTTCATGGAATTGTTCAAACGTGAGAGGATGCAGGATCGAAACTTAGTGTAATGAGTATTGTAGATGATTCGCTGGTCCGATCCACTGCGATTATTATTTACCCAAGATCCGTTTCGTACCCTATTCATTGATTCATGACGTCCCTTCCGATTCCACTTCTTCAAATTCAAGGACGCGAGCACTTTCCGCTACCGCTGGTTGCGATCGAACAGTTGATGCTTTGGAACGACACGATCGAATATCCCAAGCGTTTTCGAGTCATTCTCGATTTTCGAGGAGCGTTGAAACGCGATCTCATCGAAACAGCGATTAAGAGTTCTGCAGTAAGAGATCCCTTGACCTTGGCTCGCCTGGATGATGCGACGAAACCACCTCGATGGGTTATTCCGGAACGACCAGAGATTCCCTTTCGCTGGCTCGAAGGGAGTTGGTTCGCTCCACAGTTTCCTGATATATAGAATCTGAAAACTGAAAGTGGCGTCCGAGTTTGGGTTTCGAAGTCAGGCGAACAAACGTATCAAGTTTGCTTCGAAGTGCACCATGCATCCATTGACGGTCTAGGCTTAAGGCAATTCGTTGCGGATATGATCATCGCGTGCGTTGAGAACAAAGCTTACGACAAAATACTGCATCGACTTAGGCATATTTGCATTCCAGCGATTCTGAAGCTTCGACATCACCTAAGAATGAAAGCTTAAGCACATTGAACGATCTTGTTGTATCGCATTTTCAACAAGTCATTGCTGAGTAGAATCGAAGACATCGATTAACTTGCAGGGAATGGATATTCTTTTCAGCGATTACGATTCGTTGGAATCGTAATCAGGAACACGAGTTCTTAGCTTCGCCCGGTCACAATACTACTAAGCGTCTTCCAGATAGAGTTCACGCCATCGCAGATGAGTTGTGAAGTTCCCCATTGACCACCCCATGCCGGCATTATCAGCACGGCGATGATAATCAAAACAGTGATAAAGAAAGCTAGAGTTCCATCCATCGGGCTCGCGATACTGGCACGAGAGGATCTTTGAAAGATCCCTCCTTGAACAATCTTCAGAGGAGTGAGTTCCGCCATTGGTTCTACTTCGATATCGATACCGCCTTCGTTGTTGAGCCACTTATTCATGCAACCTACCGACCAGAGCTGTTCCTGGTAGAAAAGTCGATACTTTCCTCCCACCTTTATCTTAGCTGCAATCTTGGATGTCGTTCGGACTGTGAATGATTCCCGGCTTTGTTCAACGACTTCTACGAATCGGCGTTTGGCCCCGAGCTTCAACCAAGCTTTTGTGTTGGGGCGAAATATTTTGCATTTGTATGCGGCGGATTCAGTATTCATTTGAAGAGGCCATGGAATTCTCTCGAGCCAATTTTTCGGCGACTGGGGAAAGTCTGGGACGATCTTGAGAAAAAGTCTGCGGAATTCCAAATCTCTTTCTTCAAAGTTAGATTACCCGTTGAACTTATTCTGTTTGGGAAACACGCAAGGGTGACGACGAGTGATCCGATTCGAACAGTCATTCCGGTAAGGCATTGATTGTTGAGGAGTCCTGTCGTAACGGTCGATCCTCCTTGCTAGATGATACTACCAATAACCAATTCGAGGTATCTGCGCTCGTGATTCGCCGCATTAGTTCGCTTCATACACCAATCGTGGTAGCTATAGGCGTAGCACTGTCGATCATGAACGGATCCCGCATACTCGCTCAATTGCCCGGAGTGTGTACTTTGCCGAATGGTACTCCATGGTCCGGGCCGGCTGAGTTCGAACGTGCTGCGAGCAGTCCTTCTGAAGTTGCTGCAAAGTTTACTAGAGGAAGTGGCTATTCAACTTCATTCGGACAGGTCGCGGCGGATCCGCAACTAGTGCGGCGATGGCTTCGAGGTGAGGTGGTTTCGGAGCCAGTGGCATCGCAGCAATCTTCTTCGAATCCAAAGCAATCCGTCGTCAATCGATACGCTCCGCACTCCCTGCCTTCGGCGAAGGGTGGATCGTCAATACCGGTTCACAATTCGAGTTTTCGTCGGAGTCCGCAAGATGATCTTCTCGCTCCAACACCGAACGGGGAGTCATCGAACGACCTTTTAGGAACGAGCAAACTGCCCCTTTCCGAAGGGGACGCCCTCTCGCAGATGGGGCCTGACTCTCAAAAAGAAAAAGAGCGGGCCGCATCGAAGATAGATGAAGCAGGCAAGCAAGCTGCAGTGGATCCGCATTGGGAAGTTTTTGCCAATGACAAGTATCCCTCTGCCATCAAATGCTCGAAGTGCCATCAGAAGATTTATGATGAATGGCGTGTCAGCAGCCATGCATACGCGGCTGTCTCGCCGATGTTCCAACGATTTGAACAAAAGGTAGCCGAGCTAACGCGTGGTACAGCGGGAACGTTTTGCTTGAGATGCCACGCACCTGTTGCGACCCAAGCAGATTTCCCTCGCAATGAGTCAATATTCAATGGCCCCGTCGTGTTCAGAGAAGGAATAACATGCATCGCTTGCCATCGCGTCATTGAACGTTACGGACGAGTGAATGGAGAACGCCGCATCGAACTCGGGAGCGAGTACGATCCGGTTGTCGGGAATACCGGTGGGGATGGAGTCCAAGCTGTGATTGCTGATCGCGACAACTTCAAAGTCAAGATCGACCCCAACGATAACAGGCCACTACAACCTATTCACCAAGGTGCGATTCAGTTTGATCAATTGTCAGATAGTTCTTTCTGTGCAGGCTGTCATCAAGTGGTGGTGCAACCAGGTATCGCGCTTGAAATCGTCTATCAACAGTACCGACAAGGTCCGGCCTGCAAGAAGGGTGTCTCCTGTCAAGATTGCCATATGGGAGCAGTACCCGGTAAACCGTTAGGCTACACCTATGGCGCTGCGGCGGAGATATCCGGAAAAACGATCAATACAAACCGAAAGCACTCGAATCACATCTTCTACGGTCCGGCGTATCCGATTGCACATCCCGGGATATTCCCTCACAACGAAAAGTCCCTTCGGTGGACGGCAGACCAATGGCTTCAGTTTGACCATCGTCAAGGATGGGGTACCGAGCGTTTTGAATCGTTACTTGCAAAGGGGCAGATAGCTGCAACTTTTCCTCCGGTGTGGAAGAACGCGCAAGAAAGACGTGATGCGCGGAAAGTGATCGACGAGAACCAGAAGTTGATTGCTTATAAACAGCAGACCGCTCATGAGGTTTTGGAGAACGGTTCTAGAATAGACGGTCCGTTTTTTGCGTCACCGCCACGCGCCGGGGAAGATCTGAAGTTTTCCTACATCGTTAGCAACAGTAGCGAAGGGCACAACATGCCCAGTGGATCACTGGGTGCACAACCACAGCTATGGTTGAACGTTGTGCTTATTGGACCTAATGGAAATCACCTGTGGGAGTCAGGGCATCTCGACAGCAATGGCGATATGTGTGACATTCATTCTCTCGATGTACGAGCTGGCAAGGTGAAGCGTGATGCTCAACTCGCAAACTTTCAAACGAAGTTCCTGATTACCAACGTGAAGGGAACGGAACGTGAGATGTATCTTCCTTTCAATGTTGACATTGATCCCCTAGTTTACCTTCGGCCAGGGACCGTACCTTACAGCGTTCTAAACCATCCACCATTCATTCGAATGGAAGCGCATAGCATTGGTCCCGTAGATTCGAGATCGCCTCGATACAGCATTCCGTCAGAGCTAATCCGCATGCCAGGAACGTATCGATTGAGTGTTCGACTGCGAAGCCGTATCGAACCGCCATATTTTCTGCTGTTCTGCGAAGGGACACCAGAAATGCTGACTTCCCTCAATGAGGGCATCATCGACGTGCATCCATACTCGACGGAATTCGTGGTGCGGTGATGCGTGTTGCTATAAAGTTTAACCAGGAAATGAGAACAACTCGGAGTGCAAACCTCTCGATGCTTCGAGCTCTGATTGTTTGTTTCTGTACGGCGATGATGGGATCCCAAGCGATCTCGCAACATTCTACCGCTCCAAGTAACAACAATGATTCACCGGCCAATACGCTCATTAAACAACCAACGACGATTAAGCAGCCGAAAAGCATCAAGCTGCCTCCGAATCGCGGGTCAGCGACATCCACGCTTCAGCAGAAAATCTTTCAGCCGAAAACGCCTGCTCGCTTGATTGCAACGCAAACTGGCATGTCGGAGGATAGCCCAACATCGGATGATCTTCTTGCACCATCGCGAACACAAGTCCCTGGTGAAAAGTCTCCTTCGTCGGGATCGGCTTCTCCCTATGATGAAGTTTTTCTGTTACCAGTGCCTCCCACGCGAAAGAAGTCTGTCGATTCACCAGAAGTTATTCAGGCTCCATCGCCTTCGCTGGGAAAGGAGGACGATGAGCTTCTGTTGCAACCTTCGTCAGAGAACGAATCCTTGGTTCCGAGCGCATCATCTCCGAGTGACAAGCCACCTCAAGTCGATCGTTCCCTAGTCGAACCTCAGTCTGATGATGAATTGTTAAATTCTCGCGTAGTAACTCCATACCAAAAACCATCGGTCGATGATCTTGGTGAACGCGTGGTACCGCTTCCGATTAAGCCAGCCCCTTCTGACTTCAAGGGTTTTGGAAATAGCAATCGTGAGCTAGAGAACCAACTCCCAGAACCACGAAGAACATTTCCTCTTCCGAAGGTTCCACCATCCACAATAAAGCCTGAAACGCCAGTCCCGGACTTGATCCCTGATCGATTTCCCGACAGCATGGGAAAACGGTCAAGTCAAGAAGCAGGAATATCAACATTTAGCAGATCTTTTGATTCTCCGGAGTTTGGTGCATTGCTTTACCCGTCTCCTACTGAGCGGGGCCAGAGTTATGGTCGAACGGTTGAATCGATAAACGAACCGATGCTCTTTGCAGCCACGACGGTAAACCAACCCAGACTTTATGATCCGAATCCAGTTGCAGAGAATCGACCGACATTTGCACCGATCTCAACACTTCCCGAACGATTAGGAAATCGATACCGACAATATCAGTTTTCTAAAGAACTTCCTTGTTCCAATAGTCCTCAGCCTGCGTTGGGAAATTGTATTCAAGAGGTACCATATCAATCTGCCGATTTTGCTCCCATTCCGCAATGTCCACAACCGCTCAATCCATGCCAAGAGATTGAGACCTACTTTGGCAAGTCACTTATAGACACACAGCGTCCCTGGGTCGAGTGGTGGAGACCGTTCTATACAGGTGGCATGTACGATCCAGGTATTCCTGTTTTTAGTGACGCCAATCTCCTTACTCCGTCTTTTTTGGTCTACGGGGACTATCGCACAGGTGTAGGTATCCACCGCGCCAATGGGCAGGAAATACGCAACTGGGCCCATCGCTTAAATCTCGATATGGATTTAAGGCTAACGGGTACGGAGCGGTTCCATATGTTCACGGGGCCGTTAGACCATAACGGTCGATTTACTCGACTTGACTTTAGCGATACTCCGGTCGAATTTGAGGAGGAGTTAGATTTCCAACTCGATACCGCATTCTTCGAAGGCGACTTGGGAGCAATCACGGGTGGCTTCCGCGGAACCGATGCTCCGTTCGATCTCCCGTTCACCTGTGGATTGGTACCGTTGTTGTATCAAAACGGCATCTGGATGGAGGATGCTATTCTGGGGTTTGCTGTTGGATCGCCATGGCGAAATGCTAAGGCGTTGAACTGGGCCAACTACGAGGCGACATTCTTTGCCGGTTTCAATCAGGTGACGAGTCCTGCGTTTCAGAACGACAATAGTGCAGCGGCTGTTTTTGGAACAGCATGGTTCGTTGAAGCATACAATGGCTACATCGAAATGGACTATGCCTATTTGGATGATTTGGATAACCTCGGTCGGTCTTATCACAATGCAGCCATCGCCTATACTCGACGTTATCTTGGTCGCATCTCGAACACGGTTCGATTGATTGGCAATGCGGGACAGCGCGGGCCCATCGCAGATCGCTCTGCGGATGGCGGATTGCTAGTTGTCGAGAATAGCCTCATTACATCCCAACCCAGTACCTTTGTTCCTTATTGCAATGTCTTCCTGGGCAATGGAAGACCTCAGAGCGTGGCGAGAGCAGGAAACTCAGGTGGAATCCTTCGAAATACTGGGATCAACTATGAAGGTGATGGTCTGACAGGGTACCCAACCCTGGCTGCAACTGGAGCCAACTCGTATGGCGGAGCTGTTGGAATCAACAGGCTGGGGGCCGATTTCGGAAGCCAGTTTATCGTAGAATTTGCTGCACTGGATACGTACGGTGATCCCGCGATTAGTGGAATTGCAGGCCCGCAATATGCCATTGGGTCGCGATATCAGCGTGCGATCAATAATCGAAGCCTTTGGCGAGTGGACTTTATCAATGGTTGGTTGGATGATGCTCCGGACATTTACGGTACGAGAGCCGAATTCCGCTGGAAGTTCTAGCTGTTGTCATCTACTTTAGAGACGTTTTGTTCCAATATCCCCGGGATCGTCCTCTAGAAATCATGTCACAACTAGTTCACGAGTGTTCCAAAAAGATCATTGCGAACGTAGAAAAAGCGATCGTCGGTAAACGAAAGCAGCTTGTTCTTTCGCTGGTTTCCTGGTTTTCGGGTGGTCACATTCTTCTGGAAGATGTGCCAGGTGTTGCAAAAACGATGCTTGCTCGAGCTTTGGCTGCGAGCGTGGGGTGTCGATTTAAACGAGTGCAATGCACACCCGATTTGCTCCCGAGTGATATTACGGGAGCATCCATCTTCAATCAGAAGACAGGCGACTTTGAGTTTCGGGAGGGACCGCTTTTCACCAACATCCTATTGGCAGATGAGATCAATCGAACGACACCGCGCGCGCAGTCTTCGCTGTTGGAAGCGATGGCGGAAGCGAATGCAAGTATCGATGGCGTTACTCACAAACTCCCCGAGCCATTCTTGGTGATCGCAACCCAAAACCCAATCGATCATGAAGGAACGTTCCCTTTACCGGAAGCGCAGTTGGATCGATTCTTCATGAAGTTCTCCCTGGGCTACCCGTCCATGGAAGATGAAATGCGCATGCTGCAACTGCTGGAACGGGAACACCCGATACATTCGTTGATGCCAGTGGTTAGTACGGAAGAGATCGTGGTCGCGCAACAACAGGTTCGATCGGTGTACGTCGACGTCAAAGTCAAGCAGTACATGTTGCAAATCGTTCATGAGACTCGGTCCCATTCGGATTTGGCACTCGGGGGTGGACCGCGGGCAACGATTGCTTTATTCCGAGCCTCGCAAGCGATGGCAGCCATTCGAGGCCGAAACTATGTCCAGCCAGACGATGTCAAAAAGATCATTTCCCCCGTCATGGCGCATCGACTGATTCTGCGTCCTGAGAGTCGCCTTCGAAAACTCACGAGTGATACGATCTTGGACAGTATTGTCGCAGAGATCGCTATTCCTACACTCGAAGAAGGGCGCGCAGGTTGATGCTAGAAGCTTTGCGATATCGGACATGGATCGGACAGCCTGAATGTGAAGTTAGTCGTGTTTCTCTAGGATGCTGGCCGATGGCTGGTATAACTTCGCTGGATGTAACAGACGTGAATTCGGAGGCCACGATACGAGAGGCAATCGATTGTGGCATTGATTTCTTGGATACGGCCTATTCGTATGGTTACGACGGACGAAGCGACCGTGTCATCGCTAAGGCGTTGCAAGGAAGAAGATCAAAAGTAAAGATCGCTCACAAAGTAGGCCAATCATGGAACGAACGCAGAGAGCGAGTTGTAGATGGACGCCCCGCTACTTTACTCAAACATGCGGAGGAATGTTTGCGTCGATTGAACACAGACTATGTCGACCTCATGTACCTACACTCTCCCGACCCACAGATTTCTCTTGCAGAATCGGCAAGTGCCATCCAGGAGATTGTCAATCGAGGTTGGGCTCGATACGCGGGGGTCTGCAATGTCAACGGCCCACAAGCGATTGAGTTTATGGCTCATTGCGAAACCTCGGCCATTCAAATTCCGTTCAATATGTTTCAGCAAAATGCGCTTCGTGAGTTGCTACCGATTGTTGAGAATCGCAACGTACGACTGGTATGCTATTGGGTCTATATGAAGGGGCTATTGGCGGGGCATTTCGAACGGAATCATCAGTTCTCCCCCAATGACAAGAGGCTTACCTACGATATTTATCGCGGGGATGCATGGGAGCGTGCTCAGAATTTGCTAGATGTATTGCGGGCTATAGCACTGGCAAAGAATTGCACCGTGAGTCAAATTGTGATGGCGTGGACTCTTCTTCAACCGCAGATGGATGTAGCCCTGGTAGGCGCCAAGACTCCGACGCAGATTTCGGAAACAGCGGGAGTCATGCGAGTCGAACTTAGTACCGAGGAAATGGCTAGGATCGAAAATGGCATAAAAGCGAACTGTTGATACCAATAAAAAAGGCACATCCAATGTGCCTTTCAAGTGTTTCAGCAGGTTGTTTGCAATGAATCAACGTTTGATTTCTGGCTGATTCACCTAGGGTCTTATTGCCAAATTCGGTTTTCTTCCGACCATAGTTTCCCTTGTGGAGAGACTCTCAACTCGTCACTTGCTTTGGCTGTTGCTGCCACTTGCCAAGAGTCGACCATTACACCACCACTCGCAGAGACAACGAACCCCTGAGCGGCTCGGACGAAGCTGCATTGTGGATCGAGCGATGTGGGAAATGCAACTTGGCTTAGAGTCGGTTGAGCATTGTCTCCCATACATGCAGATAGATCGCAGCCAGCCAACTCTTGCAGGCCATTGGATTGGATGATGGCTGCTACGACGCACAGGTCCATAATGTTGCGTAGTTCACCGAACACTGGATCCTTGACGGAAAGCTCTTCGAGTTTCGAAGTAAAGGTGTCGGCCCATTTCTTTGCGATAGGATCGGCTTTTCCTTTTTGCGACACAGATCCATCGGCTGCGATTTGCTCTTCTTCTGTCAGCGTTTTGATTCCGCGTCCCGAAATTTTCCATGCGAGACGATCTGCACTATGCTCGATTGAGGAGTAGTCGCAAGTCATCCACCAACGCGATTGAACATTGCGTCCCTTCGATTGAACCATCATGTCGAGGTAGCTTGGAAGACCGCCAACCGGAGCCTTTTCCAAGTTCATGCCATACAACTTCATCTTGTAATCTGCGGTCAAGATAATGCGAGCCATGCGTGTGTTGGCCGAGACCCCTTGCAGTTTGACCTGTTGAGGTCCGAAGGCATCGCGCATCGCGGTTTCCAACGATTGCCAATTGGATTGGTTGGCAGTTATCTTGACTTGGGATAGAAGCTTTCGAAGCCGAACTGTTCCTTCTTCCGTTGGGTCGATGGATACCGAGATCCCTGTGTTTCGGGCTGATTCCACGGTGCGCATCGCATTCAACAAATCATCGAGCATAACGATTGGGCGTCCTGACTGAATGCCGACTATCGTTCCGTTTGGACCGACGGTCCACGGCTCTGCGGGACCGGCGATCACGATGTCGTTGCGGTCTGGATAGACGAACACGTTGGTAACGCGAGTGAGCCCGCCCAAGTAAGAAACTTCTTCAGGCAACGGTTTCTGTAATTTTTGGCTCTCCAGAACGATTTGCTGAATCTTTTTGAGAGAAACAAGTCTTTGGTTTGCAGGGGTCTTCAGTTCTCCTTGAGGCCCAACGATTGACCGTCTAGCCTCCTCAAGAGCCTCGTCCTGTTCCTGGACTGACAACGTCCGCAGGACACCGTTCGCATCTACTTTGACCCCACCAACACGGTTTCCAAGGTTAAAACCGTTGTTGTTGAAGTTGCCATTATTGTTGTTGTTATTGTTATTGTTGTTGTTCCCACCGCCACCAACGCCCTGACCTAGTGCGACTCCTCCGACGAAAAGAGTTGTTGCGAAAACGGATGCAATTCCAAACTTTCGAAGTGCACATGCATCCGACGCTTCTCGATGTGACGAGAAAAAACTTCGAAACAACATAGTCGAAACTCCAATGATAGGTGGCAAAATTCGGACGAGAACGGATGAAGTGTAAAGCCAAAGAGAACGGAGATCCAAATGCGATTAGGAGCCAATTGAATCCAAAGGTACAATAGTACTCTATGGTCCAGAAGCTCGCCGTGGTTCTTCGGCCTCGAAATAACTACCTCTAGATTAGTTTCTGGCGCAACCAGATGCAACAAGACAATAGTTCGGCATACCTCATTATTCGTCAAGGAACCCGATGGACGGACGTTTTTCGTTTGGAATCCGGACGCCCACTGATCATTGGGCGGGCTTCGTCGAACGAGATTCCGATTGCGGATGAACGCTCCAGTCGACGCCACGCTGAGATCTATTTTGAAGGCGGATGGAAGGTTCGTGACCTCGGTTCCCGCAACGGCACGTTTGTCGACGGAACGCGAATTTCCGAGCCAACCTCACTTTTTTCAGGAAATGTGGTCACCGTCGCCTCTTGCCGCATGACATTTACACACTCGTTAGAAGAGGTCGCTCCGCCACTGGAAACAGACGATTCTGGACATGAAACCACGCGGGCGAACGATGTCGAACTCGCGTCGATCGTTCACCGACAGTCAAAATCGGCCATACTCGACCCGGAAAAATTTCAGGTTTCGGAAAAATCGACAAAATCTGGAAAACCCATGGCGGGTGGTATAGAAACAAAAAGAGCGCCGGCCCTAGAGCTGTTGCAACTGGCATTCGAGCTTGCGAGGGAAACAAGCTTGAATCGTGGGTGCGAACTTGCGATTGCAAGATTGCTGGATGCTACAGGCACGCAAACGGCTGGAGTGCTTCGCATTGAAAACGACAAGAATGGCTTCAAGACTCGCAAAGTGCTCGCAGCAGTACAAAAAGTAGGAAAAGCTTATCACCCTGTCTCGGACACCTTGGCAGCGAATGTTCTCAAGGACAATTCTGCATTGCTGGCTCGCAACATCCACGACACTGCGCTAGCGGGTAACAGGACAGCTTCCACAAGCATGCAGTCTAGTCAAATGCACTCCACATCTAGTGTTATAGTCGCGCCACTCCTGCATGAAAACAATTGCATCGGGATGGTCCATTTGTATAGCCGGGTTGGAGAACCAGATTTAACGCCAGACAATTTGGAGGTCGCATTGGCCGTGGCAGAGGTGCTGTCGACGTTCTTTATCAACTGCGAACGACAACAAGCTCTAGAAAGCAAACTCAAAAATTCTCGTACCCGCATTTCGGAGCTGGAACAACAACTGGGGCACGCCGACGATTGGATTGGCGCGTCTGCGACGATGCAGCGAGTGCGCGATCAAGTCCAACGCATCGGACCAACCCAAGCGACCGTTTTGCTGCGAGGCGAAAGCGGAGCTGGCAAAGAAGTGGTTGCGAGGGCCATCCACCAATACAGTACACGGGCCAATGGTCCATTCGTTCCTCTCAATTGCGCAGCATTGACGGCTACCTTGCTGGAGAGCGAACTATTTGGCCATGAAAAGGGAGCCTTTACCGGCGCAACCGAACGCAAGATCGGCAAGTTTGAACAAGCCCATACCGGGACCATCATGCTCGATGAGCTGGGGGAGATGAGTATGGAGATTCAAGCCAAGTTTCTTCGCGTGCTTGAGGGAAAGCCTTTTGAGCGAGTCGGGGGAAGCAAACCGATTCAAGTGGATGTACGTGTTATCGCTGCCACGAACAAAGATCTGGAACAAGCGGTCAGAGAAGGCCAGTTCCGGAGTGACCTCTACTTTCGGCTTCGGGTGATCGAGCTTCGTGTCCCTTCACTGAGGGAAAGGCCAGAGGACATTATGCAGATTGCTACCCATTTCCTCGATCAATTTCGTGCAAGGTCAGGTCATGGGCCGACAGGTTTCAGCCAACGGGCTCAAGCAGCCATGTTGGCATACCATTGGCCAGGCAACGTTCGCGAGCTTCGTAACTCCGTGGAACGAGCTTATGTATTGGCCACAGGTACATTAGCGGAGCCTGAAGACCTAGCTCTTTCTCATCTGGAGATCCCTGGTCTCTCGTTTGCCCAAGCTCAGCCGACCTCCTTTTCTTCGGTCTATCGAGAACGGACGCTCGAGGATGTCGAACAAGAGCATATTGCCGCCACGTTAGAATTCACGGGTGGACAAAAGAACCGCGCAGCGGCTATCCTCGGCATTGAACGTTCAACCTTGGATAGAAAACTCAAACGAAACAAAAACGAACCTGGATGACAACGACGGATACTATCCCTTTGCATTTTCAGAATTGGATTCAAACCGCAAAGGGACTCATCTTTGACTGCGATGGTACGTTGGTTGATTCGATGCCAGTTCATTTTTTGGCATGGCACCAAACGATGACTCGCTACGGGTTGCGACTGCCGGAAGATCGTTTCTACGCGCTCGGAGGGATGCCAAGCCATAAAATCATTGAAATGTTGGCTCAGGAACAGTCTGTGACAATCGATATTGAATTGGCAGCGAAACAAAAGGAACAGGCGTTCCTGGACCGAATTCATTTACTGGAACCGATTCAGGTCGTTCTCGATGTTGCGATGAAGCACAGAACGGTGAAACCTATGGCGGTCGCAAGCGGTGGCTTTCGCGACATCATCCATAGACAACTACATGCATTAGATTGCTTCGACTGGTTTGACGCGATCGTTACGGCCGAGGATACCGAAAAACACAAACCCGATCCCGATGTGTTTTTGGAAGCGGCACGGCGATTGGAAATCCCTGCAAATGATTGTCTCGTATTCGAAGATGCGGATTTAGGCGTGGAGGCGGCTAGACGCGCAGGCATGCGTTGCGTAGATGTCAGGCAGTTCTTTCAGCCCAAACGCATTCCTTTGGATACCGAAGTGTCATGATTCGCTTCCGGTGGCTAGGCTTGTCACTAGCAACGATTCTTTTCTTTGTTGCTCTTCCTGCCTCGTTCGATCTTCGATTGGATCGTTCCATGGAAGCAATGTTTGCCAAAGAAGACAGGATTCGAACAGACTTTGAAAGGTTGGAATCGATCTTCGGAGTCTCAGAGTTAATCGTCTTTGCTTACCGAGATGAAATGCTATGGAGCATCGATGGCCAAGGGCTCGAAAGACTTCAAAGAATTCGCCAACGGATTGAAGCCTTGCCAGGCATCGATTCCGCCATGGATTTGACGAAGGTCAATGGAATGCTCCGACAATGGAATGCGACGATGGGATTGTTGAGCGCGAGCAAAAACAATTTCAAAAGTCAGTATCCATTGCTCGATGCAAACGATGCGATGGCAGTAAAGCTAAAAAAGTTGTTTGAAGGTCAAACCCATGCAAGTCGTTCTGACTTAGTCGCCATTGCTTGCATCTTGAAAAGGAACGGAAAGTCTTCGGATGTGCCGTTACCGTCCCATGCGATGACGATTGACCAGCTACGGAAAATTGATCTTGAGTCCGACCAATCGGTTTTATTGGCAGGTCAGTCGGTTATGGTGGAAGAAGGGTTTGAGGCGATTGAGGCCGATGGTCGGAGGCTTGGATTGTTTTCAGCGCTCAGCCTCGCTGGTTTACTTTGGATTGGATTCCGGTCTTTGCGGTGGGCATTGATTGTCATCGCCGTCGTGCAATGGTCCTTGGTGGTAACGCGAGCAGTGTTGGTCATCCTAGATTGGGAATTGACGATGGTATCTTCGATGCTCGGATCGATCGTAACGGTGATTGGGGTCGCCACGACGATGCACTGGATGCTCGGGTATCAACGATTGTGTTCCACGGGTGCTGATCCCGAGTTGGCACTTCAGGATTCGATGAGGCAACTTCGTCGTCCGATCGTTTGGGCGTGTGTAACGGATGCCATAGGGTTTCTATCGCTAACCTTTGCCAAAGTGGGCCCGGTACAGGACTACGGTTGGATGATGGCGTTAGCCTCGATCGTGGTACTCCTTGCCATTTTTTTGATCGTGCCTGGATTGGCGTTGATACCTCTTCTCAGGGCACCGTGGGATCAGAGAACTGGCATGCAGATTCCACTATACGAGTCACCTTGGCTTTCGAAGGAGATGTTTGCGGCTCCGATCGAGCGATGCAAAGGCTTGGCGCATCGGTATCCTGGTCGGATCATCGCAACCTCTATCGCTTTAGGTGGGATTGCCGTTCTTGGCAGTTTGCGGATCGAATTAGAGACTGACTTTGTCAAGAATTTCAAAGCCAGCTCTCCACTCGTTGTGGCGTATGAGACGATCGAACGAGAATTGGGTGGAGCGGGAGTTTGGGATATTGCGGTTCCGGTACCAAATTCGATTCAATCTTCGGTGCAGCGAGAAATTGCGCAACTGGAGGAGCGACTGCGATCGATCCGAGTCGGAGAGGAAAAGGCTCCAGTCTCACTGAGTCATGTCATGAGTGTGTTGGATGCGGATGAAGTGGTGGGTGAGAGTTTCATCATGAAGCGGCTGGGGCTGGAAGGACGACTGCTTGCAATGAAGCCACTGATGGGCAGCTTTCTAGGATCCTTAGTTGGATCGGAAAAGAATAAGGATGGGCAGGAGCAACGGTATCTTCGCATCATGCTACGTTCCCGCGAACAAGTTTCAGCGAAGGATAAACGTTTGCTGATCGATGCGCTTCGTAACGAGGTGCAAACCTATCCGGAGAATATCAAGGACATAGAACGGGAAGGCAAGCGCGAACTCGCTTTTGTATCCGGTTATTATGTTTTGTTGGCTGAACTCGTCTCTAGTATTGTTGCAGATCAATGGCGATGTTTTGCGATTGCAGGTATCGGAATTCTGGTTGCGACAGCGCTTGCATTGCGAGACATTCGACTGGCCTGCATGGCATTGGTGCCAAACGTACTTCCTAGTCTCTGCATACTCGGTTGGTTTGGTTGGTCTGGAATACCCATGAACCTAGGGGCTGCGATGATTGCGGCAGTCTCCATGGGATTGAGTGTAGATTCTTCGATACACTATCTCAGCCGATACCAACAGGAAATTCGTAGAGGACAGAGCAGTGCGCAATCGGTAGATAGTGCTCAATCCGAAATAGGAATGGCGATCGTTTTGTCTACGTTGGCATTGATTCTAGGATTTGGCGCTTTGGCAACCAGCGATTTTTTGCCGACGGTTATCTTTGGAGTTTCGGCTGCTTTATCGATGGCCGGTGGCTTGATCGGTAACTTAATCCTGTTACCTGCCCTGTTGCGATATTTTTCAGGCGCGGGTCAAGCTTGAAATCGCATCGACTTCTTCGGCTGAGTGACCACGATGCTAGACATTGCTTCCCAGCGACCGTTCTCAAGCTTTTGTACTGTTTCGCTCGCGTGTTCGAGTCCTCGTTCGATGCGTTGCACTAAATGGGACCGCATGAATCCCATCGAGTCGAACAAATCGGGGTGAATCATGCCGAGTGCTGCTTCGCTAATCTGCTGATTGAGACGAGGTGAAACGGGATTATGCTCGACATGCTTGTTTAGCCAAGCTCTGCAACTGGCAATCAAGAGCGACCAAATCACTTTTGATTGATCACCGAGGCTACGTTCGCTGTACTCTTCTGAAAACTCTGCGACACGTTCGATAGAGTGAGCGTATTGCTCTGCCTCATTCACGTGTGCAAAATAGCCAAGCAACATATCTGTCCAGTGCTCCAGATAGTGCCTCAAGGAATTGAGCTCGTCAGCTTCTTTATTTCCTGAGTTGATACCTTCGACGATGAGGCATAGGCAACGATTTCTAACTTCTTGATGGGTCGTAAAAACGTTGTGCAAAATGGACCGAGCATCGTTGTCGATTTGTCGTTCTTCTAAGCGAGTAGCGACGGCGACGCAAACTCGGGTCAGCGGCTCCGCTAGCATCACTTCTTCGATCACATGACGCAGTTTTTGCCATCCGCGAACGCGGATCGCCATGCTTTCGGATTGGATTTGCCGTTTACCAGTGGAGAGTAGCGAATTCCATCCATCGAAACGAATCCTATTACGCAGCCAGTATTCTTGGACTGCTTCAGGTGGGAAGTCGCAGTTCTCTTCGATACGGGTCGAAGCATGATACGCCCACACACTTGCGGTTTCAACCAGCCAGCTTGAATGCATAAAGAAGATCCGGAGTGGAATATTCAGGTTACGAGCACCTAAGCAGGATCCTTATCGCGAGGTGAATTCTCAAGCGTTCTCTGACGGAAGATCGCAAATCGGACTGAATACTTGCATAAAAGACTGTACAGTCGTCAAAATCGGACAACTTTTGAGGAGGAAAAAGGTGCTCTAGACTTTCGAGACTTTGCCGATAAGCTTCATGTCTATACTTAGAGTAGTGGAGTATGTGGGATGATTTTCCACGTTGCTTTTTCGTGTCTAAGGGTAGTCGTTTTTTTCAGCTTGGGTGATTTATGAATCGCAAAGTGAGGACGCTGGGACTGGCAATTGCTTTATTCTCAGGAGTTGTTTCTACGGTTGATGTTGAGGCGAAGCAGTACGAGAAAGTTGTTGGCGGGAAAGAGGTGGTCGTGCATACCAATCCTGTGCCCGTGCTGATGCATCGTTTGGTGCCGCCGCAACTGGGGCGTCACATCACAGAAAAGGAACTTCACCGCGGTTCGATTCCATCCGAGGGTAGACTCTTTAAGTCACGCGGAAAGTAAAAACATAGTGGAGATTTGGCCTGCAATCGATTTGTTGGGTGGCAATTGCGTTCGTTTGCAACAAGGGGACTACAACCGGGACACTGTGTTTTCCGATGACCCCGGAGCCATGGCTTCGAAGTGGTTCTCTGACGGTGCTGGGCTGCTCCACTGTGTCGACTTGGACGGTGCCAAATCAGGTAGTATTATCAATGAGACTGCGATTCGGGATATCGTTCAAGCGGCAAACGGCCGCCCCGTTCAGTTGGGTGGAGGGGTCCGCACGGAGTCGACGATTGAGCGTTTGCTCAAGCTCGGATTAAGTAGATTGGTCGTTGGTACTGCCGCACTGAAAGAGCCTGAATGGTTTGCCACTATGTGCGACAAGTACCCCGGCCATCTCGTTCTCGGACTGGATGCATGGGGTGGGAAGGTCGCGACGGAGGGTTGGCTAAAGACGTCGGAAACTCCAGCAAGCGAACTGGTAGATCGAATCGCCCAGAAGACCAGTCAGTGTGTAGCTGTCGTTTATACAGACATATCCAAAGACGGAATGCTCGAAGGCCCAAACTTTGAAGCCCTCAAAGAGCTCGAATCGACCAGCCCATTTCCCGTGATCTGCTCGGGAGGTATTACGACGCTCGATGATATTCGACGCCTGGTTCAGCAAGGAACACATGGTGCAATCATTGGACGTGCTCTTTACGACGGGCATATGAAACTTAGTCAAGTTCTTTCGATTGCTGATCAAAGAGCCTGAGCTGGATCCAGTCCGTTGGAATCTAGGTTATAATGCATCTAGCTCATGCTGCATTGAACTTGGTTTTCACTCTCTGTAGGATCCACAATGAAACGGGTAGCAATCATCACCTTCTCTGTTGCGCTGGTTTACCATGCGATTTTGCAAGCGACAGCTTGGGCGCAGACAGAGCAGCATGACAGCTTCTTTAAGCTCGGGCCAGACTCGTTGCGGCAAGAGAATGTTCCACATGGTGAAATCAATGGTCCGCATGTGTTGCCCAGTCAGGTGTTTCCTGGAACCCTTCATACCTATTGGGTCTATGTGCCAGCACAGTACGATGCCTCAAAGAGCTGTAGCTTAATGATATTCCAAGATGGGCACGCCTTTATGAATGAGAATGGTAGTGCCCGGACGATGAATGTGATCGACAATCTCGTTCATCGTCGAGAGATTCCCGTCATGATTACGGTCTTCATCAATCCAGGTCGCAGACCAGACCAAGAAGAGCCCAATGCGAAACAATGGGGTGATGGTACAACCAATCGTGGGGAAGAGTACAACTCACTCGATGACAGGTATGCTCGGGTGATCATCGATGAACTAATGCCAACTCTTTACGCCAAGTACAACATATCCAAAGAAGCGAAAGACCATGGCATTGGTGGTTGCAGCTCGGGAGCCATCGCTGCTTTTACTGTTGCGTGGGAACGGCCAGACCAGTTTAGTAAGGTTCTAAGTACCGTTGGGAGCTTTACCAACATTCGCGGTGGACACCGCTATCCAGATATTATTCGCGATAGCCCAAAGAAGCCGATTCGCGTCTTCTTTCAAGATGGACGAAACGACAATCGCGGGCAGCGACGTGGTGGAACTTATGACCCAGAATGGGACTGGTTCCAACAAAACGTTCGAATGGTCGAAGCGATGTCGGCCAGAGGATACGATGTTAATTATACGTGGAGTATCGGAAAACATAGCTTAACCCACGGCGGAGTAATCCTACCCGAAATGATGCGATGGTTATGGAGAGACCATCCAGTTTCCACGGACGTAAACAATGCGGACGAACGTGCATTTCACAAACCATCAAACAAATAGTTGCTGTCACCTGGATGCCCCGCCGCTTGTGGTCTGCATGGTGATGCAATCGGGATCTGCGGGGCCGAGGAATGAAGGATCGTCTTAAATCTCCTTCATCCCCTGGATGTTTTGAGGAATCGATGCATGAATGCATAGGACATTGAACGACCGTAGTTCACCGAATGAATTGTGCTTCGAGCCACGAAAGTTATCGGGACTGAACAAAGGCGGAGTATGCCAGTACAGTCGGTACCCCATTGCTCGAATCAGTTCAAAGAGTGTTGACCGTTTATCTTCTCGATCTGATTCCAAATAAAGGACAGGTCGAAAGCGATCGATCGTTTTCGTTGCACCTCGCAAAACGTCTTCTTCCATTCCTTCCACATCCGCCTTAATCAGATCGCACCGCTGTAGCTGTAGCTCGTCGATCAACAAGACAGGAACACGATCTCCGGTGGAATGGCCATGCAGATTCAGTCCTCCAAAGTTGTTCGGTTTCGAATAATCAACCACCGGAACAATCATCGTTCCGTTGGCCGATCCGACTGCTGCCCAGTAGCAAATCGCATTGCTCACACTGTTCAATGCCATGTTTCCACAAAGTGTCTGAAAGGCTAATCGCTGTGCTTCAATTGCATAGACGGCTCCCGCAGTTAGATGCTTGGCAAAGAAAAGAGTGTGAGCGCCAATATTTGCGCCAGCTTCAACGACAATGCCATTGGATGGAACAAACTGCTGAAATAACTGGACCTCACCGAATGAGAAGTCTCCGTACTCGACGAGGGACCGTCCTATGTAGATGTCATTCTTGTTGACCAGCATTCGTCCGTAACGCGTCTCCACAGCTACATTGTATTCCGAGATTGCCATGCTGAAAGTGCTTTAGCCAATTCAAATGCAATGAAACACGACTGAATACTCACCAACAAACTTAGGCTACAAACTCTTCTTCGCCATCAGATCCTGGGCGCTGAAGTTGGCCAGACTCTTCGAGTCCACGAACAATGTCGACAATTTTCTGTTGAACTGCCTCGACTTCGCTTAATTTGACCTTGCCCAAGAACCCCATTTCTTCTTTCAAGATTTCCGATGCACGCGAAGACATGTTTTTCATAATCTTCTCTTGAAGAGCGTTGCTGGAACCTTTCAAGGCCATTGCCCACTGACTGGTCTCGACGTTCTTCAGCATGTTTTGTATGTCTTTGTCGGCAAGCTTTTGGATATCTTCGAACACGAACATTAGTCTTCGTATTTCTTCTACCAATTCGGGATTGTCCTTGCCAAGGCTTTCGAGAACCATTCGTTCAGTAGCACGGTCCGTAACGTTGAGAATCTCTGCAACTGCTGGAACACCACCTGACTTCTGGAACGATTGATGCATGACCATCGACATTCGAAACTCCAATGCACGTTCAATGTCTGCGATAGCTTCAGGACTGGTCTGACCCATTTGTGCGATTCTACGAATAACCGCCAATTGTTTCTGTTGCGGCAAGCCGTTCAATACGCCCGCACCGATCGCTGGCGGAACGTGACAAATCACAACTGCGATTGTCTGTGGATGTTCTTCCATGATGAACGATAGAATGTTTTGCGGATCGGTCTTCTGCAGAAAACCAAAAGGTAACGACTCAATGGTCTGCTGGAGGATCGCCAGCATGTCGGCTGCATCTTTTCCGAGCGCCTTCCTGACAAGAGTCTTTGCACGTTCAAGACCACCGCAAGCATGGATGAGTGAACTTGGTTGTCCACCGAAAAACTCTTGGATGACTTCTTCTTGAACTTCTCCAGGGATATCGTCGATCTGTGCAATCGCGAGGGATACTGCTTCCACATAACGCGGCGGAAGCTTGGATAGAAGAACTGCAGCGTCATCCTCTTCCAAGGCCATTAAGAGAACCGCGGACTTCTGCACTCCATTTTCATCGATTGACACTGAGCTTTTCTTTACCATGCTGCAAAGAGAATAGAGCTTGTGATTGCGAACGCCCGCGAGAAAACGTCGTCGTATCTGGTAACAGGAGTCCAACGCTACGACAACTTGTTTCCTCGGCATCTCTACGTCAATTCAGAAATGCAAATTCGACGCTTGATTTAATCGCTAGGATCAGGATGACCAGGGAACTCGGCAGTATCCCCATTGCCCATTATTTTCATCCACTCCAATTTCAAGCCAGTTCAATCGTGATCCCACGCTAGGCCCCAGTTGCAGACGTAATTCGTTCGCGATCCACCAAGCGATTTCCTCTGCTGTCGTATTGCCAATCGGTATCAACATGCAGTCCTCAGCCGGAAAGACCCACCGTTTACTACGAAATCGTGCAATCACTTCGTCTCCTATCGTTTCGACTGTGATCAACGGATGCTTCGTGGCCAACAGTACGTGGTGGTCTAGACGTTTGACGATTGTAGCGAGCGTGTCACGAAACGCGATAAAATCGATCACATAGCGATTCTCATCGAGTGGGCCCTCGACTTCACCTCGAACGCCATAATTATGTCCATGCAAACACTCGCATATGTCGCCTGCAAAAGTGATGAAGTGGGCGGAAGAAAAAACGAGTTGCTCTTTTTGAAGTAAAACTCGGAAGCTGGTGGATTCCATTAAGTGTTCTGTATTTCTAAGGTTAGGTTTCTACTCCGAACACTTTTGCCCAAGGGTACCTTGCCAGTTACCTATCGGCACGAAGCTCGGATCATTCCATGCTTGACGGCAATGTGTTATTGGACGCTGTGTTATGCCTCAATTGGCAAATGACGGAGCATTCTAGGGACGATACATTCTATTCCAACTGTATTCTTGTCATGCATCTTGTAGAATTTGTCAGAAAGGTCGTGACCGCAAAGCCTAACTCCTCCTGCAGTTCAAGCTTTCGATAGAGACAGCACTGGCTATCGAGATTTAGAAATCTTCGGAGATAACTTCACCGGCAGCCCGTGTGCACAGTTCTGCCATTGTTGTTAATGAGATTCCTTGGTTTACGAATTGCACATGCCCGTCAGCGAATGTGCAATTTAATCCCGTGAGATGAAAACTAAAAGGCTCATTGTCGTTTCTCGCGTTCATTGCCACGTTGCAACCACTTGCGATGGAGCAACCTTCGCGTTCACCGTCAGGACTTGCACCATCGAGGCTGAACGCCCCTTCGCTATCGACCCAGCCAATCCCCTGATCGTTTTGAAGCGTTGGTCGATAAACACTTTTCCTGTAAACCGAAGGCCTACCACCAGCCTCGACGATCATAATCGTCTGCGAAGTGCCGTCAGAGATGCTCTCGAAACGATTCTGAGAGTTGCGGTGCATGACTGAAAATCGATTAGAGGCGTTGTACTTCACAGGATCAATAGAACTGGGTTGCACACCCTGGATCGCTTCGTAGTCACTTCGCCCAAGCGGCGTTTGGAAAACTAGACTCGGGCGGGGAGGCTTAGCCACTGCAGACATGACCGCGGGCTGATCAGGCACACTGGGACAATGAAACAGCGGTATTGGAATACTGGCCACAGAGCGATTGGTGCCTTCCCACCAATTCAAAGATACATCGTAAAGTCGCGAGACATTGGTCTGTTCTATAAAAGGCAAAATCGTGGTCCTCCAGCCAACAAACTTTCCGGCGGGATTTCCAGGACCGCTTTGAGTCCATCCCGAAGCAGGAAAAACGCGATGCGCTGCTTCGAAATTATGAACCGCCAATGCGAGTTGGCGAGATTGGTTCTGGCACTGCATGCGTCTGGCAGACTCGCGGGCCGATTGAACAGCGGGAAGCAAAAGCCCTACTAGAATCGTAACAATCGCGATCACAACCAGCAATTCGACGAGAGTGAATCCCCTCTTTACGAGCCCCATGATACCACTCCAGCATTTGCAAGGGCTGGATTATCTGAACAGGGATTTACAGGACTCACAATTCAACCTCAAGAATCGATCTGCCAATCGCAACCAGCCCCTCTTTGGAACCGAAGGAATGTCGACTGGTGATACAAAAATACTGCAAAATGACCGTTCTCAGTGTGATATGTCGATCGATAGCAGTCAATCAGCAGGACGAGAAAATCTTTTTGGTAAAACATCGATTGTCACTGCCAAGTTGCTTGCCCTCTCATTACCCAGGAATGACAATGCCTAGGTCCTCCCTACCCATGATTTCCTACCACGATTAGAGCCAGAGGTTGCTGTACGATGAGTTGGCGAATACGTTTACTCTCGGGTGTGAGAGTTTCAATCCTTTCATCCTTGTTCACTGCATCTTGTGTAACGACAGCGATGTCCCAAGACAAGGCTTCGACCGATGCAACAAAGACTCCACAAACTGCGGTAGATGCAACAAAGTCCGTCGAAACAAAACCTACTGAGCCGTCAAAACCTTCTGAACTTAAAGAGACAAAGAAGACTCCAACAACTTCGACAGCTACAGCCACAAAGCCTGATGATCGTCTGGAGCGAATCGAGAAACAACTAAGCGAACTAACCAAAGTGCTTCAGTCAATGAGGCAGTCCGCTCCATCCAGAACCGAAGCTACCAGATCTCCTTCGACAGCCCCAGCAGTCCCTTCTTCCGGTTCCACCGAAAAGAAACCGGATGCGCCTGCTTGGAATGGTGAGATCTCGAAAGAATGGCTGAAGGGAATTCGTTGGCGCGGTATCGGTCCTGCCAATATGGGAGGACGTATCGTCGATCTGGCTGTTAACGAATCAGAACCTAGCACATGGTGGGCCGCAACTGCATCCGGCGGCTTGCTCAAGACCTCAAACAACGGCATCTCGTTTCAAATTCAGTTTGATTCACAAAGCACCATTTCGATCGGTGCCGTTGCCGTTTCGAAATCAGACCCTCAAATAGTTTGGGTTGGTACAGGCGAGAACAATCCTCGTAATTCGGTAAGCTATGGAGATGGTGTCTACAAATCGATCGATGGTGGCAAGACTTGGAAGCACATGGGTTTGAAGAAGACATTTCAAATCGGCGAAGTCTTGATCCATCCAACCGATCCGAACACTGTATACGTCGCTGCATTGGGCCGACTATATGGAAACAATGAAGAGCGTGGTGTATTCAAAACAACGGATGGTGGGACTACGTGGGAAAAATGCTTTTACATTGACGATCGAACCGGCATCATGGAAATGCAGATGCACCCGAACGATCCCAACACCTTGATCGTTACGGCATGGGAGCGTCTTCGTGACGGATTCGATAGTTGGCCTGGTAACGAAGTCCCAATGGCAGACGGTTATGACGGCTACGATCCTATTCGCAAATGGGGACCAGCCAGCGGAATCTACAAAACCACGGACGCCGGCAAGAATTGGAAAAAGATGACAAAAGGCCTTCCAACCGGGCAATTGGGAAGGATCGGGATCGATTGGTATCGAAAGGATCCAAACATTCTCTTTGCCGTGGTGGACTCTGAAAATATCGGAAAGGGGATGGCACCTCTAAACGTCCTGTGGGGTGCAGTTGGTTCAGATGTCGATGGCAAAGTAGTCGTGACACAGATCTACCCAAAGAGTCCGGCGGAAAAAGGTGGTCTTCGCGTAGGGGATGTTCTCGAATCCATGGGATCCAAATCCCTCGCTAGCTTTGACGACATTCTTATCGACATGAAAGAGAGGAAGGCAGGAGATAAGCTCTCCATTAACATCGCACGAGGCTCTGAAAAGAAAACACTCGACTTTACTTTGGCACCGCGAGCGGGTCGAACCGGCGGTCAGCAAAGCGGCCCTTGGTTCGGTGGCTTCGCAGAAGATGATGAAAATGGTGTCAAGATTCTTCAAGTAACACCGGAAGGACCTGCAAGTAAATCGGGACTTCAAGCGAATGACATCCTCACAAAATTCGACGGAAACGATGCAAAGTCGTGGGAAGAGATTGTAGGAATCATTGGCTCCAAAAAAGCAGGGGACAAGATCAAAGTTTCATACGTTAGAAATGGCGAAACCAAGGAGCTAGAGCTCCTTCTCGAAGATCGCCCCGCGATTCCAGGAACAGCGACACCGCAACCTACATCGCGAGTCTTTCTCGGTGTACAGGGACAGAATGCAACTGTGGGTGGAGCTCAGATGACCGAAATCACCAAAGACGGACCCGCCGAGAAAGCGGGTTTGTTAAAGGGAGATATCATCAAGTCCATGAACGGCAAGACAATCGACAGCTATCGAGCAGTAACTGAGATGCTGCGTGACTCAAAAGTTGGCGATAAAGTAAAGGTTCAAGTGGCTCGCGCAACGGAAGTCAAAGAGTTCGAGATTGAACTATTGGAACGACCAGGACCCACCAGACCTTATTCTGCCAACTTGGGAGGCCAAGCGGCAAACGTTCAGGACCAACAAGGAGCGAAAGGATATGAGTACGGTGGAGTTTATAAGTCCATCGATGGTGGTGAATCGTGGACTCGAGTGAACAGTATTCATTCTCGACCCATGTACTTTAGCGTGATTCGCGTAGATCCAAGCGATGACAAAAAGATCTACTTACTCGGGGTTTCGCAATCTCAGTCGATGGATGGTGGGGTCACGTTTGATTCCAACTTAGGACGCGGCGTTCACGCAGATGGTCACGCACTATGGGTCGATCCTAAAGATGGAAAGCACATGATCATTGGTGTGGATGGTGGCGTCTACACAACCTATGATCGAGGGAATCGATGGGATCACTTAAATACGCTCGCACTCGGGCAATTCTATCACGTCGCTATCTCACCCAAGTACCCCTACTACGTTTACGGTGGTCTACAAGATAACGGCACCTGGGGTGGACCATCCATGAGTCTGAGTGGCAGTGGACCGGTCAATGAAGATTGGTTGTCGGTCGGAGGTGGGGACGGCTTCATGTGCCGAGTCGATCAAAACGACCCGGACTTGGTCTACTGGACGAGTCAGAACGGAGCGATGGGACGCCGGAATATGAAAACCGGTGAGCGAGCATCCATTCGCCCGCGAACAGTCGAAGGACAACCTGATTATCGGTTTAACTGGAACACGCCATTTATCCTCTCGAATGTAAACTCGAGAGTGTTTTATGCTGCAGGCAATTACGTCTTCCGTTCTTTAGATCGGGGTAACAATCTCGAGAAGATCTCGCCCGAAATAACTCTCACAAAACGAGGTTCAGCCACAGCTCTCTCCGAGTCACCGCGTGACGCGAACGTACTCTATGTTGGTACCGACGATGGCGCATTATGGGTGAGTCAAGATGGTGGCAAATCCTGGAATGAGATCGGCAAGAATCTCAATCTACCGGCCCCTCGGTGGGTATCCACGATCGAAGCATCCCGATTCGCAGATGGCAGGGTTTATGTCTGCCTCGATGGGCATCGATCGAACGATGATGAACCTTACCTTTTTGTATCGGAAGATTTTGGCAAGAAGTGGACCTCGATCAAGGCGAACCTTCCTTGGGGGTCAACCAGAGCACTGAGAGAAAGTCCCGTGAACGAGAACTTCCTGATCGTTGGTACCGAATTCTCGGTTTTTGCATCAGCAAATAGAGGTGGTCATTGGAACTCGCTGAACGGAAGCTTGCCAACGGTTCCTGTGTTTGATTTCGCGTTTCATCCAACGAATGGCGAAGTCGTGGCTGCGACACACGGGCGAAGCCTGTGGATTGCGGACGTTACTCCACTACATCAATTCAATCCGGACAAGATGAGTGAACCTGGATTTCTCTATAAACCGACGACAGCAATTCGCTGGAGACGAGAACCTTCTCGTGGTACAAGCAATCGAAACTTCGTCGGGGAAAATCCACCGAGTGGAGCATCTATTTTCTATTCACTTCCCAAGAAAGCAAAGGAAGTCGTCGTAAAAGTTTTCGAAGCTTCTGGAGAAGTGGCGAGAGAAATCCGCGGTTCAACGGAGCCTGGACTTCATCGTGTGAATTGGGACTTTACCATCAGTCCACCACAACGAGCTCCATCGCGTGAAGCGGGGGCAGCATCGGCTGGATCTGGAACACGCCCCGAGGGAGCACGCGCTGGTGGCCGTGAAGGTGGAGGCGGAGGTCGTGGTGGTTTTGGGCGCACGCGCACCGCAGGGTCCGGGACTTACAAAGTCACATTGATCGTAGACGGCAAAGAATCCTCAAGCGAACTACGCTTAGTCTCCGATCCGAATCTCCCTGCCACCAGCGACCTATCCGTGAGCGAGTCCGAATATGAATTGTGGATGGGGGATGTCACTGACGACGGCGAAGATGAAGAACAAGTTCGATTCAACGCTGTAATTGATGACTAGCAAACGAATTGAACTCATCTCGCGATCTCTTAATGATTTCGCCAGGGATTCTGTCTAAATTGCGAATGGCAAGTCACTAAAATTCTGACCGAGCTGAAAAGACTCGTCAGAATCTTCTCAAGCGGTAGACTTTCCATAGCCGATAAAGTCGAAGGATCGAAATCCGTAGTTTGGAGTGACGGAAGCCTATGACGTGATGACTATCCAATTCATTCAACATAGGCTGTTTGTGTGCTTCGTCATGGCAACCTGCCTCGTCATGCAGGCTCGAGCACAAAGTCTCGAGTTAGAGGGCTCGAGCAGTGAACTTCAGTCAACTAAGGCAAAGATCGACACATTAGGCCTTGCCGATACTGCGAGCGACGGTTCTTTCTTGTTGGGGTCACCGAGTACATCACCCAGTGGTTTGGTTAGCAGTCGTTTATCAGAGTCCGATGCGTTAAGTTCTGGGCTAAACTTTAATCAGTTTCCGTCTGACTTTGGCAATGGCCTTACTCTTAGCCAAGATCGGTGGGGGGTAAAATTCGGCGGCTATGTAAAGGCGGATCTGATTCATGACTTTCATGCAATTGATTCGAATGATTTTTTTGATCCCGCCACGATTCCTGTCGGGGAACCGGACCGAACCGATAGCCACTTTCATGTACGTCAGACTCGACTAAACATGGATGCACGGTGGATCACAGACCAAGGCGATCCACTACGGCTCATGGTCGAGGGTGATTTTTTCGGCGAAGGCAATACATTGCGACTTCGCCATGCCTTTGGTGAATACCAAAGCTTCATTATCGGACAAACTTGGACGACGTTTACACATCGTGCTGCTTTGCCAAATACGCTTGACGTTGTCGGTGACGTGGCTAGCGTTGGACGCAGACAAGCACAAGTGCGTTTTACGCATCACTTCCTCGAGGATCGTCTTACTTTCGCGGCGGCCATTGAAGACTCCAATGTACGGGTAGAAGAAGACCTGCTGGCGATCGGGACACCACGGTCACCATTGGCTGATTTCATTTGCCGTTTGAGATACAACGGTGAGAACGGTCAGATCCAGCTTGCTACCATTGTTCGTCAGTTAGGTTTTCAACCAAATCAATCAAACGTCCGGACCGGAGTGGGAACCGGTTTGAACGCTACCGGATATGTCGATCTGACATCTCGATCCCGTACGTATGGCGGAATACTTTGGGGGGAGGGAATAGGCAACTACCGAGACCTGCCTGATATTGCGCTCACGTCCGCAACGAGCGCTGTTGCTCTCGAGTCGCTAGCTTGGTACGCGGGTGTTCATCATCAGTGGGCCAAAAACTGGTCTAGCAACTTGACTTACAGCCAAGGCAATATCGACAACACTCCAAATCAGGCTGCATCCAGCGTTCGAAGACTTCAATACTGCGCGGTAAATTTGATTTGGCAGCCGACCCCCTATACATTTGCAGGGACCGAGTATCTTTGGGGTGAACGTATGAACCTCGACTCGCATAGTGACGACGCCAACCGAGTTATGATCAGCTTTGGTTTCTTACTGCCCTAGGCCTCAAAACGGAGACTAATTGGAAGCCACTTCCACTTAGTTGCACCGAAGAGAGTGAAACTATTAAGCCGCATATTGTGCAAGAAATTCAGATACTACGCTTCCGTCTTTCTTGAGCCAACGGATGACAATCAAACATGGTCTTTGAGCGACTCCAAGTAACGCTGAGACTTAGAGTCAGCGCATCAAGCGGTTGCACGAAAAGACGTTCGACAAGGTAGTATTCCACCGACAAGCGTATCTCAGACGGAACTAAATTATTTGTTCGACGTAGCGGTACGTATCAATCATGCAATAACAACTCGTGCTCTTCATCGGCAACCATGGCAATACTCATCTTTCGTCGTTTTTTGTTGTCGAGAAGACCAAGCCTCCATCAGTCGCGGTAATAGATGCAACGATTAATCCGTTCTTTCGTTGAGCGTACTTTTGTTCTATCTCAAAAAAACATGATTTTCAATTCTTACCCAAGCGGACAAACCTATTTTAACAAAAGCCTTTTAAAAACTGTCTTTGTTCCGTCCCTCTCGTTCCAACATTCGAAAAATGATCTTTACCAAACAAACCGCTTCAGTCCGTTGCGAATATTCGAGCATTGAAAATCAGACTCTTATCGAGAATTCCAACCGACCGGTTTATGATCACGCTCTGTGGTGTGTGCGAGCGGGAAGAATTGAAGAAGCCCAATCGCTATGTCGACAATTGCTCCGAAAATGTCTGCTTGAAGGAGATGCACTCAATTTTTACGCAACGCAGTGCGTTTTGAGCCTATCTGGTTCGGATGAACCGTTCGTTTTCGCTACCGAAAAACTTCTCAGTGCTCACAACGAACGATCTCAGCAACTGCTGGAAACAAATGCTGCCATACGTGATTTCCAAACAAGAATTTTTTCTGTCTCGCGATCGAATTGGGTATCGATTTGTAAGCAAGTCAGTTCAGCCAACGGCTTGGACCACTATAATGCCTCTTGTTTCACATGGTTGGCCAACTCGGTTCGTGAGGAACTTGCTCAAACGAGCCATTATTTTGATTCGAAAGTATTTGAACTGGAGCGGATTTGGGCATGGGCGATTAGGCTCTCACAAAAAGCTGCGAGGCAATTCCCACATGAAGCACCTCATTCATTGCGTGAACTTGCTTGGTACCAAGCAACTCATGAAAGTGGTCCGCATGTCAATCAAGTTCTTCGTTCGCTTCGGCTAAGTGTACTCGGAGCACAGCGGTTGGGGATGGCGAACGAGGAAGCAAAGACGCTATCAGCCTGGAATTCGATGATAGAAGAATTTGGATTCTCTGTTCCTTCGATGAACGAAGGCGAGGCGGAACGATTAAAGCTGCTTTCTGGTGCCAATGCCACCAAGTTGAAAGAATCTGAGGTGTCGACCGTTGATGCAGCATCGATCGCCAACGGGCTTTCGGATCTGATCTTCGCGTTGAATTCGGGAATCGGTACTCACAATGCATGTTCTGAATTGGGTTCTGCAGATAGCAGGGGCGCGTTATCACGCTCCAGTTATTCCAGCTGAGAACGAACCGCCCGCCTGCAAAAGTCCCCTAAAAGACTAATGAGAGGACCTGTGGCCAGATCCGCTACGCGC
>JAJTID010000085.1 GCA_021300155.1 Pirellula sp.
AAATCGGCAGCCATCAACTCGCGTTTTTCAAGCGATTCAACACGCAGACCTCGTTTGGCTTGACGTTTTTTGGCTTTCTGCCATCGTTGAAGGAACTTCTTACCGGCAGCGAACTTACGTGGACTCAACATGAGATCCCCAGGTGGAAAACGGTTGGAAAAGAAACGCAGTCTGCTTGAAAAATACTGTGATTCACCTCCCAAAAAAGGTGCTCACAGCAACAAGCGAAATTCCATCGTAGTTGGACACCTTAGCGTGTCAACAAAACGATCCTGGAGTACGATGCGGGATTTAGCGGCAAAGTTCCTTTCGATCGTTATTTTTGATACATCCGGACCTTGTACCGCTGGCTCGCTACCATCCCGATCCTGAATTAGAGTCAGGATGACCTTCGTGCTGTTCCAAAAATGAACAATTCCCAGGAAAAAGCAAGCAAACAACGGTTCGCCGCCCTCGATGTATTTCGTGGAGCCACCGTCGCTTTCATGATTTTGGTCAATAATCCTGGCTCTTGGTCTACCATGTTTGAGCCGCTAAAGCACGCAAGTTGGCACGGATGCACTCCGACAGACTTGGTTTTTCCATTTTTTCTATTTGCTGTCGGCAACGCACTTGCCTTCGTGCTTCATGTATTGCGTGCAGAACCAGATTCCAGTGTTTGGTTCAAGATAGTGCGTCGGACGATGTTGATTTTTGCTATCGGGATGTTCTTAAATGCCTTCCCGTTTGTCGAATGGTCCAAAGAGAGCGGCGCTTTGACCTGGAAAGATTTCAGCACATTTCGATTCCTGGGAGTGCTGCAACGCATCGCCCTCTGTTTTGGAGCGGCCGCAATTCTGGTTCGCCTACTTGCCAGGGACGGGAAAACGCACAGAATCCTGCTGGTTAGCGCATCAATTCTGCTGCTTTATTGGTTACTTTGCTCGAGGCTCGGCGCCCCGATCGATCCCTTCAGCCTGGAAGGCTTTTTCGGTACGGCCATCGACCGGGCGATACTCGGCGAAAAACACCTTTATCGAGGTGAAGGCGTACCTTTCGACCCAGAAGGTCTCGTTAGCACTCTTCCTGCCATTGTCCAGGTCCTTTTGGGTTGGTGGGTAGGGCAACTCGTTGTTTGCAATGGTTCGGACCTCACCATGGTCCAATCCCGCATGTTCGTAGTCGGCATCTACCTGCTGACGATTGCATACATTTGGCAATGGGTCTTTCCGATCAACAAGAAGATATGGACTTCGACCTTTGTGCTGCACACCTCTGGCTTTGCGATGCTCACCCTGGGAGTATTTCTCCAGTGGCTCGACTTGAAAAGGTCCTTTGGAAAGGCAGAAGGCAAAGGAGAATCAAGTTCCTCCAGTCGTATGACGATCAAGCCATTGTTCTCATTCTTGCTTCGTACGATCTTTGAACCGTTCGGCAAGAATCCTCTCTTTATCTTTGTTCTGAGCGGAATGGTCCCGAGGCTTCTGGGGTTGTTTCGATGGCCAATAGATTTAGACGCAAAAGGAAACTCTGTCTGGACATCTCCTCTGCCTTGGGCATACAAGTCTCTTTTTTCAGAGATTGGAAGCGATCCACGCTTAGGCTCGTTTCTCTATTCGGTCGCATTGCTCAGTGTTTACTGGCTGATCGCCTATGGAATGGACCGTGCAAAAGTTTACATTCGCGTTTGAACGCAAATCAAGCTGCCGATTTTTTGGGCTCCGCTTGGTTGAGTTTGTTGTAGAGCGTCTTCAAACTGATACCTAGCTCTTCCGCTGCTGCTGGCTTGTTCCCTTTGTGGCGATCGATGGCCTCTTGAACCGCGCGAACTTCCATATCCTTGAGCTTGATTGGCATGCTGTTCGAAACACTGGCGCGAACCTCTCGCTTGATATGTTTGTCTGAAAAATGTCTTGGCAAATGGTGCAGAGCAATGGGTGGATGGTCGCATAAGATGGTCGCGTACTCGACTACATTGGCAAGTTCTCGGACATTGCCTGGCCAAGGGTGATTTTCAAACGCTGCAGTCGTTTCGTCGTCGAATATCTTTTCGATCGACTCGTGTTCAGGACGATGCTGCAAATAGAGATATCGTGCAAGCAACATACAATCATCTGCTCGTTCTCTTAAGGCTGGAACATGTATTTCAAAGGTGTTGATTCGAAATAGCAAATCTTCACGAAAGGTTTGCTCCTCGACCATCTGCTCCAAGTTTCGATGCGTTGCACAAACTAGTCTTACGTCCACCCTGGTAATCTCGTTGTCTCCCACGCGGCGAATATCTCCGCTTTCTAGAACACGCAACAACTTCGCCTGCATCGGCAAAGGCAACTCGCCAATCTCGTCCAGAAAAATGGTACCGCCATGGGCATCATGAAAGAGTCCATCTCGATGAGACTCAGCACCGGTGAATGCGCCTTTCTTGTGGCCAAATAGTTCGCTTTCGATGAGATGCTCAGGAAGCGCACCACAGTTCACAGCCACGAATGGTTTGTGACTACGCAAACTGTTTTCGTGGACCGATCGAGCTACAAGCTCTTTACCACAGCCCGTCTCTCCTCGAATCAGAACCGAGCTATTGGTTCTAGCCACCTTATGAACGAGATTGCTTATCTCCTTCATTTGCATCGAGTTCCCGATCAACTTGGTCGTTGTATTCGATTGTTTATGTCGGTTCTTGGTTGCAAGTGTTTGCGTCTTTAGTTCTTTACGTGCGTTGACTCGCTCGAATAGTTGGCTCAGCTCGGATAGTTTGCAAGGCTTGCCAAGATAATCGATGACCCCAAACTTCAGGGCGGCAACCGCTGAATCGAGAGATTGCTTTCCCGTAAGTACGATACAGTCCATCGCCGGGGCAGTATTGCGCGCACGCTCGATCACTTGAAGACCGTTCATCCCAGGCATATCCAAATCGACGATCATGCAATCGAACCGATCTTTCTCCATGGCGGCAATGGCAGTGTAACCGTCAGGGCAAACCGTAACACGGTGCCCCATATGCGGTATCTCCATCCGCATCAGTTCTTGCAACGATGCTTCGTCATCGACAAACAGAACAGAAAGGGAATTGCTAGGCTGCATTGTGTAACTCAGATAAGTAGGGAGGGTGATTTTCGTTTTTTGCTTGTTCCGGCGGTTGACTAGGAATGACAACTTCAAATCGGGATCCGATCCCAATCCCAAGGCTCTTGGCGGAAATATGTCCACCATGGTCCGCGATGATACGACTCGTGATCGGAAGTCCCAATCCCGTGCCTCGTCCATCGCGACGCCGCGTAAAGAAGGGTTCAAAGAGGTGTGTCAGAACTTCATCGGTCATGCCACTGCCGTTGTCTTCGATCGAAAATACGATCTGTTCATTGGTCTGATGAATGTCGATCTTGACCACTCCATCGTTGCGTTTTGGATCGAGGGACTCGAGTGCATTGGTTAGAAGATTGAGCACCACCTGCTTCATCTCCTGCGGGCTCGCCCAAGCCATCATTGCATGCGAATCTGTTTGAAACTCGATCTTGCGAGATCTGAACTGCCCAAGATGTCGTACCATCTCAACCACATCCTCAATAACCTCCGTAAGATCTACGTACTGTCTCTTTTCTTCATTCCCTAAACGCGAGAAATCGAGGAGCCTTTCGGTGATTCCTTTGCAACGAAAGGCCTCGTCTTGAATTCGGCGCAGATACGACTTGAGTGTCTCAACATCGACACCTTCGGCTTGTCCGTTATTCGTATCAGAACGATTTGGAGAATCGTAGAGAATCCGATGCAGTCGAGATTCCAGAGCTTCCGCACTCCATGCAATGGATGCCAACGGGTTGTTGATTTCATGTGCGACTCCCGCAGCCAAAAAACCAACACTAGCTAGTTGTTCATTCCGAATGACTTCGCGAGAACGTTCTCTTACCTGCTCGTGGAGGTCGCGCTGAATATTGAGAAAGCTTTCTACGCCAAGGTTGATTGCATTTGCCAACTCGGCTAACTCGTCTTTTCGATCGGCCTCGATGCGGTGCGTGAAATCCCCGGCTGCAACTCGTCGCGCTCCTACAAGCAGTTCTTTGAAGGGCCGGATGACTGCGAGTCGAGCGTAAAGAATCAATCCAATAAGCAAACCAACCGCCAGAAAGGCACTGCCTCCCGTCAAGCCAAACCAAGTTCGATATCGGTTTCGCACTTCTTCTCGAAAGCTTGCCATCCGCTTTGTCAAAAGCGTTGGAAGAGTATGGGCCAATTCCGACAAGAGTTTCAAATCATGCAACTGTCGGATCGTTCGATAGTCAGCACCATTCTCCATAACCGCATCTTGCCGGTCGCGGATTCGAGTGAGAAGCTCTGCAATCCGTGCCGTCAATTCAATTTCTTCCGACCGATCCGCCAAGAGAACGTCGTCTTCCTCGAACGATGCGAGCCTCGCACGATAGTTTGAAAGGATAGTGCGAACACGATCCAATTTCTTGCTGAATCGTTCGTTTTGCAATGAGATTTCGAATTCTTGATCCAATCGAAACGTCAACGGAGATTGCAAATCAAACGAGGGAAACTCATTTCGCAATTCGTCGACGGATCGTGTGAGTTCGGAGGTAATCGGCATCTCCGCAGCCCGTTCACTGAGTGTCGTCGCTAAGTCTCGGTATGCATAAACTCCGCGAAAGCTGCTATACCCAAGCACGGCAATAACCACACCCAAGACCATCATCGAAACGAGTAATTTCTTGCGGATAGTCCAGTTATGTATGTGTGGAACTAGTATTTCAAACCCTCGCTTCATCGCACCAATGTTCCTTCCCACGGAACCCCGCGATAAGTCGATCGTGGATATGGTTGAGGAGGAGCCACCTGTGGCGGAGTGGCGCCACTAGACATTCCATTGTTCAAGTCGATGAGGTTCGTTACCGAGTAACCATTGGTGTTCGGGAACGTGAATTGCGAAGAGGGAGCACCCGTCATTCCGTTCACAACATACGAATCGATCGTCACATCTAATTCGATCGGAGGATCTAAGGCGGGTATCAATTGAACTTTGATTTGATGCGGAAGAGATGTCTGTACCGAAGAGTAGTACTCATGCTTCGATTGCTGAGCGATTGCAACCAGCCTGCCGGTAGGGTCTCGCAGAAAGACCTGCTTGGTAAATGCGAATTGTGGATCGACTACGAGGGTACGCAGATAGATACCAATCGGACTCTCTACCTTGGTCGTAATCTCGAGCATGCCGTCTGCTCGCGTCACCGGAGCTTGAATCATCTGATAAGGATCGAGCGCGATCACCCCCAACGCTTCTACCAACCACATCGGCGAAACAGGCAACATCCGACGGTTCGCTTGGGCCTCGAATTGATTATGCTGGGCGTATATCAACTCCGGAGTCATCCCGTTTCGCATCGTCATCCAAAACGCATCCTGGTTGCTTCCTAAGTCGAATCCCTTAAAGCCAGCCACGGTTGCAGTCATTCGAAAGTTTCTCGGACGCTGCCACGTCAAATTGGAGGAAAGAGATATCTCGTTATTGACACGAACAGAAACCGAATTGGACTGAAGCGACTGGATTCCATTCGTTCGATTCAGCACCTCGGCTAATTGTTCGATAGTCGGCGGCGTTTGAAAAATCGGCGTTGGCTGAAAGTCAGGGAGTTTTCGCTTCGGTAGACATGTAGCACCAGTTGTGCAAAACAACATTCCGAGAACGGAAACACAAAGCATAAACGCGTGCCAAGGTTCCCTTTGCATGACCATCGCTTCAATCTTCACCATGAAGAAGCTCCATCAATTGAGCTTGGTATTCCCGAGACCTAGCAGCGTCCACTGGTTCCACCGGTACTAAGAGAATCCGTTCATCCTGGGAAACTCTCAAGGAAAGTGTGGATGTTGTCTCCGTACTTTGTTCGGACGACTCTACGTCATCCACCAAGACACGGCGACGAATCAACAAAAGAGCCAATAGGTAAGCGATTGCACCCTTTCCAGGGGTCTCAAGCAAATTCTCCAACGTGTTAATCAGAACTGCGTTGGGTGCAAGCGTTTGCCCTGAAGAACGTTTTTGGGGAACAACCGAGCGCCACCAACCAACGGTCTCGCTATTGGGGCCAGGCCAATTCTCATGAGCGAAATCACGGCGCACGAGATCTGCCCCTCTTTGCACAATGGCAGACACAAACCGGTCCCCTGGCTGAAGTGGCCGATCGCTGACAAAACATTTGCGAGAGCTTTTCTGTATTGCGTAGTCCTGCATTCTGTTGGCTTGTAACAGAACCAGCAACCGACAACCAGATCAGTCGATGTTCTCAATCACTTTTGTCACCGAGGGACCGCCCGTTTCGAAAAGACGCCAGCCCGAAGCGATGAGAATCTCCCGTCCGAGCACATAAACAGAAAGCCCCATCGTTATGCCAGCAATGTCAGCAAAGAAATCGAGCCAGTCCGCCGTACGACCGACGGGGATCTGCAATAGCTCATCAACACCAGCATAAACAATCGTCACAACGAGTGCGACTAAAACGTTGATCGACCTAACTTTGCGCGTTGGTATTGCCCACGCCAAAAGAAAGGAAAGGCCTGCAAAAGCTCCTGCATGCAGAAATTTGTCGTTGGCACGAATCTGTACCAAATGACGCGCGGGTACATGGGTTCCTATAAATAGCAAAACCCAGTAAATGGCCAACGCAATGATGGCCCACCTCAATCCACAAATGGTTGCCTTCATATTTGCCGGACCAATCTCGGAGGAACGAAAATGGGCGTCGAATGACGCCCAAAAGTCGTATCTAGTCTAAGTGGAAGGTTCAAATCAATCCCACCACCACTGCGATTCCTTGAGATCCGCAGGTGCTCCCATTTTTTCTATTTTGGTTTCGACTTCCTGATCCACTGTTACAGCCGATGGGTCGATCAATTTGCGTGCTGCAATATGAACCCCTCCCCCAATAGGAGTCATCAATTGAGAGTCTTTCCAGACTGCATTGATCGCTGTTTCGACTTGGCTCACTTCAGATCCTCGATTGACGGCAAATCGATTCTCATCTTCAAAGGCTCCCAAGCTCCAACCTGCCTTCTCGTACAAATCGCGATCTTGGATGAACGCAGCAGCAATGCTCATGTCAAACAGGTTTCTCATCTCATGAAAAACAGGTGTCGCATCTGCGATCATGTCAAATTTGTCGGTGAATTCTTGCGTAAAGCCCTTGCTCGCAGGGTCTGACTTTCCAGTCTTCTTTCTGTTTCCGTCCTTCTGAACCCCTTCGAGTTCACCGGACAACTTGACACCTCGCCCCGCCAACCGCATCGCGGTTCCAGATTCGTTCGATGCGACCGTCGAATAATCGGCTTCGAAATACCATCGCTGAAGAGCATTCGAACCGGCACTCGGACGGCTTCTCTCAATCCAGGTAGACATAGGTACCATCGGATCTTGCAGTCCAATACCGATGAGCTTCATACGATAGTCTGCTTCTACGAGCACGCGAGCAAAGTGCGTAGTGCTGGGAACGCCGCGGATCGAGACCGTTTGCAATCCAAGTGCGTTCTTCATCCCAACCAACAACGGGCGAACATCCTTAGGGGCTTGCCCGCCAAACTGGGAGTTGAACTGACTCATTCGCTTTAATCCCTCGGGCGTCGGGTCAATCGAACAACCGATCGACTTAGTCGTTCCACCGTTGGGTCCAAACGCACGAAGCGCGACAACCAAGTCATCAAGTCGGAGAGTCGCCCGCCCAGACGATAGACCTACGATTCGCTGAGTTGCGTCCATGTACCACTGATCCGCAGGACCTGCGATCACAATATCCTTTGTCTTTGGAAGATAGAAGACATACTCAAGTCGCTGGAGTCCTGCGAGACCCCACACTTCCGTTGAGAGTTCTCTTCCAGCAGCCAATTCCCCCGCGATGAATGCTTCTAAACGATTCAATGACACCATTCGCATTGGTGATGTTTTCAACTGACCACGTGGCGTGTTTTGCAACGTCGCCATTCGCTGCGCTGTGGCAATGCTCGGATCAATCTGCATCACACGTAAAACGCCAGCCGCATCGATATCAATACCGGCAACACCAGGATCGCCGTTGTTATTGTTATTGTTATTGTTGTTATTGTTATTGTTATTGTTGTTGTTTTGTGCCAACAGCGGCCCACTACTGCTGCAAAGAATTGCCGCGATGGCCAATGTACAAGCTGTACGCAGAGGGAATTTGAAACGCATGCCAAGCAGCCTTGTAGTTTGCGATAAGTCAATAGGAATGAGCAACGGACGGTTCCGGTGAGAACCCGTGTCACTCAAGAATAGTTGCCCCATCGTAGGTTCGCAAGAATTTGATGGCACCTCTCCCCAACAACTCTTTAGGTTTTTTCGCGAAATCCGGCAGAATTCCTCCAGCTTTCTTGACCGGAACAACCCGAAAATGCTATTCCCACCGTTCTCAAAGGTGTTGTTGCATCAAAATTTTTGCAAAGTCAGTCCGTGGGCTATCGTCGATTTCCAATCTTATTCAGCCTAATCTGCGTTGCCTGGCTTATGCCTGGATCAACTCTGCTCGGCCAACCACGGGTTCAGCTCCCCGCAGAATCCCCCACCTTCCCATCGACTTCCCAAAGTGTAGGGGGAGCAGTTCCTTACTCCGGAGCCCCCTACGGTACTGGAACCCCGTACGGAACAGCCCCCACCTACTCGACACCCTCTGCAACAAGTTTCGATCCATACTTCCGACCTAGCACCCCGGCTCCGATGTTCAATTCTCCTAATTGGAATCTCGGGAATCTTGGAAACGTCTTCAATTGGAACAACTGGGGGCAAAATTCGACGCCGATCATCCCGCTTGGTCCTGCCAACTACCCGACGTATGTCCCACCAGGAACAACGCCTTCCTTTACCTCGGCACCAACCTACAACATGGCGCCGACAAATCCCTGGCCACAATCGCCCGGCTACTACCCGAATAGCATTTACCCAAACAATACTCCCAACGTTCTGTTTCCAGGCACGGGCAATCAGCCACCTTCAACCAACTGGAACTACAGCAATCCGTATACGAATCCGTCGTCGAACCCCTTTAACTGGAACAACTGGTGGAACACGACGTCGTCCAATGTCGGATACGGCTCGAGTCAAGTCATGCGATTGTTTCAAGGTGCTCGCTTAAGACATACATGGCTAAGCGGAACGGATGGATTCAATAGCAAAGAACCGAACTCACTCGAGATAAATGACACCGATGTATCACTCGTTTTTGCAATTCCTAACTTTTTGAATAGCACGAGGTCACTCTATATCATTCCTTCGTATTCACACCATTTGTGGGATGGTCCGCGTGTCGCTGGAAGTGATCTTCCTAGCAAAGCTTTTAGTGGATTTCTCGACACAGGTTGGGATACGAACCCGCTTCAAACATTAGGGCTCGAACTCGGTGCAAGAGTTGGTGTCTTTTCAGATTTCGATGCTATCAACGCAGACAGTATTCGACTTCAAGGAAAAGCGTTGGGTAGGTTGCGATTGACCCCGACCTCTACTCTTCGATTTGGCGTGTTTTATCTAGATCGCAACAAAATCAAATTGTTGCCGGCGGGTGGTCTCTTGTGGACTCCGAACCAAGATTCACGCTTCGACTTGTTTTTCCCGGAGCCGAAACTCTCGCACTATGTATCGACCATCGGAAACACCGACATGTGGTGGTACCTTCATGGATATTATGGTGGCGGAGCTTGGACTATCCAGAGAACGGACCAGTCCGAAGATGAAATTGATATCAACGACATTCGTATCATGATCGGGCTAGAGTTCGGACGCTCCGAACAGATCCGACACGGTTTCCGCTTGGGATTCGTGGAAGCGGGATACGCTTTCGATCGCGAGCTAATCTTTCGCCACAACAGCGCAAACAACTTAGAACTTGACAACAGTATCGTTGTCCGAGCAGGTTTCGCTTACTAAAACACAACATGGCAAACAAAAAGAGGCACGTGCTAACGTGCCTCTTTGTTGGATCAATCGAAAACTTTTGTCAATCAGCCAAGCGACTTGAACTAGCTGATGGACTTGATCGTCTTGATGATTCGCGAAGTGATCTTGTATGGATCGGCTTGCGAGTTCGGCCGACGATCTTCTAGGTAACCCTTGTAACCGTTGTTCACAAAGCTGTGAGGGATACGGATCGACGCACCTCGGTCAGCCACACCGTAGCTGAACTTGTCAATCGATTGCGTTTCATGAAGTCCCGTCAAACGCAAATGATTGTCTGGACCGTAAGCGGCAATGTGCTCGTCGCGATACTTGTCAAAAGCTGCCATAAGTTTCTCGAAGTACTCTTTGCCACCCTCATCTCGCATTTTGCCCGTCGAGAAGTTTGTATGCATACCCGAACCGTTCCAGTCTCCCTTGATCGGCTTGCAATATAGTTCGATATCCAAACCATACTTCTCAGCCAAGCGAATCAAAAGGTAACGAGCGATCCACATGTCGTCGCAAACCTTCTTCGATCCCTTCGCAAAGATTTGGAATTCCCACTGTCCTTTCGCAACTTCTGCGTTGATCCCTTCCAGATTGATACCAGCATCCAAAGCGATATTGATGTGCTCTTCAACAACCTGTCGAGCAATGTCACCAACGTTCTTGTATCCAATTGCAGTGTAATAAGGCCCTTGTGGAGCAGGATAGCCACCTTCAGGAAATCCTAGAGGGCGACCATCCTCATAGAAAAAGTACTCTTGCTCGAACCCGATCCACAGGTCATCCATTTCGTCCACAGTGTTGCGGAAGTTGGATGGGTGAGGTTCTCCGTTTGGCAACATAACCTCGCACATAACGAGGAAACCGTTCACTCGAGTGCTATCTGGATACAGTGCTACTGGCTTCAGAATGCAATCGGAGCTCTTTCCTTCGGCTTGTTGGGTAGAGCTTCCATCAAATCCCCACAATGGAAGATCCGCGACACTCTTTGGGGCTGTATCCACAACCTTCGTCTTGCTGCGGAGGTTTGGCTCGGGCAAATATCCGTCCAACCACACATACTCGAGCTTATATTTCTTTTCAGAAGACATTCAGCTACATCTCTCTCACTAAAAGACTCAAAAAACTACTCGATTGAGTGACTGCTGAATCCTTCCCTGTTTGCCAACGTGACGAGAACACGTATTCCCGACCCGTTTACCAGAAAAACATCTTGGTACGAACACCCGTAAGTGGATCGTGCTTCTCGATATCTTTTGGAGTCTGCTCTACCCAAATCAGCCCAAAGGAAATCGTTCGGTTATTATAGGGATCCTCCCTGAACCTAACCGGCCGCCTAAAGCGAATCACAAAATGGTAAGCTGGTATTGCTCAACCGAGCCAATACCTTAACTATGTCGACTTCAGTCAGCAAGCGATCCGCAAAGTTTCTTTAATCCTCACATACGTAAATCAAACGGGCTAATGATGCACGCAATGCCTATCATGTTGGGTGTCCTCGCTGCGATGGCGATCGCCTATCGATTCTACAGCGCCTTCCTCGCCGCCAAGGTTGCCGCTCTCGATGAAGCACGTGCAACTCCTGCCGTTCGCCTCGATGACGGACAAAATTACCATCCAACAAATCGATGGATTCTTTTCGGCCATCATTTTGCCGCAATCTCAGGTGCCGGCCCCCTCATCGGCCCCGTCTTGGCCATCCAATTCGGTTATATGCCAGGACTCATCTGGTTGATCGTTGGCGTTTGCTTGGCAGGTGCTGTCCAAGATTTTCTAGTTCTTGCCGCCAGCGTTCGACACAATGGAAAAAGTCTTGCCGAAATCGCACGAACCATTCTGGGACCGACCGTCGGTTGGCTGGCTTCCATTGCGATTTTGTTCATCGTCATCATCGCGTTGTCCGGCCTCGGTGTCGTGGTCGTCAAGGCACTCGGTGGCGAACAAGTGAATTTGCTTGCCGGTACCAAGATCCAATACTCAGGTGCGCTTGAGAAAACAGAAACACCAAAAGGCACAGAACTGAAGGTCCCCGAAGGTGCAAAGGTTGAATACACATTAGGTACATCCGTTCGAAGCGAAAGTTTTCGGCTTAGGATTCCAACCGATTCGACTGCTACCGCACTCGCGACTGACGGCACCATCGATATCCCAGCGCAATCCGCCGAACTTATCCCTGGAAGCTCTTGGGGAACCTTCACGATTTTTTGTACTATCCCCATCGCGTTGTTCGTGGGCCTATACATGTACAAATTCCGTAAAGGTCACATCGTAGAAGCGTCGTTATTGGGCGCGATCGGCGTGTTGGGAGCTACTGTCGCTGGCAACTGGATTCCCGGTTCTCCGCTTGAATCTTATTTTTCACTTTCACGCGAAGGGGTCACGCTTTCGATCTGTATCTATGGCTTCGTCGCTTCGGTGTTACCCGTTTGGTTGCTTCTCTGCCCACGCGATTATCTTTCTAGCTTTCTCAAGATTGGAACGATCATTGTCTTGATTGGCGGAATTCTTATCGCAAACCCGAAACTGCAAGCACCTGCGTTGAATGAGTTTTATGCTAGCGGTGGCGGCCCAACGTTTCCTGGCGCGGTCTTTCCGTTCGTGTTTATCTGCATCATGTGCGGAGCTATCTCTGGTTTTCATGCTTTAGTTTCGTCCGGTACCACCCCCAAGATGGTCTCGAACGAAAAAGATATTCGCATGATCGGATATGGAGCCATGTTGATGGAAGGACTTGTTGCCGTATGTGCTTTGATTGCAGCCGCTTCCCTGCCAGTCGGTGATTATTGGGCCATCAACATCGATTTAAGCAAGGTGGAATTGCATGCTAAAACACTCGCGAAGATGAACGCCGATGTCGACCACCTTCAAGAACTCGAACGACAAGTCGGCGGCGAAACGCTCCGAGGTAGAACCGGTGGTGCTGTCACGTTGGCTGTGGGAATGGCGCAGATCATGACCGATGCGATGAAGAAACTCTCATCGAGCATATCGATCGATGGTGTGATCAAATACTGGTTCCACTTTGCCATTATGTTCGAAGCCTTGTTTATTTTGACGACGATCGATACAGGGACACGCATCGCGCGATTTCTGCTTCAAGAGATCCTCGGTAAAGTTCATCCTCAATTTGCCAAAATGGACTGGATGCCGGGCGTATTACTAAGCACAGGCTTGGTCACGTTGGGTTGGGGAGGACTGATTTGGAGCAGCTCGATCGACACTATCTGGCCGATGTTCGGAATCGCCAATCAATTGTTAGCCGGCATCGCCCTGTGTGTTGTTACCACCTGGATGTTTCAATCGGGGCGAGGAAAATGGAGTTTGGTGACGATCCTTCCCCTTTGCTTCATCGCAACTACAACATTAACTGCCAGCGCGCAGATGGTCCAAACACGGTTCTGGCCATCCTTCTCCAACGGAATAAAGACCAGCAATCTTGGCCAAGCGTTGCAAGGTGGCCTGTGCACTTTAGCTATCGTGTTTCTGATCGTTTGCTTTGTCGTGATTGTCGGAGCATCTATCGCTCGCTGTGTCACTTTTTCTAATCATCAGTCGAAGGGATAAGAGATTGTCGACCAACCAAGATCAGGGACGCCACGGTGTCGTGGCCGTTATTCGGGAAGAGGAAAAGTTGCTGGTTATTCGACGATCGGAGTTTGTTCGAGCCCCTAACCTATTGTGCCTACCGGGAGGTGGTATCGAAACTGGTGAGAACTTCGAACAAGCGATGCACCGTGAACTGATGGAAGAGCTGCATTTGCAAGTGGATATTGAACGGCATTTGTGGACTTCTGAAACTCGCTGGGGCACAAAATTAGAGTGGCTGCTTTGCCACCGCCTACCCGGTTCTGAGCCGGTAGCAAACGAGGCGGAGGTTGCCGAAATCTATTGGCTTTCTATCGATGAGATGCGCCCTCGGAACGATTTGCTCGGGAGTTTGCCAGATTTTTTTTATGCGATCGATGCACAAGTGATTCGCTGGTAATCACTTTTTTGCGAATTTCTCAACGAAACCGTGAAAGAAAACCGCCCATACTGCGTTTTATTAGGGTAGAGCTTTCCAAGATTTCATGAATACGCCCGAATGAACTTTGTTTGAGCCACACCCAGGGAAAAGTCCTTTTCAAGCGACTTACTAATCGAAAACAAATCTACAATGTAAACAATCATTCGAATTGCAGGCCTCGCTTTTGAGCTAGCCAACGAATGGATTGGTATCATTTTCACCCCATCTTTTGAGAATACTATGAAACCAATAGGGACTTTGTCTGCACATTTTGCAGCTGGCGTTTTGACGACATGCCTAGTCGGCAGTGCGGTACTCTATGGACTGGAGAGCTGGAAAAGGTTTAGCTCTTCGGGTTCGATGGAAATCGCCGAGCAAGTCCCAAATGTCGTGACGCCCCGAATCGCCAGAACAGCTTTGGCACCGATCGATATCGTTGACCATGCTGCAGTTGAGATTGATATTTTCCCGCATAGTATTTACGAGTCGGAACTCACCGTTGAAGGGCAAATCGAATTACTTTCCGCGCAATACAAGGCTTCGAAAAATGAAACAACACGGCAGAGGCTGCGCGAACAGTTATCAATTCTAAAGAACAGTGTTCAGTAAGGTTTCCGCTCACCGAAGCTACAATGCCTTAAGCTACGATCCCTTTCACGACTTCACCGTGAATATCGGTGAGTCGAAATTGACGCCCTTGAAATCTGTAAGTCAATCGCGTGTGATCGATACCACACAAATGCAAAATGGTCGCTTGCATGTCGTGAACATGAACTGGGTCTTCAGTAATGTTCCAAGCGTAGTCGTCGGTCGCTCCGTGCACATGACCTTTCTTCACACCTCCACCAGCCATCCACCAACTAAACGCTTTGCCAAAGTGATCGCGCCCGTTCGGTTTTTCAGGATTCCCTTGTCCAAAGGGAGTTCTGCCGAACTCCGCTCCCCAGATAACGAGCGTATCCTCTAACATGCCTCGGTCCTTCAAGTCTTGAACGAGTGCAGCCGACGGTGCGTCCGTATCAATACATTGCTGTTCAAGTTGAGTATAGAGATTGTTATGTTGATCCCAACCTGCATGCATCAACTGGACGAAACGTGTTCCTCTTTCTAGCAATCGTCTTGCGATCAAACAATTATTCGCATAGGAACCCTTCGACAATGCATCCGGTCCGTAACGCTCAATCGTGCTCGCCGACTCTTTCGAGAAATCCAACAGATCGGGCACACTCGTTTGCATACGATAAGCCATTTCGTATTGAGCAATGCGAGTGTCGATCTCTGGGTCGCCGTACTCTGCAAGATGCTCCGTATTGAGTGCTGCGATATCGTCGAGAAGTGCACGACGCGACTCTTTGCTCACACCATTCGGATTTGCCAAATAAGGGACTGGGTCGCCCGTGTTTCGAAAACGCACACCTTGGTAGCGACTTGGCAAAAAGCCCGTGCCCCAGTAATAATCGAAAAACAATTGACCGCATGTTTTTCCTTTGTCGCTAGATGTCATTACGACAAAGGTTGGCAACTCTTCTGTCTCGCTTCCCAACCCATAGGACAACCACGCTCCCATGCTAGGTCGCCCCGGGACCTGAGAGCCGGTCAAGAAATACGTCACCCCCGGCGCATGATTGACCGCTTCCGTGTGCATTGATCGAACTAGCGTAATATCGTCTGCCAACGCACCGATCTTGGGCAACATGCTGCTCAATTGCATCCCACATTGACCATACGACTGAAATGGCTTGATTGCCGGAATACATGGCCACTTGCCATTCCCTGAGGTCATCGTCGAGAGACGCGTTGCCCCTCGAATCGTATCTGGGATATCCCTGCCTGCCATTTCCCGCATCACGGGCTTGTCGTCAAATAAATCCACGTGGGATGCGCCTCCACCCTGCCAAAACATCACAACGCGTTTCGCTTTCGCAACGTGATGTGGCAAATCCGTTAAGCCCGACTTCACGATCTTTGCAGGTGATGGAGTATCGCCCAAGACAGATACACCGCTGCTTCCTAGCAAAGATGCGAGAGCCGCCGTCCCTACCCCACTACCACAACGTCCAAAGAGCTGCCGACGCGTGACTCGAGCCAAGTTCTGCTGAAGTAAGTCGTTTTGCATATTGTGTATTTCCATTCTATACGTCGACCGTCAAAATCCACCGGCTATCACTCACGAGTCATCGCTTCGTCTAAGTTAAAAATTGCCAAGCAAACGGCTGTAAGCGATGCATGGTGAGTCGCATCCAACGACGCATCACGTGCGGTTGCTCCCACTGACAACAGATTCAACGCAGACTGCTTTTCTGCGGCATAAAACTGACGTTGTTTCTCCAATGCGGCTCGAAGCCGGATCGACTCCGAATCGCTCGGCTCACGGCACATCACGCATTGAAACGCGTAAGTGATCTGCTCGGAAATATCATTGGAATTCTTCATCGCTTTTTCCGCGAGCCTACGCGACGCTTCAACCCAAGTGGGGTCGTTTAACATCGTGAGCGCATGAAGCGGAGTGCTCGTTTGGCCAACGCGCACTTTGCAAACTTGTCGATTCGACGCATCGAACATATTGGCTGGCCCAACAGTTCGTCGCCAAAAAGTATAAAGACTTCTTCGAAACAGATCGCTGCTCTTCGACATCGGATAAGTAAAGTCACGCTCCTTGGTAATGGCGAGCGACTCCCAAATACCGTCGGGCTGATACGGATAAACAGGTTGGCCACCGATTCGCGGATCCAACGTTTGACTCGCAGCTAGCGCCCAGTCTCGCAAGATCATCGCAGGCATTCGCACTCGGCTCGATCGACCATACAGCCGATTCTCAGGATCAAAGCTCTTGAGAATCGGTGTAAAGCGGCTGGACTGTCGATACGCTGAACTCGTAACAATCGTCCGATGCAATGCCTTCATGTTCCATCCGCTCTCGCGAAACTCAACGGCTAGCCAATCAAGTAAGTCGAGATGAAGCGGGTATTCGCTTTGAACACCAAAGTCTTCCGCTGTCTTGACGATACCCGTTCCGAAGTAGTGTTGCCAAAAACGATTCACTTGAACGCGGGCCAACAAGGGGTTCTCTGGTGATACCAACCATCGGGCAAAACCTAAGCGATTCTTTGGCATCTCGGAAGACATCGGGGGCAAGAAGCCTGGAGTTGCAAAGCTGACTTTCTCACCAGGCTTTAAATATTCACCTCGGGTTAGTATGTGTGTGTCGCGTGGCTGATCATCGCTCATGATCATCGGTCGAGGCATCTGATCCGCGACATAGTCCGAACGTGCCTTTTGTACTGCGGAAAGCTTTGAGAATGATGAGATTTTGTCTGCGAGTGAATCTCGAACCTTCTGATCAAAGTGCTTTCGTAGATCCGATTCCAATTTCTTTTTGTCTTCGTCATTGCGATCACTCTCGGGCTTGTTGAGAATCGCGGTGACAGCATCGGGAAGTCCTTTTCCTTCTGTTGGCTTCTTGTCAGCAAAGACACCCACTCGCCATCCATGGTAAGCCGCATCTGCCAACGGCTTCACTTCTTTGTTCAGTTCTTCAATCTGCGAATCAAACTCCAGCAGTTTGGCTTTCGTCTCTTCGGACGGCACTTCGACAAAAGGTTTTGCGACTCGAATACGCGTCGAGAACCGTTGCGGCACCCCCGACTCGGGTACGCGATTAAAAGCATCCAAAAGACTGTAGTAGTCGCGCTGCGTGATCGGATCGTATTTATGATCATGGCATTGCGCACAAGACATTGTCAGCCCCAGAAATGTCGTCGCGGTGGTGTCCATGCGATCAAAGAGAATGACAAAGCGTTGCTCTTCCGCAATCGCTCCTCCCTCGCCGTTAAGCAAGTGATTGCGATTAAAGCCGCTAGCGATCTTCTGTTCCAAAGTCGCGTTCGGCAAAAGATCTCCAGCGAGCAGCCAGATCGTAAATTGATCGAATGGAAGATTCTCGTTCAGGGCCTTCACAACCCAATCTCGCCACATCCATTGCCATGTGTCGCCATCTTGCTGAAAACCATTGCTGTCCGCGTAGCGTGCGGCATCCAGCCACGGCAGCGCCATGCGTTCGCCATAATGCGAGTTCTCTAGCAAACGATCGACCAGTTTCTCATACGCTTGTGGATCGGTGTCTTGCGCAAACGACTCCACTTCGTGCGGTTTCGGTGGGAGCCCGATCAGATCTGAATAAAGACGCTTGATCAATGTACGGCGATCTGCTTCTGGTGACGGAGCCAATCCTTCGCGTTCCAGCTTTGACAGCACGAATCGGTCGATCGGGTTCCTGGCCCATTGGCTAAAACGGTTCTCTGGCGGGTTCGGTCGCGTTGGCGCTGTAAACGCCCAGTGCGGAGCATACGTTGCCCCCTCTCGAATCCAACGCAATAACAGTTTTTTTTGCGAGTCGGTGAGCTTTCGATTCGACTTCGGTGGCGGCATCATCGTGTCGGGATCCGTCTCATGGATCCGAGCCAGTAACGAACTGCTCTCTGGCTTCGTCAAATCAATGACACCCGCCGAAATAGCTTCTTCGCGAACATCCAATCGCAATCCTGCTTCACGCTTGTTGGCATCCTGTCCGTGGCAATAGAAACAGTTCTCAGAGAGGATCGGGCGAATGTCTCGATTGAAATCCAAAGTCCTTTTGGCCTGCGACTCGAATGCCAAACTCTCGATTGCGGTGGTAGCCACACCACACAGCAGAGCGCTTAGCCAAACTGCTTTCAGCCAGAGTGGGAACGGACTTCCATCGACCCGAAGCGTGAACATCAAGAACGGAGGATTTAACGGTCGCACCGACAGTACCGATTGTTTAGGAAAGGAATACGGGAGCAAATTCCCAGGTGGGAAACTCTCCATTCTATTCTGGCATTCAACGGTGTTCCAATCCCGCAGCGAAACTGTTCAAACACATTTTCCGAAATGGTAAAGATAAATTTTGTAGCGATACGCATCGGAACACGTACAGATTTGTCTATTTTCCACGAATTCGGAGGTTTTCTCGCGGAAAGTCAAAGAACAATGGGGCAAATCGCTGTTTCCGTTCCGACGACAAAGATACTGGACTCCTGTCGCTCCAAGATCTTCATCGGAATCGGATGGCTGAGGCCACCTTCCTGGTTTGCGTCACAATGTGTTTCCAAGGAGTTACTGACAACGGCCGGGACAATGGTCGGCGCATACTTTGACTTTATTAGCTCTGTCACCAGCGGATGCGCGTGAATGGCCAATATTGATTTCTTACCAATAGCGCTCGACCACGTAGTTCCCAGGTGTTTTCGGCTTGTGTTTTGTCATTCCTCGCGAATGAAGTTGATGCTCGACATCGTCGAGCATCTGAGGATTGCCGCACATCATCACCGCACTATTGGTTGCCTGTATTGCAATTCCGACTTTCGATTCCAATGCGCCTGATTCGATGGCTGTAGTGATGCGTCCTGAAATCGATCCCTCGACCGATTGTCGCGACACGACTGGTACGAATTGAAATCGATCAGGGTATTGATTTGCAAACTGAGCCAATTCTTCCTGGTAACCCAAATCGGTCGCATAGCGGACACCATGCGCCAGCACGATCTTTGAAAACCGATTCCAAATGACTGCGTCGCGCAACATGGCAATATAGGGTGCTAGGCCTGTGCCAGTTGCCAACAGCCAAATGCAATCAGCATCTGGAACGTGCGAAAGAGTAAAGCCACCAGTGGCCTTCTCTGACACATCAATCGCATCTCCAATTTCCATTCCCCATAATCGTGGCGTCAACTCTCCTCCTTCCACACGAACAATAAAAAACTCCAAAAGATCTCCATGGGGCGACGCGACAGAATACGGGCGATGAAGGTGTTTTTCTCGCAAAGGAACGCCGACTTGCAAAAATTGGCCTGGTTCAAATGGGAGAACGCCAGGACATTGAACTGAAATGGTAAATAGACCATCCGACCAAACATGCTTTTTGACGATTGTACCAGAAATCCAATGGAGCGACATGAAGCAGTCCTAAGCGGAAAGTAAAGAGGACAATGAAATGGTGGGCTTGGAATCATATGGTAACCATTCCTTGTTCCTTTTTGTGTGGGGAGGTGGAACAGATGCCAAGCAGATGTTAGGGTCCCAGCGACTTGTGGTACCCCCCCGGCGCGCGGGCGCTGGAGGGAGATGAGTGAACAGACATAACGGATGCGTTCTTTATCAAGTGGTTCGGGCTGCTACACAAATGTAAGCGTACACGACGATTTGGCTGGAGTTTCGTTCAGTGGGGTTGACGGCCGTTGGTCTAGCCCTTGAGTGACTTTCGCAGCTCGCTACGGATCCGTCGCTTGGCGGCTTGTGCTAAGGCTGTGGACGCCTTCTCTGCACGCTCCTCCACTCGATAGGTCCGTACGGCTTCCGGGTGATGTGTCTTCCAGACATCCGGAAGTAATTCCTCGACCCTTGCCGTTCCTCGAAGCATGTGC
>JAJTID010000025.1 GCA_021300155.1 Pirellula sp.
CGGTGCTGTACCTGGTGCTTACAAAGTCGAGATTACAAAGAGCATTATGGAATCCTCGGCGGGTCCTGAGGTCAACATGAAGTCTGGTTTGCCGGCGAAGTACTCGAAATTCAATACTTCAGGACTCTCCCAAACGATTGGCGAAAGCGGCACAAAGGACATAAAGTTTGAGTTGAAATCCAAGTAGCTAGCGAGACAAATTCTTTCCAAATAATCTGCCTCATCGAGATCGACAGGGCGTCTGTCGCCAGTTCGCACGGCGTAACGCTCGACTCCCTTCGTCGAAACAAGGTGGAAATACGCATCTCGGCAGAAATTTGGTTTTTAGGAATGAACACAGTCGATGAAGTAATGTTTGAACTCGAGAGACTGGGTTCAGAGCAAACGCGAAAAACATTCGCCCGACATGGTGCACCCATTGAACAAATGTATGGTGTCAAAGTCGGTGACATGAAAACCATCGTAAAGAAAATCAAGGGCAATCAGTCACTGGCCATAGAGTTGTATGAGACTGGCAACGCAGACGCAATGTATTTGGCAGGCCTCGTGGCCGATGGATCAAAGATGTCCAAGAAACAACTCGAGACTTGGGCGAAGAATGCATCGTGGCAGATGATCAGTGAGTACACTGTCCCGTGGGTTGCGTCCGAGAGTCCATACGGACGTGAGCTTGCTATGAAATGGATCAAATCCAAAGATCCTAAAATTGCATCCACTGGTTGGGCTACTTATTCTTCCATCGTGGCGATACGCTCAGACGAAGAGTTGGATTTGAGCGAAATCGAATCTTTATTAACGATCGTTTCGGAGAAAGTACATCAAGCAGATGGGCGAGTCGCCTACACGATGAACGGATTTGTGATTAGCGTTGGAAGCTACGTTCAGCCGCTCCTCAAGAAAGCGAAGGAGATCGCCAAGAAAATCGGTACCGTGAAAGTGGAGATGGGAGATACCGCTTGCAAAGTGCCTGTAGCAACGGACTACATTGCAAAAGTCGAGTCTATGTCGAAAGTTGGCGTCAAACGTAAAACCTCTAGGTGCTAGGACTTGATTAGTTCGCGTTGCAAATCATAAAGACACAGCCGACAAAAGTCATGTTTTTAATGTAGCTTGGGACCATTTGTCCCGAGCTGATCGATTTCGCAGGGAGTTAGAGACGACCGGGACAATGGTCCCAGCCTACCTAGACTTTTGTCGGCTATCCAAAGAGGTTCGCAGAGCGAACCACGACGATGTTAAGAGCGATGTGTTAACGAATCACGACGCTTTGCTTATGCGCGGTGAGTCCTTCTTTGTCAGCAAGTGCTACGACATCGGGAGCGATAGATCGCAAGGCTTCGGCACTATACTCAATCACGCTGCTCGACCGTAAGAAATGATTCGAGGATAAACCCGATGCCCAGCGAGCCGTTCCACCGGTGGGCAGAACGTGCGATGGTCCTGCCGCATAGTCGCCAAGTGCAACTGGAGAGTAATGTCCCAAAAAGGTTGCTCCACTATTGCGAATCTTCGGCAATAACAATCGAGCGTTGTCCGTTGCAATCTGTAAGTGCTCGGGCGCGATCAGATTGGTAACCTCGCACGCTTGATCTTCATCGCGACACAAGATCAAAGCGCCAAAAGCATTCAATGATGCTACCGTCAGGTCCGCTCTTTCTAGAGTTCTTAGTTGTTCGTTCACGCTCGCTTCAATGGCGTCAAGGATCGAAGCATCCCAACTGATAACGATACTAGCCCCCGGTGAATGCTCCGCCTGAGCCAACACATCGGAGGCTGCGAACTTTGGATTGGTTGTGGAGTCAGTCAAGACAACCACTTCACTGGGACCTGCGATTGAATCGATATCGACATGCCCGAAAACAAAGCGCTTTGCCAAAGCAACAAACAAGTTGCCGGGACCGACTATTTTGTCGACGGGTGCTATTTCAGGAATCCCATACGCGAGTGCCGCTACCGCTTGAGCGCCTCCAACAGCGTAGACTTCGCGAATCCCCAGCTCCCAACATACCGAAAGCATGTCCGCGTTGTACGCACCTAAAGGTGTCGGCGGAGCGACGATCGCGATCTCCTTCACTCCAGCGCATTGGGCTGGCACAGCAGTCATGAGCACTGTCGAGGGATAGGCTGCAGCTCCGCCAGGCACGCAAATCCCCACCCGATTCAGCGGCGTATAACGCTGCTCCAGGACGACTCCTGGCTTGGGTTGGAGAGAGACGTCCCTGTGAAGAATTCCGGACTGAAACGATCGAATGTTGTCTCGAATTCGGCGTACGGATGCTAGAAACGCAGGTGATGCTGCATCGTGCGCTGCCTTGATTCGATCGATGGGAACCCTCAGCCCCTCGGCAGTAATCTTCGGATCGTCGAGTGCTCGCGCGTAACGCAACACAGCCGAGGTTCCCATCGTCCTGACATCGTTGCAAATCCGTTCCACAACTTGGCCTGGCGAGAGAGGCTCGCCGAATACTTGGATCGTGAGTTCCTTTCCTCGAGCGGAAACTACCGAGCCATCAGGGCTCAGCTTCTTTCGCAGTGAAAGGATAGAATCTGAGAAACCTGGGTGCGATGCATCCAGTCGCTCGATTTGAGCCAGAGTCGTGGACAAAGTCATCATCCTTCAGTCGAGTTGAGCCGCGTTACTGGAACGAGGCCAGTTGCTCTTCGGTAAAGTTCACATTCGATGCAACAGATTGAACATCGTCGTGTTCCTCAAGTTTTTCTAGCAATTTCATCACGGAGACGGCTGTTTCGGAATCGACTTCTACTGTTGAGCTGGGTACCCGCGAAACCTCTTTGTTTTCAACCGCAATGTTTTGTGCGTCCAACGCTTCGGCAAGACCTGAATAGGCCTCCGGTGCGCACGTCAGCTCAAAGTACTCGCCGCTTTCCGTGACATCGTCTGCGCCATTCTCGAGTGCCAGCTCCATCAACTTCTCCAGCTCGATGGTGCTTTGTTTAATCGAGAAGAAACCTTTTCGTTCGAAAAGGTACGCAACGCAATTGGTCGAGCCTAACTTACCGCCATAGGTCTCGAACAACTTTCTGACTTCAGGTGCCGTACGGTTGCGGTTATCGGTGAGAATATCACATAGGACTGCCACACCACCTGGCCCATAGCCTTCGTACAGAATCTCTTCGACATCGCCACCCGCGATTTCTCCGGTTCCTTTTTTGATCGCTCGCTCGATGTTGTCGCGAGGAAGCGAAACAGCTTTCGCGTCGAGAATTGCAGTTCGCAGTCTTACGTTGGCCGAAGGGTCTCCTCCTCCGAGTTTTGCCGCAACAATAATCGCCTTGGAGAGCTTGCTCCAAAGTTTGCTTCTCTTTGCATCAACTGCGGCTTTTCGATGTTTGATGTTTGCCCACTGCGAGTGGCCAGCCATGGGAGAGCTCCTGTGTACAAAAGTGATTCAATCAATTGCAAGCTACTGAATCGAAGGCCGATGCAGCAACATGTAGTCTCGTCAGACTACTTCGGTTTCTTCTTGGTCATTTTGACGTTGTTAGCCATTTTTGCCGGCTTTTTGGACGAAGCCTCGGACTTGCCCGCTTTGGGTGTCGACTTCGACAACGGAGCCGACTTTCCTTTCGTCGGTGCGATCTTTGTTGTCTTCTTCGTAGGTGGTTTTTCGGCGGCCTTCCCCTTCACAGGCTTTGCTGCAGGAGCAGACTTCGTGGTTGCTTTTGCAACTGGCTTGACTGGTTCTGGCTTCTTGTGATCTTTCGATTTTGTATCCGGCAACTTTGCGTCGGCTTTCCCAGACTTTTTTACCGTGTCTTGAGGGGCTGACGGTTTCTTATCCCCTTTAGTGGGATCTAGCTTTGCAGGCTTCGAAGGTTCTACTTTCACTGCTTCGGCTTTGCTGGGCGAGTCTTTTGGCTTCCCTGCTTTGTCAGAAGATGGCGATTTTGATTCTTTTTCAGCATCTTTCAAAACTGTCTTTGCAGATGGTTTTTCTGCTGCGACGGGACTTGGCTTAGATACCGGTTCCGGTTCAGCAGGAGCCTTCTTGCTTGTCTTCGGTGCGGGAGGTGGCGTTACAACTTTTGCCTTCGGTGTTACACCCAAATCCTTGAAAACCGCGAGAGCGACGGCGCTCTTGGCGTTCGCTGAGAAATCGACCGCAAATTGATGTAGCAAGCTCGCAAACTCCAATCCCTTGTTCTTCGGTATAGCTCGCTCGACTCCGGGAATAGACTTCTTTTCAACTTCTGCCGTTGTGAGAATGTCCGCCGCTAACAATGCTTCCAATATGGCAGTGTCTGCAGGAATGGCGTGGCCACCCAAGGCATGCTGAGACACATAATTCAGCACGAATGGCGTCATCCCTTGCCAAGCTTGCATGTCCTCTGTCGCTTTGGTGAGGTTTGCTTTCTTGAGGTCATCTAGATCGTATTGATACCTCGTCTCGAATATCGATTGCAAACACCTCTTGATTCGATGCCCCGCGGCCGACGGATTAGGAAGCCCGACCAACACCTCACTCAACTCGATGGTTGTAGTGACGCGAACTTCATTCCAATCAAAATACGTTTGTTGCAGTTTCGCAAAGGCCTCTTCAGCCTGATCTGGTCGAGCATCTTCCAAGCAGCAAGCATACAGGAGGGACTCGAGAACGCTGCGTTCTGTCGTGTCCTCCGTGAACTTGTAATGTTTCTTTAAAGATTTATGAAGTTGTTCGAACTTATCTGCTCGGCTGCTCATGTCGTTAACTTGCGAAGATGATCAATGTTTTTGTTTGAATACAGAACTGGACAAGCGTCGCATCTCCGATGCAACAACAAATCTGAAGTCTTACGCTGTTAGTATCCATCGATCCAGCGCAGCCCAGATGAATCAATTGGAAGGTGGGTCATCGACGGGCTCTTCTGAAATGGAGCTAGAATCGACCTTTGATTGTTCCTCCTTCGGCAACGCCTGCGAAGCATCACGTTCTGCCTTGATTTGCTCAAGGATCTGGGAGACGGCCATCGATTTCTTCACCCCGTCGTCTAATACGAACGTTAGCTTAGGGATGTATCGGGTATCGATTCTCTCGGAGATTTTCGATTGAAGAAATCCAGCAGAGTTCTGCAATCCACGAAGACTCGTGGATTGCTGCGTTTTATTTCCCATGATGCTAACGACCACTTTGGCCTCTCGCATATCCGGAGCCACTTCGACGCCAAGAACAGTTACGTTCTTGACACGCGGGTCTCGCAATTCTGTGAGAATTGCCATGGAAACCACTTCTCGAATAGCTTCACCAGCCTTCAGTAGTCTTCGTACAGTCATTGTTGTGCATTCTTTCGCTTATCGATCGCCTATGAAGAGCGGTCGTCGCGTTAAGATCTCGACGGCTCCAATTTTCGGGCAACTTCTTCGATACGATACGCCTCTAAAAGATCGTCTACCTTGATGTCGTTGAATCCAGCCAACTTGATACCGCACTCCATGCCACGCGGAACTTCTTTGGCGTCATCTTTATGACGCTTCAATGTATCCAAGTTGTATTCACCGATCTTGCGACCATCTCGGAAGACACGCATTCGGCATCCTCGCTCGATTGCCCCCTGGGCAACGAAGCAACCTGCAATCGTCCCAACTCGAGAAACGCTGAACACTTGCTTGACGATCGCACGACCGAGTTCCACCACTTTTTCCTCTGGCTTCAGTCGCCCCTCAATGAGAGATTTGATGTCCAAAGCCAAGTTATAAATGATGTCGTATCGACGTACTTCTACGTTTCGTGCATCAGCCAACACGCGTGCAGCTTCATCGGGCGTGACGTTAAAACCGACGATGACCGCCTGAGATGCGCTCGCCAAGGTAACGTCAGCGACGGTGATTCCGCCGACCGAACGTTGCAATATCTTGATTTCAACTTCGGGATGGTCGAGCTTGGTAAGCTCTTTCTCGATCGCTTCCAATGAACCACGAACGTCGGCTCGAATGATAAGATTGAGGACCACTTTGTCTTCTTTAACCCCGAGCTTCCCGCTTTGCAGCAATTCTTGGAATGTCTCGAAGGAGACCTTCGGCGAAGTACCAGACAGGGAAGTGGACCGAAGGGCCATCTCGCGATCTGCTGACAACTGTCTCGCTTGCCCGATGTCATCTAGAACGAAGAATTTCTCACCAGCCTCGGGTGGTTTATCCAATCCGGTGATGTTGACCGGCACCGAGGGACCAGCTTCGGTGAGTTGTTTGTTCTTCTTCAATGTGTCATAAATCGCCTTGACTCGACCAAATGTCGATCCGCAGACGACGATGTCGCCGACGCGAAGCGTACCGTTCTGTACCATCACCTTGGCGATGACTCCGCGATCGGATTGTTGTTCACTTTCCAAGCAAACCCCTGTCGCAGCTCGCTTCGGATTGGCTCGATACTCATGAAGCTCTGCTACCGTTAGAACGGTTTCTAGCAATTCATCCATACCCTGGCCAGTGATCGCACTGGTTGGAACAACTTCGACATCGCCCCCCCACGCACTCGGAGTTAAACCATGCTCAGTCATCTGTGTCATCAGACGATTTAGATCCGCACCTGGCAAATCGCATTTGTTTCCAGCAACAACGATCGGTACGCCTGCCGCTTTCGCGTGCGAGATAGCCTCTTCTGTTTGCGGCATGATACCATCATCCAATGCTACGACTAGTATCGCAATGTCTGTAACATTCGCTCCACGAGCCCGCATCTCCGTAAATGCTTCGTGGCCTGGCGTATCGACGAACGAGATCGCGCGACCGTCCTTCTTGACTTGGTAAGCTCGAATGTGCTGTGTAATCCCCCCAGCCTCGCCGGTAACGATCTTCGTTCCAATCAGGTAATCCAACAACGAAGTCTTGCCGTGGTCGACGTGACCGAGGAACGTAACAATCGGAGGTCGCGATACCATGTCGTCTGGGTTATCTTCGACCGCTTCAAGCCGATTTATCAAGCTTGTTTCCAGGGACTCCGCTTGCTTGAACTCGATATCGATACCGATATCTGCAGCGACCAACTCTGCCAATTCCTGCGAAAGGGTAGAGTTGATGTTTACCATGGTGCCCATCATCATCAGCGACCGAAGCACACGAGCCGCAGGTACACCAGCAGCTTCGGAGAAACTTCGGATGGAGCAAGGCATTTCAAGGATCGCCTTTTCCTTTCGAGCGATCGTCGGTTGTTTTTTATGCCGCCCCCCTTTTCCGCCGCGACGATTATTCTCTTCCTCTTCGATCAACGCCAAGTCTTTGGTCGTTTTGATCTTTGTGCTCTTCAAGCGATCAGCACGCGTATCCGCAAAGCTCTTTTTCTTTGCAGCTATCGGAGCTTCTTCATCGGCGATTGGCTTTTTGCCCTTCTGATTGAGCTTGTTCTCAGCATTCGCCTTGAAGTCAGCGAGTCCCGCATGCATCGTTTGACTCGGTGTCGAAGCGCGCCCACCCGAACCGGCGGACTGACCGGGCTTTTGAGGTGGTTGCGGCTTCTCCGAAGGTTTGTCCATCCCCTTCTTCACACCTTGAATGACGTCAGGCGTCAATTTCACGATGGGCTTTTGTGTCGCAGGCTCTTGAGATTTTGGTGCGGGCGACGGAGTTGACGACTTAGGAATCTTCGCCAAATTCAACACAGGTTCCCGTGACTTCTTGGCTCGATCCGTCCGATCTCCAGTAGGCTTAGATCCTTCTGATCCAAGCTTTGGTCTCCCAAGAACACGAACTTTACCGCTCGTCTGCGTTGGGGAATAAAAATCATCTCGGCGCTGCCCTGCTTGCGGTTTGTCCTGAACTGGACTCGTGGGATCTTCCTCGTTCGAGGGCTTCTCTTCAACAACATCTACAGTAGCTGCGTCCTTGGCCGACACCTCTGCGACTTCAGGCTCGACCTCCGGTTCGGTCGTTTGGATTTGAGCCACTACCGGTTCTGGGGCCGAAACGATTTCGGACGTTACCGGCTTTGCAGCTTCTACCGCTTCAGTCTCACTTCGCTCGTCTTCCGACTGCTGCGACTCGCTACCGCCAGTTCCAACACCTGCCAAGGCTGGATTACGACGACCCACCGAAAGGTCGCGCTTTGCTGCGCCAAAACGATTGGCAGCGTCGCGAACCGGAGCCTCTTTCGCTGGCTCCCTAGCCGGCTTTGCTGCAGCAGGAGCAGCAGCAGCGGTCGTTGCCGCCGACTTCTCGGCAATATGTTTTTTGATGCGCGCGATCTCTTCGTCTTCGAGACTAGCTAACGCGCTACCCTTATTCTGAATGCCTATACGCGTACAGAGATCGACCAGCTCTTTGCTGTCTAGTCCTAAGTCCTTCGCCAGCGAATAAATTCGTACTGCCACTGAGCAACTTTCCTCGGGTTCTCAACCCTTGGAGAAGTACAAGCCTCGGCAGATGGTAGCCGAAGTACTCGCCCTTCTCGACCTATTTATTACTTCATTTGGATGCCCCCACGAAGTTGGTTGTGGGTCCTCCCACGGCTCCTGCATGACACACGCCGAAACCTTGATTCCATTGACAAATCGATCTCGAAAGATCGCCAACGCAACTTCTAATCATGATCGTACCGTATCACTCATGTTTGCGTTAGACTCCAATTCAATATTAGCTTTGCGATTCTTCTCCATTTTGATTGGTTGCATCAGGCGAAGAATTAGGACCGTCGGGATTCGAAGCTCCATCTGGCCCATCGCCTTTCGGCAATTCCGACGCAACAACCTCCTTAGCCGGGGCAGGAGGCTGAGATTTTGCAGCCGTCTGGCTTCGCTCTCTAGCCTCCAGCTCTTCGGTGGCTCGACGCTCTTTGTCAGCCTTTTCCTTGATTTTTCGCTCTTCTTCTTCCACTTCGAGCTCAGCAGCCTTATCGTCCGCCTGTTGGACAATTGCGTCCACCTCTTCCTCGGACAAATTGCCCATTTCCATCAATGCGTCGGGCTCGATAACGGACAGATCGTCGTAGGACAAGTAGCCTTGCTCGACGAGCTGTTGAGCAATCCCCTCCGTCATTCCCTCAATCTGCATAAACATCTCCATAGCTCGCTCGATTTGCTTTTCGAGTTCCGAAGCGGTCATGATTTCAATGTCCCAGCTACATAGCTTGCTAGCCAAACGGACATTCTGACCGAACCGACCGATCGCCTGCGACAAATGCTCATCACTCACGAGAGCAATTGCTCTACCGATCATATCGCACAGCAGAACCTGCTCGACTTCGGCTGGCTGCAGCGCGTTTGGAATCAAGACCATCGGGTCATCGCTCCACCGCACAATGTCGATCCGCTCACCAGCCAATTCGCTAGTGACATTTTTGATCCGATTTCCTCGCATTCCAACGCAAGCGCCGACGCAATCAATACGCTGATCCGAACTGCTCACTGCCACTTTGCTGCGATAGCCGGGCTCGCGACTGATGGCATTGATCCGAATGACGCCATCCGATATTTCCGGAATCTCCTGTTCGAAAAGCCGCTGCACGAAGCTTGGGTGGGATCGCGACAGAATGATCTTGACTCGATTGCCCGCTGCCTTTACCTCATAAATCACAGCTCGCACCCTTGAGCCATTGTGATACGATTCGCCAGGTATCTGCTCGCTACGAGGCAAGATCGCCTCGACGTTGCCCAATTGAACGATAGTGAGCCCTCGCTCCGTTCGCTGCACAATACCAGTAACTAACTGGCCGACCTGAGTATAAAACTCATCCAACCGAGCATCCCGCTCCGCCTCCTTGAGCTTTTGAATGATGACTTGCTTTGCCGTCTGTGCACCGATTCGCCCAATCTCATCTTGGCTCAGCGCTTTGCCATTGACGGTCGCGCTTATTTGACCACCTTCAGGGGCAATTTTCACCAACACGTCCGCCTCCTCGCCAAATTGTCGCTTGGCAGCGGTGACGAGGGCAGATTCGATCGCAGAAATAACGAGATCAGGACTGATCTGCTTTTCTCGATGCAACGAATCTACTATTCGAAGCAGTTCTTGAGGATTCATTCGGGTGCCAGCAGTGTGTATAGGTCTTTTTCGGGGGTGGCGGTGAACTCAGAACCCCCGTTTTCACTACCGACCCAGTAAGCGCAAGAATCTGGAGAAGCTATCGACATCGCCCCAAAATGTCAACCCTACGACATCGCTCAACGACCTTGAAACCAAGACCTCTTGCGAGGCGAAAATGGGGAGACTGGAGCAACTTTGCGCTGCAAAACCGTCCCAAGACGCATGAAACCCCTCCGATCCGGTCAAAATTTTCCCACAAATGCCAATCAGGAAAAATGGTGTTCGACAAATAAAGCGGGTCAGTTACTATTCGTTTTGGTCAGGCGGTTACCCAAAAAAAGTCTCTAACACCCCTCATTGCACAATGCCGCTTTACGAAATCGAGACCGACGCTCACATTTTCATCACATGGGCGGACAACGAACCTACCGCTACCGAAGCGCTCGCCGACGCGTATCCAACAGATACGATCCTTCGATTGACGAGACGACCTCGCAATTCTTGGGTGATCTCCAAATCAGCACTTGGTTCCGTCGGAACTCCGATCGACATGTGCTCCATAGCTCGAGATTGCTTGGCGAAATCTTCCGGTGACAAGCTCCATGCGATCCGTCTCTACATGGCTGAAACTGGATCTGACCTAGAAAAAGCTCGCAGAATCATCGAGTCGAACATGGTAATGGGCTGGTAGGCTACAATCCGGCCGTCGGCCCGAGTCCAAAGCCGGACTGCGAACAGAAACTCAAAGACAGTATCCTAAGACGATATCCATAGTGAATAGAGAACATAGTATTCGGGCATTTCAACGAGCCCGTCAACTGATTCCTGGCGGCGTAAACTCTCCCGCCAGGGCCTTTGGTGCAGTGGGTGGCTCCCCGCTCTTCATTGAGCGCGCAGAAGCACAATATCTTTTCGACATCGATGGCAATCGTTACATCGATTACATCGGCTCCTGGGGACCTATGATCCTCGGCCATGCTCACCCCCAAGTGGTCGATGCGATCTGCCGAACCGCTTCGCGAGGAACGTCGTTCGGAGCACCAACCGAAATGGAGTCTCACCTCGCTGAACTCATCATCGCTGCTGTCCCAAGCATGGAGCGTGTGCGACTCGTGAGCAGCGGCACCGAAGCTACCATGAGCGCCATTCGTGTCGCCCGTGGTGTCACTGGAAGAGACAAAGTCATCAAATTCTCTGGCTGCTACCATGGACACGTCGACTCACTGCTTGTCGCGGCCGGCTCAGCAGCTGCAACCCTCGGCGTCCCAGATTCGCCTGGAGTTACATTAGGTACATCTCAAGATACGATCGTCTTGAACTACAACGATTGCGATGCGATCCGTCATGTCTTCGACGAACAACCAAATGCGATTGCGGCTGTAATCTTGGAACCTGTCGTCGGAAACATGGGCACGGTCCTGCCAACGCAACCGTTCCTGCGAACACTTCGAGAGCTGACGCACAAACACAACAGCGTTCTGATCTTCGACGAAGTCATGACCGGATTCCGAGTCGCCTATGGAGGAGCACAAGCTGTCTGGGGCATCGAACCCGACATGACAACGCTCGGAAAAATTGTGGGCGGCGGTATGCCTCTCGCTGCTTATGGTGGTCGCGCTTCGATCATGGATAACGTCATGCCAGCGGGCAAGGTGTATCAAGCCGGCACACTTTCAGGGAACCCACTCGCGACCGCTGCAGGCGCGAAAACACTCGAATTACTACGCGACGATCCACCCTACGATTACCTGGAAACGATCTCGGCTCAACTTGCAAACGGACTTAGCCAAGCCGCTGCCGATGCAGGGATTCGCACCCAACTCCAAAGAGTGGGCAGCATGATGACCCTTTTTTTCAACGACAATCCCGTGTCGGACTGGCCTTCTGCAGACCGATCCGATCGCAAACGATTCGCAGCATACTTTTGGAGCCTCATGGACAAAAATATCTACATGCCATGCAGTCAATTCGAAGCGTTGTTTGTGAGTGCTAAACACACCCCGGAAGATATCCGCCATACCATCGATGCCGCGCGATCGCATTTCTCTTCCATGCCCAACCATTAGCGCAGACCCAACTAACATCGCTTCGTGGCCAACAGCAAATGCAGACTACGAATACAGATGCTTGATGCAAAGTTGCGACCAAGTTTCGTAACGGTCTATTTCGGACTGTATCGTGTCAATTTGCCGAAAGCCAGCAAACTCCAGCTCCAATTCGGCTGAGCTAACTTTGCATGAAGATAGCTGCATGATGTGCACTATTCCCAGATGCACTCGTCCAACCTCGGAAGTATCGTCGTAAATCAAGCCAACGATCCGTTGCTGGCCGCCACATTCGATCGTGACCTCCTCGGCCAATTCACGCAACATACCAGTGGTGTACCAATCGTCGCCTGACGTGTCTTCGACCGATATATGCCCTCCAATACCAATCGACCTCAATGCATGGAGCCTTTTCTCTCCCTGGCCCTTTCCTCGAGTGTATTGAAACAGCTGGGTATGATTCTCGTCGCTACACTCCAAGATGACATATGGGATCAACTGCTTGAAGGACGGGTCGTCCTCTACAATGCTCCGCGGACGAAAGGACTGGTTCGATCGATCCAGAATGGCAGGCAGGTACCGCTCCACATTCTGCTGAAAGCCAGAAAATGCCCCTAACTCATCCAGGAGTCGAGCCGGGACCACGAGAACTTCTTCGTCTTTTGGCATATCGAAGTAACTTTGAAAGAATTCTTTTGGCAGACTAACCCAGCGAGAAGGGAAAAGAACCGGCCTCCACGGAAAAAGCCGGGTTCCCAACACCCTGCGGTTTGCGATACGATACACGCTTTGCTACAGACTGACTATTCGCCTTTTCAGACATTTTGCAACCAAGGGGGACATCGGTGACAAGCTCATTTTCCAGAGTTGACCGATCGCGCGGAACGCGTCGAGCTATCATGATTTGCCTCATGGCTGCCAACTCCACATTGGGCTTCCCATGGACTGGCTCCCTGTGGACATCCCATGAATGTTTTGCTGGCGACTCCGTTCCCGCCGCGAACGTTTTTCCCGATACCACCCAAGCCATGGTGTCGTTCCCGAATGTTCCAGAATTTATCGCACTGTGGAACAAAACCCAATTGGGCAAGCTTGCGAAAGACGCAAAGCTAGAGGCCTTTTGGAAAACGCAACAAGAAGAGATTCAATCGAAGTTTAGCGAAGCCGGCTGGCAACTTAACTTGAAAGTAGAAGATCTCGAAGAACTGGCTGCAGGCCAAACATCGCTCGGTTGGATCGCTCGCGAGGGTGCCAAACCTTATTCGATCGCTATGGCTGTAGAAATCGGCGACCGAAAAGAGAAAGCGGAAAAGTTCCTGGAGCGATTAGCCTCCCAGCTGTCTGAAAGAAAAGCCACATCGAAAACGTGGACCACCGAAGGGATCAGCGTAACTCAATACACAGCCCCATCCCTGGCCAATGAAACCAAGATGCTGGAATCACACTACGCAATTAGCAATGGCGTTTTGATCGCGACCGACGACGCAACCACGATGACGGAAATGATCCGTGCACAGTCAGGTGATCGTAAAGACTCATTAGCAAACCTCGACTTGTACAAAAACGTGCAAACAAAGATCGCAAATGCTGACGAGAAATACGAGCTTGAGTATTTCGTCCGCCCAATCGGTATCGCGAAGTTGATGCGAGCAATTGGAGGCACAACTCCAAAGAATCCAGACTTGCTTAAGATCTTGGAAGCACAAGGATTCGACGCGATTCAGTGTGTCGCGGGAAACCTCCAACTCGCAGAGGAGGGATTCGATGTCTTTCACAATGGATTCGTGAAAATAGCCAAGTCGAACAAACCGGCCGTTGGCATTCTCGATTTTCCAAACGTGGAAAAACTAATTCCCCCATCATGGCTCAGCAAAGAGAGCGCGTCGGTCGCTGGGGTTTCCTGGAACCTGAAAGACGCCTTCGCCAACTTCGAACCATTGGTGGATGCATACGTCGGTAACGGGACCTTCCAAGGTGTCATGGAGGGAATACGCGACGATGTTCAAGGGCCGCAAATCGACATTCAAAAAGAAGTGCTCCCTTTCCTTTCATCGGAGCTCTTTATTGTCACCGAAATTCAGAAACCTGTTACCACCGAAAGCAAACGCTCCTTGGTGCTACTCAAACTAAATGATCCAGACAAGAAACTGCTCAAAGTAATCGATCGCTACGGCAAGAATGAACCGAATGCTACACCACTCGACTTTGAAGGCTACCGTATCTGGAATTTCAAGAATGAGGAAGAAGCAGAAGTAACTCTCGAATTCGATACATCGAAGAAATCTAACAAGAAGGAAGAGGAAGAAGAGGAAATGAACGACCAGCCTCTTCTCGAACATTGGGCTATCACCATTATGGATGGCTACTTTGTCTTTGGATCCGATGTCGATTTGATCAAAGATGCTATCAAACGACTCAAATCGGAGGAATCTCTGCTTATGAAAGAGCCTGACGTCGAACGCGTCATGGCAATTCTCGATACTGTCGCTGGAAGCGATCAATTGAGTGTCAGACAATTCAATCGGTCCGATCGCTCCTTCGAAATGCAATACGATCTTTTTCGTGAAGGAAAGCTCAACGCATCGAAGAGTGTGCTAGCTGCCATCGCAGATCGCATCCTCGACCCAAAGAATAAAAATAAAGACCAAGCCCAAAAACTTAACGGAAATCAACTTCCTACCTTTGACGAGATCCGTAACTATTTCCAACCGTCTGGAGGCATTATGCACACCGAAGAAGAAGGTTGGTCTATTCAGAGTTTCGTGCTAGACAAAAAGTAAAGTACTAACCAGCACAAACCAAAAGCTCGACTGGCATTACATAGTTGTTCGCCAAATCCACGCGAATATTACTGCAACGGTCCAAGTAGAACTGGCGTGGCTCCTCTCGGGATAAGCAAAGCGCTAGAAAACGATTCTCGGACGCGAAGCGAATCGGGCTGACTACTCTCCTCGTAACGAAACCGTCTTTGCCTCGGTAATCGAATACCAATACCAAATCGTCGGATTGTTGCATCACTCGACGAATCAGCAGAGCATTACGCGATCCTGTCATCACTGGCGCCTTGGCCTGTATCACTGGCGCCTTGGCCTGTCCAGCAAGGCTAGGCAATCTCGAGTCCGTTGTTTGCATTGCAAGTGTCGTGCTCATGGCTTCATCCTGTAGCTTATAATGGTTGTCTCCAAGTCCTAATCGTCTAGAGCATCAATATCAACATTCCATGGACACGTTAGGTCACTCCTGAGAAGTCCCAACGAAATTAGTAGCCGGCTCGCTCCGTCGATCGACAAATACGGTCCAGCGTTGGATAAATTCGACAAAAGTTTCGCTTTGCCGAGTAGCTTGGGACCACAGTCCCGAGCGGATGGATTTTCCAAGTAGTTCAAAGAGCCATTACCGGGCGGGATAACCACGCCTACTACTTTAACGTCTGTCCGCCTCGACATAGGAAAACTCCCGCGATTCCATCTAGAGCCAGATCACACAAGTTGCTAGAGTCCGATTTGTCGAACGTACGAAACCGATCCATCGCCACCAAGGAATGAAACCATGGCTAACAATCTCGGACTATTTCAATGGATTCGCAATGGAGTTCGCCAATCCGTACTCCAAGGCGTTAGCGATGCCTTGGAAACGATCGGAACTCCGGAAGACTCCGGAAAGCTGCATCCCGCTTTGCTGTCATTCAGTAATTCGCCCATCGGCGCACCTGGTATCGGTCAAACCGTCGAAGCCGACGGATCTAGCGTTGCGCGTGGCAATTCAGGCACACCGAATTCTCGCAAACGTCTTGGTCGATCGCTCAAGGATATTGAGCAAACGAAACCATCCACCTAGGATCGGCTTCTATGCAGATCAAGTTCGTAGTACATCTCGGTTTAGTTGCTTTCATTTTGGGTTGCGAAACGCTGAATCGATCAACCCTATCCGTGCCATCGATTCCTCTCAACAAACAAACCCTACTTTCCAATCCCGTGTCCGTGAACTCGCCAGACTCCGAGTTTCTATGGAACCAAATCGTTGACACGGTAGACGATTACTTTTCTATCAAAATCGAGCAACGCCCGGTCCGAGACTCGACCCAGTGGATCGAAGGCACCATGGAGACTCACCCCCAGATCGGTGCCACCTATCTAGAGCCATGGAGAAAAGATGCCCTCGAAGGATACCAGCGACTCCAAAGTACTTTTCAGACCATTCGCCGTACCGCCAAAATACGTGTCATTCCGGTCAATGAAGGTTTCAGTGTTGCCGTCGAAGTCATCAAAGAAATCGAAGACGTGGATCGTTCATTGCTCTCCGCCGAAGGTTCAGCCTCGATCCGGCACGATGGAACGCTCTCTCGAACGGACAACAGATTACTAAGTGCGCCTCTGACACTCGGCTGGATTCGACTCGAAAACGATACCGACCTTGAGCAGCGAATCCTCCGAGAGATCGTCGGACGCGTTACCAACATTCGACCACCCAGAACCCGGGCTGTTGAATATACCAGTTGGTTTCTGAAGGGATTGTAGTCGTTGATCCCTCGCGGATAAGGAGGCCGTCTCACTTTCTTTTTCAAATTGCTTGCAATTTCAACGGGAGTGCGAGGCTCCTGCCGAGCTTGATGCGTAAATGCCTCGGTAGGAGCCTTGCCCTCCCAATTTCCCCCAAGCGTTTTGTTGGGTTGAAAAGTGAGACGGCCTCTAAGGATCGACCGGGCGATCTACGACATCTACTTAGCTATGGAATAGAAGCGACTTCACCCGAGCCGATGGAACCAAGTGCCCGCCACACATCAAGGCCAATAGAGCTTGAGATGAAGTGTACTGATCCATCGCACATGTTGACTTGAACACCTCCTGTATGCCTACTTCTCGATGCAACAGTCTCGTTCGCACCATTGACCGGCACACACGGTTGGTTCATCAACGGCTGGCGTTCAGCAACTGGACAACTTGATCCTCGAAGCGAGTCAGGGACGGGACTGTTTGGTCCGACGAACGTGAAGATCCAAGCGCCGCCAGGGAAATCATACCAGTAAGAGCCACGCATGGATTGTGCAGGATCGGCGCTAGCTCCACGGAGCTGTTCACCCATGGCCATCGAATTGCTTGTACCGTCGGAAATGCTACCGAACTTGACAGGCCGATAACCGAATGCAGCGGGAAGGTGGTTTGCGGGAAGGTTGCGAGTGGCTCCTTTGTTTAAGTTGCCAAAAAACGCACCGTAATTACCTTTGGAGGTAACGTGAGGCACGATGCCTGGATGGGCATAGACGGTTGAGCCCACTCCGTCGCTCGGGCAATTCATGGTCGGGATGACTTTGGCCGTCAATGAGTTCACTCCGGACGAGTTCAACGCATGCAAGTACATCGAGTCGTGAATCCCCAATGAGAAAGTGAATTGGTTGTAGATCGCATTTTGTTCGATATAGGGATAGACAGAAATTCCCCATGTTAGTCGAGGGAATCCGAACTCCGTCGACAAATTCGTTTGCTGCACTCCGCGGGGAAGCACTTTAAATGTGCTTTCATAATTATGAATTGCCAAACCCAGTTGCTTTAGATTGTTAGAGCATTGCATGCGTCGCGCTGCTTCTCGGGCCGCTTGAACCGCGGGTAGCAGTAAACCAACCAATATCCCAATGATCGCAATCACGACCAGCAGTTCCACTAAAGTGAAAGCACCACATTTTTTCTTCATGGTAATCTCAACAAAAAATAGGGAGGGTTTCTTAGAGCGTTACTTCGATTTCAGATGAAAGTCGTGGATCATCTTAGGTTCGCCAACATTCAAGGTGATGCCGTTAGCGTATTCTGGGGGGATAACATTTTTCTCTTCGGGATATTCAATTCCCAGCTCCATGTACTTTTTGCCCGTTAGTTCAAAGGCATTAAGATGAACTACGACACGACCACGAGGAACCGTATCGGCACGGTACTTTCCTTCGCCAATGTCTGCTGATGCTGGCATACCGCCATCGAGCGAAGTAAAACTTACCGTTCCCTTCTTTACAGGTTTGTCATCAACGGTTATCGCACCTTCGACAACGCTTACGTTACCGTCGCTACATCCAGCTACAGTCAAGATCAAACCAACGAGGAAAATGGAGACGTCGATTCGGTGGGTTTTCATAGTCGAGGTGATAATGCGAGAGCGATGAAATCTTGATAACGATGCATCATTGTACTGACGTGCGAAGACGGCGTCTTGGCTTAGAAATCCACCAAAAGGTTTTTTTGCGCACAAAATCAAACCGTAATTCTCACATCTGACAGATTTCAGACAAAGAAGCAACCGCGACGATCAGAAGAAAGCCGTATGCTGGCAAATCGATGCCGGGACGTAGCAGTCTAAAGCTATGGTTTGGCGATCCAATGACGAACAAGCTTTCCGTCGGTCGCATTCCACAACCGTACTTCGCCATTATTCGCCCCTCCCGCAATCAAATTCGTTCCGGCATGATAGGCTGGCAATAATACCCAGTCTTGGTAGCCTGATATTGTTTGCGCCACCTTATTGTCGCTCCAGGTAATGGATCGTAGTTGCTTATCCGCGCTCGGAATGAAAACCCACTGGCCTCCACGTATCATTTTGAAGGCTTCACCACCGACTGGCACTTCTGCCACTTTCTTAGCCCCTTCCGCCTCCCATCGGTGCATCTTTTTGTCTGCACCAGTTGAAAACAATTGCTTCCCATCAGGAAGGAACGCGATACCTCGAACGGCAGCTCCATGCCCTTGGTAACTAACGAGCAATTCGCCACTATTCGCGTCAAACACTTTGGCCGATTTGTCTCGGCTCGCCGATGCAAGCCGCGCTCCATCGTCGCTCCACGCTACCGCAGTCACCCAATCCGCATGATTGGCAATCGCTCGTGTCTCTAACATCGTATCCGTATTGACGATGCGAATGATGCCGTCCGCAGCAGCGATCGCAATCTCGTTCACGGGAGCAGTTGGTTTAGATGCATCAGTTACCGGAGCTTTCGGCCGCACTGCCACATCGAAAACAACATCGCTCGTTCTGCCAACCACCCCTTTCAAGTTCCCTGATTCGAAGTCGACCAGCCGCACTTCTCCATTCTTGCCTGGCTCGCCACAACCTATCGCGATGGTCTTTTGGTCCGCTAAAAAAATAATCGCATGCACTCGCTGACCAACATTCTTGATCCGCCGAGTCAATGTTCCATCGGCTGTGCTCCAGACGGTGACTTCGTGATACCCACCCACCAATAATTGCGAACCGTCAGGGGAAAAAGCCATCGCCGTGATCGGTACCGGCGCGGGATACGTCGCTGGAGGATCGGGATAAACTCTCGGGGGTATCACCATGTTCAAAGAGACGTTGCCTTTGTCTCCATCGAACTTGGCACCCTCCGCAATCCAACGTTGGATGAGTTCGATTTGCGGTTTTGCTAACGGATCCGACTCCGGGGGCATCCGTTCGGATTCGTCCTTCGAAGCGATTCGCCGCAACAATTCACTCGATGCCACTTGATTCGAGACGACCGGCATTGCCCCCGAATCGCCAGGCTTTTGTAACTCATCGAACGTATCGATCCGATACCCGCCTTCGGCTTTCTTCGGACCATGACAAGCCACACAATTCTCGAGCAAGATGGTTGCCACCTCGTTGCGGAAACTGACAGGCTGACCTTCAAACGCTATGCCGATGCTTGCAAAGCAACTCAGCGACGACGCGATGGCAATCTTGAAATTTATAAACAATTCGGATCAATCTCCCGCGCGAGCGGAAAGCCATGGGTGCAAAATCAATGTTGAAAAAGGAACTCATCGGTGTTCAAAAGAACCCAGCAGAGGTCTTCAAAGCCCGACGCCAAATCGCTGCGTGTTTTGCAATGCTGCAATGAAGCTTCCATTTCCGCGTCCGTTGGTTGCCGGCAAAGTGCAACCAGATACAGTTCCCGAATCACTTCCTCGGGCGAACGACCAGCCGCATGCGATTTACGAAAGCGATTGTTGGCATCGCGAAGTTTTTCATAAATGAGCGGCCCATTAAAGAGCTCAATGGCCATGCCGAGGTTTGAATCCTCCGCCCGTTCGCACGCACAAACAGTGCTTCGTTCCGGTTGACCAAAGACCTTCAAAAAGGCGTTCTTCGCAACATCCGGTGCTGGCAAATGGGTCGCCTTCATATCGGCAGGAAGCCCCGCAAACGTTTGCGTCAGTCCTGTCACGTGATTGATGGCATCCAAAATCTGCTCCGCGCTGTGCATTCGAGGTGATTGATGCGAGAAGTACATCTTGTCATTCTCGTTCCAACTATTCGTGTCACTGCTCGCTTGATAGGTCGCGCTGTTGAGGATCTTTTTCATCAGATGCTTGCGATCAAATCCACTTTCGACAAAGTCTTTCGCCAACGCTTCGAGCAACGATTCATTCGAGGGAGGATTCGAATCGCGGAAGTCGTCAATAGGATCGACAATGCCACGCGAGAACAATTGGCTCCAGATCCGATTGGCTTCGATTTTGGCAAAGTAAGGATTCTTGACATCCACCAACCAAGACACAAATGCGGAGCGTCGATCTTCATCCCCCTTCGATTCAATACTCCCAACTTGCGGGAGCCACGGCTTCATCACTACTCCCGTGCGCGGTTGTGTTACTTCGCCTGTTGCTGCCGTCCAAACGAACATTTCTCCGGGTCGCTGGCTTGTCTTCCGTTGAAGCCGATTGAAGAACGCACCTAGACCATAATAGTTATCTTGAGTCCATCGTTCGAAAGGATGGTTGTGGCATTTCGCACATTGCAGCCGGGCTCCTAAGAACACTTGCGAAACCGTTTCGACGCACTCGTTCATGTCGGTCGAGGTTCGATAAAAATTAGCCGCCGGATTGGCAAGCGTACTACCCGAGGCAGACAATAATTCTCTAGCAAACTGATCGTATGGCATATTCGATCGAATAGCCGCCTCGACCCATCGATGGTATTTGTAGACGCCATCTGCACCCACAAGCTTGCTCGTCATCTTGAGCAAATCGCCCCATTTGAGGGCCCAATACTTGGGATACTCCTCGCGTTCCAATAGTTTGTCGATCAGCTTGGAGCGTTTGTCCGGATCGCTATCGGCTAGGAATGCGTTGGTCTCATCCATCGTTGGCAAGATACCGATCACATCCATGTACACGCGACGCAAGAATACAGAATCGCTACACGTCGGAGCTGGCAAGTATTGTAGCTGCTTCAGTTTGGCATTCACCAATTCGTCGATGTAGTTCTTCGATGTGGGTTGGCTCCATTCGAAGCCTGGTACATCATCGACAAACATCAATGGAACGGACTCGATGTGCTCCAAAAATCGGACCAAGATAACGGTTTCGCCTCGATTGCGAGGTGTGACCAATCCATTCTTATCAACAGTGGCAACTTCGGTGTTGGTGCTATCGAACGAGACAATCTGAGTTACATCGCGTTTGACGCCATCTGAGAAATGAGCCGTTGCAGAAATCTGCTGAGTCCCCGCCGTTCGTTTCAGAACACGCTTGGTATTTGGATAAACCTCGAGACGCACGCAACGAGCCGTGCCAGCCGGGTCTGCATGGGCTCCTTCCGCGATCCAATCTCGCAAGATCTTGTAAGCGACATCGTCTTTGCTCAAAACTTTACCGCCACCGTGGGTCACTTTCATCATCGGCTTGAGTATCAACAAGCTTTGATCGGGCTCGATCGGATTCACCCGTCGACCAAAATCTTCACGAATGATGGTAAGCTCATCGAGCACGCGATCAAAGGCTCGCAATGACAAACGGAAGCTCCCCTTTCCGCTCGGCGAACCGTGGCAAGCACCGGAATTGCACCCCTGTTTTGATAACGCGACGAGAACTTCGGATTCAAACGCGACAGGGCGTTTCTTTTCAAAGCTAGAAACCTTGACCGGGATCGTTTGCTTGGTTTCGCCGATTTGGACGATGACCTCCGTCGCTCCATTGGAGACAGGGAACACTTTGTTGTTCAGAACTTTGGCGATAGCGGGGTTCGCTGAAACGACCTCGATTTCATGAGTCCAATCGCGAGTTTGGTTCGCCGCATCCAATCCAGTCACCACGATTTGCTGCAAAGATGTTGGGCCTTCTAACTCGATGGTAGAAGGAAAAACTTCTAACTTGGCAGGTCGATCAATCCAATTCACAGGCAATGAGATCGTTTCCCAACGCACACGATCCGCAAGCTCGGTATAGGCGAGGATTGGTAAATGCGTCGGTTCAAGATTGTTTTTACCAGTATCCCCTTCAGTCCGCGTGATTGTAAGACTTAGAGTATCTTTATCCGCTTTGGTAGCCAAACTCCAACCAGGCTCAAGCAGACTACCATCGAGCGAAACGCCCGCCTTGAAGTCTTTGCTCAAACGCTTTATTTGCACCGTCGTTTCATTCGTTTTGGCCGCTCGGTCCAATAAGACTTTACTCGTTGGAACAATCTCAAACAGACTCTTGGATTTGTTCGTACCAGCCATCGTGAGGAGCCCGTCCGCAAATTTTTCAGGACTCAGGACATGAGGTTCGAGAACCCGTCGCAGTGCCGCACTTGAAACTTCGCAAGCGATCTTTTCATTGCCAACCGCGTGACCGCGCATTTGCAATAGTTGAAAATCACCATGCTTCCAACCTTCTTTCACAAGGACGATCGCGCGATGTTGTTTTGCTCCCTTGGCAATGCGAGGGTTCAATAATCGAAGTCCATCGACTCCCTCACCGAAACTGAGTTCGATCTCTCCTTCGTATCCAAAGCGTGCGATCTGCAAATCCACAACACAACCACCTATGGACTCTTCGATCGGAAAAGCTTGCCTTCCCTTGGCACCCGCCTCGATCGCGATGGAGAAACCACCTGAAGGAATCACTTCAATCCAATAACCATACTCCGCTCCACCACGCTTCAGTAAGTCACCAACCTCCAGTCGATATTCGCCATCCTCCGGAAGTGTCGCGTCAAAGCTCCATTCATCGGATTCATTGACAGGTGTCTCCGCCAGCTTGGCACCAGCAGAATTCCATAGCGACATTTGCAACATGGTGGCGCAACCCAAGCTTCTTGTCCGCGAGGCAAATCGCAACACTTGCCCTTTCGCACCTCGCAACCAATAGCTGTCTCGTTCCCCTTGTTGTTCCAATCGACCGCTAATTCCCATCGGCACATCGATGCCTTGCTTAGCCAATTCGGTATTCGCTTTCTCTGCAGAGTTTACCGCAACCGATTCCACATGTTGCGGAAACGGACTGGCAACAATCGTTCCCCAGGAAGTAGATCGACCATCGGCAAATCGTGCGGGAACATTCAAGAATTGGCTATTCGGCGAAGATGAGTTCGTTGAAGAGTGGTTGGCGACCTCTGAGGCAACAACCGACGAGGCATCAGGACCGGTAAAACCGATCTTTGCGCTCTCTCCCTGGCGAACTGCCAACGGAAAAGCATGATGAACAATAGGGAAGTCACCGATCCGAAGATGATACTCCCCTCCCGCAACGTAATGGCTTTCTCCAACTTGAAGGATGTAATCACCCGATTCAGCGAACTTATAACTAAATCGACAATCGGGTCCGACCGAATCGTCATCCGCCACATGCAATACACGACCATCGGGGTGAAGCAATCTCACCATCGGATCCATTTTGGAATGAATCGCTTGCGTGAGAACCTCGAATGCAACTCGCTGTCCCGCTTCGACGTGGAATCGATAATGGTCCGATTTTGTGCCGTCGCTAGTGCCATCCACCGCGCCAAGTGTGTTCACCGACTGAGCGGTTGCTATCGAGTGGTTATTGCCATTATCGATCACTGTCGCCAATTCATCGATCAACACCACCTTGCTGGTCAACGGCCCACCCGCAGTTGCAAACCATAATCCGAAGGGACCAGATTTTGCATCGCTCGGGACTTCTACCACAAGTGTCGCTTCGGTTTCGCTTCCTTTTTCGATGGCGACCTTTATCTCTTTGCGATGAGAGACTACTCGTAAATCGTCGGGCAGTTTGCTGCCGCGAATCGTCAACTTGGTTGGAACGCCAGGTTGACAGGAGGCGGGTTGCAATGCCGTAATCGACTGCGCGGCCGCGCGAGACGCGAAGGAAGCTTGCGAAGTCAAAAGAAATACGAAAACACAAGCCAATATTGCGTAACGTCGTAACACTTGCGGCGGTGCTTGCTGGAGTTTGAGCGGCGCTGCTGAAATGTTCAAATCGTTCATGAGCTTCGCCCCGTGTACAATGGATGAATAATCGAACCGTTCAACAGATGATGCGGTCGTTGAAGTGGGTCATAAATCGTGACATCGTGTTTTACGCCCAATGCATTGAACAATGTCGAACAGATATCGGCAGGCGACCACGAACGTGTAACAGGATATGCAGCCCTAGCATCGGTTTGACCGATCACTTGTCCGCCCACGACCCCTGCACCTGCAAAGAGCCCCGAGTAAGCATGAGCCCAATGATCTCGACCTGGCAACGTTTCCCCAGGCAATGTTGAGATTTTGGGAGTGCGCCCAAACTCTCCCATTACGACCACGAGAGTCTGATCCAACAACCCAGAGGCTGACAAGTCTTCCATCAATGCCTCTAACCCTTGATCGAGTTGCGGAAGTAGTTTGTTCTTCAACTTGCCCCAATTGTCGGTATGCGTATCCCATGTTTGCACAATCCCCATCGTCGCTTGAACGATCGGAACTCCTGCTTCGACGAGTCTGCGAGATAGCAACAAAGACTGACCGAATTTGTTTCGACCGTAGCGATCTCGCACGGCATCCGACTCGCGGTTGATCTCAAAAGCGTCTACCAATTTGCCCGACGTGAGAAGATCGAACGCTGATTGCTGTTGCTCTCGAAACGAGATCAATTCTGGACCGGTATGTTGATTCCCATTCTTGTGAAATTGATCCAGCAACTTTCTTCGCGATAACAATCGATCGGATGTTATCCCCTCTCGCAATTGGAGAGCATCCATTCGAAAATTCTTGTCGTTCGGATCCGCTTGGATTTGCCACGGATCAAATTTGGGACCGAGGAAACCTGAATGTTGACCAGGCCAAGTCAATGGTCCTTCGATCAAGTAGTTTGGCAACGAAACGCCCGTGGGGATTCCATTGTCAAGTGGTCGCACGTAGCTCAAGGCCGATGCCATGTTTGGAAAGTCGTTACGAGTCTCGACACGATCCAAATCACTCGCACCTCGAGGTATCGGACAGGGGCGACCTGTCAATGCAATGTGGGTTGCGAGCAAATGATTGTGTTCTTTGTGTGCCAGCGTTCGGACCAAAGCCCATTTGTCGGTTTGCTTCGCCATTCTTGGCAGATGTTCGCAAAAAGAAACGCCAGGAAGCGTCGTACCGATCGTCCCAAACTCACCACGTATCTCTGCGGGAGCCTCTGGTTTCGGATCGACCGTATCCAATTGACTAGGTCCACCACTTAGCAAAACGAGCAGAACCGATTTCGCTTTGCCTTTGCCGGTCTGAGTCGCATTGTCTGCGTTCTCGCCGCGAGTGATCGAAATCGGCAACGTGGATCCCGTGACACCCGCGATACCCATTCGCAGAAAACCTCGACGATCGAAACCATACTTGGGTTGAGGCATGTTGTTGTGATCCTTCAGTAGGGAAAGGCGTTGTCGAGGGGCGGGAGATGCATAGTGGCGTTACGTAATCAGGTTAAGCCACTTGGCTAACCAAACAACGATTCAAGGACTTTGCCTGACGTGGCATTGTGAGGTCGGTTCTCTCGGTCGTGTAGCTTCGCATCGATTGGAATGCCCAACGCATGCACGATCGTGGTTCCAAAATCTAATGGGCTAACTGGGTTTGTGATCGGATAAGATGCTGTCGCGTCGCTCTCTCCATAGACGACACCTCCACGAATGCCACCTCCCGCCAACAATCCGCTGTAGCAATAAGGCCAATGCTCTCGGCCTGCGTTGTTCGGAGTGATCTGCGGTTTGCGTCCAAACTCTCCTACCCAAACAACCAATGTCTCTTCGAGCATGCCTCGCTGTTGCAAATCTTCGAGCAATGCAGAAAGGGCCATATCTGCGGGAGGAATCAAGTCATCTTTCAATCGATTGAAATTGTTGCCGTGCGTATCCCAAAAATTGCGACCGTCGTTATGCCAATTGACGGACACCAACGGTACCCCATGCTCAACCAAACGACGTGCCATCAATACCGATTGGCCATGAATGTTACGGCCGTATTGGTCGCGAACTTTATCGGGTTCACGCGACAGATCGAAAGCATTTCGAACTTGGCTCGACGTGACCGACTCGAAAGCAATCGACTGATGGTCAACCAACGGGCCAATTGGCGAGTTTGAACCGTTAGCGCGCTGACGATCGAGTGTGCGAAGAAGCTGGTAGCGAGCTTGCATTCGTTCGACCGACATGTCCGATGGAAGAGTCAATGCACCGGCTTTCCAGTCTTTGGCATTCGGATCCCCGGTTAGTAATAGCCCATCGTGTCGCGAGCCTAACCAACCTCCGTGTTGCCCTGGAGCTTCTCCCCCCGGTGCAGCGGGATGAAAAACTTTCCAAGGCAATGTAACAAACGTCGGCATGCCCAATTGGCTCGGGCGAAACTTGGATAGGAGCGCTCCGATATGAGGCGAATCTTTGTCGCTAGGAGGCGTGGCATCGCTGTTGAGCACCGGAGCTAATTGTCCCGTCACCGTCGCATGCCCGCTCGACAAGTGGGCCGGGTCGTCGTGCGTCAACGATCGTATCAATGCAATCTTGTCGGTATGTTGTGCGAGTTTCGAAAAGTGCTCGCAGATTTGCATCCCGGGAACACGCGTCGAGATCGGCTGGAACGGTCCACGGACTTCGCTCGGTGCATTGGGTTTTAGGTCGAACGTATCCAACTGACTTGGCCCGCCCCACATGAACATAAAAATACATGCCTTGGCTGGCTTCGCTCGGACCTCGGATGCTAGCGCGGACTGAGCAAGGCTGTTCGTGATGCCTACACCGAGACTGCCAACGGAAGTCGCCTGCAAAAAACGACGTCGATCTTGCTGGACGGAAGGCTGAAACGCCTTGTCTCGAAAGGTAGGCATCGGAAGGGCTTCTCTGATGGGATTGCGGATGGGTACCGCAGCAACAACTGCGATGGTGGGTCCATCATTTTACCACAAGCCCAGGACCAAGTCACCGGGAAACTCGCAACGCGGTCCGCTCGGCTAGGTCAAAATCTGGTGGATCGGCCGGCCTTTGCTGATCACAAGAGGTCGGTTGAATCGATCTCGAATCTCGGTATCCGGTGAGTATCCCAAGCAATGATAGATAGTAGCGGTCAAATCTTGGGGTTCGACGCGGCCTTCGAGTGGGTAGCCTCCCTGCCTGTCGGATTGGCCATAAACGGCTCCGCCTTGAACTCCACCACCCGCCAATGCCGCAGAGAAAACATGCCCCCAATGGTCTCTTCCACCCGCCGCGTTGATTTTGGGTGACCTGCCAAACTCACCCATCCAAACGACTAACGTGTCATCCAACATGCCGCGTTTCTCCAGATCCTCAAGCAATGCCGAATACGCTTGATCCATCGGTGGCATCAACGCACTCTTCAGCCGCTGCGTATTCTTGGCATGGGTATCCCAAGCGGGTGCAACATCTTCGTCTGTTTCGCCGCGCGTCCAATTCACTTGCACCAACGAGACGCCAGTTTCCACTAGTCGACGAGCCATCAACACACTTTGACCGAAGCGATTGATACCATAGCGTTCGCGTGTCTCTGTCGACTCTCGATCGATCGCGAACGCTTGTTGAGCCGCATTGCTCTGAAGCAGGTCGATTGCTTTGCTCTGCCATGCGGCCCAACGTTGCGCCGACGAACTGGCATGCAATGCATCCAGACTACGATTCATGCTTTGTTGAAGCGATCGCCGGGCCAACAATCGGTCGGTAGACATATCCGCAGGCAAAGCTATCGTTGGGACTCGAAAATCTTTCTTATGCGGTTCGCAATTCACTAACCAAGGGTCTGCGTGTTCCCCAAGCCAACCTGCATCTTGTCCCGGCCAAAGAATTTTGCCGGTGTTCCAGATCTCTTCAGGCAATCGGACCGAGCCTGGCAGACTTTTTGCATCCCCCTTCAAATGCCTGACGACAGCGGCAGTGCTCGGCCAATCATTCGGTGCACCGGGCAACGCGTTCTCGCTGTTCTTCGGGGAGTGAGGGTAACCGGTCAACATCCAGTAACCGCTGGACGAATGCGCATTGTCATCGGTTGCCATCGCGCGAAGGACTGCGATGCGATTGGTAAGCTTCGCCGTCATCGGCATCAACTCACCGACACGGAGTCCGGGGGTAGCCGAAGCGATCGTGCCCAACTCTCCACGAACCTCGCTTGGAGCATCGGGCTTGGGATCCCATGTTTCATGCTGCGGTGGACCTCCCAGCAGGAACAGTACGATGCATGATTTTGCTTTTCCAAAGGAAGCACTATTGGCATCCGCCATCATAGGTGCAGCAGCATGAGAACGAGATTGCATCAACTGTGGCAACCCCAGCCCCAAGGAGCTTAACGCACCAATTCTCAACCACTCGCGACGCGAGAATCCATCACACAATGTTGCACCATGCTTGGATGTGGAGTGATGAAAGGAAAGCATGAGCACGGTTCCTGGCAGGAAGTAAAGGAGGGAGTCACCATTGTAACCGATGTTGCAACAACCGTAGCAGTTTCTTGATATGGCCGAATCACAAACCTGCGATCGGTTCGCCGTAGTAAATCGAATGCGGTCGCTCGGTTACATCATGCCAAACGGCAGTGGGGGCAATGCCGAGCGCATGATAAATCGTGGCTGCGAAATTCTCTGGCTTTACTGGTTGCTCCGCTGGATAAGCACCTTTCGAGTCGGACCTGCCGACGACGTTTCCACCTCGAATCCCACCACCTGCGAACAATACCGACTGAACCGCGCCCCAATGATCGCGCCCCGGTAACTTGTAATGCGACGGCAGAAGCGAAATCTGTGGCGTTCGACCAAACTCACCTGCCATTACCACCAGCGTCTCATCCAATTCGCCCGACGAATCCAAATCGTCCAGCAAAGCAGACAGCGCTTTGTCGGTCGGCGGGAACAAGGCATCTTTCAAATGAGGGAATGCATTGCCGTGAGTGTCCCACGTCTCATTGTTTCCCAAGTTGACTTGAACCAGATTGACCCCCACGTTGACCAATCGGCGAGCCATGAGCAATGACCATCCGAACGAGTTTCGTCCATATCGTTCCAAGTCGGCATCTTCCGCCCGTGTAACATCCAGCGCACCCTGGATCGATTTCTCCGTCAGCAATGAAATCGCACTTTGCCGAAATCGATCAAAGGATTGAGTCTCTGCATAACTAGCTAGTTTCGACTGTTGATACTTGAGTGTCTCCAGCAGTTGAAGCCTACCGTTGATCTCCTTCAATCCTAATCCTTCGGGTAGCGATACTTGCGGTGCTTGAAACAGTCGATTGTCTGCATTGCCTCGATCTTGATGATCGAAGTCATATTCAGGGAAAGCACCGTACGACATGTTGTGAAAGGGTGAAGCCTCAATCCACCAAGGGTCATGCTGCGCGCCCATTTCACCCGCATGCTGGCCAGGTATGACTCGACCTGAGTTATGGACCAAGCGTTCAGGGAGCACGACGGCGGTCGGCAGATTGTTTCTGGTTTTGGTAGCATAGCCCGCTAGCGCAGCGATCGAAGGTCGATCGGTTCGGCTTGATCCGTTGGGATTGAATCCCGTCGGTAACTGAGATTGCCCAGTTAGCATGATGTGATGCGCAGCCGAGTGGTCGTTTGATCCATGCGTCAACGAACGACACAAAGCCCACTTTTCACTTCGATCCGCCAACATGGGAAGATGTTCGCAGATTTGCAATCCAACCGTCTTGGTCGGAATCGGTTTGAACTCCCCTCGAATGTTTTCTGGGGCATCGGGCTTCATGTCAAAGCTATCGTGCTGCGACAGTCCCCCGGAGAGAAAGATGAAGATGCATGACTTGGCTTTTCCAAACGTTGCGTTGGTAGGAGAACCTTGCACCTGCCTCAAGCCAGCCAAGTGGTTCATACCCAAACCGAGTATGCCAATAGAACCTGCGTGAAGCGCCGCGCGTCTAGGGAGACTCGGATGATTCCAGCGACAATCTGAATTCATAGAAACAAATCCATTTGGGAAACCTAATAGCCCAACCACATTTGACCCGAGCCCCAGTATAGCACAATCGACAACGAAATTCTCGCGATAACGATGTGATCCACCATGTAAGTCGCGGTCGTCCCTAGCTACGCCCGAAGCTGTCGCCCCTGATAGCGAGCCAATACGACAGCATTACCGTGTCATGGTGCATGGATCACTTCGTCGCGCAGGAGCCGCGTCTGATGTGCTTGATACTTGCCTTCAGGTTCATCAATTATCTAACTATTGTCGATAACTATTTTGGCAGGCTGAGCGAGTGACTGAAGAACTTGTTCGGCCGCTACGGCCCCGGAACGCAATGCGCCTTCCATGGTTGCAGGCCAACCGGTGCGGGTCCAATCTCCAGCCAGATAAATACCCTTCTCGGCTCCATGCGAAGTTTGCAATCTAGCATTCGCAATCTCCGGACTGATCGAAAAAACAGCGTTGGGGTCTGTAACTACCTTACAACGAAGCATGGTTGCCACGGCGGACTCAGGGAACACTTCCGCAAGATCCTGCTTGATCTTTCTGGCGATCTGCTCAGGTTCCCCTTTCGGCAAATTGCGAGACGCGCTGATGACGATTTGATAGTAGGTCCCATTGGGTTGTTGCGATGAGTTCACGCCAGCATGCGACTCGGGTGCTGGAAAAATCCATTGACACAGTCGGTCGATCAAAATCGCGTGGGGAGTCGACAGCCATGGTCGATCCCACCACGTGTGAATCCCGGTGATAGGAGACGACTGCATCTGTGATAGCGCATGCTGGGTGGTTGATTCCAACTCTAGCATGTCCGCCAATTGATTCCACGGAACTGCAATCACTACCCGATCATACGTCTGCTCGCCCCCCAGTCGATCTTTTAATCGAACCCGGAAATCGTCTTGCGGTTCTACTCTCGCAATCGCTCGTTGCTCATGAACCTTGACTCCTAATTGTTCTAACCTATGCCGTACACTCGCATCGGTTAATTCCGCAAGTGGACGATTCGGGACGAGCAAATGAAGCGCATCCCGACTGGCCGCAAATCCATCCACCAAGACTTTGCGAGTCGCCCCAAGCGTGACGCGTGAAATCTGCTCACCCAACGCACTGACGAGGATGGTCTCCCAGAAGTTCTTCAAACTGGAAGGTGATTGGTTGACGCTCTTCAACCAGTCGGTCGCCAAGAGCTGGTCGTGTTGAGGATTGGGTTTCATTCGCACCAATGTCAACAATGCAGATCCGATGCTCCATCGATCGGAGAGACTCAGATCTGGCCACTTCCACAATAAACTGGCAAGATGCAATGGAGCGGGTAGCGGCAAGCTGGAAATAGCGATCTTCTCCCCTTTCGTAGAAGCGAAGTGAAGCGATGTTTGCTCGGTCCAGGCACTTTGCTGCCCTGTCTCTTGGATCCATCGAGTCAGCTCATGACAACACTTCATCCCGACATGTTGGCAATAGTCGACCGATTGTCCTGACTCGCGGTCAACAAACGATCCTACACGTCCACCGAGTCGACCTTTTGCTTCGTAGAGATCGACAGCAACACCATGCCTTGCGAGATGGATAGCTGCATTACAACCTGCCAACCCTGCGCCAACCACAGCGACTTTGCTGGGCCGAATCTCATCGTTGTTGACGCGAGTAGTGAGTCGATTCGATTGGATTCGAGGAATGAGCGGATAAGACCTCGCATAAAGCGGCGTTACGAAATGGGACGCTGCGAGTTTGGCCTTCGTGTCCCATCGAAGAGAAACTCTTCCTTCGAGAACGCGTAGCGGAGACTGCTTGATCTTTTTGAAGATGGCATAGTAAGTCTGCCACATCAAAGAGAACATGCGTTGTCCCTCGAGGCATAGCGACTGCCGTACCCCGCTCCCTTTGTCAAAGTGCCCATCGGCTCGTTCGATGTAGAGATTGAGCAGCGCTTCTAGATTTGCTTTCCTGTCATGATGCATCAAGTTCGCGTTCGTGCGAACCAATGCTGGCCATTCCTGCGGCTGAATCCCGAACCGTTTCAGATCTTCTTCAGGAAGATAGCATCGTTCCCGTTTCGCATCTTCGACAATATCTCTCAAGATGTTCGTCAATTGGAAAGCGATACCACAGGCGCGGGCATCATCTAGGCTTTCCATCGATGGACCGACGCCAACTTCTTTGGCCCAGATCGATAAACATCCGATGCCAACACTCGAAGCGACTTGTTCACAGTACGTACGCAGTTCATGCCATGTCTTCAATGCAACTCGGCCGCGTTGATCGAGATCGACACCGTCAATCAAGTCGTGAAATACCTGTAACGGAATAGCAAATCGACTCGCTGCGTCCGCCAAGGCTGGCCTTATCGTCTGCAACGCATCAATCTTAGAGCTCAATGCGTACTCGCACCTGAGTTGTCGGATCCATTCATGCCATTGGGTAGCATCCCATGGACGTTTCGTATCGCTCGAATTGGATTCGGAATCGGACGCATCGTCGATGATTCTGGCAAACGCGTAGAGTGCTTCCATCGCATTGCGTCGCGAACCCGAAAGAATAGCGAACGAACGGTAAAAGTTTGAGCCACTTTGACTCGCGATCGTCGAGCAGTGACGATACGATTCATCCAACGCTTCCATTCCGTGAGGTCTCGTATTCTACTTTAGCGTTGGAACTCGAATTGATCTGGGGAAAAGCCATGCCCGGCACAACAAAGATAACTTGGTGTTGCGAGAGACTTCGATCTCCCGTGACCAGACATCATAGTCCGAGCGACGTATTTCTTCCAATATTCTCAGTCCGCCTCGAACGAACAATTGGAGATCCCGCGCCAACCAAGGTGGCACGGTTTTCACCAAGAGCAGGCCATCGGCCAAGTATTGGTGCGAACATTGACACCAATGTTTTAGAGCTTTTTTGAGTTTTTCATTTGGCTTTGTGGACAAAATCATGGCTTCGTCGACATCGAATTTTGACCAAATTTCCCTTGGCATGTAGATTCGATCGCGGAGGGAATCGATCCGCATGTCTTGGCAAAAATTGGCGATTTGCAACCCTGTGCACACGGAGTCACTTTGACGAAGTGATTCTGGATCGTCGATATTGCACATGGCTAGCAGTATTCGGCCGACGGGGTCTGCGCTTCCCCGACAGTATTCTCGCAATTGTTCGACACTCTCATAGCGTTTGGTAGTTTGGTCCTGAAGAAACGCATCGAGCAGCTTCGAAAATAACTCTTGGGAAAGTTCGTATTTTTCAATTGTTTGCGACAAAGCAACAAATACGGGATGGACCGCCTGTCCTCGGTAACATTGCTCGAGTTGGCCTCGCCACCACGCAAGCAATGAAGTTGCCACTTCGCTATCGCCGGTTTCGTCGGCCAAATCATCCGACCAACGACAGTAAGCGTAAATGTTTGCCAAATGCTGCCGCAATTCGCGGGGTACCAGCCAACTGGCGACACTAAAGTTCTCGTAGTGCAAGCGAGCAAGTGCTTTACAGTAGGCTTGGCACTCTGTAAGCGACAGTTGGCGGGGGGCAGAACCTGGCCCATAAAGCTTCAAATCGTCGAGAACTTGGCGGTTTCCGCTTCGAACATGCAAAGCGGGCTGCATTGGTGCAGCAACGGGGTACGAATGATCTTGGGAAGGGGATGTCATGCAGCTATGATACACGGAAAGCAATTCCACACTTTTGGCGATCTTTCCTATGAAATTAATTCTGGCAGCTCCCCGCGGATTCTGTGCAGGGGTAAATATGGCGGTTCAAAGCCTGGAACTGGCCCTGAAGCATTTTGGACCGCCGATTTACGTGTACCACGAAATTGTTCACAACCAGTACGTTGTCAATTCGTTCCAGGATCGAGGGGCGGTGTTCGTCAATACGATTGAAGAGATCCCCATTGATTCCACGGTCTTGTTTTCCGCTCATGGAGTTTCCCCAGCCATCCGGACCTTGGCAAAGGAACGCCATCTGAACGCGATCGATGCCACTTGCCCGCTGGTTACCAAAGTGCATTTGGAAGCAATCAAATATGCAAAAGAGCATTACAACATTATTCTTATTGGACATGAAGGCCATGACGAAGTGATCGGCACCATGGGCGAGGCCCCCGATTCTATCATTCTCGTAGAAGACACGGCGGACGTTGATGCATTAGTCTTTTCGCCCGATTCGAAGCTCGCATACCTGACCCAAACCACGCTGAGTGTTGACGACGCAAACAGAATCATCCAAAGACTAAAGGAACGATTCCCATGGATCGTTGGTCCACCGAAAGAGGACATCTGCTACGCAACGCAAAACCGTCAAGAAGCAGTCAAGCTTTTATGCCAACAAGCTGACACTGTCATCGTTCTTGGCAGCCAGAATAGTAGCAACTCGCAACGACTTCGGGAGCTGGCAGCCGAAACTGGTAAGCGAGCGTTTTTGATCGATGGCCCCGAGGAACTATCCGAGACTATGTTTCGCGGCGATGAAATAGTTCTCATCACCGCTGGTGCGAGCGCTCCTGAGCTAGTGGTGCAGTCCACGGTCGCTTGGCTTGCGGAGAAATTCCATGCAACGGTCGAAGAGCAAACGATACGCAAGGAAGATGTATATTTTCCACTGCCCAAAGTGCTCCGTGCACTGCAACAGACTTCATGACAAACCAAGATGCGTCCAAATCGGTAGGTCAAGGTAATAAGCTTGAACCGATATCACCAAGGAAGGGTAACAATCCAACACCTCTGGTTGTGCATGAGGTTGATCCAGCAGATTCTCACGCACTCTACAAGCGATCCATTTGCCTTTCTTGCCGACATAAAAGAACGATCGTCTCAGGGAAAGGATCCATCTTTTTGTTGTGCCAGTCTCCTGCGGTCGAGTCAGGGTGGCCCAAGTATCCTCCGCAGCCGCTTGCTAGTTGCCGATTCCTAGAGAAAACAACCGAAGGGTCAGATTAGCACAGCGTTGAGCAATAGTTCGATAGCTTTGTCGTTTAACAGTTAGCCTCATAGTTGATTGAATCAATGATGTTGCTTGAATCAATGATAGCGCGTGCGCCTGCGGCTGACCGTCAAGCGAGTATTGCAGAATTGCTTCTGCAAAAGCGAATTCAACTACTTGTTAAACTGCTCCATCGCTTTGTCGAATATTTCTCCGTAGACCAATTCTCCACCTTGGTGACCGACGATGGATACGAGAACTGCGAGGATCATCGCGCCAACTTTCCAAACGTGATCAAGGCCACTGGATTTCTTTCTCGCTGCCATCAGGCTCAAGAGAACCACAACACACCCCATCGCAATCAATCCTGTACCGAGCCATCGATGATTGAAAAGATTCATCTCATTGTGTGATGGATTGGGACCGAGCGGTTTGTCCCAAGCTGGGTATCCTTGTAGTTCGGCAAAGGACCATCCCATCACCACAGCAAACACCGAGGTGATCACCGCTACCCAGAGCGCATGGAAGGCCATCGCTTGGCAACGGGTACCCAAAAAGTACGATAGGAAGGAACAAAAACCGGCGACGATAAACAAAACGATAGGGAAGTGAACGACAGCGGGGTGAAGATATCCAATTGCGCGATAGGTACGCAACCAAGTAGAAGTTTTCGATGGAGTCAACAATGACTGCGGGTTCGATTGGGCATCCGAATTCGAAAGCTTAGCCCCCTGCGGCCAGTCTGCACCTTCGTCAATCCACACTTTCAAGATCGCCAATTCGTTCTGTAGCAATGGTCCATCGGGGGGCATGACCAAACTGTCGTCCTTTACCGTTTTCGATGGTTGCACCAAATAGTCAGTCCACAGTGAACTGTCCGTGCTCGAGCCGGGTGTCAAGTAACCCAGGACGGCATCTCGATCCTCAATGATAAAGCCCGCTTTCGCTTCATCCCCTCGGTGACATTTCTCGCATCGAGCCGAAAGGATTGGTGCTACATCACGAGCAAAATCAATCAACTTGGTTGTACCGGGTGTATCTTGTCGCCCCAACGCCGCAGCGGAAGAATTCCAAACCGAGACCGAAAGACAAAGAACGATGAAATAGAATGCTCGCAAAGTTCTAGTCCAATCTCCAAGAAGCGAATCAGCCATCACTGTTTATTCCTGGGTGTTTGTTATTCTGGGGTGCTTGATTTTTGTTGAGAAAACATCCACGAATAGAAGTCGGGATTAGCGTAGGTCGGGGTCCAACTGTCGTGTTTCAAATCCGGATACTCCGTGTACTTCACTTTTGATCCTAGTCTCTTCAGCGCCTCAACCATTTCTTGAGATCGACTTACCTTAACGACGGGATCTTGTGCTCCATGAAAGCACCATATCGGCAAAGTTGAGAAACGTTCTGCGGTCGTTGGATCGCCACCGCCACAAATAGGTGCTGCGGCGGCAAAGAAATTTGGATAGCGAGCGATCGCGTCCCAAGCTCCATACCCACCCATGGATAGTCCCGTTAGATAGATTCGGTTCGGGTCAATCCCTGCATGCTCCACCATCTCGTCTACCAGTTCCTTCACCGATTGCAAACTCGGGCTCACTCGCTCTGGCAAGCTGCTCTTCTCCAGACTCCAGTCGACGTTCGACCATTTTTGCGACTCAGGACACTGGGGAACCAAAACGTACGTCGGATACTTTTTCCGGAGACTTTCTTCGCAAAAATTCGAAGCGCCATGCTTCAAGGTAATCGTATTGTCTTGACCGCGTTCCCCTGCACCGTGCAAAAACACAACCAACGGATACTTCCTGCCGAACTGATAACCCAACGGTTTCATGAGTCGGTACTTGAGCGTTTGTTGGTTCGAGCCTACGAACTCTCTCGGTTCGAAGAGTCTCTTAGGGTCGGTCTCCACTTGTTGGGCCATCGCGTGATTCATCGTTAGGCTCGTTGATTCAGCCAGGAACAGCAGAATAAAGAATGAAACGGCTAGACCGCACCCGTGATGAAGCAGCACAAAGGACCGACATTTTGAAGGAAGAATCATCGAGAACCAGATGGGGGACGTTTGTAAGGAGTTCTATGGAAGGACCATCATTATAGTTGCGCAAAGGGTTAATCTGAAGAGGTAGATTTTCAATACGAAATGATGGCGTTTCCCATTACTCAAAAGCGCGTTACGCTTATCCATCGGACGGAATTTACTTAGGATGGCCCACGAGAAGGATAACCGCAATGCCGACAATTCGAAAACTCCCAGTCGGGCTTGTCAACAAAATCGCAGCGGGTGAAGTCATTGAACGACCCGCTAGTGTTGTCAAGGAATTGCTAGAAAACAGCATTGACGCAGGTGCAAAGCAAGTCGAAATTTCTATCGAAGGTGGAGGAATCGATTTAATCCGCATAACAGACAATGGATGCGGGATCGATCAGTCTCAATTAACTCTTGCCGTTGCCCCCCATGCGACCAGCAAACTTCGAGAAGATGACGATCTCTTCGATGTTCGCACGCTGGGATTTCGTGGCGAAGCGTTGGCATCGATTGCCGAGATCAGCCACATGACGCTGCGAAGTCGAGTACCAGACGAGGACAGCGCCTATGAATTGGTCATCCGAGGAGGCGAACAAGAGCCGATCCGACCCACCTCGGGCCCCGTGGGAACAACCATTGAGATTCGACATCTCTTTTTCAATACGCCCGTTCGACGAAAATTCATGAAGAGCGCTCAAACAGAGATGGGGCACGTCGTCGAAGCCTTCACGCGTGTTGCACTCGCGTATCCGCATGTCCATTTGTTGCTGTTGAGCGGAGGTCGCGTACTGCATGATCTTCCTCCGACAGAACGTTGGTCCGAGCGTATTCGAACCTTCTTTGGTGACGAAGTTGCCGACGCATTAATATCGATCGACCAACGCGACGACAAAGTCTCTATTCGAGGCTACGTCGCAGACCCTTCTGTTTCGCGAAGTAACAATCGGATGCAATATCTCTTCCTCAACGGTCGATATATTCGAGACCGTGCATTGCAACACTCCCTTGGAGAAGCCTACCGCGGACTGCTCATGGTGGGGCGATTACCCATTTGCTTTTTGCATATCGAAATTGATCCAAAAACTGTGGACGTCAATGTCCACCCAACGAAAGTAGAAGTTCGATTCGAGGACAGTGGCTCCATTTATAGTCGGCTTCTATCGGGACTGCGAACCAAATTCCTCAACAGCAACTTGGTGGCGAAGGTTCGATCCGAAGCGGTACTTCCTGCAGAAGCAGAGGCGTTTCGAGCCATTCCTGCCATGGCACCAGAAGCCAGTTCGCCAACTGGGCTTCTCGATTGGGCCAAGTCAACAACTTCCAACCTACCCGGGCGCGTCCCCGAGTTTCGGCCGTTCTCCGATGCCAATCGCTTTTCGGTACCGAACTTGGGAGTGAATCGGGCCGCAACAATGGACGATCCATTCTTCTCACCGTCACCATCGACAGCCACTTTGGCTCGTCCATCGCATGCGGAGAACTGGGAAACCAAACCTGTCAGCCCTGAGATTCGCAGATTGGATAACGTACCCACCGATGGAACTTCATCTCATTCGATCGATGGATCGAAGCGACACCTGGGTTTCCAAATCCACAATCGTTACCTGGTCACAGAAGATGAAACGGGCATGGTGATCGTCGACCAACATGCGCTTCACGAGCGAATCCTATACGAGCAAATCAAAAACAAAGTCTTGTCCAAATCGCTCGATGTCCAAAACTTGCTGGTCCCTGAAACGATCACGTTGGCAGCGAGCGAAATGGCACTCGCTTTAGAGTACCAACAAGTACTAGCAGACATCGGGCTCACGATCGAGCCCTTTGGAGGCGATACTCTTTTGATCTCTTCCTATCCAGCGATCCTGCAAGGAATTTCGCCAGGTGAGGTACTTCGTCAAGTGCTCGAACCCATGCTCTCGGGGGGCAAGAAGCCTGATGTTCGCAATCTTCTCGACGAACTCATGAACATGATCGCATGCAAAGCAGCGGTGAAAGCCGGAGACCGACTGACCCCCGACGAGATCTCGTCCCTTCTCGAACAACGGGAAATGTACCAGGATACGCACCATTGCCCGCATGGACGTCCGACAGCGTTGTTTTTCTCACGAGATCAACTCGATAAGATGTTCAAACGCATTTAGGTTTGAATCAACGATCGAGACGGATCTCCACAGGTCTGTGTCGGAGATGAAGAAACTCGGCTAACGCTATGGTATACTTCAAGCGATTCCCTCCCGATCCGCCTTACCCATAATGGAAACATGAAGCCAACTCAAATCGCGATTGCGATTTCCAAATTTGTGTTTGCAACTCTACTTGGTTGCACGACTTTCGCGTATGCATTGGATGCCCAGGACAAAACGTCCGTCGAATACACGAGGGACGTCCAACCGATCCTCACCAAATACTGCGTTGGGTGTCACAATACAGAAGACGCCGAAGCCGACGTCCAGTTGCACGACTGGAGCGTTGTCTCGAAAGGGACTCCCAAGAAGCCGTTGTTCCAAGCAAAGGATCCCGACGCTTCATGGATGATCCAACTTATCCGAGGAACCCATGAGCCCAAGATGCCACCGGTGGACGAGCCACAGCCCTCCGAGTCTGAAGTTGCTGTGATCGCTCTCTGGATCGAGCAAGGGGCGAAAGGAGGAGAGGCCAATTTGCCTCTTCGATCCAAACTCAACGTTTCAAAGCTTCCTTCCAAATCGCGTAGCGCGATGCCGATCACCGCCCTTGCTTCGATGCCATCCGGTTTGTTACTTGGGTCTCAAGATCGAATCTCGATGAAAAAGTCTCAATGGACAACGATTCTTGACATCGAGGTTACGGGCAAGGTGTCTCAGATTCGCGTATCAAAAGATGGCTCGATGGCAGTTGTCGCCTCCGGTGTTCCAGGGGTTGGTGGTCAGGTTTCCATCGTCTCGATCGCCCAAGGAAAAGTGTCGCCAGTCCGAGTCATCGAAGCTCACCGCGATGCACTTTATGCTGCGGTTCTCAGCCCCGATCATCGTTATGTTGCCACAGCCGGTTATGATCGAATTATTAGGATTTGGCGAGTGGAGGATGGATCGTTGGTTCGAGAACTGACTGGCCACAATGGGGCTGTTTACGATTTAGATTTTGATCCAACCGGTGCGGTGATCGCGAGTGCGAGCGCGGATGAGACCATCAAGATTTGGAATGTTGCAACAGGTGAACGATTGGACACCTATGGGCAATGCGAAGCGGAGCAATACGTCGTTCGATTCTCCCCGGATGGCAAACGAGTCATTGCAGCAGGTGCCGACAAACGTATTCGCGTTTGGAAACTGCAGTCGCTAGAGAAAGCGAGCGTTAGCCCGATGCTGTATGCCACGTTCGCCCACGAGACACCCGTTGTCGCGATGTCGATTTCCCCAGATCAATCCACATTGGCAACCGCCGGCGAAGATGGCTCGATCAAACTCTGGCAACTATCGGATACCTCACCCATCGGAGAGATCGGACGCGCAAGCGATGTGCCCAGTGGGATGCTTTGGACGAGTGAATCGGAGTTGGTCGTCTCCGCGTTGGACGGTCGATTAACATATTGCGATGCATCCAAACGGAATCGAAGTGTCGCTGTCGATGAAAACAAAAGCCAAGCTGAAAAATCACCGACGGTGAAGGATCTGCCACTCCAAAATCTGGTTGATGTTCCCGAGAATTCAGAAAAACGCACGCCCGCGACGGCACAGAAGATTTCTATTGGCAATCGTGTTTCCGGTTCGATCAGCGAAGTAGACTCGCAACAACCATCGAGCGGAGATTGGTATGCGTTCGGATCGAAAGCGGGGTCCACGACGGTGGTTGCGATCGAAACTGCAGGATCGGATTCTTTGCTAGATAGCTTTGTCGATATTCTCGATGCGGAAGCGAATCCGATTTTACGAACTCGATTGCAAGCGGTCCGAGAGTCCTACTTTACCTTCCGAGGAAAAGACTCAACGATCGCTGACGATTTTCGATTGCATCGATGGGAAGATATGGAATTGAACGAGTATTTGTATGCAGGGGGAGAAGTCGTTCGACTGTGGCTTTATCCTCGCGGCCCAGACTCTGGGTTCAAAGTCTATCCCGGCGAAAAGTCGAGGTACACCTATTTTGATACGACCGCGACAACGCATGCTTTGAATGAGCCTGCATGGATCGTGCGAGAGTTGCAACCAGGGCAAGAGCCGATCCCGAACGGCTTGCCTCTGTTTCCAATCTACTACTGCAACGATGATGAATCAACACGCAAAAGTGGCAAAGATAGCAAGATCACATTCACGGCTCCCGCAGATGGAACATACTTGGTTCGAGTCCGCGACAACCGTGGCTTAGGCGGTGACAAATACACCTATCGATTGACACTACAACCGCCAAACCCAAGATTCACGATCCAATTGGAACCGAAAGAATTGGCATTGCGATCGGGCGTTGGAAGTGAGTTTACTGTTGCTGTAGATCGACGCGACGGACTCGATGAGAAGATTGAATTAGTGGCGGACAATATTCCCGATGGGATTATCATCACAAATCCGCTCGATATCGAAGCGGGACAGATTCGAGCCGCTGGGACACTCTTTGTCGCAAAAGAAAAGTTTGATTCACTACCGATGGAGTTTGAATTGAAGCTCACGCCACGGTCTTCCCATGGCACCCCATCGGATCCCGTCACACTCAAAGTGAAGCGTCAAGACAAACCTGCAATGCAATTCAAGGTGATTGCCAAAGATGCCGCTCTAGATGCGGCCCCTTTGACGGAGATCGTAATCCGTGCAGGTACAACCTCGTCTGCATTGATGGTGATTGAGCGAGGGGATTTGAAGGGGGACATTTCCTTTGGCAAAGAAGATAGCGGACGCAATTTGCCGCATGGCGTTTACGTTGACAATATCGGGTTGAGCGGATTGTTGATTCCGAATGGGCAATCAAGCCGCGAGGTCTTCATCACGGCAGCCCCATGGGTCTCGCCCCAAACACGGCAATTCCACATCAAAGCGGCAGTCGATGGTAAACCGACGACTCAACCCATCGTCGTCAGAATCGTTCGAGACTGACGCAGATTTCCACTTTGCTGGAGGCAGTAACGCTTTGCGTCGCATTAAACGTTCAAGTCATCACGCTTCAATACTACGCTGCGGGACGACGGAGTGAAACGGCGTAAAGCATAACGATTGCACCGCAAGCAATGAGGGACCAGGGAAACCATTCCGTCGGTTTAAAGACGCGATTGTTGTTTGTGCGTGGCGGCGGAGCCGAAAAAAGTCCCCCGTTGTTTTGAGCACGAATCGGTTCGTCGACCACCCCTGCGACTAGCACTGCACTATCGATCAGTAGGCATTCGATCCCAACAATGATCAATACGATTCCGACTGCGCAAAAAAAAGCTCTCCAAAGGGTGGCTGGCTTTATCATTAGAGGATCCTTTGCGAATCGTTGAACGGAGCGAGAGTGAATTTCATCTCGTTCCATCGTCCTCCGATTTTGACTTTCTTGCGGGAATCAAAAAAGACACGAAAACATCGAGAGGATCGGTTGTAATGGCAATTGTGCGGGGAATCAGCATCTTCACATCCGAGAAAATCGTCTTGAAATCAGTCCTGTCCCCGTCAAAAATTTCCTCGTTACTCTATTTCAAGGGGACGATACCGTGTATCGGTTGCCACCAGTGGCGTGCGATATTATTATGTTGACCTGGTTTTAAGGGCGTTCATCCCCGAATTGCTCCAGCGTGACCTCCTCTCAACCCCGGAGTTCGAGTCATGTTCACATCTCTAAATCTTCAACAATTGGGACGGTCCTATGTCAGGAACAACTCGCCGCAAATTTATTCAAAGCTCTACTGCAGTCGGTGCCTCGACTATCGGAGCTGGTTACTTTGTATCCGCAGGCTCCACAACGGCTCTTAGCAACTCCGCGATCGAAAAGCTCAACGTCGCTTGTATCGGCGTTGGCGGAAAAGGAGGCAGTGACTCCAGCAATGCAGCTCTTTTCGGTAACGTGATCGCCATGTGCGACGTTGATCGAAACACCCTCCAAGGGAAGAGCAAAGCACCCGAATTCAAGAACGCTGAAAAGTTCACGGACTACCGCGAATTGTTCGCCAAATACGGTAAGCAAATCGACATCATCAATGTTAGCACCCCAGACCACATGCACGCGGTGATCACGTTGGAGGCCATGCGTCTCGGGATTAGTTGCTATACCCAAAAGCCTTTGACCCGAACTATCTACGAAGCGAGATTGCTCGCGAATGTTGCCAAAGAAACCGGCGTTTGCACGCAGATGGGAAATCAAGGAACGGCCTTGGACTCCTCACGCGAAGCTATCGCTCAACTGAAGTCAGGTGTGCTCGGCACGCTGAAAGAAGTTTACGCATGGTCGAACCGACCTGTTTGGGCACAAGGTCCCGGTCGACGAATGGACATGGCATCTTTCGCAGCGCAAGCCTACAAAGAAGACGCGAAAGAAGCTCCAAAATTGGTTCAATCGAAGCACAACGAAATCCTTCGCGCGATGGAACGTGTCGATTGGAAGAGCTGGATCGGAGTGGCTCAAGATCGCGATTACTGGCCAGGTCTCTACCACAGCTTCCAGTTCCGCGGTTGGTGGGACTTCGGTACCGGTGCGTTGGGCGATATGGCTTGCCATCAACTAACTGTTCCCTTCGCTGCTTGTGGCCTCCGAGATCCGATCTCGGTTCAAGCGAAAACGACTGGACACGATTTCGATAGCTTCCCAGCAAGCTCGGTCATCAAGTTCGAGTTCCCAGAAACCGCCGAACGACCAGCGATTCCATTCTGGTGGTATGATAGAAAAGGCAATAAGCCACCGAAAGAAGTCTTTGCCAAATGGGGAATCGACAAGGTTGCAGACAGCGGCGTGCTCATCATTGGTGACAAGGGTGCGTTCTATAGCTCGGATGACTATTGCGGCAAGTACGAACTGAAGGGTGTCGAGAAAGTCAAAGTCGACTTCGAAAAAGCCGAGAACAAAGGTAGCAACGACGTCAACAACATGTACGAGTTGTTCCGCGCCAAGAGTGCAGGCAATCCGATGATTTGCAAGTCGAACTTCATCGATCGCGCCGGTCCACTCACCGAAACCATCTTGCTAGGAAACCTTGCCGTTTGGGCTGCTGCCAAAGGTGGCGATGGTGGGGAGATGGGTGAATGGGGCGAAAAGGTCGAATGGGACGCAAAAAATCTCAAGGTTACGAACTTGGCGTCACTCAAAACCCCTGGCGTTGCCGATTTGATCAAGCCAAAGTATCGCGAAGGTTACAGGCTCGATTAATTCTCGAGTTCAGTAGATAATAAGCATCGCAACGGTGTGCATCGAGGCATCCACCTCGACGGTCGCATCGTTGCGATTTTGTTTTACCCCACCAATTCATCTGCAGGATCTTTGATGCGTACCAGTCAATTGAGGCGATTTGTTTGTGCCACCATAGTTGTTTCTGTTGCTTGGAACGCATGGTCGTCTAATCAATTGCTAATCGCGGCGGAACCTGTTGCCCCGACCGCTTCAGGATTGCCAATGGCCAGTACCGCCGTATTGGATGTTTCGGCGACCGATGTCGATGCAGCCAAAAGACGCATCGCCTCTCTCGGTTCCGTCGCGAAGCTGACCATCGAAGGAGACAAACTGGTCGAGATCGTGATCACAGAGGGTTCGCAATTAACTCCCGCAGATTTCGATCTCTTCGGGAAGCTCACCGATTTGAGAAAATTCCAAGTGCTCAATTGTCGAGCGCTCAATACAGAGATCGCCGCCAAACTAAATGGTCTCAAGCAATTAAAGTCGCTTGCGCTGACCAACACTGTGATCGACGATGTCGCGGTCGAAAACATTGTGAAGTCGTTTCCAGTGTTGATCGAGTTGGATTTGTCATCGAATGCCAACATGTCTAGCCAAATCCTCACGCCGATTTCCGAAATGACTCAACTGCAACAGCTCTTGCTCGTGCAGAATCGCATCAACGAAATCGGAACACGACGATTGACAAAGCTTCAAGAGCTCAAGGTAGTCGATCTTCGCGGGAATATGGAAGCAGGCGACATGACCATGGAAGTACTTGCGGGGTTGCCTAAACTGAAGGCGCTCAAGCATCGGAGCACGGCCGTCAGTGATTACGGCATGGAACTGCTGTCCAAGAATACAACGATTGAAAACATGTTGATCCAAGACTTTGCGATCACGGGACAGTCAGGTCAGCATCTTGCAAAGCTCAGCAAACTTTCACAACTAGAGATTATCCGATGCCAAGGGTTTGGCAACGACGGAGTCCTTGCGTTGAAGGGAATGAATTTGCAACGCTTGACCCTTCGCGATCTACCAGTTGTCGATGATTCCTCGATGGAGGTTTTCAAGGAAATGCCCAAGCTTAAACGTCTGTACATCCATGAGATTAGCGGTATCACCGACAGTGGATTGGCAAATCTTGCAGGCACACCAACACTCGAATTACTGGACATCTGGAGCGTACCCGGAATGACAGATGCTTCGATGGACGTTATTGCGGCACTACCGAATCTGAAGGAGCTGTCGATTCGTTCGACGAGCGTCTCTGATGCTGCGATCGATGCGATCTTGAAAATGCCAAAACTAGAGTCGCTAACCATCAAGGAAAACGGTTCTGTGACCGACGCTGGGTTGAAAAAGCTCGCTTCCAAAAAATGGAAGAAGCTCGATATTGGTTCCGATAAATCCAGTGACGAATAGTCCAACGCAAAAACGAAAACCGACCCGTGAATATACTCTTGGCGAATGATGATGGCATTTATGCCCCCGGTTTGCATGCACTACGGCAAACGCTTGAACGATTAGGTAACGTACTGGTGGTGGCACCAGCCACCGAACAAAGTGGTGTAGGACATTCCATCACCTACCTGACGCCGTTGACTTGCAAAGAACTTTGGGAAGACGAGTTCTTTCGTGGATGGGCTGTTGATGGCTCACCGGCTGACTGCGTTAAGCTGGGAGTTTCCGAGTTATCAAAAGAACCGATCGACTTAGTTGTGAGTGGTATCAATGGCGGGTTGAACGCTGGAATCAACGTTCTCTACTCAGGCACCGTGGCGGCTGCAATCGAAGGAGCTTTCTTTCGATTGCCAAGTATCGCTGTGTCATTGGAGCACGACGAGCACGCTGACTTCGAGGCCGCTGCCGAAATCGCGGTAGACATGATCCGGCAAATCTTGGTTCATCAAGGAGATCGCCAAGATCTATACAATATCAACATCCCTACCGCTGCGACTCAATCGTATCGCAAAGGGATTTATCCCGAGGTTCATTGCGTTCCGATGGGTGTTGAACGCTACGGAGATCACTATATCAAACGACAGGATCCCAAGGGACGCAATTATTATTGGTCGACCAACGATCCACCGCCACGTCCCACGGATCATGAAACCGATCTGAACGCGCTAGCAGCAGGGCATGTGACATTAACACCACTTCAGTTTGATATGACCAAGCATGCGTTGTTAAATGAAATGCAGTCTTGGGGAGTGAAGCTTGGTTCGAAATGATGCGAGCCGAAAATAGAATGATATTCGTTCAACCGTTGTCTAGCGATACGAACCCAAAGAGGGACAGATGAATAGCCAAGGTTCGGACGATGCACGACTGTTTCTTTCTGGAAAGCGAGTTGCTTTCGTTGGCAAGCTAGGGGCGTTTTCTCGCAAAGAGGCCAATCAACTGGTTCGTGATCACGGCGCTGATGCCGTCGATCGCGATATGAACGATGTGGATTGGATCGTCATTGGAGCAGATGAGCTACCAGGGGAAGATGTCTCCCCCTTGTTGAGCGATGCTGTCCGACGCAGGCTTCGAGACGGTTCAACGCAATTGATCCATGAGCACGAACTGTGGCAACGATTGCAACTGGTGGAGCAAAGCTCAAAGCAGCTTTATACACCGGCGATGATGGCAGGTCTCCTCAAAACTCCAGTGCGAAATATCCGACGTTGGCATCGCATGGGATTGCTATCTGCTTCCAAAGTGACGCATCGACTGCCCTACTTTGATTTTGAACAAGTTCAAAATGCTAGGCAACTAGCTTCGTGGATAGGCAAGGGAGCACGCCCGGCGGACATCGTCAAGCAGCTCGCCAACTTCTCGCCATGGGTTGAAAAACGATCCTTGATCGATTTGGACTTAGTGGTGGATGGCAGACGATTATTGCTTCGTCAGGGAGGCCGACTGTTAGGCGCAAATGGCCAGCTCCATTTGGATTTCGACATTGACGATTCGGTAGCGGTTTCCGATGACTCGCTTCCCATCGTGTTGGCTGCGCAGCCAGCCTATTTAGGGGAAAGCCACGAGATTGCAAACGATCAGCCGCCTACCGACATCGAGAATTGGAAACGCGATGATTTGCTTCGCATGGCGGAAGAGCTAGAGGACGCGGGGCAATTGGATCAATCGATCGAATGGTATCGTGTTATCCTCTCGCGATACGGATTGCACGCCGAGGTTTGTTTTCAACTTGCCGAACTCCTCTATCGAACAGGCGATGTCTCGGCAGCTCGTGAGCGTTATTACAATGCCATCGAACTAGACGAAGACTTCATCGAAGCGCGAGTCAACTTAGGCTGCGTCTTGGCCGAGTTAGGAAATTTGGAACTGGCGATCGCCGCCTTCCAAGGAGCATTGGTCAAGGACGATCGTTATCCCGATGTGCATTACCATTTGGCCAAATGCCTGGATGAAGTCTCCAATGTAGACCTCGCAGGACGACATTGGTTACGATTCTTACAGCTTTCCCCACAAAGCCCGTGGGCCGACGAAGCCATCGAGCGTTTGGGACGCTAAAGTAGCGATTCGCTCCGCGAACCTTCTTGGCCTAAGCAATCGGCTTGGCAACGAATTTTTCCGAGGTGACAGGCCTTGCCAAATAGTCACCACCAAAACACATGGGGCTATATTTCTCGTGGACTGGGCCATCGACATAGTGTGGTGTCCAGCCAGTCATATCTTCGAAAAATCGAATGCATCGAATGTGGCGATTGTCGCAAAGATTGAACCAGTGCTTCATTCCTCGAGGCACATTGATCATGTCGCCACTCTCAACGGTGACACCAAAAATCGGACCACCTTCGGGATGCAAATGAAAAATTCCTTTTCCTGAAACGGTGAATCGCACTTCGTCCTCGCTGTGCGTATGCTCTTTGTTAAACTTCTGTAGCATGGCGTCGAGGTTCGGCGTTTGCGGATTCACATTGATCACATCCGCGGTCAAGAACCCACCCTTGGTTTTGACGGCTTCGATTTCCGGTTGGTACTCGGACAGAATGTCTGCATCGGTCGCCTCCGGTTTGAGTCGCCCCTCCACTTGCCAGTGTTCATACCAAATGCCAAATGGCTTCAAGAAAGCGGAAATCTCGGCAGGATCGTTGATGGTCTTGTTTTGATCTTGGATAAAGACGCTGGCCATGATTCGAATTTTGGTAGGTTGGAGAAAGGGAGAGGTAAAGAACCAATACGAGATCATTAAATATACCGCAAGATCCCATTGCCGACTACGCGCTGCGTTACGAAGCGGCCCCGCTCACTCCACCGACACCTCCATAGTATTCGGCGACGCATCCTGATGATGGAGCGATCCGATGAAGTCGTTTTCTTTTTCGTGCCATCCATTTCTCTTGCACTCGTCGCATCTCTTTGAAAATTACAAAACTACTGTGCACGTCCTTTCTCCTGCCTCCTGACGCTTTTTTCGCGTCAATCTTCACGCAATCCTTACAGTTGGAAGATGGGAACTGGCTGAAAGTCCCAACCATTCACCAATTCTCTTTAATTGTGAGAAAACGTATTTCTAGTCAATGACCATTCCACTAAACTCTTGTTGTTCCTTGGAGCGTGTTGTTCCTTGGAGCGTGTTGTTCCTTGGAAAGAAATTTTCTTTAAGGAGCATTCTTATGAAGAAAGAATGGATGGCATTTTTGTCGGTTGGCGTCTTAGGCTTTGCCTCCTACCTGGGCACTGTCTCACAAGGTACTGACTTTGTTGTTGAAGTGGAAGAAGTATGTGCCCCAGAAGCGGTAGTGCTTGATGAAAATGGAGATCTTTTACCGTTACCGATCGAACCTCTGAATTGGCTAGGTGGGGCGCAACCCGTCTTCGTGGACATGGAAGGACTTGTCGGTGAGATACGATCGTCAACGGAAGTAGTTCAAGCGACATCTACATTAATCTAAGCGATGACGATCAGCATACAATGACTCTACTTTCCGGCTTTAGTTCCGGTGGACCAACGAGTCAAACGGAAATGACTTGGGAACCTTCGTCAGGAAACTTTGCATCGATCGCCATCGTTGAGCCAGGTGCTGCTGTTCCTTTTGGTTTTGAATCACTAGGCTTCGCCAATCAGTGCAACTGTGATGACGACAACGAGGACTGCTATACAGCGAGACTTGTCTTCAAGCCAGCTCCAGATTTATTCGCCGGTGAAGAATACATCGTAGTTACTACCGTCAACGCTGATGGCGTAACACTTCAAACTTTTCCTCGAGCCGATTATGCAATGGTGGCAGCGGTAGGTTGGCCATGGTGGTTAGGGGGTAGCACGCCACCTCCAGCGCCCGTCCCACCACCAGTTGGTCCAGCAGTTCCCCTTCCGCCGGTTGCAGGACCTGCTGTTCTGCCTCCTTTACCACCAGGTGCTGCACTGCCTCCTGGGATGGGTGCTACCGTTGGTGAAAAATACGTTCGGATTGGTCTTGCTTTGGGAAAAATGGGATCGAAAAAGGCGAAATGTGATTGGTTAATGCGACAGGCAGGTTTATGGTGCAAGCTTCCAGGCAACAAGCCGATTTCTGAAGCTTTCGCACTTTGGATCGCTCATCTGTCGTGCTGATGTCGCTTGAAGTTTCTGTATTGGAAGGCTCGTAGGTGCCAAATGTTCCCGGCTAAATACCATCTGATCACAGAGGTTGATATTGTGCTCTCGGATAGCAGCTATTCCGAAGTGTCTTTGGTCGATCCGGATTACATAATGTTTGGAAACGTTACTTCTAAACTGGCCTATGACTATGAATTGCCTGGCATGGAGTGTCGAGAATTTTGCACGATTGATTACGAGTCGGGTGGAAACGTAAAGCACGCCATGATTCCTGCAAGCGTCATGAGTGAATCAAAAGGGAGGCAGGCCTTGGAAATGCTTGCCTCTCTGGAATCTCTTCGCGACGTAACTATTGTTTGCAAATCACAAAAACCTGTTTCGTTGTCTTGGGCGTCCTGGATTTGCAGTGTTCCTCGCTTGCGAGGGCTTATGCTTCATGGGTTTTCCGCCATTCAGCAATTTTCCAAAAGAATCGATGAGTTAGTAGACGTTTTTTATTTTGAGGCCGATGCTTCTGACTATGACCCTGATTCCATAAAGGAAATCGAAAACTGGACTAGCTTAGGATTCTTGTCGTTGACTGGGGCTGCGACGCAAAGTAGCAGGATATCGCATTTGTTTAGCCCATCCATTCGCAATTTGGTTTTTCTTCGAATCAGTGTGGATGGGTTGCATATCGATGCGCCTAGTATTGTCACGAAATGCCCGATGTTACGCTGTCTTGAATATGACTTTTCTCGCGAATTTGAAGAGGAGTTGTTCCGAGTAAATCCTGCTTGTGTCCTCAGGAAGCCCGATGAGTAAGAAGAAAAACAAAGGACAGTCACAGCGTCCTATGATGTTCCGCGGTCTCGTAAATTCTACGGATAGACTCGTTTGCATTGTCAAGAGGATTTTCAACGATTAAAGCTCTCTTCCGACTGGTGGATATGTCCGTAAGTCTTTATTGTCACTGCATTTCTAGATGCTACCGCAAAGCTCAAGCGTCGGGTTGTGATTAAAGCACGCTGCGGGTGGGGAAGTGTACGGCAATCCGTCGGCTTAGCAATCAAACTCATTTCATGGCTTGAGTTTTTGCTGTAAGTTTTGACGGTGAATTCCCAATCGCCGGGCAGCGGCAGAGACGTTGTTGTTTTCAAGCTTCATCGCCCTCTCGATGGCCGCCGATTCGAATCGGTCGATCAAGAGTTGCTTGGCCTCTGTCAGTGGAAGATCAAAGTAGGCGTCGAATTCGAGTCCCGCACTTTCTTTACTTTGGGAGACCAAACCGAGATCGGCAGGAGTCAGCCTGGAGGAAGTGGCCATTGCCACGGCGCTTTCCACCCGTTGCTTGAGTTCGCGGACATTGCCTGGCCATGGAAACTGAAGCATGGCTGCTACGCACTCTTGATCGAACTCGATCTGGCTACCTGCGAATCGATGAGCAAGCAACACGATGTCTTCGCGTCGCGTTCGCAGCGGTGGAAGCCGCAGCTCAATTCCTTTCAATCGATAATAGAGATCCGCTCGGAATCGTTTCTCCTCGATCGCAATCTCTAACTCTTGGTGCGTAGCGCTTACCACACGAACATCCACTGCGATTTCCTCTTCGGATCCAACCGGCGTCAGTGTCTGCTCTTGAAGCACACGCAGCAACCGCGTCTGTACAGGCGCGGGCATATCTCCAATCTCGTCAAGAAAGAGCGTACCTCCAGCAGCCTTTCGAAACACACCCTCACGGTTTCGATCGGCACCCGTGAACGCTCCCTTGATATGGCCGAAAAGCTCGCTCTCGATCAAGTGTTCGGAAATCGCAGCCGTGTTGACTGCGATGAATGGCCCATTCGAGCGATCACTCAATCGATGAAGCTCTCTCGCAATCAACTCTTTGCCGGTACCGCTTTCGCCACGGATCAATGCAGGCAATGTCGACTTGGCTGCCTTTCGCACTTGTTCGAAAACTCGATGCATCAATGGACTCAAACTTGCGAGTTTGCCAAGCTCAGGAACAGCATCCAATTGCTCTTGGAGCGCCAAGACGCGTTGCTCTAATTCGATGCGCTGTTGACTGCGCGTTACGATCGCACGCACGTGATCTAGATCATAAGGTTTGGTAAGAAAGTCCGAAGCCCCGCGTCGAATGCATTCGACCGCGATATCCAAACTATCGTTGGCCGTCACGACGATGATCTCAGGCAGGCTCCCGGATCGCATAGTTCGTAGTTCACCAAGCACGGCTAGGCCGTCTCGGTTCGGCATATTAAGATCGAGAAAAACGAGATCGGGGCAATCCGCGAGTATGCTCGCGACCCCTGTTTCGCCATCGACCGCTTCCAGGATCTCCCGACCGCTGGCTTTTAATGCTCGGTGCATCGCATATCGAGCTGTCGCATCATCCTCAATCAATAGGATCTTCATAGCCGATGAGTGTACATCAAAGAAAGACGATTTCCAGGTCGATCAACAACGAAGCCGTTTTGACACTTTAGCAAAGTCAAGGAAATTATAGGGAAAAATCGAATGCAGGAATAAAACCTTCGCTGTGATTGAGAGTGCTAAATGAGAGTACTATTCGCCGCGTGCTCGCATATAATGGTCGTTAGAACCAAGACGGTCCCCTACCGGCTTCCCTCCCCATCGAACCTACTGTTCAAGTGTTATCCATGAGAGTCCTTCAGCCATCGTTCCTAGTCCGGGCTCTGCGATTTGGTTTATTGTTGATTTGCGTTGATTGCTTGACTTCGGACACCAGTGGGTTTGCTCAAACCACCGTCGACTTTCAACGCGACATCCAACCCATATTCTCCGAGCACTGCTTGCATTGCCACGGCTCGGATGCTTCGACTCGCGAAGGAGGTTTGCGTTTAGACATTCGTGAGTCCGCACTCGCGGGCGGAGAGTCTGGCAAACCTGCGATCTCGCTCACACCTGCTGTAGCGAGCCATCTCGTCGAACGGATCGAGGCGACCGATCCAGATTTGATCATGCCTCCTCCATCGCTGAAGAAGCCATTGAGCAAAACTCAAATCGAGCGAATCAAACAGTGGATTGCAGAAGGAGCACCCTTTGCTGAGCATTGGGCCTTTATCCCTCCGAAAAAGAGTCCACTACCCAACAATGGTCCAGCTCATCCTATCGACCAGATCGTTCTGAAAACGCTGGAACAACGCCAGATGAAACCTGCATCTCCAGAGACTGCTCATACGCTTTGCCGCCGAATTTATCTGGATTTAATTGGACTGCCACCCTCACCATCGGAACTCCAGGAGTTCGAGAAGCAAGGTGCCGAGGCAACCATCGATAAGCTGTTGAGCAGTGAGCGATTCGGCGAGAAGTGGGCGCGTCCTTGGCTCGATGTCGCTCGATATTCCGACACGAATGGTTATGAAAAAGATTTGAAACGCGAACAATGGGCTTGGCGTGATTGGGTCATCCAGGCGATCAATGACGATATGCCTTATGATCAATTTCTTATCGAGCAATTGGCGGGCGACTTGCTACCAGGTGCAACTCAGTCTCAAAGGATTGCCACGGGCTTTCTTCGCAATAGCATGCTGAACGAAGAAGGGGCCATCGTTCCTGAACAGTTTCGTATGTTCGAGATGTTCGATCGGATGGACTGTTTGGGCAAGGCGGTCTTAGGGATGACGACTCAATGCGCGCAATGCCACAATCATAAGTTCGATCCGCTCAGCCAAGAAGAGTATTTCGGCATGATGTCGTACTTTAACAACACCTACGAAGCGCAATCGTGGGTGTATACGGCAGAGCAAGAAAAAACGCGACTCGCAACCATTCAGAAGATTGCCTCGCTTTACGATCAGTTTCGCTCGACGCATGCCGAATGGAAACAAGATCTGGATCGCTGGGTTGCAAACGTGAAAGCCAGTCGACCGGTATGGACTCCCATGGTCATGAACCAACTCGAGAGTATTAGCGGCCTGAACCATCCGGTTCAATTGGAAGACCGTTCGATTCTGATGTTAGGGCATACCAGCGGCGATGTGTTCTTTGTAGGGACCCCAAAGCTCGAGAATGTTACAGGATTGCAACTTGAGATCCTGAATCACGGCGACCTGCCATTTCGCGGACCGGGAAGAAGCAATGTTGGTACGTGGGATATTTCGGAAATCGAAGTACTCACGCAAACGGCTGGTACTGAGGCTTGGGAGAAACAGAAATTGGTCAACGCAACGGCGGACTTCTCCGAACCAGAAGCCAAACAAGATGACAAGAAAGCGACTGGACCTGTCGGCTTCTTGATCGATGGTACCGATGATAAGCGTTGGCAAGCAGATCGTGGAATCGGAATTCGCAATCAACCCTCGGTTGCGGTCGTACAATTGGAAAAGCCATTGTCGCTTCCAGCAGGTTCGAAGTTGAAGTTCGTGATGCGAATGGGCAAAATGGTCGGCTGCTGCCGAGTTAGTCTGACAACCTCGGCGTCTCCCGTCGCCCCAGCCATCGATCACCGCGCGATCCTGGCAATGGAGGGAAATGACGATCTGTCGGAAGTCGAATGCGATCCTGTTTTTGCCGCATGGGTTGCGAGCCTGCCCGAGGCAAAGGCGGTCGCAGAGGAGATCGCTAATGTTTGGAAGAATTATCCCAAGGCCGAGACGTCTATCTTGCACGTCAAAGAACGAAGTGGACGTTTTCAACGCAACACGCATCGGTTGGATCGAGGAGAATGGGATCAACCAAAACAGGTTGTGGAACGGCAAACGCCTAAGTTCTTGCATCAGACGGGTGGCATTCGGTCTCGGTTGGAGTTTGCCCATTGGATAACCAGCAAGCGATCTCCGTTGACTGCCCGTGTGGGTGTCAATCGAATTTGGTTGAACATGTTTGGAGATGGGCTCGTCGAAACAGCAGAGGACTTTGGAACACGTACTCCCGTACCTGAGCATCTGGCATTGCTCGATTGGCTCGCTGTGAATTTTATGGAGAGTGGATGGAGCCAGAAAAAGCTCATCAAGCTTATTATGATGAGCAACACCTATCAACAGAGTTCGCGTGCGACGCCAACATCGCTAGAGCAAGATCCGAGGAATAGATGGCTGTCACGCGGACCGCGCTTTCGTTGTGACGCTGAAGTGTTGCGTGATATGGCCATGTCTGTAGCTGGGCTCATCTACCATAAAGTGGGAGGCCCAAGTGTCATCCCGCCCGTCCCCCAGAATGTACTCGATTACAACTACGTTTACCCAAGCTATTGGACACCAGCCACGGGACCCGAGCGTTATCGGCGAACATTGTATGGATTCAGGAAACGTTCGATGCCCGACCCTGTCATGTCGAGCCTGGACGCACCGAATGGCGACATCCCGTGCGCCCGTCGTATTCGATCGAACACCCCTATCTCTGCCTTGACAGGTTTGAATGAAACGATCTTTGTCGAATCAGCCCAATCTCTCGCAATCCGAATCTTGAAAGAAGGGGGGGAAGGAGACAACAGTCGCGCAAACTACGGGTTCCTTCTCTGCACAACTCGAATGCCAACCGAGAGTGAACTCAATACTATCCTGCGTTTTATCGAGAAGGAAAGAAAACGCATCGCAGACGGTTGGTTGTCCGCTCGCGAGGTCGCAACCAGCGATTCGGCCAAGACTCCTAATCTCCCACCGAATACCACTCCCCAAGATGCAGCCGTTTGGACTCTCGTGTCGCGCGTTTTGCTAAACATGGACGAGACCATCTCGAAGAATTGAGAACAGTCAAATGAATCCAAATCCAATAACAAACGAAGATTTACAAATTCCGTGGAAGCGACGCTGGTTCTTTCAACAGTGTGGCATCGGGCTAGCAGGAATCGCCGCCAACCAATGGTTGAGTTCGCCAACATTGGTGTCGCATGCACTGGGTTCTCCTATCTCGAATAGCGAGAAGCATAACCCGCTTGCTCCCAAAGCGCCCCATTTCCCAGCCAAGGCGAAGCGTATCATCTACATGTTCAACGCGGGTGCTCCAAGTCAATTGGAACTCTTCGATCCAAAGCCAGAGCTAAGCAAAAGGAATGGGCAACTACCACCTCCTGAGTTGCTAGCGGGCTATCGAGCAGCTTTCATCAATCCCAACTCAGCGTTGTTGGGACCCAAGTATTCGTTTTCAAAACGAGGAACTTGCGGCATGGAACTTAGCGAGTTGTTGCCATACCTTGGTGAGATTGCAGATGAAATTACGTTGGTACGATCGATGCGTACCGATGCCGTGAATCATGCGCCCGGTCAAATCATGATGAATACCGGCTCCCAGCAATTCGGTCGCCCCAGTTTTGGCTCTTGGGCACTATATGGTCTCGGAAGCGAGTCGGAAGATTTGCCGGGATTCGTCGTGCTGACAAGTGCCAAAGGTACGAGCGGAGGGGCCAGTAATTACGGCTGCGGCTTTTTGCCGACGGTTCATGGTGGTGTTCCCTTTCGTAGCAAAGGGGACCCAGTCCTTTACCTTTCCAACCCGAACGGAATCGACAAAGAAGCGCAGCGTGATTCGTTGGATCTTTTGAACGAATTGAATCGGCAAAGTTTCGAAACCATCGGTGATCCCGAAATCGCAGCACGAATCCAAAGCTATGAAATGGCCTATCGTTTGCAAATGAGTGCACCGGAGCTGATGGATTTGGCGAGTGAGCCCAGAGAGATTCTCGAACTCTATGGCATCAAAGATCCCAAGGAGCCGAGCTACGCTCGCAATTGTTTACTCGCAAGGCGACTTGCTGAACGAGGTGTTCGATTCGTGCAACTCTTTCATGAAGCATGGGATCAGCATGGAAACTTAGCGGCTGATGTCAAGAAGAACGCTGGTGATACGGATCGCGCAAGTGCAGCGCTGGTCAAAGATCTCAAGCAACGCGGGCTCCTCGACGATACGTTGGTGATTTGGGGAGGCGAGTTTGGCAGAACGCCTATGGTGCAAGGTGGAAACGATGGGCGGGATCATCACAATCGTTGCTTTAGCATTTGGATGGCTGGTGGTGGGATTCGAAAAGGCTATGTTCATGGCGAAACCGACGAGTTCGGATTCAGTGTGATCAAAGACGAAGTGCACGTTCACGACCTTAACGCCACTTTGCTGCATCAATTGGGAATGGACCACGAGCGACTTATCTATCGATATCAGGGGCGGGACTTCCGATTGACAGATGTTCATGGGAAAATTGTAAAAGAGATTATTTCCTAGCCGATGGTAGTGGATCGCTCCGCCGATCCAAAGCATAAGTCTGTGGTGGATCGCTCCGCCGATCCTCTGTTAACACTCAGATCGCTCCTCCGATCCAACTTTAACGACAACTCAATCGTTCAACGCCCGAACAAACATCTAACCTCGAACCTCCGTCGATCCCAGTGAATCCATCCCTTCCGCTTGTCCTGCAACATCGTTTGGTGGCCATTCTTCGATTGAATGATTTGAAGGATGCCGTTCCACTTGCGGAGAGTCTTGTTCGTGCGGGAGTCCGGGCGCTTGAGTTCACGTTAACGAATGCAAGCGCACCTGTTGCGATTCAATCATGCATCGATCGAATTGCCAGTTTTTCGAATGGAGCAGCTGCAATTGGAATGGGGTCTGTTCGTAATCTTGCCGAGGCTCGGACAGCCATCGACTGTGGATCGCAGTTTGTTGTGAGCCCCATCACTTCAAAACCGATCATCGACTTTTGTAAGGAACATGGAGTAAGCGTTTTTCCAGGTGCCTTTTCTCCCACTGAAATCGCAATGGCTCACGAAGCTGGAGCGGACATTGTGAAGGTGTTTCCATCGCGAAATCTCGGCCCTTCCTACATTCAAGATGTTTTGGCACCGATGCCCTATCTGAGGCTTATGCCGACGGGGGGTGTTGATTTGAAGAATCTGGCCAACTACTTTCGCGCTGGCGCAGTGGCGGTCGGTGTTGGTGGCCAGTTCCTGGATGCCGAAGCGATCGCAAGACAAGATTGGCCGAGAATTGAGTCGCTAGCTTCCCAATTCGTTGCCGCTTGCGAGCGAGAATAATGCAGATGACTACACAGACTACGGACGCGACTCGCTTCGATGTCGTGACGATCGGCGAAACGATGCTTCGGTTGACTCCTCCGGATTCCTTGCGATTGGGGCAAGGTGACGTGCTGCATACGCATGTGGGAGGAAGCGAATCGAATACGGCTGTAGGCTTAGCGAAGCTGGGACGCCGAGTCGCGTGGTTATCGAGGCTAACAGATAATCCGATGGGTCGATCGATTGAACAAACCATTCGAGCGCATGGCGCGGATACCTCGCATGTGGTTTGGACGAACAGCGATCGAGTCGGACTCTACTTCCTAGAAAACGGTTCGCCTCCGCGCCCGAGCCAAGTGATCTACGATCGCGCAGGCTCCGCATTTTCAAAATACGACGAAGAGATGTTGCCCGATCAGCTTTTTCAGCCGAGCACGTCACGCTGGCTGCACTTGACCGGCATTACGCTTGGTCTCGGAGAAACGACGCAGCGGTTGGTGCGAAAGGCAGTTCGTCTTGCGCGCAACGCTAGTTGGAAGATAAGCTTCGATGTGAACTATCGAGCACTGTTGTGGAGCACAGCGTCTGCTAAAGATGCGTGCAATGAATTGTTCGAATCGGCGGATCTGTTGTTTCTTGCCGAACGCGATGCGCGAAATCTTTGGCAAATCGATGGCGAAGGGGACCCGCACCGCAGCATGCGCCAACTACTTGCGATCCGTTCAGGAAAGACGACCGTTATGACGCTGGGTAGCCAAGGAGCGATCGCAGGCGAAGGAGACGATAGCGTATTGCAAACGATTGAGCCTGTGCATCCCATCGGTCGCTTGGGGGGCGGGGACGCGTTCTCGGCAGGATTTTTGCACGCCTGGATAGAGGATACCGATCTAAAGATTGCGTTGAGTTGGGCAGCGGCCGCAGCTCGAATCAAATACAGTATCCCTGGAGATCTGCCATTGTTCGAAAAATCGGAAGTGCAACGCATAGTGAACGCAGGAAGCGAGAAGACAGACATTCAACGCTAGGGTCGTGTCCTGCAAATTATTTTTCGGAAAGTGCGTGGCTCATTAATGATCGAAGGCAGCATTAATCCACGGGTCGAAACATGCAGTTCGAAAAAATAGGGAATGCGGTTTTGACCCTTATTCAACTCACATTTTTCGACCGACTCGACGAAACAAAAGGAATGGATGCAGCGGATTATCTTGGCCCATCCGGAAAAGCCGCTTTCACTGCTGGTTCGCCGAGCAAACGAAGCAACTGCTCAATGCGCACTTACGCTCGAGATATCCACCAGAGCAGGATCGTTCCAGCGATCACTCGGTAGACAGCGAATGGAACGAATCCACGTGAACGAACCCATTTCATGAACCAAGCAATGACCAAATAAGCGACCAGAAAACTTGTGACGAATCCGACGGCAAGACTCAGCCATTGCGTGTCTGTTGGCAATGGCTCATCAAGGAGATGCTTCAGCAATTTGTAGGAAGCAGCTGCGATCATGACAGGGATGGCGAGGAAGAAGCTAAACTCCAATGCAGCAGAACGACTCAGCCCAAAAATCTGACCACCCGCTATAGTAGCCATAGACCGACTCGTTCCGGGGAAGGCCGCGGCCAGAATCTGAAAGAGGCCGATCGCGATCGCTTGGCGGAGGTTCATATTCTCGATGCTCTCCGTGCTGGATTTGGAAAAGAAACGATCGACAACGACCATTGCAATGCCGCCAATAATGAGAGCCCAAGCGATGATGTCCAGCCTTTCCAGATTTTCACCGATCAGTTTATCGACTAACAAGCATGGCAGTGCGGTCACGACAAAGCTAATAAGAACCAAGCAAAGCGGATGCCGATACCACTCTTTAGAAGTTTTCATCTCGCCTGTGATCGTTCCTTCCGAGCTTTTTCGGGGTGCCAATTCATTCAAAAAAGTTCCTACGAAGTCAGTGAGTCTTGTTCGGAAGTAAACGATGACCGACAGAATTGCTCCCAGCTGAATCACAATGGCGAACATCTTCCAGAAAGGGTCGCCTCGATCGACCCCGAGGAATTCTTGAGTTAAAACGATATGAGCTGTGGAGCTAACCGGTAAGAATTCGGTGAGGCCCTCTACGATTCCCTGAAGGAGTGCCTGAAGGATTTCTGTCATGGGGAAACCGATCGATGCTTCGCGTTAGTGGCCGTATCGGATAAAGTGTCGGTGTAAAGATTTTGACCGGCGAACGCAATTTTGAAGCCTAAGAATCCGAGAATTTGGCAATAACGCGTGACGTCTAGGCTAAGTTTAACGATCGCAACGACTCTTTGGCTTGGCAAGCCATTCTAGCCGAATACACTTCGTTCTTATGAAGCCAAGACTCAGACTATGGGGGAAGAAAAAAGGGGGCCGGATGACCGGCTGGTGGATCATCGGGTCCTTTGGAGAAGCATCGTTCTTTGCAGCTTGTTTTTTGATTGGAGTGCTTTGTTTAAGCATTTCCATTACTTCGCTACAAGTTGGGTCCGGTTTTTGGCTCCTGGTCTGGGTGTCGAGTGCGCTCATTATTCTAGGGGCCATCGGATTTTGGTATCGGGTTCTTAAGGTTGTTACAAGCGATGAACATCGAGAAGCCATATCGCACAGCGGTTTGATTCCTGGCCCGACAGCGAAATCAAAATACGTTCCTCCACCCATGATACCGCTGCTCGAACCATTCACGGATAGCCCTGGTGCGAAGCTCGCGTTTCGGTTGCCATGTCCCTCTCAAGACACTCTGGCATTGATCGGTATTGGTGGCTTTGCGATGTCGTGGAATGCAATGCTAGCCATCTTTTTTGTTGTGGCGATCCGAAGTTTGTTTGAGGGAAACATTCAGTACAGGCTCATTCTTCTTCTAATACCAGGTATCTATATCGGTTGGCGTTCTGGCAGGTTGTTTTTCATGTCTTATGTTCAGGCACTTGGAATAGGATCTACCACAGTAGAAATCGAAGATTTGCCGCTCATACCTGGCAAGTCATATCGAGTCTTACTGGTCCAGTATGGCAAATTGGTCATCAAGAAGTTGACAATGAGACTGGTTTGTGAAGAAGAAAGCACTTATCATTATGGGACGGACATTCGGACTGAAAGGTCGGTGGTTCGTGAGCAGAGTGTCATCGTTCAAGGAAGGTCGAGAATCGACTGGGGACGCCCTTTAGAAATGGAGGGTATCGTTTCTATACCAAATGATGCAATGCACTCCTTTCAAAGTCTTCATAACGCAATTCATTGGAAACTCATCGTCGAAGGAGAGGCGAATCGATGGCCATCGTACTCCCGAAGTTTCCCCGTAGTGGTATATCCTCGCGCCGCCTCCAAGCCAGCGAGTGCAGACTAATGATCAGTTTGCTTGGGCTACAACCAGCCTACATGCCGAACGACGAGTTGGAGTTCGATTATTCGGTTTCCAACATTGATCAATCGTCCATCACGGCAGTCGAAGTATCTGTATTGTGGTTGACCGAGGGCAAAGGCACGGAAGACATGGGGGTGCATTTCTTCCAACGTCTCAGCGGCAACTCTCTGAATTCCATTCAATGGAATCAGCCGCAGCGTGTTCATGTCCCATTGCCCGAGTCTCCGCTTTCCTACGAAGGAACCATCGTCAAAATTTCGTGGTGCATACGAGTTCGATTCTATTTCGCAGACGGTACTGAGTTGGTCTCCCAAGAGCCTTTCTATTTGGGAACCGTTACCAAAGCTCTTTAGAAGCCATCGCCTCTTGGAAGTAGGGCCGGTGGTTGTGCTTCGCTCAATCAGCCAATGTTAGAGCCAGCCAAAGTTAGAACAGCTCGTTCTCCCAACCAGGTTGGATCTCAAGAATCTTCCTTAGCGGGATTAACGATCCTTGGATATGTTTTTGGAAGGCTTCTTTTTTCCAATGTCCGAATCTGCTTTGGGTCTCTTTTGAGATTTCGGCTGGGCCTTTAATTGGTTCTGTAGCTCCGTAACTTCAAGCGTTCTGGCTTCTAGCATTTTTGCCGTCTCTTGATTGGAACGTTCGATCTCAGCCATTTTCTTTTCAAATGATTCCGATTGAACTCGTATCATTTCTTGAAGCTTCTCTCGCTCCCTGGCCGCGACTGCGAGCTGTTCCGCCAGCTTCAAATTCTCAGCCTTCATTTGCTCGACGGCTTGCAAGGTAGCAGCCATGGCTGCGCTTCGGTCTGGTGCAGGAATTGGAGATGGGATTGGTGCTTCGTTGGTCTTGATCGCTGGCTGAAGCGTTTCTTCCTGCGCGACGGCGGGAGCTTGTACGTTTGCGTCAATGCTTGGAGCAGTTTCTTTTGGACTTCGAACGGGTGCTATCGTCTCTGGACTAGTGGGAGCGTCGATAACGGTCGCATCTCCCTTTTCCTGATGTCCGCTCATGATCTGAGCGGACATGACTTTCGCGCCATTAGGCAATTCCAATTGCTGAAAGAATTGCTTCCTTGCTTCAGGTGGAAGGGACTCTAGTCGGAAATCTTCGGGTTTGGGGGTGGGAGGCCGAAACTCTTGGATAACCAATCCGGAGGCTTCCAATTGCTTTGCGGTTCCCGCCGTGATGAGCCCCGATGCACCAAAGGAAGCGCCTACCTTGGGGGCGAGATCGCCCTCGCTCGCAGGACGGTTGACCTGTTGAGTGGAAGGAGTGAATCTTTGCGTTGGATTTGAAGCCGACGGCTGAATCAGCTCTGGTTTGTTGGTTGAAGCTGCTGAGGGCACAAGGGCTGGGAGTCCTAGTCGTTCTCGGCAGATAGCGCAGTTCAGGACATCGCTTGAATATTTGCTCAGGTCGATTGGGCCAGAGCGAATCGATGGAACATGCTGGAGTTGCGCATTTGGAAAGGCAGCGATGCTCGTGGCGGATGGAATGGTGTTTGTCTGCGCTTGCAAACCTGACGCTAGAGCGAGTGCCCCACAAAAAACGCCGACAACCAACATTGCTCTTCGTGGATTTCGCATAAGTCTATTCGAGGCTATCTGGGTGGTCAGGGAACGTTCGTACGGATTCAGTATACTCACGGAAAAATCGAGATTGCATGCAATTTGATTGGTTTTTCGTTGGAAGGGAGCAGACTCACATCGATTTTTCCAACCGTTTCTTGGTAGCATGCCGACCGTCCCGACTTGGCACCCCAGGATGGGGCTATTAGAGAACCGCAGTTGATTGCGTCCTTGATTTGGACTGTTTCCTTCAACAAGCCGACACGATGAAGTTTACCCAATGAAATCCATCAAATTCTTGAGTCTGATCTTGATGTGTGCCACCAGCAGTTTGGCGCTCATTCTCCCCGCGATTGGTGTCGTATCCTTTCCGCGGCAATTGACAGATCCGTCCGCTCGGTCCGCGATCCAAGCCGTGGGGCAAACGCCAGGCATGGAAAACTATTTGGCTCCTTCGGGCCAACCGAGCTTCGCAGTGTCGGCACCCTACCTGAATTCTGAGGGGATGCCCCCCTCCTTGGGAAATGGTCCACTGGTTCCGAATACCCCTGTGAATAAGATGGGGATGGGGCTTTGGCTATTACTGGTGTCAACGTGGTTTGTGTCACTGTTTCTTTGGACGATCGCTCCGAGTCCTGGCGCAAGCAAACGTTAGAAAGCGAACGTTTGTTGATCGCTTCAAACTGGTTCCGAAAACGAAGACTTCCAATGGGGGGTAGGTGCTAGCTCGGACTCGATGTACTAAGATAAGTGCGTCCCCCAATTGAGCCATCCTTTCTGTCGCGTCGTATTCGCGATTATGGTTTGATCTACGGTCCTACCAACATCGGGCAACTTATGAAAAATCGCATCGTTGAGAACATATCCAGACTTGGGCTTCTATTCATCACGACTTGGTTAGGTTTTTCCATGACAACATTCGGCCAGTCTTCCCGCACGTTGGGCAAAATCGAAGTCATGGACACTGCCCTCGAAAAAGTCTTGGCCAAGGATGCAAAGATAGAAGTATTGGCAGACGGATTCACTTGGACTGAAGGCCCGGTGTGGATTGGTAGTGCGAAAGAGGGGCACCTATTGTTTTCCGATATTCCCCGCAATAGCATCTTCAAATGGACGGCATCGAAAGGTGTCGAATTGTTCATGAACCCGTCTGGTTATACAGGGGTTACCTATTACGGATTGGAGCCAGGGAGCAACGGTTTGCTGCTGGACAAGGATGGAAATTTGGTACTTTGCGAGCATGGGGATCGCAGGGTAAGCGTGCTGACTCCACAGGGAGGCAAGAAAACGCTCGCGGACAACTACCAAGGCAAGCGACTGAACAGCCCCAACGATGGTGCATTGAAATCCAACGGCGACATTTACTTCACGGACCCACCGTATGGGCTCCCTGCACGGGAGAACGACCCACGCCGTGAACTGGACCATTTTGGGGTCTACCGCATTTCCAAGAAAGATGGCTCCGTCACGCTTCTCACCACGGAACTGCAAAGACCGAACGGTATTGGTTTTTCACCGGACGAAAAAACGTTGTATGTCGCTCAGAGCGATCCGAAAAAGGCGATCTGGATGAGCTTTCCGATCAAGGATGATGGTACGCTGGGTCCGGGCAAACTCTTTTTCGATGCCACTAGCGAAGTCGGAAAAATGCCCGGACTTCCCGATGGACTTTCGGTCGATGAAAAGGGGAATTTGTGGGCAAGTGGACCAGGCGGAATCTGGATTTTCAGTCCAGAGGCGAAGCTGCTCGGCAGGATAAACACAGGAGAGAGGACGAGCAATTGTGCTTTTGGCGAAGATGGCACCACACTTTTCATGACAGTTGACCACTATCTCTGTCGGATCAAGACCAAAGTTCGCGGCAAGTAGACAAATCGATTTTGGTAATCTATCGACGATTCTCGGCATTTGGCTACAATTTCACGCAGAGGGAAATTCTGCTTTGTGAAGAGGGGCAAAGATCTGCCCCGTATCGGTTGCCAATGCCTTTCAAGCCGATTTTCGTCGGCGACTTTAGTCCCTTGGGATTGCAATTCCTAATGAGATATCCTAGTAACGCACATAAGCGGGATACATAATCAGGCCTACCGATAGATCGGCTCCATCTACCCGAACCAACCTTTTCTAAAGTTCTACGAAAATGAATACTTACAGTCTCGATTACATCGACGACTTATATGTTCGCTACATACAAGATCCGAACAGCGTGTCTGACGTATGGCGAAAGTACTTTGAAGAATTTTCATTAGCCTCTCAGTCTGAGGGGCTCTACTCATCGGGAGATGGGCAGCCCGCGAATGGCAATGCGACTGAACTGAACGATGCATTGTGGCTGGCTCGAATGCAAGAGAGGGTGGACCAGCTCGTACGCGAGTATCGGGTGCGTGGGCATTTGATGGCCAAGATCGATCCATTGGGGTTGCACAGAAAAGGCCCGCCAGAACTCGATCCTAGATCGCATGGCCTGACAGAAGAGGACATGAATCGTCCGTTTACGTCGCCGACTTTGGAGTATGCGAACGGTCGCACCGTCGGTGACATCATTGAGAAGCTACGCAATACCTATTGTCGTAGCATCGGAGCCCAGTTCATGCATGTTGACAATCGCAACATTCGCGATTGGCTTCAGCGACGAATGGAATCGAGCGAGAACAGATTGCCGTTGTCTCGCGACGTTCAGACTCGCATTTACACCAAGCTAGCTGACGCAACCATTTTTGAAGAGTTCGTCCGCAAGAAATATGCTATGGCCAAAACCTTCTCACTGGAAGGTGCCGAGAGCCTTATACCTCTTCTGGATCGTGCTTTTGAAAAAGCCGGCCAGCATCAGGTCAAAGGCGTCGTGTTGGCGATGGCGCATCGCGGTCGCCTCAACGTGTTGGCGAATATCATGGGCAAACGACCTCAGAATATTTTCTGGGCATTTGATGATCCAAAGCCAGAGTTGTTTCGTGGCGGTGGGGACGTCAAATACCACATGGGATATAGCTCAGATTGGACAACGAGCACAGGTCAGACGATTCATATCTCACTGTGCTTTAATCCAAGCCACCTTGAGTTCGTTAACCCGGTTGCGTTAGGACGCTGTCGATCCAAACAAGATCGCGCCGGCGATATCACACGCAATGAGCACATGACCGTTCTCATTCACGGTGACGCAGCCTTTATCGGCGAAGGTATTGTTCAGGAAACACTGAACCTCAGCGAACTGCCAGGCTATCGAACGGGTGGCACACTACATATCGTGTTAAACAACCAAATCGGGTTTACGACCGAACCCGAGGAGAGTCGCAGCAGTACCTATGCGAGCGACATTGCCAAGATGCTGCAAATACCGGTCTTTCACGTCAATGGAGAGGATCCGGAGGCAGTCGCACAAGTGGTCAACTTAGCGATGGATTTCCGAAAGGAGTTCGAAAAAGACGTCGTCATTGATATGTATGCCTATCGCAGATTAGGCCACAATGAAGGTGATGAACCGCGTTTTACGCAGCCATTGATGTATGCAGCGATCGACAGCAAGAAGCCAGTTCGTGACAGCTATCTCGAACATCTCCTCAACATGAATGGTCTGAGTCGCCAAGAAGCCGATTCGATTTCCGAGGTGCGCCACAATCGCTTATCTCGTGAGTTTGAATTGGCAAAGAGCGAGCCCTTTGTTTACGACTTGTCTAGCCTCGCAGGGATTTGGGACGGCTACTTCGGAGGCCCAGAACCGACCGACGAGCATGTTACCACAGGGATCCCAAAAGCGCGAGCCTCGGATTTGTTGACCAGATCCTGTGCGATCCCAGAAGGATTCAAACCGCACAAAAAGCTAGCACGCATATTGGACGATAGACGAGAGATCGCGAACGGCAAGCAACCAGTCGATTGGGCGTCGGCCGAAATGATGGTTTTCGCATCGCTCGTCACGGAAGGGCATCCGGTGCGATTGACGGGTCAAGATTGCGAGCGAGGGACTTTTTCACATCGGCATTCTGTGATTCACGATGAGAAAGATAATCGAAAGTATATGCCGCTGGCGCACTTAGCGCCGGATCAGGCCACCATCGAAATCATCAATAGTCCTCTATCCGAGTCTGCTGTTTTGGGGTTCGAATACGGATACAGCCTGGACTGCCCAGAAGGATTGATCGCGTGGGAGGCACAGTTCGGAGACTTTTCAAATGTTGCACAATGCATCATTGATCAGTTCATCGCGAGTGCAGAAGATAAATGGAAGCGTTTGAGTCGTCTCGTGATGCTGTTGCCACACGGCTTCGAAGGCCAAGGGCCAGAGCATTGCAGCGCTCGTCTCGAACGCTTTTTGTTGATGGCGGCAGAGCACAATATCATCGTGGCTCAGCCATCGACACCATCGCAATACTTCCATCTGCTGAGACGCCAAGTGAAATCCAAGTGGAGCAAGCCTCTCGTGGTGATGACACCAAAGAGTCTGTTGCGTCACAAAGCATGTGTATCCACGTTGGATGACATCGAGCATGGTTCCTTCCAAAAGATTTTAGGAGATACCCGCCCAGCAGGTACGCCCACCTCGAGGATCGTCATCAGCAGCGGCAAGGCTTACTACGATTTGTTGGAAGAACGAACACGTCTCAATCGCGATGATGTCGCGTTGATTCGAATCGAGCAATTCTATCCGTTGGAGGCAAAGAAAGTTCTCGAAGCTTTGAATGAGTACCCAGCAGGATTGCCACTTTATTGGTATCAAGATGAGCCTAGCAACATGGGTGCTTGGCAGTTTGTAAAGATCCATTGGGGTGATGAACTGGCACCGAAGTTCAAGCTACAACGCATTTCTCGAGCAGAATCTGCCAGCCCATCGACGGGTTCGATGCGAGCTCATAAACTGGAAGAGCGCGAGTTGTTGAATGCCGCTTTTGGTCTCTAGCGCTTGGCTAGACCCAGGCACTGGGAATAGACGGTACAGGGAATAGACGGTTGAACTATGGATCGCTACGTTGATATTGCCTTCGATTGCATACCGCTTCGCAGTATGACACGCACCGACGCCCCGTTGGATGCGTCTCCGGCATTAACGGCTAAATTCGAGCGGATTAAGCAAGCGATTGCCGTTCATGGCACTCACAACTCTTATTTTCTTCATAATGCTGTTTGTCGTTTTTTCGTCACCAACGATCCTAACCGAGGGATGATCGCCTTTCGTTTTGAGGGTGTGGTCTTTACGGACGAAAGCGATTGTCTGGCCAAGCATGCCGAACTCAGCGTAACGCTGGATAAGGAAACATGCCCATGGTTGGAACAGCATGTGGTCAAGTGGTTTGCCGAGACAGTGACACAAGCTGTTCTTATCGAATTCAATCGCTACTTGGGAGCAGGAGATCCAGAACTCGCAAGGAAGCGGCTTCAGCAGCTAGAAAAATCGATCGAGCAATCGGGCGGTTTTGTCGGCATGCATCTATAAGTTTGTCGGCATGCATCTATAAGTTTGTCGGCATGCAATTATTGCTCGCGATCGACTGACGGCTATTCGATGGTTTACATCGCCGATTCATTCGCATCATAGATTGGGCCTTGATCGGGCTGGGTTCTCAGGAACAAACTCCAGCTCCAAAACAAAAGAGCGACAGCACTATAGCCTGCCGCCATCGTCCAAACTCTCGACAACAGTTCTGCAGGCAATGTCCAACGCGAGCTTTCCCCTAGGATAGAGAATGGCAGGTACAACGAATTGTCGATGCGGGGAGAGTGGATGAATCCGAACAGCGTGCAAACGGCTGCGATAGCCGCGAACACAGCAGCCGCTTGCATGCGTCGGTCGATTGCCATCGCCAACAAAGATGCCCAGATAAGGCTTGTCAAGACAAAGCCATTCTTCAGCATGAGGACGATCATCAAGTTCTCGCGCATGTCGGGTCGCAACGTGAGCGCGCCGGATACTTTGTCAAACGCAGTAGCCGCATTCGGGTCATTTGCGACAGCTGTCTTCACTTGATCCATAGACGATTGAAGACCTTCGTTCCAAAGTGCACCGGAAAGCTGGATTCCCATTCCACCTAGGATTTGATCGACGAAGAAGAAAGCCAAGAAAGCCAGCGCGGGAACGCACGCGAAGACAAGTGCCGGAAAATGCCGTTTGGGTGTTGCAACAAAGCTCTGTGCTGAGATCTCGAGGCCAACAAAAATCAAGATTGGGAAGACAGCCGACTTGGGAACGAACATATAGAAATAAGCGAATCCGCCGACGATACCAACAAAGCCCATGGTCAATGCCGTAGCGAGGGTATAGGCAGCTTTGCCTCCCATGGCTTTGTACGCGGGGTGCCCGATATAGGGAGTTGTTTGAATAACTCCACCGCAAATTCCTGCCACCAACGTTGCGATCGCCTCCACTCCCAATATATGGGACGTGGGATAATCATCCCCGACGGCGCTCGCCGACTCTGCACAATCGAGCCCACCAACGACAGTCGCCAAAGCGAACGGTATGACGATCGGCAGATAATTAGCCGCCACACCCATCTGTTGCCACCAAGCAAAGCTGAAGACATCTAACCAACCAGTCGGCAAGAAGCCAACATCCAGGCTGTTTTCGCCGAAGAGAGGTTTGCCGAGGATTGGGGCAGAAATGTAGTGCAGAATTCCCGCCACAAGGAGGGCTGCCACTGTCCCAGGAATTCGAAATGGAAGTCGCACTTGACCAATCAGGCAAGTAAGGACGATAGCGAGCGCAACCAAGCCAACGAACGGTTCTTGCATGATGTCGATCAAAGGCACAAAGCTAATGATGACCAACGCAATCGAGGTAAGGGACCCGAAGAGTCCTGCTTTCGGGATGGCTTGGCGGATGCTTGAACCGATAAACGAACACCCCACTTTGAAAAGTCCGGAGTAGATCATGGCGCAAATGCCGATATGCCAAGCGAAGCGAGCCGCCTCATCCGGACTGCTTCCGCCAGCTTTTGCTGTCAAGAATGCAGGCCCAACAACGAAGATCGTGATTCCAAAGATACTGGGCGTATCGAGCCCGAGAGGCATAGCGGTAATGTTGTTTCGTCCGGTTTTGCTTGCCAGCCGGAATGCGAGGATGGTATAGAGCAGGTCACCGACCAAAACTCCGATCGCGGTTCCGGGGATCATGGACCCGACCACGAAGTCCGATGGCATCCCAAAAGCTCCCACCAACAGCGAAACGGTCAGGACGAGGCCCGCAAGATTGTCGAGCAACAGCCCGAAATATGCGTTGATATCGCCCGAGGAGTACCATCGATAGCGCTCATTTGACCTCATGTATCCCCCACAAAAAAAATGCTAGCAATCGCGATTTTCAGAATCGGGTAGAGGCTAGCAAGGGCGGCCCGGGTGTCAATGATTTTCCCGACTTTTCTGCGGTTCAGGCTTTTCTCCGCGATAATCAAGGGGGACCGCTCCGAAACTTTGACATAGTTGGGTTTGGTCTAGTAGAATATTAGCTCCGGATCAATAGGTCGTGCCCTGAATCTTCTATTGTCTACCCGGCTCCTATTCATCGTGCAGGAATTGCTATGAAGCGGCTACCAAAACAATCAGCGGATGACACTTCATTGGGATCGTTACAACCAGTCAATTCACCCGAGGCTAAGCCAAAGCTTGGCGGAGTGATTGAAGCATCCCAATTCGGCCCTGAGTCGATGGACCCCATGTTTGGAATCGAGAATGCGGACGAACTCGACGACGAATCACTCGTCCAAGAGTATTTGGAGAGTCGCTGTACGCAGGCATTTGAAAAGATTGTGCGTCGCTACGAGAGGGAGCTCTATACGTTTTTGCGTCGATTCCTAGGGGATGCACAATCAGCTGAAGATGTATTTCAAGCGACATTTTTGAGTGTGCATCTGCGTGTTGAGCAATTCGAGCGAGGGCGCCGGTTTCGCCCATGGCTGTATGCGATCGCGAGCAACAAAGCGATCGACTTTATGCGACGAAACAAACGCCACCAAATCGGTAGCTTGAATGCCCCTGCTCCTGCCTCGGAGAAAGAAGAGGCATTGATCCATAAGCTACCGGGACATGAAGAAACACCAGACACATTGGCGGTGTCGCGAGAGACTAGCGGTCGTGTCAGGATGGCGCTGCAGCAATTGAATGAGCCGACACAAGAACTGCTTCAATTGGCGTTTTATCAAGGGATGAAGTACGCGGATATTGCCGAGATGCTTCATATTCCATTGGGTACGGTAAAGAGTCGAGTTTTTACGGCGATTCGTAAACTGAATGCAATCTGGATGCGTATGGAAGAAAACAAGGAAAACAACCAAGAGTAACCAACGCGACAAATTCTTGAGCATGCATTCATCAAGTCGTACGATCTCCGATGAAACCCTCATGGGTTACATTCTGATGGCATTGCCTGAAGAAGAACAATCGAAGATTGAATCCATCGCCGCTGTAGACCCTGACTTAGAATCTAGGATCGCTGATCTGCGTGCGTTGCTTTCGCCGATTCAAGAGTCCATGACAGAAACGTTCGAACCAAGCGGATCCCTGGTGAGCGATACGATGTCCCTGATCCGCGATCAATCGGAGTCGTTTGCATCATTGCCACCTGCTCGCTCTTCCGTCGGCACGATTGGGGCGATGTCGGCGGTGTTGGAAAGTGCTAATCGACAAACGAAATGGGCGTGGATCGATAGTTTAGTCGTCGTAGCTGCCGGGATTACGATCTTATGCTTGTTGCTACCTAGCGTTTGGTTTTCTCGCGAAGAGGCACGTCGCATGTCGTGTGCCAATAACCTGCGGCAGCTTGGAGAAGCGATCCAAGGGTTTGCTCACGGGAATGCCAAGAATGAACTGCCTAGTATCGACCTGGAAGGCCCACTTGCGTTTGCCGGTGTCTATGTGATGAAACTTAAGGATGCCCAGCTCATGGAGTCGCCAAGTTGGGTTTGGTGCCCATCCGACAATGTTGCGAGACTCGATGTAACGATCCCGAGTGTTTCTCAATACTTGCAATCTAGCTCCGCTCAACAACTCTCTTGGCGAAAAACGATGGGTGGAAGTTATTCTTACAGTTTAGGTTTTATTGTCGACGGAACGTATCAAACTCCGAGCATCGATGAGTCGTTTGCGACTCCTGTGATCGGAGACACATTGCTCGTTACCTCTTTGGATACGGAAAGTCCGAGAGCGGAACATGCCATTAGCTGCGCAAACATACTGTTCAGCAACGGTAGCGTGCGACACGTGCCATTGAACAACAAGGGTGTTTCTGAGCTGCTAGACCACCCTTATTTGAACCGGCGGCAGTACCGTTCGGCAGGGATAGGTAGGGACGATAGTTGCCTAGCCCCAAGTCACTTCGCGCCCATCATGCCTGTTGTCTTCGGACGCGAGTAGGCTGCATGACTTCTTCATTGAATTATGTCCGAAGTGACTCGGCATAATCGTTCCAGCAAGGCCCAATAATGGACAGTGCCTGATCGTGGACTGCTCCGTTCGTCGCGCAAATACTGCTAGAAGCACTGAGCGATAGTGGATGGCCATTGCAATCGGTTACACGTCCCCCCGCTTCCGTTACAAATAACTGGCCTGCCGCATAGTCCCACGGGTGCAGTTTGTATTCAAAGAAAAGTCCATATTGCCCGCAGCCAACATTGCATAGGTCGAGTGCCGCAGCTCCGAACCGACGCATACCATGGATGTTGTTCTGAAAGAATGCACCCAGAGTATCGAGAGTTGCCCGCATCATTCGTCCGCGGTCGTAATAGAATCCACAGGAGAGAATGATTTGATCGATTGCTGTCGCCGGACAAACGCATTGGCGATTCGTACCATGCCAAGCCCCTTGTTCAACCACAGTCGAATAGCAATCTCCCGTGATTGGATTCGCAACGATTCCAAGTTGCGGAAGACCATGATGGTAGTATGCAATGGAAACAGCGAAGTGGGGAATGCCATGAAGAAAGTTGCTTGTTCCATCCAGCGGGTCAATGATCCAAAGATGCTCCGCGTGCGTTATAACGGATTGATGAGATTCTTCTGCCATGAAGTCGTGAGACGGATAGTCTTGTCGAATTCGCTGAATGATCGCTTTTTCAGCAGCAAGATCAGCTTCCGAGACAAAATTAGCCAAACCTTTGGTTTCGACAGAGACCCGTTTACCAAACCGAGAGACAAGCTCTTGGGCACCCAATTGCGTCGCATTTATGGCGGTTTCCAAAAATGGATGTTCTAGTTTAGGAAACGTAAATGGGGAGTTCATTGATTTGCTGCTTAGCTCTCCATCGCGACGGTTGAACGACTCCAGGCGATGGGAGCGAAAATGAGTAGGGGGGCCCAGGCGGCTGCTGCAGGCGTTAGCAGAGTGGCATTGGCCCCTAGGGTCCGAAGCCCGATGCTGATGCCAAAGAATAAAGCAAAACTCAGCACACAGGAAGCGATCATGTTCACAACATTGCGGTGGATATTGGACAGAATGAGAGGAATACCAATCAGCAATTGAGTGAAGTCTAGCAACGGTTGCACAAATCGGGAGTGAACGGTTACCTTCAAATCGGCCACTTGTTGATGTCCTTGATTTTTCACTTGCCAGATCAGATCCGCCGTCGAAGCGAATTGTTTCTTACCTCCACCGGTCAGCACGTCAAACTCGATGATGCTGGGGATAAAGCACTGAGAAGAACTGAGCCATGGATTGTCTTTGGGGAGAAGTAGAAAGACCCCATCGCTGTTTCGAATAGAGTGTTGGTCCGCCAGGTTCTCCGCCGATGCGAATGCGTTGACTAAGTAACCGCTCGGATGGTTTGCATCGGCGTCATGATATTCGGCCGAGTAACCCGTGATCTGACGAGTGATGGATGTCACGGGGCCGTTAAATTTGAAGGCTGGCTGCAGAATGAGCCGCTTGGCTGGAACGAGGCTTCTACCGCCGATAAGTAGACCTTGGTCATAGTCTTCCGTTGGCTTGAGAGGTTTCTCAGCATCTCCGGTAAGATCTTTTGGGCTCTTGCTGAGGACAGAAGCGAACTGAGGAATGAGAGTTTCGCGAAGAATTGCGCCTAACGTGATCATCCCAATAGAAGCGATCAGAAGTGGGCGAACAATTCTACCTTTGCTAATGCCTGCGGCGAGAATGGCTGTGAGTTCGTGAGTACGGGCCAGCCACGCCATGACAAACATCGTTGCTAACAACGTGATGAGTCCACACATGCGATCGTAAAGGCTGAGCACTTGGGGACCAAAGTACTCCCACAGTCCTTTCGCAAATCCACCTCGCGCTTTTCCAAACGTCATGAACTCATCGACGTTCGTAAAAAGTTGCACCACGACGAGAAGACCCGACAATGTCAAGAAGCAGATGACAAATACGCGGCCGTAGAGAAACAGTACGTATCGATCAATCTGTGTCATTGTGTTCGTCCTATTTGCCCATCGTGAAGTTATTAAACAAAAACGATGCTTCCAATTTGGGGACAGTCATCGGTGTTGGAACCAAATCGAAAGGTGTAGATAGTTTTGGTAGGTACTCTAATTGGGTTTTTCGATCTCCTTCTCGGAGTTCCGGTATCTTATTTCGATCTACCAAATCGAAGAGGATTCGTGGTTTCTGCGAGGTTCCGAATTGCGATTGTACGACTTCGCTCGTACCTGCAAATCGATTTACCACGCCAAGTATTGCAGGATCGTAAACAAAGTGGTTCTTGCTATCGGTCGTGCCTAGAGTATTGAAACTCCCGACGGCGACAATGCTCTGTTCACGATCATGAAATTGATACGCTTCGTAGCCCGCCATTCGAAGATTGCGAGTAAAGAGATAGGCTTGCTCTGCCGCTTTGTCTAATGCATTCGATGGCTCTTTCTCGCCGGTTGCATCAGAACGCCCCCAAGTTTCATAAGCATTTAGTCCGCGAAGCGTCAAAACCCGTACTGTGAATTTTCCTTTACAGTCGAGGAGATTGTGTTCGTTGAATGGCTTCTGCTCATTCAAACTGCGAACGAATTTATCCACTGCAGGTGATTTGTAGTAATCAGGTGGTAACAGCGGATTGGTAGCCTTGAAAGCAAACTCCATAGGACCAGGCTTAAAGTCTTTCTTGTCTTTTTTGTCGACCCAACGCTTGATGAAATTGCGATACTCCGCAGAGTTCACTTTTGGATCCTGATCCACTGCGTCCGTTGTGCCAAAGAATTTTGGGTTGATCTGCTTGATCATCGTGAGCGTGTCGTTGATGTCGGTCCCATCGACGGTTGCAAAGTCACCGACAAGAACGGCACAGTTCTCAATGACCCGTTCATCGAGATACTTCATCCGCTTCTCGTTCCCGTTTTTGTCGAATCCAGCACCTTGAACGGTCTGTGTGTAGTCGTAGTATTTGGGCAAACAATAGGCTTTGAGGCCAAATTCAGTTCTCAACTCCGCAGCGAGTTGAACTGCCTTTTTCTTGGCACCTTCCCCTTCGAAGTTCTTCGCCATGATCAACCAGGGACCATGTTCCATTTTCAACAGCAAATCCGCACTGGTAAACGGCTTCGACTTGGACTGAGACCAAAGAGTGGGTGTGATTGCTAGACTCAAGAACAATGACAGAAACATCGTGCCGAGGCACGAGTTGATTTTTGAATTCCTGCGAAGTGACATCGTTTAGTCCTCAGAAAGTCCGTTTTCATGAACCAAATTATTTGCCAAATTACACTTTTTTGGCTCAAGTGTTGGAGATACCAGGAACGGTACTTGTGTTGCTAGATCAATTGAGGTTCGATTCATGTCGGAGAATCGAAAGATTCTTGTTGCGCGGAATGATGCTAAAACGAAGAAGCGCAGGATTGATCGTTGAGAACTGCATGTTTCTGAACTCGATCCAGGAGCCACGGTCCACTTTTCGATACACAGATAGCAATCCAAAAATTCGCTATCAAATACAGAATGCATGCATTGCAATCTGTCGGTGTAGGTGGAGATAATGGAGTAAACGTCTTTTGCCAGTTCAAAGCAGTGCGATTCAATAGGAAACGCAACCATGAAACGATCCTTTCAAACCTTCACCTTCATCGTCGTCAGTTCTCTGCTATCTGCTGGTGAGATAGTTCAAGCCCAGTTTGGGGGGACAGGTGGTAGCACAGGTGGCTTCGGGGGTGGCACCGGAGGCTTTGGTAGCAGTACTGGTGGCTTCGGAGGGACTGGTGGATTGGGTGGAACAGGAGCCTTCGGCGGATCAGGCGGTTTCGGTGGAACCGGCGGCACTGGGAGTATGGGAGGCATTGGCGGAGTGGGTGGTGCTACTAATTCATTGCCTGGAGCGTTCGGTGGAAATGGAGTCTCAGGCTCTCCACTTATCCCAGATGCGCGTCAATACCAACAGCAGTTTACAACCACCGGTAGCTCGAATGCTCGCGGTGGTCAGTTTGGTGGCATCGGACAGGGAACAGGATTTGGTGGGGGGCTTGGCAGCCTCGGAGGCCTTGGCGGATTGGGAGGCGGCCTCGGAGGATTAGGTGGACTCGGTGGACTTCGTAATGCCAATCTTGGAGGTGGCGCAAACGCTCAAAAGAAAAGCGTTCGCTCCATTGTTCGACCTGATGCAGAAATCGTTAGTGCAGCACGACAAGCTTCAGCAGCTAGTCTCCAGTCGCGATTAACCTCGCTTCCTCTTCCCGATCGAATGAAATCGATAGACGCTTCTATCGATTCCGGTGTTGTCACATTGCGAGGATCCGTTTCTACGGAGTCGGATAAAAGGATTGTAGAGCGAGTCCTGATGCTGGAGCCTGGGGTTGACTCGGTGAAGAATGAAATTGTTGTCCGTTCGAAACCTGGGGAGCAAGTTGAGCCCCAGCGAATCCGATAGTCCCGAAGCCATTGCTGGGTGGACCTAATTGAGGCAAAGCAATCTGGGTCGGCAGCCCGATGGGAGTTGGCTGATTGAAGATCGGCTTTGTCGTGATCGTTGGGACAGTTGGAGTAGTGGGCGTTGGAACAACAATGTCTTGTGGTGTTCCAGCTGTGGGTGGCACCACCGAGTTCATGATAATGGGTCGATCGAACGCAGCATCTTCACGGGCGATCTGTTCTGCCTTGATTGCTTCTAGTTTCTCTAATGCCGCTGCCAGATCGAGTGCGCCGGAAGGGGTACGAGCAACTGCGGATCGGTGCGGCACGTTGATCGTAGTGATTCCGATGCCAGGTTGACGCGGAGAATGCTGAACTGCGTTGGTCACCTCGGATTTCTGCCCTTTGGTAAAGGTCGCGGCTGCTTGGGCAATACTATCGGACTCGGATACTCTAGGCTTACCCGGTAAATTCAGTGTAGCTGCTGCGCCTCGAACCATTCTTCCATCTTTGGCTATGAACGTCGGAATCAACATGATCTTTTTCTGATCGCCAGGAGCCGCGTCCCATGGAATCCAGACACTGTAGGAAGCACCTAGTTGGCTTTCTGAGAAATGCGAAGTGAGCTGTTCCGCAGTGAATTTAAATCGCTTGGTCGCCTGGTTCAAATCCATCGAGTCGCTTGTTCCATGCGTATCATCAAAACCATAAACCATCAATTCACCGTCGACCGGTATCGCTTGGGTCTTCTCATTGTAGAAATAAAAGCGACCACCAAATCCCCTCGTTGCAGGTTTTCCAGGAACCGTCAACAGATCATAGGCCCAAGTGACATTTACCGCCTGTGGAACTTGGTATTCCTTCTTCTTGAAGGAATACCAACTTTTGTCCTTCTTTTTCTTCTTCGTGTCGGTTTCAGTGAACGAAGCACAGCCGGTCAAGGTCATTGCGCCCAGTAGTACAATTATTCCGATGGAGCGATATTCACGAGATAATTTTTTCATTTGGCTTACCATCCTTGGTAGTCTTGGAGATCCAGCTAGTGAGTCGAAAATGGATTATCTACTGCCTTGATTGGCTACGCGTGCATTCGGGCCAACAGGCTGATAAGACGCTTGGCTAACTCCGTTTGTCATCTGTTGCCCGTTTGCCGGTGGGAGTTGGTACGAGGAGTTTTGGATGGGTGTTGCCGTGTTGACTGCAGGACCGATGTTGCTTCCCTCCGGTGAGTTTCTCAAAAGAGTCCGCCCAGCACCTGGCTCACTCATCACCGGCACTTCTTGAATCGAGGATGGCATAACCTCTGGTTCGCCCATTAACAAGTTGGGGTTCTGGTTTGGGTCGAATTCAGCAGTGGGTTGCATATCAGGGAAAATGACAGGAGACGCAGCAGGTCCCCAGAGCCCGTTCCCAGGAGACAAACCGACATCGCCATGGATGTTGAGAATGTCTGCCATACACCAGCTCATACGCGACGATTCGACTTGTTTGATCAGATCCAATTTCGCTGCGTCATTCGGATTGATGAGACGCGGTGTCATGATTACGATCAGCTCTGACCTGCTTTCGGCTTCTGAGTCAAAACGGAACAGCATTCCCGCGACTGGAATATCGCTAAGCCATGGAACTCGGCGCGCTCGAGTACTGCGAGTCTTCTGAATCAATCCACCGAGGACAACCGTTTGAGCGTCGTAAGCCGTTACTCGAGTTTGAAGCAATGTACGGTTGATGATTGGCGATAGAATTGCTTCGCCGTTTGGACCGAAGCCTACAGGAACTCCGTCGTCCACATTCCCAAGAACAGACCGCTCTACAGCAACGATCATGTTGATCAAGCCGTCTTGGTTTGTCCGCGGTTGAATCTGCATTGTCAAGCCGACATTTGCTTCGCCGACTGTATTGTTTTGAGCCCCGAACTGGGTGGCTCCTGTACTCGTAACTCGAGGAACGCTCTGCCCAATCGACACAACCGAGACATTGTTATCAATGGTTAGTAGATTCGGTCGTGACAATATCTGAAGTCGGTTGGCATCTTGCAGAGCTCGAAACAATATATTGACCGATTCGCTACCCGCTGCCAGAACTAAACCGCCATATCCGAGTTGCGAATTCGCTCGTCCCATATTGAATCCCGTTATACCTTGGCCAGCAAGGTTTTGCGGGCGTCCTGCAGTAACCGCATTGCCCGGAGGCGGGGTCGCAATATTGAATGCCGGACTTGGAGTACTACCACCACCTAACGTCCCTCTCGATGCACTCCCGCGATCGAAGAGAAGTGAATCTTGAAGACCGAATTCGGTCCCCATCTCGAAGTTGTCATCAAGTGTTACTTCTGCCACGAGCATTTCAACCGCGATCATCGGTAATTGACGATCCAGTTGCGTTACCACTTGCCGTATCTGATCCATGTAACGAGGAGTTGCACTGATCAGAATGCTGTTGGTCGATGGCTCAGAAGCGATAAAGACCTCCCGATCAAACTGCTCGACCACACTAATCAGCGCTCCCCCCTGACCGTTGGTCGCCTGACGCTGTTGCTGAAGAAACTGTCGTTGTGTATTGAGCAGTTGAGTCAAGGCAGTTGTCACAAAATCTGAAGTTGTGTTCCGCAGCCACACGACTTCGTTTGAACGCTGTGAACCTGCCTTATCGTCAAGTCGATACAGAACCGCTTCGATCACCTCTAGGTCTGATGCGGAACCAGATGCGATAATGGAATTCGTTCGATTGTCCGTCGACAATCGCAATGGAACCAGCGAGTTTTCTCCACCCGTCGTGAGGTTGGCCAATCCGAGCAACCCTAGCGTGACCGCATTCTGCGCTCCGGCACCTGTGGCGGTTGTGGGCTGAATACCGAATATCTGCTGCAATGTCGTTGTCAGGCTGGTAGCATCTCCATTGATGACAGGAAATACCTTGATGCGGGCTTCTGTGTTGGGCAATTGATCAAGTTGTTCAATCAACGCTCCAATCAATGGCATGCTCTTAGCTGGCGCCCGAACCACCAACGCGTTGATACTCGGGCTATTCGTGACTACGACCCCTGACAAAATCCCTGAGTCAACAGTCTTTCCGTTTTCATCGCGTGGCGCAACGGTTAGCTTCGCACTTGGCGTTCGAGGTGCTCCGGTTGCGCCTTGACCGCCGCCCTGCTGGTTGCCTTGCTGTCCTTGCCCCTGTGTCGCGGCTCCACCGATCGACTGGCCGCCGATGGCATTCGCCAAGATCGTTTGCAATTCAGACGCGACCGCGTTCTTGATCGGGAAAATCTTGATCTGGCTCTCTGCCGATGTCGATTCTACGTCGATCTGCTGGATCAAATTGGCGACTTCTGCTAAGTCTCTCGGTGATGCCTGAACTATAAGTGAATTGGTTCGGCCGTCGGCAACCACTTTGACGCGCGTATTGAGTCCCACTCGATCCGTTGTACCAGCACCCGCGCCCGTGGTTGCTCCATCAGAGAAAAAGTTCTGAACGAGTGTGACCGCATCCAGCGACGAAGTATGCAGCAGATTAAATACTCGCAACTGACTATTCGGATCGAGAGGCGTATCCAATTTGTCAATCAAGTCGATGAGACTCTTCATCGCCTCTTTTCGACCGATCAATAGCAGAGCGTTCGGTTGTCCGAGGGCCGTGATATTTACTGATCCTTGGCGTGGCTGAAAGACATCGGTGTTGATTTGTCGAATGATGACTTCGAGCGCTTGGCTGTTGACATGCTTGAGCATTTTCAACTCGATGTCAGGCTGTGTTTCCGCACTCTGCTTTTTGATCTTGTCGATAACTTCTAAGACTCGTTCTACGTCTTTCTTCGCACCCTTGACGATCACGAGACCCATTTCGTTGACGAACGAAATGTCGACTTCGCCGATCAATCCAGTGCCTGCAATACCTTCCGGCGTTCCGATCGCCATCGCTTGATCGCCTGGTCGCCCTTGACCTAATTGCGCGACACCCGTCTCGTCTTCTTGCGGATTGTTACCTTGTTGTTGATAGCTGGCGAATCGAACCAGCTTGACAGCGCGTTCAATGCGCTCAGGTGTCGCTGGGTTCATGGGAACGATCTGTGTCGGACGATTTGGATCCGATTGTCCAAGATCGATTGCTGCAATCACTTGATTCCATGCAAGAACACTCGATGGAGTTCCTGACAATCGGACGGTTCCCGAGGGTCGTTCGATTTGCATCAATTCTTGCGGGCCAGATTGGGTTACCATTCGCAAGCTAACGACACCATTGCCTAATTCGACTGTGGTCATTCGATTGCCAGCGAGTCGTCCAATGGCTTCTTCGAATTGTTTCGAGGAAACCTTTTGAAGCTTGTAGTTCGTTTGCTGGATAACGACCGGCGCGTTCGGTCTCGAAGATGGATGATTTGCTCGAACGTTGGCAACGAACTGACCAATGGCTTGCTGCTGAGCTTCGGGAGCCAAAACCATCAACCGACCAGTTCCGGGCTCGGTCGTCACTCGTATTCGTTTGTCCGAGGCATATTGTAGCTGTAGTTGTGCAGCAACCGTTCCAATAGCATCTGTCGGAAGATCGTAGATTTGCAATCTCGCATCAATAACAGCATTGCTAGCAGGCAAGCTTGCGCCGCCGTTTGTTGGCATGTTGCCACGCCCTGCAGTCGTCGGGATCTGCCCGAGCGTCGACGAAACGAACGCGACTGACGCGAGCATTGTTACCGTGTTACGAGCAAAACCCAGGAAAAATGTCTTTTTCACGTCCCGATTCCTTCCAGTGAATGATCGGCGAACCGTTCGCGCAGGTCGCCACAATCCGGTTCATCGGTATTTCAGGGAAAGCCTCTTCAACCAAAACAGTTTCACTGCGCGTTAAAATTTAACCTTTCGAATTGCTAGCCAACGAAAACAAGGATCGAGGATGACATTGAGATATAGTCGCCGAAGGAAGAGCCAGTTCGCATGGGCCAGTCATTGGCTGACCAGGTGCGTGGTTTTGGCTGCCATCGCTATTGCGTGTCCCTCAGCGCACACGCAAGTCTCGCTTAACGGGCAATATGCTGACACAGAACCACTGGATGAAATGGGCGATGCCGCTGCACGCATGCTCGAAGGTGTCGATCGGTTCCTGGACAAACAACTGGAACAATCTTCGAAAGCAAGCGTTCGCAGTTGGCCAAAACCTCAAGCGAAACCGACTATCCCCGAAAAAGCAAAGGAACTCTACGTCCGAGAAACAAAAGCGTTAAGAACGATTTTGGCCGAACGCATCGGATTGGTGGATGTGCGCTCAACCGATACGAGTCTCGTTCAGCAAAGTGCATTTGGTAAAGATCCCTATCAATTCCACAACGAGGCCTTCACGATCTATGAAGTCGCATGGAACGTATACCCGGGAGTGCAAGCGTCGGGCCTCGTTGTCCAACCGAAGGAAGTACGATTCTGCGCATTGGCAATTCCAGACGCCGGGCAAATGCCCGAAGAGTTGTGTGGTGCGCAATCCTCAAGTGTTAACTACGCCCTAGGACTTGCATCAAGTGGCGGGTTGGTAGTGATCCCGACGGTGATAAGCCGATCGGAAAGTGCCCGCAGCGGACGATCCGTTCTCACAGACCAGGAGTATCTCTATCGTTCAGCCATCGTCCTAGGACGGCACGTTTTAGGACATGAAGTTGCAGTTGTGCAATCTGCGGTAGATTCGATCAAAAGACTTAATCCCGATTTACCGATAGGCATTGTCGGTTGGGGGGAAGGTGGTTGGATCGCATTGCATTCTGCAGCAATCGACGAGCGCATCGACGTTGCTTTGGTGTCGGGACATTTCGCCCCGCGGAACAGGATTTGGCAGGAGCCGATGCACCGAAACATCCACGGATTGCTACCTCACTTTAGCGATGCGCAGTTAGCAGCACTCGTAGCCCCTCGCAAACTCGTCGTTGATCTATCCCCTGGTCCAGAAGTGGTCATTCAAGGAAATGGAGCCGCGCCTGGTCGAATCACGGGCCCGACATCCGCCGAGGCATTGGAGGAACTCCGCCGAGCCAGCGAGATGCTGTCTCCATGGGATCTGCAAAGCTCCATCGAACAGGTTCAATCTGATGTTCGTACAGGCCAACCCTCTTTAACATCTTGTAATAGGTTTGTTTCGTTGTTGCGAAAAGCCACAGCATCCATGGAAACAGTTCAGGCATCGTTAAACCTCGGCGATTGGTCTCACTCAATGCCAAGCGATATCCGTCGAAAGGAACAATTGGACATGTGGGATCGCCACCAGCAGCGAATCCTCGACTCTATTCACTTAGAACGGAATCGATACTGGTCGAAACTCGACACTTCTAGCCTTGCGAAGTTTCAAGATACCGTCGGGTCTTATCGAGACACGTTTCGCAATGAGATTATTGGTACTTGGAACATACCGAAGATGCCGATGCGAGCACGATCTCGTCTCATCGATACCAAACCAGGTCTCATATCTTATGAAGTGGAGATCGACGTCTACGAAGATATCATCGCCCAGGGGATTCTTATCTTGCCACCAAACAACCAAGCTGAACACAAACCGTGCGTCGTGTTCCAACATGGACTCGAGGGGCGTCCCATGGATACGATTGTTGGCGATCATCCTGCCTATCATGATGTCGCTGCTCGATTGGCGATGGAGGGTTACGTCGTATTCGCCCCTCAGAATCTTTACTTGATGAAAGATAAGTTTCGCGTTCTGCAACGAAAGAGCAATCCGCTTGGCAAAACTCTTTTCTCGACGATGGTTGCACAGCATGAGAGAATCGTGGACTGGCTTAGTTCAATTCCCGATGTGGATCCGAAACGCATCGCATTCTACGGGCTCTCCTATGGTGGCAAGAGTGCTATGCGAATTCCAGCGTTGGTTCCTGGCTACTGTTTGTCGATTTGTTCCGCCGACTTCAACGATTGGGTTTGGAAGAACGCGAGCACCAACAGCCCGTATAGCTATGTTTGGACGATGGAGTATGAAATCTTTGAGTATGATCTGGGGCGAAAATTCAATTATGCGGAGATGGCAACACTCATTGCGCCACGACCATTCATGGTGGAACGAGGTCATTTCGATGGAGTCGCTCCAGATGAACGAGTCGGCCTGGAGTTTGCGAAAGTCAATCGCCTCTACTCTGGGTTGCTTCGGTTGCCTGAGCACAGCAGGATCGAATGGTTTCCTGGCCCACATACGATCCATGGTAAAGGCACCTTTGAATTTCTCGCAAAGCACTTGAAAACGGAATGAGAGGTTTGGAACCTCAACATAACTTCGTAACAAGATGCCGAATGAATACCGTTAGGCGAGGTTGGTTCGTTTTCGAAATTGAAGATAGGAGAAGCTATGTAGTGGTAGCGTGATCAAACATGTGGTTAGCGTGTACCCCCAAACAATTCCACTGATCGAATACCAATAACCGCCGCACACAACTGCGATGAAGGTCACTGTCGAACCGACCAAGGATGCAAATAGGAAGGGCTTTCCTTTGCGAGACAGGACGTAAAAAATCTGTGTTGCCACCCAATGATTCGCTAAGCAGCCAAACCCGAGGACGGCAATCTGCCACGGCTGTATGAAGTGATCTTCCCAACCTCGATTGGCTAAGGGTAACGCTGCGATCGCAAGAGTTGCAGACACGAACGCGGTTACGAGCAATAGGGTCGAGATAATCGCCAATCGACGCCACAGAGTGCCAGCCACCTCTCGATCTCCAGCTCCATGCATAGCAGACACAAGGGAGTACTTCGTTTGAATCCAAGCAAGCGCCATTCCTTGAATGGCAGCCGTTCCAGTGAGCGTCATACCAAGCTGCCCCGCTTCGCCTTTGCTATGGAACAAAAACAGTATGAGTGGAAAGAGCTGAGTGGCAACATGGTAGGCGATACTAATGAGTGCCATTCGCCATTGCATCGGAAGCACTTCCTTGAACCAAGACAATCCATTCGGAGTATGTTTCGATTCAGTCCAATCTATCGTGTAGCTATCCAGGTCTATCGTGTAGCTATCCAGGTCGCGTCTATGCACCACTCGCGTTAACAGGAAGACGCATGCAAATTGTACAAATGCAGAAGTGACAAGTGTCCATGATTTAAGTTGGAGCGAAAGGGATATCCAAACAACAACTGCACCGCACGCCATTTGGATGAAACGCATACGATAAACGCTGTTTCGAAATCCTACCCCTTCCAAAATGGCCATCAGTGGCGACAAAGCGACAGTGGCCGCAGCGACGATGCTGAGGCATAAGAGTAGCATCCAATTCTCTGTAATCGCAGACTTGGATGCCAGCATTTTCCAACCGATCACTACGGCAACTAATGCATAGATAACGCTTGCACCAAGGAACCACTTGAAGGATGCCCGGATCAATTGCCCCATTTTGCTTTTTGCAAGAACTTGCCGTTCCTCGTTCTCCGCGGTTCGAATCGCACTGATCTGATGCCCTGCTTGGCTGATCAATACATTCAGCAAACCCAATTCGAAGAACAACTGAATCGTCATGAGCGAAGACAAGGTGTAATACACCCCTTGCTCATCGACCGTAAGGGATCGAATGATGAAAACCATCGTGATCGGCCCAGCCATCGCTTGCCAAATCCGTGAGGATAGTGCATAGAGCAATGTGCGGTCGATCTGAAGCTTTTCAGCAAAACGACTCAAAAAAGCAAGCACTTTATTCTAGATCCGTGAACGAAAAGTCTCCTTGAAGTTCATGCACATTGGAATGCATTGAGCCTTTCCAGTAAATAGGACCGTCGACCGTCGCCTCCCGGATCCTGACGATCCTAATCATCGGTGTTGGCTTGCCCTTTGATGGTGCGTTGAGCCACGTCCCAGGCGGATTCTAGATGTTTCAAGTAGTCGACTGGCTGAAGTAAATCATCGACTTCGCCTCGCATCTCGAGCAACCAACCTTCGCCATACTTGTCGACATTGATGATGGATGGATCCTCGAGCAAACGATCGTTGATGCAGATGACTTCACCCACAATCGGTGCATACATTCCACTCTCCGCCTTCTTGCTCTCGATATTGCCAAACTCTTGTCGATGCCCAAGCTTCGCGCCAGGGACACAATCGAAGTCGATGAAGTAGATATCTTGGAGCAAACGAACCGCGTAAGCAGAGAATCCAAATCGATAGACTCCACCATCCCTCGTTAGAGCCCACATGTGATTCTTGACATACAACCGATCGGACGGGAACTCGGCGACGAACTCCCCCATCGCAAAGGTGAGCAACTCGCTCATGTGTAACGAACCCCTTTCAGGTTTTCCTCAAAGAATCGAGGCAATAAACCGTCGACGCATAACAATCCATCCATTGTCAACTCAATCCTCGAAACGCGACCATCATCGCCTTCGATCAAGTTCGCGAACCCTTCACTCACCAACCCGTTCCACTCCGATTGCCATCGATCGACAATCGAGTCATCGTACTTGACATCAAAATAATTGACATCGAGATAACCCTTCTTCATCTGCAAGATCACCTCGCGAATGAGGCATTGCAGCGGCGATGGTTGGTAGGCCCGTCCTAAAGGCAATCGATTTTCATCAAGCAATGTACCGACGTACTTTTGATACTCGGGTACGTTTTGATAATGAACTCCGGACAAATGACCAAAACTGGCAAGCCCCGTAGCCAGAAGATCGGCTCCTCTCCATAGATTGTCGCGATACGAGAAATTCACTTTGCTCGGGTCTTTGACGACCGTGTAGGCACTACTTATCGAATAACCCGCCGATTGAAACTCTTCAAAAGCGAATCGCACCCAGTCACGTTTCGTTTGCCATGTCGCTACCGGGGACTCTTGCTTGGTTTCTAAAAGACCTTTGGAATAAACCGTGTTGAACGGAAGCTCCATTTGATAAATGGTTACACTCTCTGGCGAAAGCTCTAATGTCCGCCGAACATTCTCTCGCCAATTCTCCCACGTCTCGCCGACCATCCCCGAGATCAAATCGATGTTGACGTTTGGGAAGTTTGCTGCCTGAATCCATTCCCAAGCTCGATTGATCTCTTTCGACAAGTGAGCTCGACCATTCTCCTCTAGAATCGCATCCGAGAAATTCTCAACTCCAAGACTCAATCTCGTGACCCCAAGCTCGCGTAACGCTTGGACCTTTGGCTCACTCAATGTGCCCGGTTCGCATTCGAAAGTGACCTCCTCCGCTTGTTCCCAAGTGATACTTCGATGCAATCGTTCGAAAAGCGAATGAAGTTGTTTAACGCTCAGGAAGCTGGGGGTACCACCACCAAAATATACAAATCGGATCGGCCGACCACCCATGGCTGGCTGTTGGGATACCAGTTCAATTTCTCGCGAAAGGGCTGAGACATATCGCTCGATCTCTTCCGCGTTGACGTTGGTGAGTACCTTGAAATAGCAGAACTTGCAACGTTTTCGACAAAACGGAATGTGCAGATAAAGGCCCAACGGCACTGGGCGTGGCGCAGCGGCCATCGCGTCCAAAATCAAAGGGAGGGACTCGCTATTCCATTGAGAATAAGGAGGATAATTGGAAATAAAGTAACTTCCAATCTCGGTCTTGGTTGCTTCGGTTGACATCGTGAGTACAAAGGTCAGGAGCGGTAGGTCGTTTCTTGACCTTAGTTTACCTTAGATCCTTCCCCTCGTCGCCTCAACGCAACACGATTTTCCTGAGCAATCGAGCAAGGTTCCCGATGAAAGACAAGTGTACACTGTAATGCAAAAAGATTGGGACGCCATTATTGTGGGTGGAGGCGCAGCGGGTCTATGGGCTGCAGGCACGGCTGCGATGCGAGGACGCAAAGTGCTGGTTCTCGAGAAGAACAACAAGGCAGGAGTCAAGATCCTGATGTCTGGTGGAACACGCTGCAATATCACCCATCACTGCGACAGCCGAAAGATCGCCGAGGCTTTTGGAAAGCAAGGTAAAGTTCTTTTGTCTGTCCTTAATCGTCTTTCGCCCCAAGATGTTGTCAAAGAGATGGAAGCTCTCGGTGTCGCAACGAAGGTAGAAGACACCGGCAAAGTCTTCCCAGCAAGCGACCGAGCTATCGACGTCCGAGACGCGATCGTCAAGCGACTTAGGGATGCCAACGCGCAACTTCAAACGGGAGCGCCGGTTACCAACGTTCGGCTCAACGCGATGGGAGGATTCGAAGTTCACGCATTGATTCATGAACAACCGATCACACTCCAATGCAAATCGCTTTTGCTCACAACAGGCGGACTCAGCTTTAGCGGGTGCGGAACGACCGGGGACGGGTACCCGTGGGCTGAGGCCTTTGGGCATACGATCACGCCACTACGTCCTGCGTTGACACCCCTTCTTTCCAATCAAGCGTGGGTGCAATCGTTGAGCGGTTTGACTCTCGATGACATCACGGTCACGGCCCGCCTTCAATCCGAAGGAGGCAAACTGCTGCCGATGGAACGAAGCGTCTCGCGCGGCGGGTTTTTGTGGACACACTTTGGTTGTAGCGGTCCAACAGCCATGAACGTTTCTCGTTGCTTTTCGGACGAAGTCCATGATGTGCAGCGGTCATTGTCGATAGATCTACTCCCCAATGAGACACGAGAGTCCTGTGAACTTTGGCTCCAAGAAGCGACGAAGCAGTCGAACAAATCGATTACGAATCTGATCTCTCAACGCATCCCCAAGCGAATTGCCCAAGCACTGATGGAACAAATAGGTGCGCCCGAGGACGTGCACGGTGCGGAGTTCTCAAAGAAGCATCGCAACATGCTTCTTGAACGACTCAAGAATCTTTCGATACCCATTCATGGCACTCGGGGGTATCCCAAAGCCGAGGTCACTGCCGGTGGTGTCGCGTTGGGGGAAGTGAACTTTCAAGACATGCAAAGCCGCAAACAGCCTGGTCTCTACTTTGCAGGAGAGATTCTGGATCTCGATGGGCCTATCGGCGGCTACAACTTTCAAGCCGCTTGGAGCACTGGACATACCGCCGGGCTTGCGATTTGAGTCCGGGGGCTTTGCGGCCTTATTGCACTTTTGCGGCCTTATTGCACTCGAGTGGTGTGTGTCGTCGACAAAGGATCCAGCTGACCTATGCTCTTTACCGCAGCAGTCATTGTCTGTGGTGTTGATTCTTCATGCCGAAGCTGGATCGTATAGGCAAACGAATCTCGCGCCCGAAAGAACTGTATCGGCGTAAAGGTGATAGTTGCTCCATCACGACTTAGCAAGTAATCCAAGCCCACGGCCTTGGCAGTTATCAGTTTACTCCCCGCAGGAATCGTGAACTGCATTGCTACTTTTTGATCTGGTTGGGCTGCCAGGTTTTCGACTCTCACTTCATAACTGACCGTGTCACCGCGTTTCACGGTTTGAACCGAGGGCTGTATCGAAATTGAAAGGCGTTGACTGGAAGCCAGTCCAGAACCGATGGCCGGTCTTGCGTTGGTTCCAGGTAGCCCGATTAGTCCAGGCCCAGGCGCACCCGGACCTGAAGGAGTTAGTCCAGGAGGGGATGTACTGGGTAGCCCCCCCGCACCCGGTAAGTTGCTGGGTAAAGAGCTGCCTGGATTAGGACCGTTTGGTACTGACGAGCCACCTGGCATGATGGAGCCACCAAGGCCGCCTGTGCCACCGGCCGGTGGACTACCTATTTCAAAGGTAAGTTGCTTGCCATCCCGAAGTCCATCGGAGCTAACCTCGGCCTTGAGGATCGCTTGTCGGACCGGCCCTAACGGAATGAAGGTAGCGCGAAACTCCAAACCTGGTTGCCGTGGTTGCAGATCGTTAAGGTTCCATTGAACGAGTTGCTCACCCTGAATATACCGACCCTGCGGCGGATCCATCGACTGAAGTTGAAAGTTAGGGTCGTGCTGGAGCATTAAGACGGGAGTGCGCAAGGCGACCGGACCACCATTCGAGACTATGCAACGGATCGTAATCGGAACACCAGGCGTCAATACTCTCTGCTGCGATTGTTCTAACAGTTGCAAACTAATCGAGGGCTGCTGCGGAACTGGAGCAATTCCTCGGACGGATGAACGCTGGTTCGCTAGAGGTTGTCCATTGGCTGTCACCTTGCCAACGATGCCCAAATCTCCTTCACGTTGCACTCGAAAGTAAACGTCGAGCACTTTCCTTTCCCCTGGGCGAAGGAACGCGACATCGTCTGATATCTTCGTACTTGCGATGCCGGCGCTTTCGTGAATTAATCCCTGATCACTTTCGATTTCTACGAGTATGTTGCTAATCGATTGCGAGCCAGTATTGACGAGAACACAATCAAAGCCCGCTTGCTCCCCGATTGCCACTTGTCCCATATTCGGTTTCGGTGTCAGTTGCATTGTCAACGAAGCTTGCTGAACGTTTGTTCTGACTGGCTTTTGTTGGCTTTCTTGACCTGTTGCCGAAAGCTCGAAGAGAACTTGTGCGTCGAGTGGTGAGAGTGGCGTAACATTGATAACCACTTCGAAAACACTTCTCGCCTGGAGAGGGCCGAACTCCCATATCAGGGAATTGGGGGTACTTCTTTGCGGTGCGTAGGAAGAACCATCTATCCGCATCCCTGATGGAAAGGTTGCTTTCGTGATAATGTTCTCTGCCGCTTGGTCACCTTCATTTGTAACCTTCAGTAGGTACTGCACCGATTGACCAGGACTCGTTACGTCTGGTCCAACAGCATCGAGCACTAAATCGGGAGCGCTCCAAGTGACTGATGTCGAGCTCCTTGCCAGTGGCAACTCGGGCATATCACCGATGATCGGGCGTATGATTTCAAGTTCGATGAGTGCCGTTCCACTCTTGGGATTCGTTGTTCCATTTGCGTTCAAGTTCTTTCGGCGAAGGACGACAGAAGCGATTCCCTGAGCATCCACTTGTGCTGTTGCAATATCCGATAGTCTTTCTGCGCCTGTGGTAGGATTCACAAACACAAATTCCGCGAACTCCGGGTTAAGCGATCGATACTTGACCGTCCAATCTTTGGCTGGAACGAAGCTGTCGCTTTTCATCACTTTGGTGGCAAGCGTTGTTTGTTGCTCGCCCGTCAAGACTTGTGGTTGTGGAAAATCCCAGCTAGCATCGATCCAGTAGACTGTCGCAGTTTGACGTCGTTTGTCCCAGACATCGCTATCGGGGGCCAGAATCGTAACCTTCGAAGTGCCCTCCGTGGGGCTGGTCAAACTGATCCAGGTCTGTCCCTTTCGAATGGGTAGATCGTCCGAACGGTCTGCTGTTCCTTTGGTGATCACCCCTGCTTCACGGCTGGTTCGGCCGCGAGCAAAGTCCACACCTAGCTTCTCAACTTTCGGTTCCTTCGGGGCACCCCAGAAAGACTTTCGTTGCCCCTTCGCATCGTCTCCAACCTCCACGATTTGGCCAACGCCTTCGGGGTCGAGCATGTATTCGATCGCTTCGTTGGTGACCAAGTGTTCGTCTTTACCACAGATGCCAGCCAAGATGATGACTTCACCGCCGACCGGTGCCACCAAGCGGTTAGGGGTGATCAGTAGCTGACCACATCTGCCTCTCATATCCTCTTCGCGTTTCTTCGCAAACAAGCAGCCTTTGCCAGACAAACATCCCTGGCACTTTTTCCCATCTCCCTGCCCGCATTTCGGAGGAGTAGGGGGCGTTTGAAACGCTGGTGCTGTACTCGCATAACCATTGTTCGGATCATGCGGTCTAACGAATTGCATCGGAGTGTTGGTGAATAGCCGGTTGCCGCTCGGATCAATCGCTGGAAGCGAGAGTGTTTGACATCCCGAATTCAGCAAAATGTAGAACAAGAATAGATATCGACACAGTAAAGAAAACGAATTGAGCACAACAACTCGCTTTCTGCTTGCAACATCTGATTCTTGGCGATGAAGGTCTAACATCCGGTGTCACCTATACATGATCCACTTAGGAGATACATTCCCCCGAGGGAAGATACACCCTGTAATGAAGCATGACGCCGAAAAGTCGAAAGAGAAGTAGCGGTCGATAGACTCGAGTGAGGGATGTATCAATAAAAAAAGGCTGAGCATTACTGCACAGCCTTTTGGATTTGCTATTGGCTCCCTCTGGGAGACTGCTGATTTAGGCCCGGCTTGTTGATTCATGGTGAGCCGTTGGGCGCTAGCCCCGGTTGCCGCCTCTGGCGAAGCCACTAAACCGGGGCTAGCGCCCAACGGCTCACTAAATCAGCAGTCTCTCTGGGAGGGTCGAGCGAAGCGAAGGGAACGTGGCCGCGACTACGCGCTTTCTTTGCGTTGTGGGACACTCTTACAGTGGCGCACTGAGCCATCGGTTGCGTCCACATCGATGGTGTAGACAGTGCCCGCTTCTTGATCAGGCAGTTCGAACATAACATCGAGCATGATCTCTTCTACGATACCTCGGAGACCACGCGCACCGACGCACTTCACTTGAGCTTTTTGAGCGATCGACTTCAAAGCAGCTTCAGTAAAGTGAAGTTCGCAATCTTCCATTCCGAACAACGCTTGGTACTGTTTGACCAAAGCATTTTTCGGCTCGGTCAGAACCTTGATCAAACCAGGAACGTCGAGAGGTGCTAGTGCAGTAACGACTGGCAATCGTCCGATCAACTCGGGGATCATACCGAATTCGAGAATGTCATCCGATCGCACTTGTGCGAGCAACGAAGCGACGTCGCCTTCTTCTTTGATGTTGGAGCCTGGTCCGAAGCCGAGCGACTTCTTGCCCAATCGCTTGCGAATGATCTCATCCACACCTACGAATGTACCACCGCAAATGAAGAGGATATTCGTGGTATCGATTTGAATGTATTGCTGCTCAGGGTGTTTGCGTCCACCTTGGGGAGGAACGTTTGCCACGGTACCTTCGAGCATCTTGAGCAATGCTTGCTGAACACCTTCACCTGAAACGTCGCGAGTGATCGAAACGTTTTGGCTTGTCTTTCCAATCTTGTCGATCTCATCGATGTAGAGAATACCACGTTGTGCTGCTTCGATATCGAAATCAGCCGCATGAAGCAGTTTCAAGAGAAGGTTTTCGACGTCTTCACCGACGTAGCCTGCTTCGGTTAGCGTGGTGGCGTCGCCGATAGCGAAAGGCACGTTCAGCATCTTTGCCAAGCTACGAGCGAGGAGTGTCTTTCCACTACCGGTTGGTCCGACTAGCAGAATATTTGACTTTTCAATTTCTACTTCGTTCGCACCATCCCAAGTGGCGCTGAGCCGTTTGTAATGGTTGTGAACGGCAACAGCCAAGGCACGTTTGGTTCCCACCTGGCCGATGACATATTCATCTAGATGGGTGACGATATCGCGAGGGCTTGGGATCTCGTTGAATAGTTTCTTGGGAGGCTTTCGTTTTTGCTCTTGATCGAGGATCGATTGGCACAATTCGATGCATTCACCGCAGATATAGACATCGCCTGGTCCCTCGACCAATGGGCCAACGTCACGATAGCTTTTGCGACAAAAGGAGCAAAATGCATTTCGACGATTGCTTGTTGTTCCGCCCGTACCACCGACGCTTCTACGACCTGGTACGACATCCTTACCTTGGGGCATTATCGACTCCTTAGCTAATCTCGAGTCGCATTGCCGTTGCAGACCGAGAATGAATTGGGACACTCTAATTATGTAGCTCGAGCCATCTCAAGTTCCAGTAACTCCAAGGAGCAAATCTGCTTCATTGTGTTTCCCGGTTCTCTAAACTAGGGCATCCGTGTCCGCCAATTCGAGCCGAAATTTCTATTTCTGCGTTGAGAAGAATCATCGGAGCGACCCCGAAATTCATCCCATCGCATTATCAGCCTCCCAGGCCGAAGAACCAACAATCTAACTTTAGTCTAACATACCGATTCTCGAAGATCACGTTTTTTTGATGTGTCTCGTGTACGATTCCTCAATCGTAGTATCGATCGATTCGATGGTACACGAAATTGTTTCACACCGCGTGGAGCGCCGTGATACCGATTAGGTAATGTTGTCGTCCTTAGGTCGCTGCTTCAGTGTTGACGCAGATTGACCTAGGGACGCACTAATTCTTCGGAATTCTGCTTCGCTGATGTCACCCCCACTCCGCATTTCTTCGAAATTCTTTTGGAGCAAGTCAGTCGTCAAGTGGTCTTGGTTGTTCGAACCGCGCAACTTTGACAGCAAGTGAAACGCAATTGCAGATACCGTCAGCACAATCAATACACCCAGAGCAGCCTGAATAGTGGGGTTGTTAAGCAGATTCCATAGGGTTGCACTACCAGCTCTGGTACTCGTGGTGTTCATCACAGTGAAGAATGAGAAGGGAAAGGGGATTCCGCCGCCGAAACATCGAGCGTCCTTCATTCAACCAGAGGGGCCATCCTCTCGGAGTCGACGGAATAGTACGCATGTCCAGGTTGCGGAGACTAGAGGCACTCCTCTATTTTTGCAAAGAATTGTCTTGCGAAACAGTAGGCACTAAACGCGAATACTGATTTGCATCTCATCTGAAAGGGCCTGAGAGGCAGAGACCAAAACCTCGCCAGACCAAGGATCGAACTCGTTTCCAGCTAGATTCGTGAGGATAGCACCAGCTTCGGAAGCGATCAACGAACCTGCCGCAACATCCCACGGTTTCAATCGATTGGCCCAATAGGCATCGAGCCGTCCCTGCCCAACGTAGCAGAGATTGAGAGCGGCGGAACCCAATCGTCGTAAACTCTGGCTTCGTACGAGCACTTCGAGAAACTGCTTTACTTCAGGCGACTCTTTGGTGACTTGAGGGGGGAAACTGGCAGCCACCATCGCTTGATCGAGGAACTGACAACCGGAAACTCGCAATGGAACATCATTCACCGATGCTCCATTACCACGGATTGCGGAATAAACCTCTCCGCTCATGGGATCTTCGACCACTCCCAAAACGATACGGTCCGACTTCATCAACGCGATCGAAACGGCAAAACTAGGTAGTTTGTGAACGTAGTTCATCGTACCGTCGAGCGGATCCACCACCCAAGTCCATTCGTTGCCACCACGATAGTCGCAAATACTTGCGCCACTTTCTTCCCCGAGAAATCGATGGTTGGCGAATGACTCACGAATCGTCGCTTCAATGGCCGCTTGCGCAGCTACATCTGCGTCAGTTACGAGATCCTTTGGCGCTTTCTCACGCACCGAGGCGGTCAAAAGCATGTTTCGAAGGATGATGCTGGCTCGGTGCGAGGCGTTTTTCGCGACGAGCATCGCTTCTTCAAGGTTTAGATCCATGGATCGAGTTCTGCCGGCAAATGGAATAGGATTCTTGTTGCTATGTCGTTTGCCGGATATCGTATCGAATCACAAGGGATTCGAAAGAGTTACGTGGTTCTACCTAGAAGTGATCGTGAGGCGTCGGAAATGTCGTGGCAACTTGAAGACAATGTCGCAATTTGGAACCATCCCAACTGGACGACGCGAGTCGATTTGCGAACGGCTCCAATCCTAGCCCTTTTGTCCCGATCTATGCAGAAGTCCCTTACCGTATCGATAAGTCCGCGTGATGCCACGTGCGATATGAGCGAGGGGGACTACTTGCCCGTCGGGGATAGCTATGTTCGGCAAGGGGATCTCATAGCGCACTTTCCAGAAAAATCCCCATTCCACTTTGGTTTTGAAGCTTATTTTTGTGCATTGCCATCGGCACCGGACCAACAAATTCTCGAGTTGTGGTTGAGTGTTCAAACCTCGAAGCTCGAATCGAACCCGCAGTTGCGACTCCGTTTGCAAACCCCGGGTGAAGGGGCGAATGCAACAGATTTGCAGGCTGATCCACGCGCGGACATGTCGCCGGGGTTGTACCTATTCCACGACAAGACGATCGGAATCATGATTCATCCCTTGGACCAAAGTGATTCGCTGTTAGAGCGTGATGACGATGGATACTGGACGCTCGTGACATTTGGCCGCTTTATGGAAAAAGGGGTGATTCGTAGAATGCGTCTTCGAATTGTCGCGTGCAACGGTACGATATCGGATTCGCAATGGCTCGATTGGATGCAATCCTTTGCAGAAAGCCCCTTGCCGCTTACTGCGTGATGCAAGCTGCACGGCATTGGCATTGCAGGTTTGAGTGCCTGAAATTTTTGTTCTCGTTTTTGTTTGGAGATTGTCCGTTGGCTAAAACATCCGTTGCTGTAACGACTAAGAAGAAATCCTCCGCTTCTGCGGTTTCAAAAGCGAAAGGCAGTTCAGCGAACCAGCCGAAAAAAGAGCTTGCTAAGAAATCAAATGCGAAAGCTGCGGCAAAGACCACGGCAAAATTGGAGGCAAAGCCTGCTGCAAAGTCAGTAACAAAGCCAGCCAAGCCAGCCGGAAAAACAAAACAAACCTCTGTGGTTCAGGCGAAGGCAAAGCCGAGCGTTAAAACCGAAACGATGCGATCATGGTACGATCACCCCGAACTGTATGAATTGGGCTTTCTGAAAGAAACTCCAAAAGAGTCTGAGTTTCTCATCGATGTATTCGAGAAATATGTCCCGTTTCCTGTCAAGCGAGTTTTGGAACTGGGTTGCGGCTCTGGCCGCTTGATTTGCGACATGGCAGGGCGTGGATTCTCCATGACGGGTGTTGACCTGAATCCAATGTCGCTGGACTACTGCAAGAAGAAACTCAAAAAGGAACGCAACAAAGCGGAGTTGGTGGTTGGTGACATGACCAACTTCAAGTTCGACGAGCCGTTCGATGCTGCGGTGAATGCCATCAACACGTTTCGCCATTTGGAAACGGAAGAGGCAGCATTAGCGCACTTGAATTGCGTGGCGGAACACTTGAAGCCCGGTGGCGTTTTCGTCCTTTCGCTGCATCTTTTGCCCAAGGGTGGCGATCTATGGGGAACGGAACGATGGGGAGCCAAGACGGAGGATATGTCGGTTTACTACGCGTTAACGGTCGTGGAAACCAGCATGAAAACACGTCTTGAGAAATTGAGAATCTCGATGCTCGTGAAAACGAAGGATGAGTCGTTCCGGCTCTCAGATCACATTACGCTACGCATCTATACCGTAGAGCAATTGAAGTCTCTTTTGGCAAAATGCAAGAAGCTCAAACTCGTTGGGGTCCATGATTTCTGGTACGACATCGAGTCCAAACAAAAGCTCAACAGCGATGCGTGCGATACCATTCTTGTCCTGCAAAGAACTTAGCATTTCGAACGTTTGAAGTACCAAACCAAATGACCATCGATCCATCGTCACCTGACAACCAAGCCTCGAACTCCGAGAAATCCCCGGAGCCACTTCGTTTGGATCACTTTCTTCAAACCAGGGGATTGTTTGAGTCGGGTGGCCAGGCAAAGCACGGTATTCAAGCGAGCGAAGTCAAAGTGAATGGACAGATTGAAACACGGCGTCGTCGAAAGCTCGTGCCGTCGGACGTTGTCGAGTTTGCAGGTAAGAAATATGTGGTTTAGCCGATCAAGTCATGTCGTATATGAAAAAAGGGGACGTGATTGACACGCCCCCTTTTTTGTTGGAAGTCCATTGGACTATCGTTTCGTTAGTTGCCGCATCCGCATCCACTGGAAACTGCGCCATGACCCACAGTTACGCCTAGCGCTCCTGACGAAACGCTGGTTCCTGCACATGGGTTAAAGGTATATGGAACTAATTTTGGAACCATCTTGCAAACTTGAACTTTCACTTCCTTGGTCACAGGAACTTGAACGCTGACAACGTATTCTTCGATAACGTCTTCAGTAACGGTTTCCATTCGAGTTGCTTGGAACGTCTCCACAACTTGTTGTTGTTCGTTGACAGTGAAAGAAATTTCTTTGGTTCGCTTTTCCGTTCTATAGCTGACGACTGGATACGATTCTTCTTTGGTTTCCGTCTTGTAGCTGACTTCGCGACGGGTTCGAGTTCGTTGCTCATCGTTGTACGAAACAACCTTGCGAGAACGAATACGATCTTCCATTACGTAATCAACAACCTTCTTCGTACCGGTCCGAGTTTCTGGTCGATAAACGACGTAGGTGCAATCGTACGGTACTTGTGTGCTTTGTTGCTCGTAAACGGTGAATGTCATTTCTTCATTGACAACATCATTTGTAACAACAGCTACCTCTTCGGTAACCACACTAGGAACCCAAACACGACGCGTGGTCGTCCTAGGAGCCGATACGACAGCTTGGCCGCAAGAAGCTCCGTTGCTAACAACGTTTCCACCGACGCATGAACCTGCAACAACCGAACCATTGCAGCCTCCGCTTGCCATACCACAACCACAGCCTGTCTTCGAGGGTGTGCTGCATGCAGATGCCGAGCTACAACCGCAGGATTTTGAACGGATTCCGCAAGATCGAACTGATGCAGATCCGCAGCCTCTAGCTGAGGATCCACAGCCATTCGCGAAAACAGCGTTGCCACATCCGCCACCAACAACGGCGCTGGCGCTCGTTCCGCAACCACGGCTATAGGTCGCTACAGGCGCTGCAGCAACAGCGTAGCTAGATCCAGCAACTTCTTCAACAACAGTTTCCCAATGACCGTAATCTTTAGTGACTGTTTGTGTGGAGTACTTTGGAACCGTTCGTTGTACGGTTCTCGTCTTCACGACGGGAACTGCATTTATAACGGTTTGAATCTTGGTAACGGATTCGGTCTGCGGCACATATACCGTGTAAGTGAAGGACTCGTCTCGAAGACGTGGAACCTTAACTTGATATGTTTCTTGGACGTCAGAAATCACCGGAACCTTTACGGTGTAATTCTCAGAAACTTCATTCCAAACGGGAACAGTGACATTGACAGAGACTGACTTCGTCGACTGCTCAGGAATCAGCATCGAGTATTCTATCGTTTTGGTCTCTGTCTTTGGGACGGTAACGGTCTTGATTCGATAATCTTCATAGTTTACGGGTACTACTTTGCTTACCTGACGCACACGTTGTCTCGTTTCCTGCTTTGTTTCCGTCGCAGTCACGTATTGTGTTTCGGTAACGAAAGTAGATTCCATGACGGTTCGGTAGCCTGTCACTGGTTCGCAAACGAGGCTCGGTCCCGCCACTGGAGCTGGTGCATAAGCCACAGCTGGTGCGTATGATATTGCTGGTACATACGAAGCGACGGTTCCACATCCACCGAGATAGGATCCATCGGCTCCGACGGATCCGCAGGAACCCACGCCAGCTTGGACAACGCTCGCTCCACATCCACTACCATAACTCTGGGTAGAAACAGCAACAGCACCGCAACCACTGCTCGCTACAGCTCTAGATCGACATGGGTCGCTGCATCCGCCACAACGAAAACCTGCTTCTGCAAAACTTGCGAATGCCAAAAAAAGCGGCAATGCCACAAACAAACGAACACGATGCTTCATCTCGATAGCTCCAATGGGGCAGCCCAAATCGGGCGGATTGTCAAAATCAGGAAAATCCTCATTTTTCAACATTCGACTCTAATTGCGTTATCGATAGGGTCAACCTGACGAATCAATTTGCCTGTAGATTTGCGATGGACCACAAATATGACCTTTGGATCGATGTTTTGCGTTTTTGATCCCGCGTTCCTCTGCTGTTCCGCGCGAAAACGAGGTACGATTGTGTTCTTTGAGTGCCGATCGTCGCACTGCCCGTTCTTCCGCCTCATGTAATTTAAGTGAAAAAATCGTGAAGGGATCCCACCCTCCTGTGCGTTCGCTTAAGGGCGCAATATTGCTTGTTGCCGGGATATCAATCCTGCACAGTCCCTGGGCGCACTCGCAAGATAAACCTCCTGCACCGGCAGCAGCACCAAGTTTCTCGGAACCCATGGTCTCGCGCGTGGAGCTTCGTCTAACGCTCGGCGAGAAAGAACTAGACGTCGTCGAGAAAGGAGATTTGGTCACTGTCTTGGAGGAACGAGACTCCAGCTTTCTCATTCGAACTCATCGCGGCGTGAAAGGTGCTGTCGAAAAGGCACATGTTGTTACGCTTGCTGAATCTGTAGAGATCTACGATGAATTGATCCGGGAGAATCCAAAAGCCGGGAGGCTTTACACGTTGCGTGCAGGTGCACATTGGGCTCGTCGTGAAGGCAAAGATGCCCTTAGGGATTTCGACCAAGCCATCGAATTGGGATACGATTCGGCCAATGCTTACTCCAGTCGAGCTCTATTCTTGACGGCTAGCGGTCAATACGAAAACGCCGTGGAAGACTTCAACAAAGCGGTTGAAAAAGGAGATCGTTCCGAATCGATTCTCATCAATCGAGCTGCTGCCTACCTCCAGATGAATAAGGTTGATGAAGCGATAGGGGATTATTCTGCCGCGATCGCATTGAATGATAAGAATGCTGGGATCTTTCAGCAGCGTGCTACTGCTTACAAAGTGAAAGGTGACCTAGTGAAAGCTGCCGAAGATTTCGGAAAGGCAATTCAAGTTAGCCCAACGTTCATTCCCGCCTTGATGGGACGAGGTTACGTTTATTTTCAAGCTGGAGATCACGCCAAGGCAGTCGAAGATTTTTCGTCCGTGATCAAATTGAATGATCGGGCAGAGGTTGCTTACAACAATCGTGGATACAACTATCAACTGTTGGGTAAGAACCCGGAAGCATTACGCGATTTCGACAAATCGATAGATCTAAATCCGCAATACGCTCTCGCGTACCAAAATAGAGCTTGGCTGCTGGTGACTTGCGAAGATGAATCCTTGAGAGATCCAAAGAAGGCGATTCTCTCAGCAACAAAAGCCTGCGAACTAAACGAATACAATGACCTGAGCGATATGGCCGCGTTAGCGGCAGCCCACGCTGCGGCCAAAGAGTTTGATTTGGCGATCGGAATCCAAGAAAAGATTGTGGAACGAGCACCAGAGCCACAAAAGAACCTAGCCAAACAATTGCTGGAGCTTTATCGACAAGAAAAGCCATTCGATCCCAAGCTTTCCGCTGCCAGTCTAGACGATTCAAAAAACACCTCCGATGGGAACGCGAACGAAGACAATACGGAACAGAAAGAGACTGCGAAATGAAGCAGATTATTGCCATCATTCGCCCTTATCTCGCAGAACGACTGTTGGATGGTCTAAGATTATCCCCGCTTGAAGCGTTACAAGTAGCCGAGGTGAAAGGCTATGGACGACAAAAAAGCTACTTGGACCAATACTCATCGACCGAGTTCTCGTTGGCTTTCTTGCCTAAGATCGAACTGTCGCTTTGGGTAGATGACCTTCGACTCGAAGAAGTCGTAAAGACCATTGTAGACACGACCCGATCTGGCAGAATGGGAGACGGAAAACTGATGATTCTCTCCGCCGAAGATCGTACTCCTCCTCAATAGATCCCGGGTCGCAACATGCTTTGCTGTTTCTGCTCCCTCTTATGCGATCGAGATGATCTCCATCGCGGATGCGACATCCGCTCCAATGCGATGAAGATGTTGGACTCGTATGATGTCACGAAAGCAACCACCGTTCTACGTTTGCCGTCGAAGATAGACGAGATTGTTGAAGGCCTAAAGCAAAGGTTGGTTGCATCGACGAGTATCTTGCTGACGGGTCGAATCTACAGCGTCGAAACCTCTCGCGCGGTGCTAAAAGCAGCAGATGCACTTGAGGCCTCGCTGGATGCATCGGAATTAGGCTGGGGCATAAACAACGCACTTGCGGTGGCAAGAAATGGTGCGTTTACTACCTCATTGGCAGATTCACGTGCCACGAGTCAAACGTTCATCGTATTAGACGATGGTTCGCTCTTGGATCGATTCCCGCGTCTTCCCCACGCACTTTGTTTGTGCAGTGGGGACCAGAAGGATTCACGAACGGTTTTACTTCTAGGTTCGCCTACAAGTGCAGCGATTGATACATGGAGTTCCCTGTTTCCTAATACTTGGTCGGTCCCCTGCAAAATGGAACAAGCGACCAATGCACTGAACCAATGGACCAGCCATAGGAAGCTCCTGGATGACGACATCTCCGCCGTTTGGCTTGCTAATCTGCGAGCATCGACCTACACCTCGATTGTTTGGTCGCCGGCATGTTTATCATCTGTTTCTCAACCAGATCTATGGATCGAGGAGCTGATGGATTGGATCCGTGGACAAAACGAAGAAACACGATGTTCCAGTCTCACCCTGTCTGGATTAGATTCTACATTTCAACAGGTCTGCACATGGACGACGGGCTTTCCTGGGCGCATCCGCTTTCGTCATACGCATCCCATCTTCGAACCGATGGAATCGAATTACCTTTCTTGGATAAAGCGGCACGGCAATGATCCCCGTGCTTCGATTGTTTGCGTGGACGAAAGCGCTAAAGCCGAATCTTTCTTGCCGAAAAGCGTTTTGGATTCCTTTGCGGGAACCATCGTAGAGCTCCAAGGACGTAGCAGGGAAGTCAATCACAATGGTTCACATGTGCGTCTGCCAACCTCCACGGCGGGGTACGACGTGGATGCGACGATCTCCAGGGCTGATCAAGTTGTCATGGCCTTTGTTCCACGTCAATCCCCGACTGCCAATGAATCGCCGACCCCCACAGAATGGTTAGCGAGGCTCTCCACGTGATTATTCATCTAGCAAACGGTACGTGTATCGATGGCGTGGAAGACACCAGGGTTCGAAGCCTCTTTCTCGTGAATGGCTTGATTGCTGATAGTATCGAACCGACTACAAAAATAGACGCCACCTATGATGTCCGCGGCAAAGTCCTTATGGCGGGAGGTATCGACCTGCATACGCATATCGGAGGAGGAAAAGTCAATATAGCGAGACTATTGCTACCGGAACTCATTCTGCCAAAGATGGAACCGTTTGACTCGCACGGAATCCGTCAACTTAGCGCTCCGGTACCAACCACATGGGAAACAGGGCTTCGCTATCTCGAAATGGGATATACGACTTGCATGGAACCTGCAGTCCTGCCAGCAAACGCACGTCAAGCGCATCGTGAAATGGCGGACATTCCATGGCTGGACACGGGTGGCTATCTGTTGTTAGGGAACGACCGTATGTTGTTGCGCTGGATTGCGGAAGGCTTCTCTCAAGAACTGATCAACCAGTATGTCGCGTGGATGTTAAAGGCTCACCAATGCTGCGGTGTGAAAGTTGTGAATGCAGGAGGCATCGATGCTTTCAAATTTAATCAACGCCATTTGGATGTGGATGAGTTCCATCCAATGTATCCAATCACTCCTCGCGATATTCTTCGCGTGCTTGCACAAGCAGTAGACGAATTGAGACTGGCGCATCCGCTTCATGTCCACTGCAGCAATTTGGGTGTCCCTGGAAATATTGCATCCACCCTCAAGACACTTCAAGCGGTGGAGGGGCGTCGGATTCATCTGACACATGCACAGTTCCATTGCTACGGGACTGGTGGACCTCATGGCTTTAGCTCCGAAGCCTACCAACTCGCAGAATACGTCAATTGGAATCCGCATGTCACGATTGACATTGGTCAGGTATTGTTCGGACAAACGGTTACCATCTCTGGTGATACGATGCATCAGTTTGAAAATCGAAATCTTGCTCGACCGCGAAAGGTGATCTTCCAAGATTTAGAATGCCAAGCGGGATGTGGCGTAGTTCCCTTTCGTTACAAACAAGACCAGTACGTTCATGGATTGCAGTGGACGATCGGCCTGGAGCTTTGCTTAAGGATACTGGATCCTACTCGCGTTTTCTTGACAACGGATCATCCCAACGGAGGACCATTCACGGCTTATCCCCATCTAATCCGATTGCTAACGAGTTACGACTTTCGTATGTCGATTTTCGAACGTCTGCATCCCGACGTGCAGAGCAGTAGTTCACTACCCGCGTTAAAGCGTGAGTATACCCTCGAAGAGATCGCTCAAATGACGCGGCGTGGACCCGCCAAAATCCTCGGGCTTCAAGATCGCGGGACACTTGAGAGCGGAAAAATCGCGGACGTGGTCGTTTATGCTCCTTCCGAAAAACTCGATACAATGTTCTCAAACCCGACGATGGTGTTTCGGCATGGTGAGCTTGTTTATCGAGATGGCCAGGCACTGAAAGGCTCCTGCAAAACTACGATCGTGGCAAACCCAACCGTCGAAACGAGCATGAACGCTCGATTGAATCGAGAGTGGCTAGGACAATATGGATACTCCACGGATATGGTTCGTATCATTGACGAAGAGTTGCTCAGCAGCGGTCACCGGATTAAATCCGCGACTCCTCTGAGTTCGTCGTAGGCTTCGTTTCCAAAACAAAGTCTAGTATGGCTTACGAATTCCTGCGGTAGTTGGGCTGATTGCCGCCGCTCTTCATCTTCGGTTTGACCATCAATAGCCGATGGCTAGGAATGCCGAGTAGATCATCGAGGCGAGTTCGAAGCTCGCGGTCGATCGCTACTTTTTGC
>JAJTID010000159.1 GCA_021300155.1 Pirellula sp.
ATCCGAAGCAAAAGCTGATTTCCTGTTAGTGGGTGCATATGCGATGGCCGTGCATGGACATCCACGAGCGACGGGAGATTTGGATATCTGGGTTCGGGCCGATATTGAAAATGCCCCAAGAGTCCTTTGTTCTCTTGCCGCTTTCGGTGCGCCCTTGGATGATTTGACCATCGACGACTTATCTAAACCAGGGATTGTTTTTCAGATAGGCGTAGAACCATCTCGAATCGACATCTTGACAGAAATTTCGGGGGTTCAGTTTGAAGACGCTTGGGAAAACAGAGTATTGATTGAGATGGAAGATGTTTGCATTAATGTAATTGGGCGGCAAGATTTAATAATCAACAAGCGCGCTAGTGGCCGACCTAAAGACTTAGCTGATGTCGTGACCCTTGATCCGGAAAATCAACTACCCGATCGGTTCTAAGCGATCAGTTTCTTGATAACAGTTCCGCCGAACTGACTGAGCTGTTTGAAACGACCTGCATGGTAGTAGGTCAGTTTGTTATCGTCGAGACCTAGCAATCTCAACAACGTCACATGGAAGTCGCGAACGTGATGCACTTCTTCCACGGCGGTCATGCCGAGTTCATCCGTGGCACCGATCGTATGCCCTGCATTGCAACCACCACCTGCCATCCAGATCGTCATCGCATTCGGATTGTGATCGCGGCCATACGCCGTTCCACCGCGAACTCCGTTGTCAGGCGTGCGCCCAAATTCGCCGCACCAAACGATCAATGTACTCTCCAGCAATCCACGCTGCTTAAGATCAGTAATCAACGCCGCGATCGGTTGATCTACAGCACGCACCAAATTGCCATGAGCTCGCTCGATGTAATCGTGACTGTCCCACGATCCATTGTAAAGCTGCACAAAACGTACTCCTTTCTCGATCAGCTTTCTGGCGAGTAAACACTTGCGTCCGAACGCATCGGTGGCCTCGTTGCCGATTCCATACATCGCTTGCGTTGCCGTTGTTTCATTCGAAAGATCTAATGTCTCTGGAACTTGCATCTGCATACGAAAAGCTAATTCATAATTATCCATCCGCGTGCGAAGTTCTTCGTGTTCTCGATGTTCGGCAACATGCGATTGATTTAGCTTTGCAATCAAATCAAGATTCTTGCGTTGTCGATCGCGTGAGACACCTTCGGGAGGCGCAAGATCGAGAATGGGTGATCCCTTGGGACGAAGCGGAGTCCCTTGGTAGTGAGCAGGCAGGTAACCGTTGCTCCAGTTGGCAGCACCTCCTTGGGGATAGCTGACTTCCGGCAGGACGATGAAGCCGGGTAGATCTTGATTGACGGCACCGAGTCCGTAACAAACCCACGCACCGATGCCAGGATCTCCACCGAATCGATTCCCGCAATTCATCTGATACATCGCGGTTGGATGATTCACACTATCGACTTGGCAACCGCGAAAGAAACACAGGTCGTCCGCCACTCTGGCCAAATACGTCCAGTTGTTCGCTATGTCCGCACCACTTTGACCATGTTTGCCGAACGTGAATGGACTCTGTACATAATAACGTTTCCCACTTTCCATCGCCGACTTTTGTTTCCCCTCGCGAGTGAACTCCTGCAAATGCAGTTTGCTAAGTTCGGGCTTTGGGTCGAATGTATCAATATGCGAAGGGCCACCCTCCATCATTAAAAAAATGACATTCTTGGCTTTTGCCGATTCATGCGATGGCTTGGGGGCAAGCGGATTCGCTTGATCGTCTGCCGACAATAGCGAAGCAAAGGCAATGCTTCCGAGACTTGCACCAAGACTCAAGACAAAGTTACGCCGCGATGGCGAAGAGCGGAATTCCATCGATGCTCTATCAATAGACATAAGCGAACTCATTTGCATTGAAGAGGGATAAACAGACGTCGGCTAACGCGCGGGTATGACGAGAGACGTCCGATCCTTGCATATCGGGCACATAGTCAGCATAAGCATGGAGCTTTTCATGGAACGAGAACCGTTCCCCAGTGTTCTCTTCAACAGCTTCGCGGCGAACCTCAAGCGGCAGTTTCGGTATCACGATTGGTTCATCCGCCATGATGGACTCGATGTCACGCCAATGTTTGAGACAAAGGGCGACTTCTTCTGAATTGGCGACTCGGCCAAAGGCAAGCTCGAAGCATCGAGAGATCGCCTCTTTGTCATCTTGGGTTTCTTTTGCTACTCGGTGTGCAAGTGCTAGAGCGCGGACATGAGTCGCTTTGCCATTGAACATGGCGAACACTTGAGGTGAGACGACACTCGCTTCACGCCGCTCGCAAGAAAAGTCAGGAGCTGGCGAGTTGAACAACTCCATCGCCGGATCGCTGAGACCTCGTAACTTTAATGCATAGATCGAGCGTCGGTTACGTTGTTCCGGCTTGGGGTTCGGGGTCCAAGCAGCTGCAAAGGTTCCCATCACTTGCCGAGGCTGTAGGGCCGCCTCTAAGTTGATCTCAGGGCGATTGGGGATACCACCCAATTTGGGATTGAGCTCACCGCTGGCCGCGAGCATGGCATCGCGTAACTCTTCGGCGCTCAAACGTCGCGGTTTGAATACTGCGTAGCTCGTGCTGGTTGGATCGTTTTCGCGCAATGATTCGTAATCCGGATGTTTGGAACTGCGTCGATAGGCGTTGCTGGTCATGATTGTTCGATGCAATGCTTTCAACGACCAGTTTTGTTCGACAAGCGTCGCAGCTAACCAATCCAGCAGTTCAGGATGAGTCGGCTTTCTGCCCGTGCTACCGAAGTTGTTCGGATTGCCAGCGATGGGCTCACCAAAATGCCACATCCAAACTCGATTGACGATCGTCCGAGTCGTTAGAGGATTGTTCTTGCTCGCAACCCATTCTGCCAGCGCACGTCGACGTCCCTCGATGCTTTCAGGAATGGCCACTTGCTGAATAGCACCGAGCACACTCAGCACTCCCGGTTTTACTTTGGTCCCTTCGGTGAATGGATCCCCACCGATCAAGATGCAGGACGATTCCAGTTCCCCAGCTGTCATTCGATCCGCAGGGACGCGAGTAGGTGCATTGACCAGCTTTGTTGGAAGGGTGCGACCGCTATACACCGACAATGCAAACGGTTCGTATCGCTCGAGCTCCCACTTCAATCGTTCGAGTCCCTTGCGAGCAACTCGCTCCAATCCAAACTGCTCGGCAGTGAAGCCGACTAGCTTTGGTGGGAATTCGCTCTCCGGCACTTTCTTGGCCAGCAAGGAATTGCGGGCGGCAGAAAACAGGTCAGGGTAATTCTTGCGTTTGTTTGTCTTTGCCTTGGTGTCGCCTTGTTTGGCAGATTCAACAGCCGCATTCCAGTCGGTTGGATCGAGCCCCTTCTCAACGAACCACTTTTGTGCGTTTTCAAGCAACATCGTATCTAGCTTTGCCAACGTCGATTGATACTCGGCGGCAGCTAGTTCGAGATATCGTCTTTCGTCAAAGCCATCGGTATTCTCCGATTCAAGGAACGGTGCGGTGCGTTCGCACAGTTGTGTCGTCGAAAACACTGCTTGCATCGCGTAATAGTCATGTGTGGGTATTGGATCGAATTTATGATCGTGGCAGCGAGCGCATTGCAAAGAATGTGCCAGGAACGTTTCGCCAACGCTATTAGTAACATCATCAAGAAATCGTTGCCTAGCGATTTTGGCGACTTCCATTCCGGTCAATTCCCAAGGGCCCATGCGCAGAAAGCCCGTTGCGATAATCAATTCAGGATTGTTCGGATCCATTTCATCACCTGCGATCTGCTCTCGGATGAATTGGTCATAAGGCTTGTCCTGGTTGAAGGCACGAATCACGTAGTCTCGATACCGCCACGCGTTGCCACGTTCAAAGTCGTTGGCAAAACCAGAACTGTCTGCATAACGAGTCACATCCAACCAATGCTGCGCCATTCTCTCACCGTAGTGCGGTGAATCTAGCAATCGATCGATAAGCTTCTGGACGGCAGCATCTTCGTTCTCAGCGAATGCCTGTTCGAATGCGGATATCTCTTTGGGGGTTGGTGGTAAACCAGTCAGATCGAAAGTCGCCCGTCGAACGAAGACTCTCGCTTCGGCTGCGGGAGCGAGCTTCAATCCCTTCGGCATTCGCATTGCAATCAATGCATCGATCGGGTGTTGATCGATTGAATGCGGAATGCGAGGTTTCTGAACCGGTTGATACCCCCACAAGCCTTCTGGTTTGTAACGGCGGTTTGCCCACTCTGCAGACAATGCGCCAACCGTAGGCATCAAGATTCCGTCCTCCTTGGACCATTGATCTGCATTCGCCGTGGCAATCGCTTCTGCTCGCTCACGGTCTGGCCAATGAGCACCTCCAGCTATCCATTCCTTTATCCACTGGGTTTGTTCTGAATTAAGTTTGTCGGCTTCCTTGGGTGGCATTGGTTGCCATTCGTCATGCGATCGAAGCACAGCCAAGTAAATCGGGCTATCTTCTGGTTTGCCCGGGACGACAACAGGCTTCGCTTGGTCGCCACCTCGAAGGAGCGATTCCAACGAACGCATATCCAGTCCGCCTTGAATATCCGTAGGATCCTTGCCATGACACGCCGAGCATTTCTCATGCAAAAGCGGTTGAATGCGTCGGACAAACAACGCGTCGTTCTCATCCTCAAGAGCAGACGCTTTCAAAAAATTGCACAGACCAAGCAACAGAAGCTGCCAACTTAATAACAAGATTGCGAAACGCCGGTTGCACATCGGGACTTGGCCCTTTTCAGCTTCTTTGAAACACCCCATCAACACTTGTTCAGGCTGGTCTCATGATACTTCAATGCCGCGTCGGGCGATACAGACTGGTGTATCACTCTCTCCACGCTCTCCGCGGGAGGGTTGGCCAAAAGCCGGGGAGGGAGCACTGAGTTCACCATTGCTACTTATTCTCCACCAACCCTTTGGTTCGCCTATGCGCCTCACTCGCAAAGCAAGTAGAATTCTTGCTAAATGAATTTCGAGTACAATGGAAGATAACCCTTGCGCATCCATCCACTTCAGAAACCTCTCGTCTGCTTTCGATATCGTTTATGGGAATTCGACAACTAATCCAATACCTGCCTACACGGCATGCGATGGCAAAGGCCGTCGTGTTTTGGATCGTCGTTGTCGCTATCGACTGCATCCTGCTCCGAGCCATCAGCTACGCCCAGGAAAAGAAAACGGACAAACGTAGCGAGTCTTTCTTTCTGGAGACCATCAAGCCGATCTTCGAATCAAAATGCCAATCATGTCATGGTTCGAAGTCGCAAAAGAGTAGCTACCGACTGGATGTGCGCGAGATAGCTTTCGCTGGGGGCGACCATGGTGAACCTCCAATCGTTCCCGGCAAGGCCTACGAAAGCTCTTTGCTGCAATATGCTTCCGACGCGAACTCGGATATGGCTATGCCTCCCAAAAACAGTGGTGTATCTCGATTGACTGCACAAGAAATCGAAAGCCTGACGCAATGGATTGAATCCGGTGCGATTTGGCCTGATTCGGCGAACACAGTGATCGAGGCCCCTCGCAATTGGTGGAGCTTTCAACCGCTGAAGCCATCGCTGCCGACGGATAATCGGAGCGAGCGAGCCACAGCTTCCAATCCCATCGACCGATTTATTCAAGCCGAGCTGGCTCGCGTTGGCTTGAAACCCGCTCCACCCGCTGATCCACGCACGCTAGCAAGGCGACTCTATTTCGATCTTGTAGGATTGCCACCCACGCCAGAAGTCTTGGATGAATTTGAACATTCGTGTATGCAGGACGCCGAACAAGCGATCGAAGCACTAGTGGACAAACTGCTGGCGATGCCACAATACGGAGAGCGATGGGCTCGGCATTGGCTGGACGTCGTGCATTATGGAGACACTCATGGCTATGACAAGGACAAACCTCGTCCAAACGCTTGGCCTTATCGTGATTATGTGCTCCGAGCACTCAATACCGACAAACCTTATGCGAGATTTGTCGAAGAGCAAATCGCGGGTGATGTGCTCTGGCCCGATACGGTCGATGGCACTGAAGCATTAGGGTTTATCGCTGCGGGGCCTTGGGACTTCATCGGGCATGCGGAGCTTCCTGAATCAAAAACCGATGGGAAAATCGCGAGACATCTCGATCGAGACGACATGGTTTCAAATACGATCGGGACATTTTGCAGCTTGACTATCCACTGTGCCCAATGCCATCAACACAAATTCGATCCGATCACGCAAGAAGATTATTACCGCGTGCAATCTGTCTTCTCCGCATTAGATCGCACGGATCGGCAATACTATCGCGATGAAGCAACGCAAAAACAATGGATTACATTAACGCAATCAAAATCGAAATTGCAATCGGCTCTCGAAGCGATCGAAGAACCACTAAGGCGAGCCGCCGGGGATGAGTATAACTCACTTAGTCTACGAATCGATAACGCCCAGCGGAACAAAGACAAACAGGCAAACCCAAGCGATGCATTCGGCTATCACGCTGCCATATCCTCATCGCAAACCGTTGAAAAATGGGTTCAAGTCGATCTTAGAGATCGCAAAGAACTAAGTCGTATTGTTCTACGGCCGTGTTACGATGACTTCAACTCTATCGGAGCAGGATTTGGTTTTCCGATTCGCTTCCGAGTGGAGGTATGCGACGATCCTTCGTTTGAGTTGGATGTTGTCGCCCTAACGGAAAGGCACGCTGAGACAGTCGCAACGGATTTGAAGAATCCAGGCCTAGAGCCGTTTACCATCCATGCTTCGATATCGGACCGCATAGTTGGCAGATACGTTCGAGTGACCGCTACCAAGCTTGCCAAACGCTCGAATGATTTCAATTTCGCGTTGGCGGAGTTGCAGGTCATGGATGCCGCAGATAACAACCTTGCCTTGGGAAAAGAAGTCACGGCGTTGGACTCCGTCGAAGCTCCGCCAAGATGGCGCAAGTCGAACTTAACGGATGGATTGTTTCCGACAGTCTCTAAGAAAGAAGATCGTGCGGCATTGATTGCAGAACGTGAAGCATTGTTGTTGCGTTTCATCGATCCAGCAATGAAGCTTCGACGGTCCGAACTGAAAGAACAGTTGAGGACGGTGGAGGCTGAGTTAAAAAAGCTTCCAGCTCCTAGCATGGTTTATGCTGGCGGAATTCATCACGGCAAAGGAAACTTTGTCGGGACCGGGCCGACGGGGGGCAAACCGCGTCCGATATTCGTGTTGGCTCGCGGACAAGTGACGCAGCCATTGCGCGAGGTTGCGCCTGGGGCGATCTCTTCGCTCGACTTCCAACCTTTTCAATTCGCAATAGACAACGATTACAACGAAGGCCAGAGACGTGTAGCACTTGCGCGATGGATTACGCATCCAGCGAATCCGCTTACCTGGAGGAGCATTGTCAACCGTGTTTGGTTGTATCACTTTGGTCGAGGCATCGTAGATACTCCGAACGATTTCGGGCGTAACGGCAGTTTACCAAGCCACCGTGCGTTGCTCGATTGGCTGGCATTGCATTTTCGGGATAATGGTGGATCGCTCAAACAGCTTCATCGATTGATTGTTACGAGCGAAACATATCGACAGGCTTCAACACACAACGCAGAGGCTGACAAAATCGATTCAGGGAACACACTGTTGTGGCGACAAAATCGACGGAGATTAGAGGCCGAAGCGATTCGCGACTCGGTTCTCGCAGTTAGTGGCAAACTGGACTTGTCGATGGGGGGCCCTGGCTGGCAAGATTTTGTTGTGGAGCATCCGGAGCATTCGCCTCATTATGAGTACGCGTTGGCTGATCCTGAAGACGCAAAGACATGGCGACGATCGGTTTATCGATTCGTCGTGCGTTCCCAGACACAACCATGGATGACATCGCTCGACTGTGCGGATCCATCGATGCGTGTGGATAAACGCAATGAAAGCCTATCGTCGATTCAAGCGCTCGCGTTATTGAATAATGGTTTTATGTTGACACAATCGAAACACTTTGCGGAACGTGTAGCTCAAGCCTCAGATGATATCTCCGTCCAAGTGGATACGGCCTATCGTTTGGCATTCGGAAGTAATCCGTCGGAATCGCAACGTTCGCAGTTGATTGCATTCGCACGAGAGAATGGATTACCCTATTTGTGCAGGTTGCTTTTTAATCTTAACGCGTTCACTTTTGTGGATTGATGGGAGCAAACATGCAGTCACGAAGATCATTCTTGATGGAGTCCGGCGGAGGACTGGGAGGCATCGCCCTTGCATCGATGTTGGCGAGTGACGGACAGTTGCAGGCCGATGGGCTGCAGACTCACCATCCAGCTCGCGCGAAACGTGTTGTCCAGTTCTTTATGGCTGGAGCGGCGAGCCACATCGATTTGTTCGATTACAAGCCGGATTTGATCCAACTCGATGGCAAACCGAGCGATTTTGGTGAGCCCGTCGAAGCCTTTCAAAATGGACTGGGGCCCTGGAAAAAGCCGGTGTGGGACTTCAAACCGTATGGCCAGTGCGGCAAGATGTTGAGCGATACAGTGGCACCCTTGGGGGCTGTCGCAGATGAGCTTGCTTTCATCCACAATATGGTGAGCAAGTCGGGCGTCCATAGCGCCGCGACGCTTCAACAATCGACCGGATTTTTGATACCAGGCTTTCCAGGTGCAGGTTGTTGGGTAAGTTACGGTCTGGGGTCGATCAACGAGAACTTACCGGCGTTCGTTGTTCTTCCTGACCATCGCGGATTCGCGTCCAATGGAGTCAAGAATTGGGATGCCGCCTTTCTGCCCGCACAGAACTCTGGAACGATCATCCATCCAGGAAGATCGGATCCTATCGCCGATCTCTTTCCCCATCGCAGCGGTTCTTTCATTACGCAACAAGGGGAAAAGCAATCACAACAGTTGATGGCTGAATTGAATCGCGAGCACGCAGCCATGCGCGAAGGTGACTCTAGACTCGAGGGTCGGATTCGAAGTTACGAACTGGCGGCCAAGATGCAGTTAGCAGCTCCCGAGGCGCTCGACTTTTCCACGGAACCTGATTACATCATGAAGATGTATGGCTTGGACGGTGGTATACGTGCATGGGACAAAGAAATCAATGCCGAAGAGGAGACCTTTCACTTCGGGCAAAAGTGTTTGGCGGCGCGAAGACTGTTGGAACGAGGCGTTCGATTCGTCCAAGTATGGAGTGGCAATGACAACGGCTTTCCTCGCAGAAACTGGGACTCGCATGAAGATGTGCATCGCGATCATGGGCCTTTGGCGATGGGAATGGCACGCGGCTGTGCAGCTTTCATCCAAGACCTAAAGCAACGCGGCATGTTGAACGACACTCTCATTCTTTGGACTACGGAGTTTGGACGGATGCCTTCGACCCAGGGTGGAAAGGGACGCGACCATAATCCATTCGTCTTCACCAACTGGCTGTGTGGCGGCGGGATCAAGGGGGGGACTACGTACGGAGAGAGCGATCACTTAGGATACAAACCGTTGGATCGAAGCAATCCCACGCAAGTCTACGATGTTCACGCTACCATACTGCATCAACTCGGGCTGGATCATACGAAGCTAACATTTCGTAACAACGGGATCGATCGTCGATTGACGGATGTTCACGGGCGCGTGTTGAGAGAACTGATTTGAGATTTTGCGTCGTGATGCCGTTCCCCGAAGAAACATGGGTTAGTCTTCTCCATTACTGGTGCAGCAAGTCACCAATACCATGAATTCTGAATAGACTGATGAAAGTTAAGTCGACTCAAAGACGACGACTTGACATCGTTCGTCAAAAAGGTACATTCATTCCTTGAACGTATATGCGCGTCTTTGAAACACCCCTTCAGAGAGGTAGGAATGCCCAGCCAACCAGCCAACTGCGTTGCTTTCCAGAACGAATTTCTTGGCTTGCATTGTGTTTCTCTAGTTTTTTAGGGATCGCAGCCATTGGAAAGTTAGCTGCGGTTATGTTTGAAGTCGACGGAGAAATCCACCCAGTAGCCTCTGCTTCCGTAGTGTTTCTGGAATTGCTAATTTCATTAGGTTTGATTTGGAATTCAGTGCGAGACCGAAGTTTCGTTTGGCGTGCTTGCTCATGTCTTGGTGCTGTGTTCTTAGCTAGCTTTGTATGGAAGCGATTATCGGGTGATGTAAGTGGTTCATGCGGGTGCTTAGGAATAGTCTGCGAATAACTTCCAGATTTCATTTTGGCTGAGGAATTGCGGTGTAGTTGAATTTCGGGAGTACTGCATCGAATTGGATCTTCATCGTTTCTTTGAAATCCTCGGCAACCTTACGGCCCGTTGAGAAGACCTTTTCGATGATGCGAACAAATACTTTGAGTCCTTTTGTGGTCGTCGTCTTGGACATATAGTGTTCTGTGGTTGCCACCGAATCTAATGGAACTCCTTGGCAAGCTCGCGTCACGTGAGGAAAGACGCGGTGCTCGATCGGGTTATATTTTGAGCAGTATGGCGGATAGTGCGCAATTCGTATCTTCAGCCCAATTCGATTGCTCAAGGACTGCAAGTCTTCCTTGAAAAGATACGCCGAAGAACTATTGCTGCCGCCTCCATCGCACAAGATCAAGATCTCGTCAGCTTCCGGATAGTTTGTCTTTCCTTGCTCGGTCCACCACAATTCGATGCTCTCGCAGGCGAATTCTGTTGTGTCATGACTCGTGTTCAAATGGATCGAAGCTTCGTTTTTGCCAAGGTCGTAGATGCCATGTGGAATCACTGTGCCATTGCTACTGCTGGTGAAATCGTGGTCGTTGACGATCGTCGGATCTTGAGCGTCTGTCACTCCGGCTCGGAAGAAATTCCCAAGCATTTCCTTCTTCTTTGTGTCGATACTGATAATAGGTTTGCCTGCTTTGAGGAACTCTTCTTTGACTTGAGCTATCTTTTCGAATTGAGCGTTGCGATCGGCATGTTGTCCCATCGTTCGCTTCTTCTGAGGTTTGCGACGTCGATAGCCATGCTTCCGCAGAAGCGCCGACACAAAGTCCTTGCCAACAGGCGTGCCAAGTTCTTTTAACTTTCTTGAGATGGCTCTTCGGGAGAGATTGGTCCACTTGACCTCTTCCCGCAACGGATCACCTGCCGTATGTTCTTTCAAGACGGCTTGAAAGTTATGTTCGATCTCAGGGCATTTCTCAATTGCTGTTTTGCAGCCACCCCTTTTTTTCGTTGTCGATCCGAAGCCAACTCGTCGTCTGATTCGATCTCAGCAATGCCTTTGGAAATGGTCTTGGGATCGCATCCAAGTATCCGCGAAACGTACTCGATGCCGCCATGTCCAAGCCGAATCGCTTCCAAAGCAGCATAGCGACGCCGATCGGATTCATTGAGTGAACGATAGAATCGCAGCATTTGGCCTTCCAAGGCCGTAGAATATCCATCCATGATTTCCTCCTGCCTTACGGCTGAAGCTATCATGAACGATTCCGGTCAATTCTCAAATACGGATTTTATTCCCAGACTATTCCTTAGGGTATTTTGAACTGACATTTCTGCCTGATTGGTCGCTGCTATTATTGTATTTCACTTTACTCGCCCTCACCTTCCGTATTGGCTTTCCTTCTCCCGTGCGAATGGATTGGATACCGTTCGGAAGATGGGTTTTTGTAAACTGCACAATGTCACTTTTGTTAGGTTTGATGTTTGCTTTTTGGTCGAATGCACAGGTTCGAGACGAGGTGGTAAGTATCTTCGTTCCGCGGCCAGTTCGGTTTGTCACGAGTGAGGGGCATCCTACAAGTGCGATTGATGTGGGGGAGGTAAAAAGTAGTTCCGTGTTTTCAGCGGAAGTTGAAGTGAGAAATTTCAGCAATCGATCAGTGCGTATTATTGGTCATAAACAATCATGCAAGTGTGCACGCGTCATTTCGTGCCCGACAGTACTAGATCCAAAGTGTAGTGCAACGGCAGTAGTCGAATTTGATAGCCCAGAATCCAATGGCGACCAAAGCGTGCTTTTTACATTGTATTTAGACGAAGCAAATCAACCGCAGTTAGGTGGGTTGCTCAAGTTTCGGGTAATCCCCGGCATATAACGAACCATTGAGTTGATCATTTGCGCGGGCACTTGTGGTCAACGTTTTTACATGCCCGGAGGAGAATTGTGATGAAGCGATTTGTAGGTCTAATGATGTTTGGCGTTGTGATGATCTTGGGAAACATTGCTTTCAGTGCCTGTCCGCCAGTCGCGACATGCGGTGGGCAGGTGTGTGGTCTTTTCGGCAAGGGTCGGTGTGGTCTCGATACGAATTGGTTTGGTGTTCAAACGTGTAAATGCTCCTACGCCATTTGGGAAGATGTTGAAGATGAGTCTCTCATCCCCTAAGCCATACGCCTGCTGATCCATGCGTTCCGTTAGGCATCTGTACTGAAAAAATGTACTAACGGGCATCCTTGCCCGTTTAGAGTACTGCCGATTACGAAGTCCGTAGTAAGGGGGGCCATTTATTTATGCGGTTGACTTCGTTTGTTTTATAACGGCTTGCCGCGTTCATTAGTTTTGACATTGGTTACGCTTTTCTAAGGACTGCCTGCTAAATGTTCGTAGATTACCTTCGGTTACCTGGACTCATGGTTTGTTTGTTAATGATTTCTGGGCGCACGGACGGATCTGAATTTTGGGATCGCTTTCAGGCGGAGTACCAACAGGTTGTTTCCATTTTCGAGAAAGAATACGAAAAGGGCCTTACTGTTTCTGCATCGGTCGAAACGTCAAATAGCACGAAACCGCTCCGACAAACCGCATTTTTTTCTGGAACTATGTTCCGAGTAGAACTGGATCGTGGTTCGCTTCGCTTCGTATCGTGTCAGGGAGAACAAACGACTTTTAGTGTTGCGAAAAAAGACGGGCAATACAACTTGATTTCGGCAGATCGAAACGGCGCAGATGGCATCGATGATACAAATCTGGACGACGCGCGTCGGTTTTACCGCCAACACTACTGTGTCCATGGTTTCCCGCTTTTGGAAGTCGTTAAGTCTAGCGGTTTTCGAGTTGTCAAATGCGAAAAAATTCAATCGTCGGGAGAGGAGTTGGTCAGGCTTGATTTTGTCTGGAAACGAGGAAATCGACTGTCGCCCGAGTCTGTCGAACTGGATTTCAATCGTAATTGGGCGATTCGAATGCACGAGATGAAGATTGTAAGTGGGGAATCTTTCGTCACCAAAACTAGCTATCCAACTATCGGTCACTTCCCTCTGGAATCTTCCATCACAATCGGTGGAAAATTGCATCGAAAAGTTAAATTTCTCGAATGGAAGAGTGGCGTCCTGGAGAAGGAGCCGTTCTCGCCAACATACTATGGAATACCGGAGCAAACGGATGCTCGCACAATTTGGACGTATATCGTTGCCCTAGTTCTCTGCGGTACGATCGGCGCGTTCATCTATTGGATTCGAAAGAGAAATTAGTTTTACGTGTTAAAGTGAGCGTTCGTTGAAACACATCTTGCGTGGTGGGTTAGGTTTGAGGGTTTTGTTTCCTCGAATCTAGGAGTCCAAATCGTGGATCGTTTGAATCGTTCGGCCAAGGCCGAGTATTGGCAACAGCGTCTTAATGAACAGGC
>JAJTID010000036.1 GCA_021300155.1 Pirellula sp.
GCGACCAAGTTAGTCGGCCCATTTGGACTAGAAGAACTAGCGATCGAAGGATCGCGGCAGAGCAGTTATCACGTTCTTAAAGACCCGATGGCAACACAGACGATATCCTGCTTGATTGATTGGGTCATGTCTTTGGGGTGCGAAGGTTTTTACTCCTTCCTCGAGCGGATGGCTGTCTCCTAGATAAAGTGGTTCTGTAAGGACACCGAATCCTCAGGGTTTCTTAAGTATTCGCAGTTGGCTGGGGTTTTGGTTTTTTGAAGATGCAATTACACTTTCTGGACTGGCTGTTTTCCCGCTCGAAAGCTAAATTCAGTCAGTGCAGGCACCTTCCGAACCGCGAAATGTGCTGCAAAACGTTTATTCGGTTTCCTTGCTTTTCGCTAGCAATCGAAAAACCCAACAAAAACGTTGCTTGGATGGGTGGCAGAGCGGTTTAATGCACCGGTCTTGAAAACCGGAGTAGTCGTAAGGCTACCGTGGGTTCGAATCCCTCCCCATCCGTTGTTAAATTATTGCTCAAGTCCACCTTGAGGCCCACAGAGCCTCGGTCGTTGAAAGACCTGGCATGTTTTTTGAATGTCGGAATCTAACATCCGATTCATCATTTCTTGAGAGTAGAAACGGTGAAGCAACATTAGTTGAGCTTTGTGAAATGGCCTAATTGAACCAGATTTACGAGTTCCAAATGGTTGAATCTGGAGGACCAAAGCTGGTTGCTAAATTAACTCGACATCAAGCCGATCTTGGTCCATCAAGCGATATCCGCCGCCTCATCGGGGGACGTGACCTGCGGACAAACTGCACGATGCTCTGACACTTCCGACGAAAATCCTTTCGAGCCAATGAAGAAATCTGAAAGCTCTGACGAAAATCCCTTCGAACCCAAGAAGAAAAAAGGAGAAATCTGCTAACCACAAACCGGAAGAGCGAATGCTGATCAACTGAGTTCTAGCTCACGAGCGATTGCAAATCAACGTTTACGACCATCCAATTACCTTATCCTCTTGTCGTTGCCTGTGAAGGACGAGAGCAAGAATGAACAATTCTAACTCCTCTTCTCTTAGTTTCGAGGAGAAGAGGCCGAGGGATGAGCAGCTTAGTCCTCGTCGCCATCATCACCATCATCTTCACTGAGAATAGCCCTTTCGAGCCATTGTTCAAACGAAACGGCCTATCACTCGACATCAGCACTGTGTTGGTGCCATAGCCAAGCTGAATATTGATCTGTAGGATCAAGAAACACAACACCTTGGAAAAACGTGACTTTTCCTGGTATTCTGTGGATTGTTCGAATCCCAATCTATCCAATTGCGTAATTTGGTCCACATCAATGATTCTACTGTTCCTTTTCATTGCCGTCTTATTGTTGGCTTTGAATGGTTTTTTCGTTTTGGCCGAGTTCGCTGCTGTAAAGATGCGGCCGTCACGCGTCGAAGAGATGGTGAACGATGGCGTGCCTGGGGCTTTGGCAGTCAAGCACGTCCAGGATCATCTCGACGAATACCTCTCCGTTTGCCAATTGGGAATCACCTTCGCTTCCATCGGCTTGGGGTTTGTTGCAGAACCTGCAGTGGTGAGATTGATCGAACCGATTATCGTTTGGATAGACTTGCTTCCCGAAAAGTCCACGACCGCTTGGGTGACGACTCATGGTGTTGCTTTCACTATAAGCTACCTCATCGTCAGCTTTTTGCACATTCTCGTTGGTGAGCTTGTACCCAAGTCGGCTGCAATTCGACTAACAGATCGCGCTTCGTTGTGGAGCGCTCGTCCACTGAAGGTCTTTCGCATTCTGTTCTATGCGCCGCTCAAGTTCCTCAATGCATCCGCCAATCTCGTTTTAAAGGCGATTGGTTTGCAAGACTATAAAGGACCGGAAGCCCACAGCGAAGATGAGCTGCGCATCTTACTGAGCCAGGCGCAGACGGGCGGTGTCATGTCGTTTCGACGGTTGCTCTTTGTGGAGAACGTTTTTGATCTCGGCGAATTGCGAGTCAAAGATGCTATGCGCCCAAAATCTCAAGTTCGCGTGCTTTACGCCAACGTGCCCTGGGAAGTCAATCGTGCGCAGTTACAGAAGTATCGCTTTAGTCGATACCCACTTGTCAACGAACACTCGCCAGATCCCATAGGGATCATCCACGTGAAAGATCTTCTTTTGGCGGACAAGGATGAACCGAACCTTATTCAGCTTCAGCGAAAATTCATCACCGTACCAGAGAACTCTTCTTTAGAGTCGTTGCTGGCTGAGATGCAACGCCGTCGCATCCATGTCGCATTGGTTCAAGACTCTTCCGGTGCATGGACTGGTTTTTTGACGTTGGAAGATGTTATCGAAGAGATTATTGGTACCATTCGAGATGAGTTCGAGGATGAAGAGCAAATCAGCCTTTCCGATGCACTGTCCGAAGAACGAGTCTGTATGGGAATCGAAGCAGACAACTCAGTGGAAGCCATACGGTTGGCCTTTAGTCGTATGGCGACATGGCAATTGCCGGTCAGCAAAGAGAGTATTGTGAAGGCAATCGATGAACGAGAGCGTGTTGTGGAGACCTATCTAGGTAAAGGCTTAGGGATGCCTCATGCACGGGTAGCCGGATTGACCAAGCCTGTAGTGTTCTTTCTTCGATCAGAAAAAGGAATTCCCTACCGAGGGAACCAAGAGCGAGCAAATATATTGTTTGTACTGCTGAGTCCTGCTGGTCAACCCCGTGTGCACCAACGGCTACAGGCTGTCATCGCTACCATTATGGATGAAAGCGACTTCATCCCAGACCGACTACGCATCGCCAGTAGTTCGACTGAAATCTTAGATATCTTGAAGACTGGTGAACAAGCCACCTTGGATTAAGTCGATTTATTGAAATGCCGTCGTCGACATCGAGCTATCCAATTGCCCCCGAAGCGCTCGTTCGAGTAGCTCGGGCATACGACTAGGGTTGCATGCGAAACAGGGAATTCCAATCGATGCTAGCTTCTTTGCCAACGTCTCATCGAACATCGGCTTTCCATGATCTGCGAGAGCGAGTAAGCAGATACACTTGACTCCGTTGCCAACCATTTCCTCAAGCCGTCGCACCAATTGAGTCTGATTGCCTCCCTCAAAAAGATCCGTAATCATGATGAAGAGAGTCTTCGTAGGATCCTCGATAAACTTTTGGCAGTATGCGACGGATTTGTTGATGTCGGTTCCACCACCCAACTGTACACCGAATAACATGTTGACGGGATCGTCACCACACTTTTCGGTTAGATCGACGACTTCTGTATCGAATGCAATGACGTGAGTTTTGAGTGCCGGTAACGAAGCAAAAATCGAACCCATGATCGCACCATACACAACAGAGTCAGCCATCGAACCACTTTGATCCATATCGACGATCACGGTCCAGCTATTGGTGCGCTCGGCACGCGAGTAAAAATAAACTCGCTCGGGTACGATCGTTTCAAGTTTCGGTTGATAATTCTTCAAGTTGCGTCCAATGGTCCACTTCCAATCGATGCTGTTGGCGTTGGGCAAAGGTGTATGCTGGCGTCGGTTGATCGCCCCCATGACCGCTTGACGGATCTGTTGCTCCAACTGCAATTTGATTTGATCTACCACCGACTGCACCACCATGCGTGCGGTCTCTTTAGTGCGCTCGGGGATTTGTCCTCCCAACGACATCAATGTTCCAACCAACTGAACATTCGGTTGAATTGTCTTGAGCGTTTCAGGCTCGAATAAAAGCTGCTTGAGTCCTTTCTTCTCGATCGCATCTTGTTGGATGATGCACACGACATCCTCCTTGAAGTACGTACGAATATCTCCAAGCCATTTGGCCAATCGAGGCGCAGATCCACCCAAACCCGCGCCACGTTTCCCGCGTTGGTTATCGCTCGCATCTTCTGTTTCGTCGTAGATCGCTGCCAACGCTTGATCCATCTCGAGTTGTTCAGCCGAGAGCTCCAGGCCAGTGCAACAACTACCAAGCTTTTCTTGTGACGATGCCCCTAGGATCAATCGCCATCGCTTCACTTGTTCAACATCAATAGCCACGGGTCGACTCCGAATTCAAGTCACAGATCGCCGAAATCAAAATCATTGAGATCCTCCAGTGCTTGTTCTTCCTGTTGTGTCAGAGGGCCATCAAGCGATTCGCTCGCGTCGTCTGCGTTAACACCCCAAACTTCCGCCAGATTCTCTGCGATACTTCGCTTTTCATTGGGGCTGAAGTCGCCGAAAGCTCTGCGTAAAAAGACAAGAGATCGTTTGAATTGCTCGTCATCCAACAAAGCGACATAGCCATCGAGCGCTTCCCAAAGTACTTGGCGCGCAATGAGACCGTATCGATTCCTTTGGGCCAACCCTTCGAACCATCCTGCTCCTAAGTCTGCTGAAATGCCGGGTGACAAACGCCTTGACACTTCCCGAACAAGCGCGTCGTTCGTCATCCAACCTCGTTCGAGTAACACCGCACATGCAAATCCCGAAAGTACTGGATTGCGATCGTCTGCATCTGAAAGGGATTGTAGTTTGCGATTCCAAAGGGTCTCGTCAATGCGATCATGAAACTCCAGCGACACTCGATTGATTTGATCGATTGAGCTCAACAGCTCCTTGGCGGCGCTAGCATCACAGCTCGCAGCCTCATGTATCGCCAAACACCCTTGCACGAACAAAGCTTCGATCAAAGGAACCAAAGGTTGCGTGTCAAACCGCCGTACGTCCCCATACCGTACGACTTGCATGAGTTCATACGCAGCCGCTGCAATCTGCTTGAGCGAAGAACTTTCGCTAGCGAGATGCTGAAGTTTTTGCCTCGCCTGTTCCATCGCTTGCATCATGTTCGACTGACAAGCGTCTGCGACTAACAATGCGGCTGCATCGATCGACGTTGCTGCTTCGATCAATTGTTTGAATCGATAACCACACGCGAATTCAACGGTCTCTCCAAGTAAAACGGATTCGACTAACGTGATTTCGCTCTCGGGACTCCACTGAACCGCCCAACGTTCCGCCCAAGTAGCAGAATCTTGTCGCACCGGAACAAATTCCGCAAACTTGACTCCGAGAATACGCAACCGATGTAAAAAACCCGATCGTTCTAAATCCAAAAACGCTGCAGTTTGCGTCTTGGCTTGCCGATTCTCTCGCAAGTCCAGCGAGAGCTCTTGCTTGACGGCCGTCCGAAACTTTTCAAGCTTCAGTCGTGCGATCTCGCGATCGAAATCTTCCTGGATTGATGTTCGACTAACACCTTTGGGCAATTCGCCAATCGCCGTTCCTACATCGACACGCATGAGGGATTCGGCAATGCTACTTCGATCCCCATGTCCGAGCAACGCGATTGCTGCATCATGCAGATCATCGAGTGTGGGATGATAACCATCCTTTAATGCTGAGAGCGTTTGGGCCAATCGAACACCTTCGATCACTTCTGCAGTCGAGCGATACGTTCCAAGCTCTCGATAGTTTCGCGCTACCGAACTCAAATAGCGCATCGGCAGTACATCCAACTGGTCGTCCTGCAGCGTCTCCCACAAGAGTTCGAAATAAGCAGGAGCTAAGTTTCCTGCTCCATAACCCGACTGCGAAGACAACCGGAAATATGAGTATGGCATCAGCGTCAACTTGCTGGCACGGCGACTCAAGCTTGAAAACTCTTCATCCGTCATAGCAGAATGCGATCCGTTTAAGACGGGCGCATGATAGGCTCCGACCACAGCCACAATTTTCTCAGGGCGCACACCTCGTGCCAATGCAGCCTCGATTTGTCGACGCATGAATGCTTCGCGAACCAAGTTCTCCGCATGGCGTCGGATAGGATCGACTTCGAGCTCTCGCAGCGATTGCCCAAGCTGATTAGCCGCGAGGCGATACGCATCTTCACTAAGATTATGCTCGAAGCGTCGCTCCCAATAAGCGTCGTAATTGAGTTCACCAGAGATCTCGGCCCATGCATCATAAACTGAACCTCGGTTCCATGGCTGCTCTTCGCAATTCGATCCTGGTGCATGACTGCAGGGACTCGAATCGGACTCGTCGGAGTCATCGGATTCGGCTTTTTTCTTGGCCGCCAACTCGAACTCAATATCCTGCAATGCCAGGAACGCATCGGAGGGTAGGTCGATGAACTCAAGTGGCTTTCGATTCTCATGAGCCCACAAGACGGCTTGAAACTCTGGGCTATAGGCTGCTAATGGATAGACGAGCGTTCGAACCGGCAGAGAATCGGTGTACGCGAGAATAGCGATGGGTGGCTTCGTTCCCTTCTTGACCAGATGCTTGGTTAGATCCACTGCATCGTGAAGCCCCTCTACCATCACCACATCTGGCTGCACCCGATCCAAATACCGACGCAAGTGCCAGGCACCGCTTGGGGAAAGATGCCGTACTCCGAAGACATTTACATTCCAAGGCGCGGTCATGTCGCTTGGTCCGAGCAAGCCGTGAAGAGTGGACGCCATTCCGCTCCGCGTTTCTTAAGCACGTTGGAAAGGTATTCTTGCCAAACGATTTTGTCTTTCTCTTCGTCCTTGATAACGGCCCCTTGAATGGAGGAGGCTAAGTCCTCAGGGGAGACCTTGCCATCGCCAAAATTTCCCGCGAGAGCCATACTTCCCGCCAAAACGGAAATAGCTTCGGCGGTTGATAACACGCCGGACGGAGACTTCAGTTTATTCTTGCCATCCAATGTTTGTCCTGTGCGCAATTCACGAAAAATGGTGACGACTTTTTCGATCGCATCATCGGCAGGGACGGGTGCTTTGAGTTCAAGATTCTTTGAAAGCTCATTCACACGTCGGCGTACGATGTCAACCTCCGTCTCGAGCGTTGCAGGTGAAGGCAATACCACGATGTTGAACCGTCGTTTGAGAGCGGCCGACATGTCATTGACACCTCGGTCTCGCGTATTGGCAGTCGCTATGATCGAGAAGCCTTTCTGAGCAGGCACCTCCAATTGCAGCTCTGGAATGGACACGCGCTTTTCCGACAAAAGCGAAATCATCGCATCCTGAACTTCTGAAGCGCATCGCGTGATCTCTTCAAAGCGTGCAATGGTGCCACTCTCCATCGCGCGCATGATCGGACTCCGAATGAGGGAGGCGGTGGTTGGCCCTTGGGCGATCAGCATCGCATAGTTCCAGGTGTAGCGAATCTGCTCTTCGGTCGTACCAGCAGTCCCTTGTACAACTTTGGTCGAATCGCGATTGATTGCAGCCGCGAGATGTTCTGACAACCAGGATTTTGCAGTCCCTGGCTCGCCGATCAATAATAGAGAACGATCGGTTACCAATGTCGAGATCGCTATTTCTACCAGTCGCTTATGACCCACATACTTGGGGGTAATCGTTGTACTGCCAACAGTACCTCCGGTCACATAGGTCAAAACGGCGCGGGGCGAAAGTTGCCATCCCGGTGGACGCTCGTATTGATCGGCTTGAGCCAAAGCATCCAGTTCGCGCGCGTATAAATCCTCAGCAGGAGCTCGCAAAACATTGCTGTCGCTATTGCTGTTGGAGTTGGCGTTCGCAGCAGTCGATGCGGGAGCAGAATCGTCAGTTTTCTTTTTAGCCATAACGTTTTGCAGTTTGAATTTGGAATGGAGAGAGGGTTTTACTTTTTGGCACGTTCGCGGATTTCGTTGATGGCGTCGATAAGACGGTCGCCAGCATGGTCGCTGAGTTTTGGGTCGCCCGCGAGTGCTTCTAATGCAGGCAAAGCGTCGGGGCTAAGTCGGGCAGCCAAGTAACACCAGGAATACGATTCATAGCTTGATTTTTTCTTCAACCTAGCTGTCAGGTTTTCGATGATGTACTCCGTCGCTTTGGGGTGACCGATCGTCAGCATCGCAGATGCAATATCCCAATCGACCTTTGCCAATGCTTTCGGATTCGCGAGCTTGGAATCAATGTACTTGATTGTGCCTGCATGCTTGGATTGAGCCAAAGACAGTACCAATTCCAAATCGTCGGCAGCGATTGCATCATTGAGCCAAGCGATGTCGACGGGTTTCTTTGGCTCATTGCTCATCCAACGGTAGTGAAAACCAAAGTCATCCATGAGCCCAGCTCGGACCATTTCGAACTTATGATACTCAGGCGAATTCTTCTTCGCCGAACGGTTCATATACGGAGAAAACGTCTTATAAAAGTCCTTGGGCGATAGCGACTCAAAAGCGGCATCAAACACCGTTGCGAAACTACCATCGTGGACTTTGTCTCGTTGCTCGATGATGAACTTGATACCCGCAGGGCCACCTCCTTCGGCCAACGCTTCAACAGCGGATTCAACAACATCCAATCCACTAGGAGTTGATTTGATCTTTTCCAAGCTTGTCGTCGCCTCGATGCATTGTTGTAGAAAGGCTGCGGCAGCAGGGCTGATCTCATTGCGAATGATTGTCAGGAGATCTAACAATCGAGCCACTGCTTCCCCTTGTTTCTTCTTGTCCTTGATGGCGGATATCTCAACAAATAGTTTTTGGGCTCGATCCAGCGCGATCTCAATGAGCTTCGTCGGCTTGCAGTGGCGTACTGCGTTAGCGAGGATACCCAAGTCCTTTCCATCCATTGCATTTGTCAACACTTGAAGCGCATCCGCATGCGATGTTTTACACAAGGAATGATAGGCCGCTTGGCGAACATCTTTGGCTTTCGCTTTGGATTGATCAATCAAGTAAGACAGATCGTCTGGCGAATCGCCAAGGCATTTGATGGCAGCAATCTTTACATCGGGTGAACCCGAGCTTAGGGAGTCCTTCACCAATTCGCGTGCAAATTCAGGATCGATTTGGTGCATCAATTTCAATCGACGAGCATGACCACCTTTTCCTTTGCTATCGAATGTTGATTGGAGTTCACCCAAGATTGCCTTTCCATAGATTGGAAGCACTTTCTCTGCGATCATATCAGCTATCTCACCGTATACATCATCGATTGCGTTCAAAGCAGGTCGAACCAACCGAAGATCGGAAAACAGTCCCAGCTCGACAGCTCCACGAATCTGTTCCAACCGCCCCGAGCCGGTCGACGTCAGAGCTTCGATCAATGGCTTCAACATACGAGCGCTAGTCTGGGTTCTCTTGGCTTGTACAGACGAAGACTGAATGGTTTCCAGTTTGCCTTCTACGCCGGTGGAACCTTGGGTGTAGAGAATTGAGCACACGAGCGAGCTAAGGTTCAACAGACTGGTAGCAGACGTCGCGTCGGTGGAGTTGATGACCTCCTCGACACTACCGGCGACTTTGGCAAACACAGGAGCTTTCGCGCCCGCCTTCTTCAAAGGTTCCACCAACTTCTTAAGACGAAAGTCACCGGGTGCAACAACACTGCCCGCAATCGCCAACCGCCGAACCTCCGAATAAACTTCATTGAGAACTGCAATGCTCATTGGTATCTCCTAGAGTGTGAGTCGAATCACTTCGGTGTCGGTGACGATGCTAAGGGGTTTGACTTCGAGTTTGCAACTGTCCAGGTCATGTCGAAAGCGACCGACCAGCACTTGATCCTGGATTGCAGTTGCGGGTACTAAGCGAAGCAAATCGACACTACGAGGCTCTTCCGCCATGCCGCGATCCGTCAAGGTGAGCCGATTTCCCGCTTTATCTTCGATTACGAAACAATCATCAACCAAGCCGATCGTCTTGAATCGCATTAAGCAAACGGGCTGCTTATCGGAAAGAGGCCCCTTCAAGTTGTTCTTGACCGCTCTAGTCACGGTTACAAAATCGGTTGAGGCGATGTTGCGTACTTTCTTGAAGTCATCGGGCTCGGCAGCGCGAGGCAGCATTTCGTCCCACCGACAACGCGGATTCAAATCCCCAGGGTAAATGCAGAGCGTTGGAACTTGAGCAATTTGAAAGAAGCTATCTTCGGACTTGATGTACTTTGCTGCTTTGTAAGGCCTGTAGGTTTTGGTTGTCAGAACTTTGCCAGTCGACAATTCTACCCATATACCGGTGTCAACATACTCACGTCGCGCGACATCATCATGGGAATTGAAGGCCAACTGCAAAAGCTCGGCTTTTTCCTGAGTTAACCCCGCCTCACGCAGTTCGCTCAACTGCCAAGCGTGTCCCAGCCAAGCCGCGATTGGAGACTCTGTCTCTGGCTTCAATTCCGGGTCATTGAGTCGTTTCTCCAGGTAGACTCGTCCCTGTTTGACCAGCGATTGAAGTCGGCCTAACTGATCGAGGGCATCGCTATACATGGCTTCACGGACAGATGCAGGAATCTTATCATCAAATTTTCCTGCACTATCAGAGAAGTAAGATGTATAGGCCAGCAACGCGCTTTGTGCGCCGGGCAAATACGCATCCCCGAGTTGTTTAGCTCGGTCTTCTATCGTGCTTGCAAGTTTGGCGTTCATATTGCCGATGCCGATGCGGACTAGGTCGATGGTAAGTTGCTCAAGCAACGTGATTCCATCCAATTGCATTTTGATCTTCTTCGCAAGTGCGGCTTTGTTCACTTGCTTCGGAGCTGCCTGCACTTCCTTTTTCTTCTCTGCCTTTGCGACCACTTTCTCCCGTTTGCTCTGCAAGTCTGCGGGTACTTCGGCGACCTTGAATGCATTTGCATTTTGAACGTAAGCGTACATCAGCCCGACAGAATGTTTGCAGGGAAACTGTCGACTCGGACAATTGCATCGGTAGGTCGGTGCGCCTGGCCGGATGAAGTCGCATGAGCATTGATACGGCGACTTACCGCTTCCCTGACAGTCCCCAAATAGAATGGAGTTGTCTTCGGAAATATGAAGCTTGAGAAACTTCTTCTTGAGCACCAATGCTCGTCCATTTTTTGCCGCATCCGCATTGGATGCAGCCGCATCAACGTACGACTCATCAATAGAGATCACAACCATCCCTCCGTAGCACTGGCAAGAATGTCCCACTAGACCCGTGCCATTCTAACAAGCTGAGATACGGATGTCGATCAGACTAAGAGACCACTTCGTGTATTCCTGTTTCGATGAATGATGGAGCTTAGTGGCTGCTATCGTGAGGGCGAAGACGATCGTCGATATCGGACTTCAAGCGAGCTGTATGGAAAACTTGTTTTGCGACGACTCATTCTTTTGATTTCGAGTAGGAGAATAATCGCAGATATTCACTGTTTTGCCGTCACTTCGGAATTCCAATAGTCGCAGCCAACCATCCCCTCCGTTCGGACGCATTTGGAAATTGACAAGCATCTGATGGACATTGCGCTGGGTCGGAGTCTGCGAAATCATTCGCCCAAGACCATCGCCGAGCACATGTCCATTGAGAGTCATGATGAAGTTCTCATGTTTGGCAACTAGCCCCGTCCAAAGTTCTTCACCGTCGCTCACATCGTTGTTCGTACTTTTGGCAATCCCATAGTTGTGAGGATTCCAGTTCTGTTTCGTTCCGTGAGTCTGCCAATCGTACCGCGAGTCGTCGTAGTAGATATAGGCATGGGTCGTAAGAATGATGGCTCGCTGTTTGTGTTGACCAACGACTTCATTTGCCCATCGAAGCACATCTTTCCGCGGACCAAACTCGAGGCAAAGCGAAAGGAAGTCTCTACCACCTGCTGAAAAAAGATGGAAACTGTTTTCTAGGCGGCTCGGTTCTTGGTCATACACACCTCCAAAGGTCGACAAGTCTCGGAATTTGGCTACAGGAAATGCATCGCTCAATCCGCAAGTTCTGTCCTTGCAAGATCCTTTCTCACTGTAATCGTGGTTGCCAGGAACCATGAAGTAAGGGACGATGTCATCGAGTTGATTCATCGCTTTGATGGCGTTGTCCCACTCCGGTGCAGAGTTGTGATTCGTAACATCGCCTAGATGGAGTACACACGCAATGTTTCGGTCTTTTTTGTTTTCAGCAATCCATCGCGTTTGTGCCATGTACTGCGCAGGGAATTTCTCGCTGTAGTTTTGCGTGTCTGGCAATACCGCAATCGTGAAGGAATCTTTCGCGGGCTTATCGGGTTCGCCATTTACGAGCACGCCATCGGCATAAGGATCCGACTTTTGAGCAAAGCCATGTGGTGAAAGGAGTGAAGTGATCGCACCAGCCGATGCAGTCTGTAGTAACGTACGACGAGTCAAGTATTCCATGTTTTGTTCCTGGTCAATATCGAATGAAGTCTCAGCTAGCCGAAGGTCGCGCGACGTTTGCCCAATGTCCACGGGAGTCTCGCCCGCGAACTTGGACTCCCTTAAGGTTCCAGTCTAGGGCAGCATGAACTTCGGCTGAACAATATCGTAACGTCAATGCGCATCGACGTCGGTTGGAACGATTCACTTCGGATCCGTGAAGCAACAAATCGGCATGCATGGATGCCCAACCTGCAGGAAGTGGATTCCAAACGACTTGGCCATACTGCTCCGGATCTTCAATCGTTTGATTCAAAACGTTGTGGTCGTCGGAACTGCTCGGGCGGTAGGTCATATGTCCGTGATGATGACTGCCGGAGATGAACTTCATACATGCGTTCTCCTCATCAGCGTCATCGATCGCGAGCCAGACCGTAATGGCTTTGGATGGCGACAATGGCCAATAGCTTGCGTCTTGATGCCAGGCAACAGATTTCCCATCTCCAGGCATCTTGCAAAAAAAGTGTGAGCCCCAACCAATGACATTGTCCCCGAGCAGATCGCTAACGAAATCCACGATACGTGGGTTGGTGAGGATATCATGCACCGGACCGTATTTCATGTGAGCAGAACTGATGGAATAGCTGTCTCCCCCCGCTTGTACTGTGCGGGCTAAAAGATCGTCGAAATAAGTACGGATCGCCGCAATCTCTTCGGAGGCGTAAATCTGCAAAGGAGCGACATACCCCCTCTCGTTGAAGCCATCGATCTGTTCCGTGGTCAGGACCTTGGGGGAGGAATTGACCGTTGGATAGAAATGCAAATCTCGATCGAGAGACTGTAGTTCTTGTTCGGTTGGAACGATCGAAAATGACTTCATGGCGGTTACCTTCAAGAGGATTGGCGGGTTGATAAGTCGGAGAGTTTGCTGGATGAGTACTTGGACGGAAATCGCAGTTTACTCGAATGTGCGTCGAGCTTGTACTTCGGATGCTCTCAATACCAGAACGAGATGAGCAACAGAACGAGAATGATCGTCCCGCAGATCGATTTGAGCAACGTTCCTAACAGTTTGCCGAACAAAGCGCCCCAACCTATTTTAATCGCGAGATCCCACTCTTTTCCATCCCATCGCTCTCCCGCGACCGCTCCCGCAAATGCTCCCAAGCCACCGAATAGGACGGCCGCGATCAAACTGCCGACGATTGGTACTGGCACACCAAAGAGAATGCCAACAATCGCACCAACCACAGAACCGGCCAGGGCCAGGACGCTTCCTTTGCGGGACCCGCCTAGCTGATTGACTCCAGCGGCTCCAGCAATGAACTCCACGACCTCTCCTAACGTAGCCAAGCCCAAGGCAAGAAGGACCGTTGTACTAGAAACGTCAAAGTATGTTGTATCCGACGTGAAGTATGCGGTCAGTGCAGCGATTCCCAGGAGCCCCCAGTTTCCAGGCAGCCCCAGCAATGTAAGGACCCACGAGACGGCTGCCAAAAATGAAAGGGATATTGGGATGAGCGGTGTCAGCCAGCTAACGTAGTTACTTATCTGCATTGAATGATTGTTGGAAAGGCTCTGGAGCCAATGAATGGGTCATGATGGGATGCAAGCATTTGTATGAAAATTCGAACAAATCCGAAACATCTTGGTGAAGCGTTTTGTGTATCGAGATCAAATTAGTTAACATAATTGGGGTCTACCGCAATTCTCGGCGTGTAGCGTCAGCGAATGCACCGCACTCGCTCGCGCTTCGTGCTTAGGATCATCATGGCACGAGGTTATGGAGTTTTAACTCAAACCGGGAGTAGTCAGGATGGGCGAGAGCTCTTCGTTAGATTGTAGTGTATTGGTATTGAACCGATTCTACATGGCGGTTCGTGTTGTCGACGTACGTAGAGCGATGACTCTGCTGTACCGAAGTTGCGCAGAGGTCATCACCATCGAAGATAGCCAATACCATAATTATGATTTTGAAGCTTGGTGCGAGCTTTCCGAATTACAGGCCATGGAAAAGCAGTCGGGCGAAGACTATCTAAGGACTCCCAATCGTGAGTTATTGGTTCCGAGGATCGTGAGGCTGGTGCTTTACGATCGAATCCCAAAGTCCACGGTTCGATTCAATCGCAAAACACTTTTCGCACGCGACGGATATCATTGCCAATATTGCGGTCAAACGAAACCAATGAGCCAACTCAGTCTCGACCATGTGATTCCAAGATCTCAAGGTGGGAAAACCACTTGGGAAAATGTTGTTTGCTCGTGTTTGAATTGCAACAACAGAAAAGGTGGCCGTACTCCCTTGCAGGCCAATATGAAGCTGCTTTCGACACCTGCCAGGCCGCATTCGAACCCAGGAATCGCCGTCACGCTCAAGGATCCTCGATATGAGTCGTGGAAAACGTTCTTGACCAGCAACGCAGCCAGCTAAGGCTATTCCCCGACTTCAATCGCTGCAGCATTATGCTAAACTGTGCAGCCGGGATGGTTCAATACTTGCAAGAAACAGCCGAGAGAGTGCCGTATGAGTTCGGGAGATGGAGCCTCGACTTCCTTTGAGACAATGCGTGGACGAAATTATCCCACCATTCGTCAATTCACCGTTTTCCTAGAAAATCGCGTCGGCCAGTTGCTAGAGGTCGTACGGCGATTTGAGGGGACAGGGATTCGCATTGTCGCCCTTTCGATCAATGATTCAGCAGAGTGCGCGTTCGTACGGTTTCTCGTGAGTCATCCAGAACGAGGTCGTGAAATCTTAGAACGCGCTGGACTAGCAATCATTGAAACCGATCTGATCGGTGTTGAGCTGCCCGAGGGAGGGCAGCCTTTGCTTCAGATTTGCGCGGCCTTGTTGCAGGCGGAAATCAACATCATTCAGGCGTATCCACTGCTGTTCCGACCTCACGGCGAACCGGCCGTCGCCATCATGGTAGACAACACCGAAAACGCTTTAGATACGCTCGCGCGTAAGGGATTCACGATGATCACCGAAGGGGATTTGCTGGATAGCATGGGCGATTAACGGGATGGATCCAGCGACAACTCAGAGTTTATCTCCGCTGGCACTTCCGATTCATAGTAGAGCACGGCGTTTGGATCCGAAATAGCGCCATCTCTAGCGAAAGCAGACTCATGCACGACTTCCCCAATAAGATTCGGATCGCTGAATGGTGAGCCAACTCGACCATGTTTCATATCCACCCGCGGGGTGCTTGAACCGAACGCAACATAGTCGTCCAGGTAGGGCTGGCAACAGATGGTGCAACCTGGCGCCGTTGCGACGCACGCACCAAGCAGCAAAAACCCAACGGTGCGAATTCTAATTTGGCGGGTTCCTGTGCAGTTCATGTATGTTTCCATTTGACTTGCGCGACAACGGTTAACGGACTCGTGTAACCACGAGTCTGGTTCTTGTCATCGGCACTGCCGTTTGCGGCGTTTAGGAAAACTTTGCCGATCGCAGAGACTCTGCCGATTTTTCTTTCCGTGATAGATGTTCAGAAACAGGCTCTCGCTTGCCGAACAACAAATTGCGTACGTCCACTAAAGGATTGAATTGCTAGCGTTCGAATCAAAGAATTCATGACAGACCCGATCCGAGTAACCGAGCCAAAGGTAGCGCAAGAACCGCTTCGAGTGAGCAAGGCAGCGAAGCCGATTTGGATAGCTGTCGTTGCAATTCTGCTTTGGGGAGCCAATGGGTTGAACATCCAGAGCATCGTTCACGAATTGATCGCAACAGTTGCCATATCGCAGCACCGACTGGATGCGTTGCTTGCACTGGAAGGGAAGAGGATCCCAGATACCAAGACACATCTGATTCGGTGTTCAACGAGTATGCAAAGCGTACTCGAGTCTGAGCTACGAACCGTTCAAGTACGTTTACGGTCCGAAAGCCGCAGTGAACTGAATCGAATAGAAGACGCATTGGTGGTTGCGACTCAGCCGACATTTCTATCCGACGAGTGTGAAAACATTGCCAAAGAGCTACGTCTTGCAAGGTGGAAGCAAGAATCTTGGGCACATACCGTAAAGGTCTTACAAGCAGACCATGATCGTGAGTTGGCTCAGCAAGATTTCTCAACAGACAATCCGGTCTATCGGCTCGTTGGGTTCAAAAACCCTAAGCCTGAGCAGCATCCCGAGCTGGAGAAAGAAATGGCAACCTGCAGTAATCGAATTCATGAGCTGGAACAGAGTTTAGAAAAAGCCAAGTCAAAATCAAAAGGTTTTTTATCGTTCACTGGCAGGAAAAAACAGTATCCCGTCATAGATCCTATGGGTTGGTGGCGGCTTTCGGTGCTCGCACTGATGTCGATAGCGTGTTGGTACTCCGTATCGATTTGTCTCAAGCGTGAACTTAACGTAGCAATAAAGCCCATCAGCATGAATGCAGTGCGAAAGAGATTGCAGGCGAAGAGAAAGAGTGCCGAACCCCTGGAAGAAGAGTCGATTAGTGGAATCCCATGTCTGGGCACCCTAGTTTTTGGTGTAGATTCGTTGAAGAGCTATTCCACATCTTGCAACTCTCGATGCGAAACGAAAAAAATGCAACCGAAAGCTTTTATTGTAAACTCTCAAACATATGCAATTGGGCTTGCGCGACTACTATTGGTTTTGTGGTTTGCCGTTTTCGTTGTTCGATTTCTAAGTGACGAAAGCTGGCGAGAATTGTTTATGGCATCACCGCTTGCGGGATTGTCGCGTCTCGTGGGAGGTGTGTTCTGAGCCGGATTCCAATGGTACCACAGCCTGTTGTTCGGAAAAGAATCGGGCTTAGCAAAAAAATCCTTTTAGGGGCGATTGCATCGATGGTGCTGTCGTCCTTTGGTGTTTTTGGGCTCTATCTTTATTCCGTCCAAGGGCCTGATCCGTCGGAGCAAATCGAGATTGCGCTCCGCTTGATGAGCAAGGGCGAAGAGGATGCGGCTGTTCGGATCGCTTCAAATCTCAAAGAAGAGGATTTCAAGAAAAAATCCGATGTAGCCAAACGTCACTTCATCTTGGGATCGCATGAGCGTAGGCGTGCAACCAAGATCGAACAACGCCCAATCGCTAACGAACTCAATGCAAAAGCGGTGGAGCACCTTGAGGCTAGCCGTTCTCAGAAGTTCCCGAGTGGGTTTGAGGGATTAGGCAATTTCAATTTAGGGATGGCGTTGTTCGATCTCTTTCGATGGAATGATGCGGAGGAACCGCTCACGATCGCTTCAGAGCGTTGGCCTGCAGGTCGTTCCGATGCAATTGAACGGCTGGTGGACATCGATCTGTCTCGAGACAGACTAGACACCGATTCGGCATTACAGAGGATCGACCATTGGCGCACATTGCCCCGAAGCTCCGCATACGATGATGAACGCGCTACGCTAAAAGAGATGCAGACGCTTCTAAAAATCGGCGATTGCGAGAAAGCATACTCGCTCTCTTCGCAGGTAGCAAAAGACTCCCCTTATCGCCCCATGTGCGAGTTATTGTCGGCGCAGTCTAAACGCGAATCAGCCAAGAAGGCGACAAATCCAATAGACCGCGATCGAGAGTTAACGGAAGCCCTAGACCATATTCAGAATTTAGTCAAAACACTCCAGGTACCTGTCTCCATACGACGCCATGCCAACCTTGAGCAAGGAAAAATCCTGCGAGAAATGGGCAAACCGCAAGAGTCCGTAAGTAGCTTGACAGTACTTCGACTGTCCTCACCTTACGAACCCGAGAGCTTAGCTGCCGCAATCGAAGAGTTAGAAGTTCTTGTCGACTTGGGCCAAGACAAACAGTCTCTCAAGACTTTGACTTACCTGCGAGACAGTCTGGGAGAACTGGATTGGTACGTCACGGATTGGCTTCCAGTTTCCGAAATGAAGGGGAGAGTTGTTGCTCTTGTGAACCGCCTGATTGATCAGAAAAAGTACTCGACTGCTGCGGGGTATGTTGCCTCATTGCCGAAGTTCTGCGACGAGTTGGACAAGATTCGGTTGGAAAGTAAGCTGTATGAGAAATGGGCAGAGTCTATCTCCGAAAAATCGAACGATGTTGCAGCAAAGCAAGAGTATCATCGCAAGGCAGGCCAAGCCTTCGAGTTACTGTCGATCAAGCTGCCACGAGCCCAGGAGAACGACGACTGGCAATGGAGTGCGATCACGAACTATAGAACGGCAGGTGCGTTTCGAGAAAGCAACCTAATACTTGATCGCTATCTCAGTCTTCAATCTCGCGAAAATCGCCCCAAGGGGCATTTAGTTCAAGCGAAAAATTATATTGCGATGGAGGATAGCCCTAAAGCGACGGTTGCTTTGGAACAAATCATCAACAGCAATACAGTAACTCCGCTCGTCTATGAAGCTCGACTCGATTTAGCCAGGATGAAGGTAAAGGAAGGACTATTCCCCGAAGCAGAACAGTTGATTTTGGAGAATCTCAGCGGAGAGCTTCGCCCCGAGAATCAGATTTGGAGGGAATCTCTTTTCGAGTTTGGGTCTATGCTTTACTCGCGTGGGGAAAAACAGTTACTTGCCATTCGGAATTTCTTGGAAGAGAACCCAAGTAAAGCATTAGAGAACTTTGATAAAATTGAAGAGAGTACTGGTCTTTTGATGAAGAGCATCGATCGGATGGAAGACTTTCTCCGCCGCTTCAATTCAGACAATCGACGCTTTCAACTTCTATATCAAATGGCAAAGGCCTACCAACTTGCAGCGTATTGGCCGGAAACTCTTTTGAAAGAAAGCCAAACTGCAAATGAAGAAAACACATTGAGTTTGAAAAATCAGCGAAAAGAGTTGCTTGTAAAGTCTAGAACGACCTTTCGAAAACTCCGACAAGAATTAATGAGCGAAAGCAATGTTCGAGTTTCGAATCTTAACTCGAATGATTTGTTGAGAAACAGCTACTTTGGAGAAGCAGACCTCTTCTTTTATGAAGACGATTTCGAAGACGCACGCATCGCCTACGAGGAAGCATCGTCTCGATTTATCAACGAGCCGGAATCTCTAGAAGCCAGAAAGCAGATCGCCCTCTGTTATAAGAAGCTGGGCAAGATTCAAGATTGTCGAAGGACACTGGAAATGGCACGCGATCTATTGCAGAGAATCCCAAAGGAAAAAGATCATCGCTTCAAAGTGGTCACGTCCTACGATCGAGCTGGATGGGAGGTTTATCTTGCCAGCATGATCGCCGAGTTAGGCCCGACGAATTGAATCACCATCTTCTTCGCAGGTCTCTTCCTATCGATAAGACTCGAGAACCAACGATTCCTATTACGGTTTTCTAGGTGGTGCAAATTTGATTCTTTCCACCAATCGCGTGACTTCGTCTCCCTGTCGTTGCCCAGTGACTGCCGTGACCGCTTGGATGACATAGCCATATCGCAATCCATAGTCGAGGTCGATTTCAACTTCAGGTCCTTCGTCAGGACTGGGCGGCGCAACACCATTCGTCAATTGGAGAATAAACCCACGAAGACCTCCGAAGATCTGCTTCTCGCGTACAAGCTTTGCCTCGATGTCTTCGCCAGCGACAGGCTGCACCATAAACGTTAAATTGTCGTTCACAATCAAGTCAGATAAATCCCCCGCGGAGTTTGCACGCAGTCGAACTTTAATGGGCACGTTGATGTTCTCCGCACTACCTGCACCACCACCGAGCGGCATGCGGATATTGAAGTCACCTTCTTGAGCGACGATTCTGAAGGTCATCACAAAGAAAATCAGGAGCAGAAAAATAACATCGATCATCGATGTCAATTGAAGCTCCGCCTTTTCACTACTGCGTTTTGTGGAAAATTTCATATTGAACTGTCTTCCTTCACTCGCAGCACGAACTGTTCAAAACCCAGCTCTTGGCACTTCTTGATCAGATCCTGAACCAA
>JAJTID010000254.1 GCA_021300155.1 Pirellula sp.
GATGCTGCAACGTTTAGAATGTTGGCATGTTAATTCACTCCCATCTCCCATATGACCAGTCGACATCGCACGCGCGCATCCCTGCGGGAGGCATCAACCTCATCGCGTCGATTGATTCCGCCAGCGAAGCACAAGTCACGGCTTCATTCTTCGGTTCCACCAAGGCATTGCATGGCGAAGTTGCAACCACAAGCCCCGAGACCACGACACACAACCATAGCAACCAACAGTACTCCATCACTGCCATAACCACATCGGCAGGCACTGTAGCTGAGCGCTACGCGTATAGCGCCTACGGCGAACCAACAATCCTGGATGGATCTGGCTCGACGCTTTCAAGTTCTGCGATCAACAATCGCTACTTGTATACCGGGCGAGAATGGGATGCGACCGTTGGACTGTATCACTTTCGAGCGAGATGGATGAGTCCGAAGTCTGGTAGGTTTTTGGGTAGAGATCCGATTGGATATGCTGGCGGTCGAAATATGTACTCCGCAAATTGGAAATTATCGGAGATCGACCCTCTCGGTACGGAATCCTATAGCGTTGAAATGATTGTGGCAAATAAGGTAGAGTTTCCGTTTCCAAAATTGGAGGATAACGTGTGTGCCGCAACGGAATGTATGGAGACTGGAATAGAAACGCAATTCAACGTAAACGGGCCAAAGCCGAGTCCATGCGGAGGTTATTGTAAAGTACTAATGGTTCATGGGCACGAGGGCGAACATAGAAAGAACATGGGAGAATGCTGTAATCGTCGCAACGCTTGCTTAAAGTTTGCCGAAACATTGCCGCCAGCTCAGATAGATCGAGCACGACAGGGTTGTCAAGGGTTATGGAATCTTTGGAAGCATGCCAATTGGGAAGACCTAGAGCATCGTGCAGCTGTTGAGACTTGTCGCTTAGCTAGGCAATTTAAGAAAAACTGCGATCCAACATGCCCAAAACAGGATAATTGGCAGGTCTGTTGTGCCGATGCGAAAGAGGCAGAATCTCAAGCATGTTCAGCAATGGATGCAAATGCACCCATCGAGTCGTGTCCATTTGAACCAGATGGTTTTCCTGACCAAGAAGCAATCGAACGAAACAAAAGAAAGAACGCATCTCGTTAGGCGACCTATGCTATTGCTGTTTTCGATGAAGTATTCGTTGCGATCAATGTTAGGTGCCGTTGTAATCGCGGCTTTTTCGTTGATTATTATCATCCGTGTTCACTACGTTAATAGTGCTTTGAAATACATTGATTCAATAGGGGGAGACGTCTGGTGTGGGGCGAAAGTGTGTGATGGGATGTCGAACAAAGACCTGTCTATTTCGAGACCCTCTTTGGTTTTGATGATTTTTGCCGGAGAATCAACTGATATCTGGCTGTGCGACTTTCCCGATCGCGAGGTTGATCGTGAAAGACTTGCGAGAATTTTGACATCTCTCAACACAAGGTCGGTAAATTTTGACTTTCACGACGATGAATCATTGAATTGGAAGAATCGTAAGTTTCCTCGACTTACGGAGCGAAAATCCATGTCGATTCCTGCGGGTAAGTTAAGAATCGAAGCAGCGACGAAGTTACAGGACACAGCAACAACGTCTCAAGAGAGGTTTCTGATGGCAATGAATTCTTTTTATGAGGTGCAAAAGCAAGATCCCCAGTTTTGGTATCGAATCAATAGATACGAAGTACTTATTGGATACCCAGTTGGTGGCGATTTTCGTTATGGAATTTTACGGGACAAGTGGAGAGATCGAACATTTCGGATTCGAAAGTGAGCGTTCGGGTTGTCATAAATCCCCAAGCTCTCTAGTCCAAGTTCCCGGACCCGGTTGACATTTCAACGAAAACATTGGTTTCGCGAGGAAAGCAAAAAGGTGGCAGGAACCGTTTTCGCAATTTTCTATCAGATTTCTTAACGCATTGCGATTGGTTATCGTAATGCAGCGTCTCGCATGTTCCGTAATGTTTGTGGCACCTTACAGCGTGTTGCATCGATGTTCCGACAAACTGCGCAGGGGGATCGCATCCCTCATCCCCATCCCTTATCCCTTGCGGCAAGGGAGAAGGGTGCCGAAGGCGGGTTGAGGGATGATGGCGTTCATCTAAGAGAACAGAAGTGAGCATGAATGGCTGTTGGAAGCAGGCGTAGAGATCCTCGGAATTGCCTCAGCCATTGGATCGCATGGGATTAGCGTATTCCCTGCGTTTTCATCATAGAGTTTTTAAGCGTTTCCTATCCGCCAACAGCCCACCATCCTCACATTGCAAGCCGTTGCACTGGGGTTGTATTCGATGTTTTGCTCGTCGCTTTGCTCGCATCGAGTTGATTCGCATGCTTGTTTTCGAGGTAAGTACGTATCTTCCAATGGCAGCGTCTCGGGTGATGTTGATCTTCGGTAATTGCTCGGAATCATGTTGTTCGCATTGCATGGAGTCGTCACCAATCGGGGATGGGGAGTTGGTGCCGCAAGAGGACTGGGTACTCCGGGCAGATCGTGATTCTTGTCACACTATCCGA
>JAJTID010000226.1 GCA_021300155.1 Pirellula sp.
CGAACCGTTCAAGTTCCCCGAATCGTTCAAGAAACAGTGATGCAGACTGTAAGCAAGCAAGTTACAGAAATGCAAACTCGCGAATACACCGTTTCCAAGATTGAGTGTGTAACCGAGACCAAGACTCGCGACGTAAACTACACAGAAATGGTTGCGTCGACCAAGACTGAATCCTACGACGTGACCGTTATGGACACCGTCAAGGAAGAAAAGACTCGGTCCTGCGAAGTCACTGTTTACGATGACGTTAAGGAAACCAAGACACGAACCTACAACGTTTGTGTACCGTACACTGTTACGGAAGAAGTTCCTGTTACCGTTTGCAAGATGGTTCCTTCCACCGTTACCGTTCCTGTTGTTACAGCAGCTCCTGCTGTTTCCGCTTGCGGCGGTGCAGCTTCCAGCGACGCTGGTTGCGGTTGTGCAGCTCCTGCTCCAGCAGCAAGTGGCTGTGGTTGCAAATAGTTCTTTGTTGAACCAGATAGGTCGTTAAGACCGATCGAAAAATTGAAAACGGCCTGCGTTTGAGGAATCATTCGCGGGCCGTTTTTCTTTTGCTATTCTCCGCTACAATACCTTCCCCTCCACCCAAAGGAACGTCGGTTCCTTCATTCGGCATGTAACCGGTCTCGGTTTCATACTACCGAATAATCCATTGAATCTTTGGGTTTGGATTTACAGAACCAATTCACTTTTAGACTTCATTGACATGTCTTCTTCCCAACGATTGACCGATCCATTTGGTGCCCGCAGTTCGTTCCAAGCGCCCCAAGGGGAAATGGGTATCTACCGCCTTAGTCAGTTAGAAAAATCAGGGGTAGCCAAGGTCTCGCACCTGCCATTCTCGATCCGCATTTTGTTGGAAGCGGTTCTACGCAATTGCGATGGGTACCAGGTTTCGGAAGAAGATGTCAAGAATTTGGCAAATTGGAATGCCGCAAAGCCTGCTGAACTCGAAGTCCCATTCAAACCGGCCCGAGTGGTTTTGCAAGACTTTACCGGTGTCCCAGCCGTAGTGGATCTCGCAGCCATGCGAGATGGCATGAAGGCATTGGGGGGAGATCCGAAAAAGATCAATCCTTTGATTCCTGTCGATTTGGTGATCGATCACTCCGTTCAGGTGGACTACTTCGGATCGGCAGATTCTCTCTCGAAAAACGTCGAGGTGGAATTTGAAAGAAACAAAGAACGTTACGAATTTCTTCGATGGGGACAGCAAGCGTTCGATAATTTCCGTGTTGTTCCTCCAAACACGGGGATTGTTCACCAAGTGAACCTAGAGTTTCTTGCGAAAGCAGTATTCCAAGGGAAAGATTTCAAGGGGGCTGTTGCCTATCCTGACAGTTTGGTTGGAACAGATTCTCACACCACGATGATCAATGGACTTGGGGTTCTCGGTTGGGGGGTTGGTGGTATTGAAGCCGAAGCCACCATGCTTGGTCAGCCACTCTATATGTTGATGCCTGAAGTGGTGGGAATGAAGCTTGTTGGGGAACTTGCTCCAGCAGCAACCGCCACGGACTTGGTGCTTCGCGTAACGGAAATCCTTCGAAAGGAAGGAGTCGTGAACAAGTTTGTCGAGTTTTTCGGCGAAGGAGTTTCACGCATGACGCTTGCAGACCGAGCGACGATTGCAAATATGGCCCCGGAGTATGGAGCCACCATGGGCTTCTTCCCTGTCGACGATGAAACACTTCGATTCATGAAACGCACCGGTCGGACGAACGATGAAGTTGCTTTGGTGGAACGATACTGCAAAGAACAAGGATTGTTCCGACTAGATGGGGCAGCAGACCTCACCTATACGAAAGTCTTGACTCTCGATCTTTCCTCTGTAGAGCCTTCGCTCGCTGGGCCGAAGCGACCACAAGACCGAGTCCCTTTGAAGACTCTGAAGGCGTCCTTCTCCAAGGCACTGTCGGCTCCGATTGCTGAACGTGGGTTTGGGCTAACCACCGAACAAAGAAGCTCGACTAGCAAAGTGCTAGACAATGGTCATAGCACTGAAATCACTCACGGTTCAGTCGTGATTGCGGCGATCACCTCTTGCACCAATACGAGCAATCCTTCGGTAATGTTGGGTGCTGGCCTACTAGCAAAGAAAGCTGTGGCGCGAGGCCTGAAGGTGAAGTCGTTTGTAAAGACGAGTCTTGCACCAGGCTCGAGAGTTGTTACCGACTATTTGACGGATGCAGGTGTACTCGAACCGCTGGAGCAACTCGGGTTCCACGTCGTGGGTTACGGCTGCACGACATGTATTGGGAACAGCGGTCCGTTGCCTGAGCCGGTTTCAAACGCAATCACTGCCGGCAATTTGGTAGCTGCTGCCGTTTTGAGTGGTAATCGAAACTTTGAGGGACGAGTCAATCCGCACACACGTGCGAACTACCTCGCAAGCCCCGCTCTGGTTGTTGCTTATGCGATTGCCGGGACTGTCGATATCGATTTCGAGTCGGAGCCGATTGGACACGATGATGCGGGCAAGCCTGTATTCTTCCACGAAATCTGGCCATCGCATGAAGAGATATTGGCAACCGTGGAGCAATCCGTTCAACCCGGCATGTTTATCAAACAATACTCTGGAGCTTTCACATCCAACGAAACATGGAATGCGATCCCCATTACGCCGGGCGAGCTTTTTCAATGGGATGCAAAGAGCACCTATATTCAGCGACCGCCATTCCTGGAAGGGATCACGCAAGGCGATTGTTCCATCAAACCGATCACCGGTGCCCGTGTGCTCGCCGTGCTTGGCGATTCCGTAACGACAGACCACATTTCGCCTGCAGGCTCGATTGCAAAAGACGGCCCTGCGGGACGGTTCTTGGTCGAGAATGGAGTCCATCCACGTGATTTCAATAGCTATGGTGCTCGACGAGGCAATGATCGCGTCATGGTTCGTGGCACCTTTGCGAATATTCGCATTCGAAATGCAATGACTCCGGGTGTTGAAGGTGGGGTAACTCGCTATTTGCCAACCGGCGAGCAGATGAGCATTTACGATGCCTCTATCAAGTATCAATCAACAAATACGCCGCTTATCATTCTGGCGGGTACCGAGTACGGCACTGGTTCTTCGCGTGACTGGGCTGCGAAAGGCACGTTGCAACTGGGCATCAAAGCGGTGATTGCATCGAGCTACGAGCGAATCCACCGCAGCAATCTAGTGGGTATGGGTGTTTTGCCTTTGCAGTTTTTGGATGGGCAGACCGCACAAAGTCTTGGGCTCACAGGTGAGGAAGTATTCGACATCCCATCGTTGAGTGATGATTTGCAACCTCGAAGCAAGGTGACGGTGACGGCAACGTCCGCATCCGGCACGAGCAAATCCTTTGAAGCATTGGTACGAATCGATACCCCGGTGGAAATCGATTACTACCGAAACGGCGGAATTCTTCCAACGGTCTTGCGAAAACTAGCTCAAGAATAGTCCGGGATTTCGAACTCCATGAGGAAACACAGGAGCCGCCGAAAAAGCCAGAGTCTCGGCAAGCGTCGGTCTGCTCCCGGTGCGGCTCCTGGAGTCATTGTTGTAGATCCTAGTGCGGAATCTACTGACATTCGAATCATGGCCTTTGGCAATGGCGACGTTCATGAACAACCTCTAACGAGGCTCGAGGACTTCGTCGCGTTACGGAAGTCCTTTAAAACGATTTGGGTCGATGTGACAGGCCTTGGATCGGAAGAGAAACTTCGCAAGCTTGCGGAATTGCTTCATCTGCATCCCTTAGCCATGGAAGATGTAGTCAACGTCCATCAACGCTCCAAAGTGGACGACTTCGTAGACCATTTGTTCGTCGTAGCTCGGATGATTGATGATGCAGATTCGTTTCAGACCGAGCAGTTGTCGTTTTTCTTGTTACCAGGCGTACTGATTTCATTTCAGGAGAGGCCTGGTGACTGTTGGGAGCCGTTGCGTCAACGCATTCGGACCCGCCGTGGCCGGGTCTGCGAGTCAGGACCTGATCATTTGTTGTACGCGCTGTTAGATGCCGTGATCGATAGCTACTTTCCTGCTATGGAAAAAATTTCCGATGCAGTGGATCTTGTGGAAATTGAGATAACGGAACAGATTGAGCCCTCGCAGTTAATGAAGATCCATGACCTGCGAGGGCAACTACTAGCTCTTCGCCGGTCGTTGAGGCCTCATCGAGAAATGATCAATGAGTTAGTCCGCGATTCGTTGCCCATTATTCAACCTGAGACAAGAGTTCACTTGCGAGATTGTTACGATCACGTCGTTCAACTGATCGATTCCGTCGACACCTATCGTGAGTTGACCTCAGACCTTCGCGATTACTACATGTCGACTGTCAGCAATAGCATGAACGAAATCATGAAGGTACTGACGATCATCTCAACGATCTTCATTCCATTATCCTTTGTTGCCGGAGTCTATGGAATGAATTTTAGCGATCATTCGCCATGGAATATGCCTGAGTTGAAATGGTACTTCGGTTATCCATTTGCGCTTTCAATTATGGTCGCCATGGCCGTAGGGCTTCTCATCTATTTCCGGAAACGTAAATGGTTTTAGTTGTTGCTGGTTGTTTGACTAGTGGAGTTTTGATTGGGCGAATGGCGAGTGAACTCATTTATCGACAAGAGATTCAATCATCAATTTCTCTGCGATTCTGGTTGAATTACGCGGCGTCTTTGGGGCGATACGAAAGTGTATGGGGTTCGCTTTCGTGAGGCTGAGTTGAATCGGATTCGAATGACCGGTTAGAAGAGAGTGCGCGTTTGACCCTTCGAAGCCATTCTTGTTTGACGACTCCGTGTTTGTTTGGCATAGTCTTCACTGACATCTTCAACTGAATACTTGGCGCGCCGAGACTATCCAACATAGGAGTCGTGGGCGTGTCCAACAGTAGCTTACCTATGACGGGATCGTCTTTGAGTTCTTGGGCGACAGTGACGAGTAGTGCCTCGATCTTTTCGAAATCGTCTTGCTGGCCGATGCCCACTTCGATGGTAGCTCGCGACCATCCGTGTGTTTCGTTGCTGACGCTATTGATGGTTCCATTGGGAACAAAGTGGACGACGCCACTGCTATCGCGGAGTACCGTCATTCTCAAAGTGATTCTCTCGACTTGGCCAACGAGACCACCGATGCGAACGGTGTCGTTGAGCATGTATTGGTTCTCAAGCAACATCACGAAACCATAGAAGTAATCTTTGATGAGATTTTGGGCTCCGAAAGCGACCGCCAAACCAACGACAGCAACACCACCCATCAATACCGTGATGTTTGCCCCCAGTTCCTCGAGTATCATCAAGAATCCGGTGATAAAGATGCCAACGGTGGCAGCATTCTGAAAAACACCAACGAGTGTTTTGGCTCGATTCTCACGTTCCGCTTTCGAGCCACGGCCTGCACTCTTGGAAACGAGTTGGATAGAACGGTACGCAAACAACGAAGCGAAACGATTCAGTACGAACATTCCCACTACGATAAGAAGCAATCGTGGTCCATGAATCATAACCCATTGGAGAATGTTTCGTATCGTGTAGGGGTTCTTTAGGCTTTCGACAAGTTCCTCGGCTTCTTGTGCTTCTCTACTTTTGCGAGCCGCTTCGTGGAGTGCAACGATATGCTCCGCTTGAAGGTCACTTAGTTCTGCGCGATGGTCGCTCAGCCGTTCATTGATTTGTGTCACGTCGGAACGGGATTGAATCAATCGCTGATTCGCGTCGGAGATTGCCTTTTTCAGTTCTTGTATTTCCTGGGCGTCTGCACCTTCTGCCTCGCGTTTCGATAGTTCGCTTGACAACTCATGCTGAGCCGATGCGGCCAGATCGACTTTCTTCTTGGCGGTAGTGATCTCCTTTTGTTCCTGATGGATGAGTTGTTGCAGATCTTTAAGGCGAGCTTCCAGGGATTGTGTTTCCTGTTGCGCTTCCTCGGCTGCTGTTTCTTTCAGTTCGGCTTCTTTTTCAGCCTCCATCAACTCTTCGTCGACAGCCTCGGGTTCATCTTCGCTACTCCCCTTCTTTTCGTCTACTTCCTCAGTGGAGCCTTTGCTCGGACCTTTGATGTCCTCCTTGGATTCTAGATCTCTTTTCTTCTCCTCGCTCTCATCATTCGACTTTTCCTTGCTATCCTTGGTCGACGAATTGGATGGTCGTTTTTCGTCTTCTGGTAGATCTTCTGTCAATTCGAGCAACGCTTGTTCGTCCCTCTCGATTTTGCTCGAGAGGGTCACTCTTTGTTCTTTGGTAGTCTTACGATCCTCAATTGCCAAATCGAAACGATCTTTGGCTAAGGACCAGCGTTTCTCGATCGAGCGCAACTCGTCCTGGAGACTTTCAATGGCTTCTAGTTCGAGAGGCAACGCAATTGCAGACTCGATCTGTTCTGCGAGCAAATCGCGAGCTTCATCGAGGCTACGAAACTCTTTCTCAGCCGTCGCGTACTCGCCGTTGGGATCGTCTAACTCTATTTCTAATGATTGCAATTGAACGCGATCATTCTCGATCGACTCTTTCAACTCCGCGATTTGTTCTGCTTCCGATTCACCATCCTCAGGTGCCCCTTCAACAGAATCAGATTCTGATGATGTCGTTTCCTGAACCGGTTCTGCGATGGACGCCTCGGAGCTTGCAACGTTAAGTCCGTCTGTCGCAATTGGGGCAACAGCGATCGCGTTGCAAAATTGTTTTGCAAAGAAGCAAAACGTGACCAGCAGAGTTAAGCAAAGCGTTTTTCGAGACATGTTCGTTCATCCTTGAGATTCAATCCTGCCGATCCATGGCAGTTGAGTTTTTGCACAAATTGTATCCTACAAAGGTACGAACGCTCGTGCTATCCGAACCTGGAGGCAATTCTTGCTGCTAATGATGATATTTGAACTCCCACATAAACATGTTCAATATTTCGAAAACGCATGTACCAGAATATTCGACCGTGGTCATCTAGGCTTTACGAACGCGAGTCGCGTGGAATCTTCCATTGAGGCGATTGATTCGTATCATGTTCGCTAGCCATATCCTCATTTACGCCAAATCGAGTCTTTTGGGAGCTTGGGGTGGATAGAAAAGGTCTGCCGGCAAAACCGGTCGTTCGTCAGAAGGGGACGTTAATTATGAGGCATCCAGGCGTTACGGGGTTGCGGAAACGCCATGGGTTGCTGACAATTCTCATGCGTCAACCACCCGCCATTGGCAAGGATCAAGATGGAAAAAACCTTACCGCTTGGATACGAAGATTTGCAGCTAGGAGACCGCTGGGTAAGCCAGGAACGTGTCGTTCTGGAGGAAGATATCCAGCAATTCGCCGCTTTGACGGGCGATCAGGACCCACTTCATGTCGATCCCGTATTCGCTGCGAATGGTCCTTTCGGTCGGCCCATTGCACACGGTTTGTTGGGCATCTCTTTTTTGGCAGGGCTAAGCTCACAGGCACCTAGTGTGCAGACGAGCGCCTTTGTTTCGATTCGATCTTGGAGCTTCACCAAGCCCGTTTATTCCGGGGACCGAGTCCATGTCGTAACCGAGGTGCTTGACCTCAAGCCGCACGGCAGACGCCACGGAGAGGTGCATTGGTATCGTCAATTGATCAATCAAGACGGACAGAAAGTGCAGGAAGGTATCCTGGTCACGCTCGTCTCTCGGCGAGTTCCATTGTCGCTTCAGAGAAGCCGAATTGGTGAAATGAATCGGTCGGATCGGAGTCACTCCGAGATCGGTCCTCACGAAATTGGGGCTCGCGATAG
>JAJTID010000213.1 GCA_021300155.1 Pirellula sp.
AACCGTTCCCTCCACGGAAACGAGAATGGGCCGAGGGCCACGGACGTATCGATTGCTCAATGGGACCTCTTGTCCTATTCGCGATTTGATCGCTTCCAATTGGGCTTCTTCTTCCTTGCGAAAGTCAATTTCCTTCGGCTTCTTCGACATAGCAAACACTCCTTTGCCACGAGTGTGCCAGAGGAATTGACTAGTTAGGTCAATCGGGATCAGATTCTTGCCAGATTTTGGCTAGCGACTTCAGTTGCCATCCATAGACCGGGCAATCACCCACAGTCCAGCCCGCATCCATTCCTAGAAAAACGACGACATGTTCATTTACGGCATGTCATTCGAGCATCCATCCGACAATCTACCATGTTTCGATGTATGGTTTAACATCGATGCCTGTTATTGCGCCGGGAAACTTCGAGTACTCCACGATTGCCTCTTCGAGAGTTGAGACAACCGCGTTTCGAATTTTTTCTTCCAGGAGGAATTGCGGGAGTCGCTCAAACCACCGTTGACATTCAAAGTGGTCGCCTCCCAAGTTCTCGGTGTAGACCGGCAATCGACTTGATTCATGTATTTTTCGATTGTAGTAGTCGAGACACACGCAGATTTGCTCCACGCTGTGGAACATAAAGGTAAAACCTTTGACCGTCACGAGACAAACCGAGTAAGGGATCAACTTCGGTGCTCGGTCATGATGCTGGCGCTGGGTGTCGTCAATCCAACGCATCGGATTTGGATGGCGAGTCGAGTCGAATGGCTCGAAAACAATTTGCGGCATCAACAATGTCCAGAATGTAGGAACGCCATGCGTAACCGGGTACGCGAGAAAGACTCTCAACCTCAAAACAGCCCGACTCGCATACTCGGGCGCACACGATTGTTACCCGTCGTTTGGGTCACGCCATGAGTGTCCACAAGCGACACACATTCTAGCAAGCGGAGTGCGACACAGGGCTGAGCATTTCGGGCAGTAGTTTAAGAAGATATCAGCTGCATGATCGCGAAGCAAGCGTTTTTGAATTGCAAGCCGGGTCGGAACGCGTCCGGCAGCAACCAGACGCTGGACTTCTGGTGTAAGTTCCAGTCCTCGGTGCTCCGCAAGCTTTCGTTGAATATCGGGGTTCTGCGCATGCTCTGCTTTCAAACGCATGTTGAGCACTCGCAGCGCCAGATCTTCTGACTCCGTGCAGTATCGGCCATAGTGAGCCAGAACGTATCGCGTCAATTCGTCGTCAAGTGATGAGTCGGATTCAAACATGACTCTGTCGGGTAACGAATAAATTCAGTCAGTGCGAGTCGGAGACTCAACGCAAGTCACAATGGCCGACCGAGCAATCGGCTGCAATTTTTATTCATTGTTATTTTGTCTTTAGACTGTCATTGAGTCAATGTTCGAAATCTAAACGCTTCGCGGACAATGGGTCGATTGAGTGCCACGATCGCCCAGATGCATATCGCCCAACCCAGCGGAAGGAACAGAACTACAGATAGTACTGCCCCCAAATACGAGAGTCGGCGAGATTCGACTCGTTTCAATTGCAGTCCGCACCAAACAAGTAATGGTGCAAGCAGAAACGTTAGGTAAATCACGTTTTGAGGTGATGCAAAATTGGGCACGCCACGTGAATAAATATCGATACCACTAGCTACGGTAAACACACCTGACAGTATCAGCCCCTGAGCAATCATTAATCCAGCGGGCCAGCGGGTGACTCGCCTTGCCTCTTCTAAAATCAAAGAGGGTATTGTGGAAGTGTCTTGAGTCGAAGGCGGGGAATAGGGATTGTTGTCAATCATGACTGTCGGGACGAACGAATAACAATCTATCCAAACTGGAGTAAAGCGGAACGGACGGATAGATTGCGTGTTGGGCTATGTGGGTTAATTGTGGCTTCCATCCGCTGTCAGGCTTAAGCGGATTCTACGCTTTCAGCATATTTGGAGATTAGTCTAATCGATAGGGTGGGGTAACTGCAACAAGTTGATATTCAATGACTGGTTGCAAGACGGATCGTCATCCTTCTGAAAGCAGTCGCTTGGGCTTCTTGAGCATTGGTTTAGATTTTGGCTAACCTCTGCGGCCGACCAATATTGATTGGGCAATCACCTGGATACCAGACGACATCCACCCCTGAGACAATGATGCTAAATCTATCCCTTTACATGTTCGAGTCTGCGCTACTTGGGTTTCTGGCGGCCAAGCTCATATCCGCAGGCTAAACAACTCCGACGATACTCGGGGCAAAGGGCATTGCAGTTTGGACACTTTCTTGTAGTAATGTTCTCCCATCGCTGATTAGCATTTGCAACTCGTTCCAGTGCACCAAAACCTTTAGTTAATGATGCTTTATCGAACCGGTCATCAGTATGCCAACCGTACGACTCAAAATACTCATCGTCACGTAGAACACCGTCAATAGCATCAGCGACACGCTCATGTGCCTCGCTCCGAACTGAAAGGGTTTTTCTCCAAAGCACCGATGACTTTGTGTCAATGCCGAGAATCCAGTAGCCAGCAATGTAGGAATACAACAGCAATTCAACACGAACTTTCGTGTCGCGCGTCTCGACCGACGCGTACCAGCCCCAGTCCTCCATGACCGGGCAGCAAACATCTCTAAGATCCGGACGAGGAAGTAGGCGAGCATAGATCCACCCAAGGCAGTCGCCGCCTACAAACCAACGTCCATTGTCCTCGTCCGATTGGTAGCTAAGAAATAGAGCGTTGCGGAAAAGCAAGAAATTGCGATTAGTCATTACGAACGATGCTGCCGTCAAAGTTCCAAGAGCGAACAAATAAAAACCTATCCCGACTGGAGCGAACCAGAACAGAGGGATAGATTGTGCGTTTGGCCATGTCGGTTTGCCGTTGCTTCCGCCCACTGTCTGGCTTACGCGGATTCTACGCGTTCCGCACCTCGGGTAACTAGTCTAACCGATGCGATAACGTCAATGTTCACGCGGCCAGAACCGAGAACGTAACCATTTGAAAACGCACGCAAGTCTGGATACCTTGCCGAATTTTGCTATTTGCCGCGTGTCTGTTATGGTTTTTGCAATCGGTAGTGAAAAGCGGTTGATCAATTCTGGTACAAGTTCTTCAGATGATCGCTGGCCAACGATCAAACTATCGAACTTGCCATTCACGACAATTGCCAGCGAGGGAATTGTACCAATTGCAAAAAGTTTACATAGTGAATCGTTTTGCGGATCATCGGTGTCGCAGGACATGAAGTGTACAAGTGCCGAAATCTCTGACGGCAGCTTTCTTATAGCTCGGTCAAATGGTGGATCGACGCCGTTCCATTCCGCCCAAAAGTGTATTGCGACATTCCGGTGAGTATCGCATACCGCTTCAAAGTTAGATGCGGTAAGTGGTGGTGTAGTGGGCTTCCAGCCGCGTATTGGGTGGTACATCTCGCACGCCTTTAAAGATGTCTTTGGCAAAGAACGAATAACAATCTATCCCAACTGGAGTGAAGCGGAACGGAGGCATAAATGGTGCGTTGTCATTATGCAGATTCTAAACTTCCCGCATCTCAACCGACCACTCTAACTGATGCGATGGGACGATTGCAACATGTTGGTTAGCGATTACCGTGAGATAGCGCTCGGGCAATCAGTCATAGCCCAGCCCGCATTCGTCTAGAAAAACGACGCAGAATCTAGGATGCTTGTCCACTCGATCGCGTCATCAAGTCCGATCTGGATAGTGACCGTCAAAACCGAAGTATTGCTCAAACGCGATTCTACATCGCAATCGAGCTATACGGTTCACGTCGTCTGCTGCATATTTCGCATACTTATCTCGAAAACAAAAAACTAGTCGTCGATCGCTATCGTGAATTGACACCAGTCCGACGCCCTCGTCATTGTCTGCTGTTGCAGTGTAGACCTCCGATGCGACCTGACAATATTGTTCCATTCCAGCTGATATTTCAGGGTCGACCTTTAATCCGTGGTCTACAATCGCTTCCTCCGACCAAATACCGGGAATTGACGCAATTCTTCTTTCTTCCGAGATGATCTCTTCAAGCAGATAGGCTACACCAGGTATCGGCCAAGCATTTTGAACCACGCGGACAAGCTTATTTGCATACTGGTCCATTGAAGGTTCGCAGTAGAGCACTTTATTATCAGCATGCCACGTTTGAAGCAATCTAATGGTCTCGGCAGATGCAAGCTTCACAAATTCGCCAACGCGAAATGCAGCGGGATGGAATGTCATTTTGTATGTGCTTGGCGAACGACTAACAATCTATCCCAGCTGGAGTGAAGCGGTATGGAAGGATAGAGTGTGCGTTGTGTTAAGTTGGTTTACCGTTGCTTCCACCCACTGCCGGGCTTAAGCGGATTCTACGCGTTCCGCATCTCTGGAAAACAGTCTAACCGACGTGACAGGTCTGCTGCAACAAGTTACAGCGATGACAGTGCGATAACGCCAACCATAGATCGGGCAATCACCCGCAGTCCAGCCCGCATTCGTCCTTAGAACAACGATGCTGAATCCCATACTTGATATGTTCTGCTTCATGTCTCGTATAGTGAGCCGAAGACTAGAAATCCAATCACAGCATTCATCACCGGGAACAATCCAATACCAAAAGCCCATGCGTCTCCGCCCACGCCTGAATTTCTTCGCACATATCCAATCGTCAGGAGAGGTGCAAACGAAAAAACTGCAACTAACCATCCTAGTAGTTCGGAATAGTCCGCCAACGGCCCTTGCCATGTTATCGCTGGGATTCGCGATGCACCATCACGCTTGGCGATTGACCAAAGATATAGTAGCAATCCATGCCCGGCAAAGCCGATTAGAATTGCACAAATTGCTGTTGCATTTACGATCCAACGAGTTTCCAGTTTACTCACAAATCTCTCACTGGTTTCAGTACTTGCAAGTGACTCTGTTTGAGGCAGAACGACCAAGGATGTCCGCCCAAGTGATCCTAATTTCTCAGCAACACCTTGTGGCGGACTTCGGTGGACCGATTTGTTCGTGCATGGTTTTTTGCTCTCGCAATCGTTCCATCGAATCGCGTGGAAATCGAATTAACGAAGTATACCAAATTGCAAGAATACATGTCCAGAAAATGGCGAAAGCCCATAAACCTGGTCTCATCATTCGCACATCGGAATCCGGTTCGAGTAATAGGGATTGAATTGGCCGTAGATATGCAAGTGACAATGCACTGAAGGGCAGTGTCGTAGCCCATGCCGCAGAATACCAATTGACAGAGCCGTATGAAATTTTTCCGACGAGCATTAATCCCAGGCAAACTACAAGCGGAATATTCCAAATGACTGTCGCAAACGCAGAAACGCCTTTTCGAAATCGGGGGGGTAGACCGCGGTGGACCGACGAAGAAGGAATAGACGGCGAATCGTAGGGGTTCTCTTGTATCATTACATTTCCAAATCACATTGCGGACATCCCAAATGCGAAAACACATCGTGAATTGCGCGAACGACCAAGGTAACCGATGCCGCCGAGCTTGTTGTCGATGTAAGTGAGGACGCGATCGGCGGCTTCGGTTCACCGCTTGGTTCGCCAACTATGTCATTGCGTCGATGGAAAGGAATTCATTTCGATTCTCTTCGACCAGTTGCTGTAATCTGTCGTCGACCCAGAAGTTGTCCGGAATCTGCTCGTCGAGAGTCTGCATCGCACTATCGTCGAAATGATCGAATACCTCTTGAAGGTCTGGGCTGTCCGTCAATCCTTTTTCGAAATGTTCAGCCAGTTCCGGTGGCAGCATCGAAATCGCAGTTCGGCATAATTGTGCCGCTTCTTGATGCCCGAAGTAGTCGAAGGCTTCGACCGCGATTGGGAAAAGTTCCGGGACATTGTATGCGGCCTGTGCAAAGCCGCCGTTGCCGACCTGATAGTTTAGATCGTAGCACGCGTAGAAGTACCGCACGACTGTTGGCCAATCGGAAATAGGCGGCAAGTCTTCGCATCGTTCGTATAGAGCCGAGGCAATGTCCTCAACGAACTCCCGTTTCTCGGGATCGTATGGCGCATCTTGGTGTTCGGACAATAGCTTCGAAAAACTGCGAACGTATGAATTCATGGCATGGCCTGTTAATGGCGAACTTGTAGTTATCCCCGGTTGGGGGCGTTATCCATGAATTTTGGTCTGTTATCCCTGAGAAGTCAATTCCGTCATGCCGGGTAAGCCTGCTAGTGCTCACAGTACTGCCTGCATACGTCCTAGAACAATGACGCGGAATCTAATCCTTGATTTGCTATTTGGACTTTCCCGTGTGGCGCAACCATTGCAGAGCAATCGTATCAACCCAATCACCTAAGGTAACGACGCCGTTGATTCTGTATAGCGTGTACTCGGGACAACCATCAAACGGTACGACGAAATCAAACGCATGATCCGGAGCGAATAGCAGAACATGGGCAGTTTCTCGATGGCAAAGGGTTGTGTTCCCGTTGGCCTCACGGGCCAATGAGTAGTATTCAGATGGACGAATTGGTAGATCGACTCCCGCGTCATTGAAGGCCCACGCATAGTCATTTATGAAGCTGGCATCGTGTGATGCTTCGCGACCAGTCAGAGCGTCGTTATGATTGAGCAGCCATGTATCGTCGGGCTCGTTGAACCGCTCGACGATGCCACCAAACGAGTGAAGCAATTCCGTGTGATTTGGGTGAAGGTTGTTTGGAATTCCTTCGCCTGGCAATAAGCAAAGCCAGCCCATCCGTTGTCCGTCTGAGGCATCCCACGCAACGAGATGATAGTGAGTATCATTGATAGATACGGGTGTTACAAGCGATCGAGAAAGCAAGTTTGCGAGTAACGGAAAGTTAACCGAAACCGACGATGGCAATTGAAGGCCGTTGCGAGGTTTTGACACGTGGACATTCGCGGCAGCATCGACAAACCACGGGATTGATTCGATGAACGTGTCCCAGTCATTCATGATGTCTTGTCCAAATAACGCTGGAGTTGACCGGGCCGTCGACAATCAACATTGATTTCACGAACGACGCTATCGGCGGCACCGCGCCCAATCGCTTTATTCTGCCTCTTTGTGACAGCAATCGTGACGCCAAGACTCGTCATCATAGAAACGAACAAGGAATTCACGTGCTTCTGTTTCGTCCAATTCTTGATAAGCGGCGCTCATGACTGGCAGTTGTTTCCAAGTTGCCACTAAGGCAGCGTAGTAACGCATTACATCTGAATTCCAGTTATCTGGTGTCAATTGGAGCGTCTTCGTCAGTATGGTTTCTATTGCCCAATTGTACCCGTTAACAAGTACTGCTGGAATTGGCGGGTTTTTGTTCCGGTGGCGTTCGTATTCAACAATCGCAACGAACGCCAGAAGTTGCAAATCGAACTCAACGGAATGCAAAAGATGTTCAGCCAAATATGGAACGATCGCGTAAGTAGCCTCTCCAACGTCGCCTTGATGATGAAGTTCATCCCACACTATTGTCCAGAATTTCTCAGACGTTCCTGTTGCTCGAAGCTGCTCGATCAACGGAACGCAATTGAATGGGGCTCAATTGTAGCCACCACAAAACGTTTGCCATTCAGCAGCATCGAGCGGTAGTAGGTTCAATTCAACGTCTCCGTAAGTGTAAATGTACTGATGGCAGAACTTGTAATCATCCCCGGTTGGGGTGCTATCCCTGATGCATCAATCCAATAGTGCCCGCAGTCCAGCCCGCAACCGTCCCTAGAACAACGATGCAGAATCTAAACCTTTATATGTTATTTGGCTCTGTGTCCAGAATCGAGCATGATTGCGAATGGTTGCCATCCACCTGGAGGATCCCATTCTCCCTCACCGGAAATGATTCCATGAGTTACATCATGCACAACGACGCCGTCGATTCCGAGCATGTCACTCGTCCATTCTATCGATCCGCTACGGTTTATGCACCACAGTCGCTCACCCGACGCAATAAGAAGGTATTCAGGGTGCGGATAAAGATGCCCGAAGTAGATTCCAAGTTTGAGTTTGACAATGGCGCCTGACTCAATATCGATTAAGTACGCACAGTCACCCCAGCCCACAACAAAAAAATCATTCCAGTGGATCGCATCATTAAAGGGATAACTTTCTTCGAAGCTTCGATAAGCATCAATCCGAAGAATCGGCTGTTCGTGTTGCGAGAATAGAATGTACTTTTCGGGTATGCCACATCCTGACGGAACGTCACCGACGCGGATTGGCGTTAGTTTAAGCCATGGCTCGTCGATAGTGTCATGCCAACGAATCACTGACGGGGCCATGGGGATGAAATTCGAGTGTGAGGGCTTGGCGGCGAGTAGTTTGGATTCTCTTGAGTTTAGGAACGAGGTTTGTGTTCTCGGTTGGCCGCCTAGTTTCCTGGCGGTGCCACATTATATCATCCTTGCTCAATTGAGTGTCCGCACCCTCTCAGAACCGGACGTGCCCTG
>JAJTID010000145.1 GCA_021300155.1 Pirellula sp.
CGGACCATTCAATTTCTTGCGGGTTGCCCGTAAGTGAAGGAATGCTCCATTTGTGCCAGCACTGCCGTTATTACAATTCACTGCACCGGAGGTAATAACGCTACCAAGGACGAATTGCCGATCCGAACCATCTCCATTCACGAGTGGCCGCCAAGAAACCTCACCTACCATGAAGACATTCGACGTGCCATCGGTCAAGTCGCCAATCTTGCGTTGTACATTTACGACGAAAACACCAATATTGCGTGTGGCGGGCTGCATCAATCCTCCGATATTCTGACATCGTTCACCATCGAATGGACCAAGCACTGCGCAGTAGCTTGTTACGGCGATAGTCCCGGTTCCACCGGGATTGCCTGCATTGATCGCACGAGTTGGTGGTGCAATATCCGATGGGCATCGAAACATGGGTAAGGGCACCGCAACCGCAGCGTTGTTTCTTCCGGCAGCATCAGAAACGGTTCCTGGTGTACCGTAAGGAGCCCAATTGAAATCTAATGATTGGAAGAGGGCGTTCTGTTCCATGAATGGCAGAATCGCGGACATCCAACTCCAGCCACCATCCCGTCCTACAGGGTTGGAATTGAAATAATCGGTGTAACCAGCCGGAAAACGCTTATGAGTAGACTCGTAATTCAACAACGCCAAACCGTGTTGTTTCAAGTTATTGCTACACTGCATTCTCCTAGCCGCTTCCCGCGCAGCCTGCACTGCAGGCAACAACAGCCCGACCAATATCCCAATAATGGCAATAACCACTAGCAGCTCGACCAAGGTAAACCCTCGCCTTGAACTCCAGTAACGTTTTGAATCAGAGTGACGAAACATAGTAAACATTCAAAAAATAAAGCGAATACGATCAAAGGAAATTTATCAACCGCTGTTTTAGCTTTAAAGCGAATTGAGTGCAATGAAAATCGATAAAGAAAGTATTGTGGGAAAGAACCTGTAGACGACTTTTTGCCCCTTACCGATGTATTCTGCCAGGGCTGCTTGTGACTTTTCACAAAGGATATTCGCGATGAAACAATTTCACTTGGAAGTATGTGTCGATAGTCTAGAAGGTGCGTTGATTGCGGAAGCAGCCGGAGCGACTCGAATCGAAATCAGCCGACTATTAGAAGTCGGCGGCCTGACACCATCTATGGAATTGGTCACTGATGTCTGTCGCAATGCAAAGCTGCCGGTCATTGCTCTTATTCGGTGCAAATCGGGAGACTTCCAATACACTACTGCTGAACTGGAAACGATGAGGGCATCGGCAATCCAGATGAAGGACACCGGTGTCGTGGGACTGGCCGTCGGCGCGAGCGACTCGACAAACTCGCTTCACTGGGATTTTCTGGAGCAAATCGCGGACGCCTGCGGTTCGATGGAGCTGGTTGTCCATCGCGTTTTTGATGGTGTTCAGGGGCAATGGGAAGCTCTTGTGCGTTTGAAGCAACTCGGATACCGCAGAATCCTTACGAGTGGTGGACCTGTGAATGCCATCGATGGGCTCGATAATCTCCGGCTATGGAATCAAAATTCAACGAATGGCATCGAAATTCTGCCGGCGGGGGGTATCCGCCCCTGCAATGCTGAAGCCATTCTTCGAGAGACGAATTGCAATCAATTGCATGGCTCGTTCAGTCAATCCCTGAATGGTAAACAGCTCCCTATCCCTGCAGAGATTCAACAAGTGATAGAATTGCTCGAGACGCGATATGGATAACCATCGATTCACACCCGTTGCTGGCTGCAAGTCCTGGCGTTCTTTTTGATTCGTATTTTGAAAACGATACATGAAAATTGCGAATGAATTCAATCTCACCCCGAAGACGATCGCGAAGGACTTCCTATCAGGCATTATCGTTTTTTTAGTAGCACTGCCGCTTTGCATGGGTATCGCGATTGCATCGGATGCGGAACCAATCGCTGGTTTGATTTCTGGTATCGTGGGGGGCATTGTTGTCGGGCTAGTCAGCGGCTCACACACCAGCGTCTCAGGCCCTGCTGCAGGCTTGACGGCTATCGTTGCGGCTCAAATCGCAAACCTGCAAACCTATGAAACGTTTTTGCTAGCGCTCGTATTGGGTGGTGCTGTGCAGATCTGTTTCGGGCTATTGCGGGCCGGTGCTCTCTCTGCCTTTTTTCCATCGAGTGTGATCAAAGGGCTTCTCGCCGCAATCGGCGTGATCCTGATCTTCAAACAGCTACCGTTGCTGCTGGGGTATTCAAAGGACATGGAACTCGCCTTCGGTCGCACCGATTCGATGAACGATATGGAGAAACATCCGACGGGACACGCCGATCATTCGCACGAAGTAGGTGATATCCTCTTCAGTTTTATTCGAGACATGAGAGAAATCGTATCCTTCGAAGGTGGTTTACATTGGGGTGCGATTTCGATCGGAGTATTCTCGCTGGCATTGCTTTACGTATGGGATCACATACCAGCGTTGAAGAAGTCCCTCATCCCCGCGCCCCTCGTGATTGTTATTCTCGGTGCTCTGCTTTGCCAGATACTGAGCCCGCTCGGAGGCGATTGGTTAATTACACCGAAACAGTTGGTGGATGTACCTAGCTCTGGGAGTATCGGAGAGCTTGCGAGCTTGATTCGCACACCGGATTTTACTCAAATCCTGAGTCTATCGGTATACACCGGCGCGATCACGATCGCCGTCGTCGCATCGCTCGAAACACTTCTGAACTTAGATGCCGTAGACAAACTCGATCGACAACAAAGAGTCTCGCCACCCAATCGTGAGCTTTTGGCCCAAGGGATCGGGAACATGGCCGCTGGCATGATTGGTGGTATTCCTGTTACAAGCGTCGTGATTCGCAGTTCAGTGAATGTGAACTCGGGTGCAGAAACAAAGCTCGCAGCTATCTTTCATGGTTTGTTGATGCTCGCATGTTTGGTCCTGATTCCACATGCTTTGAGAATGATACCTCTCTCCTGCTTGGCTGCCATACTCTTGATGACAGGCTACAAGCTCGCCAGCCCGAAATTGTTTTCACAAATGGCCAACGAAGGGCCATACCAGTTTTTGCCATTCATCTTCACTCTGGTCGCCATAGTTCTGACGGATCTCTTGGTCGGCATTTGTTTCGGGATGGTCATCAGTTTACTCTTCATTCTCAATAGCAACCTGAGGCGTCCGGTCCGAAAGATCCATGAGAAACACGTCGACGGAGATCTGCTTCACATTGAACTTGCAGATCAAGTTAGCTTTTTGAACAAAGCTGTTCTCGAGTCTGCATTGCGTGAAGCGCCGCGAGGTAGTCAGTTGCTTTTGGACGCGAGGCGAACGGACTATATTGATCCAGACGTGCTGAGCTTGATTCGAGAGTTTAAGGAGAAGACAGCACCTGCATTCGGCATCACGATACAATTGGTTGGTTTTCGACAGATCTACAAACTATCGAACAAAGAAGACTCGATCGATTTCTCGCTTTTAGAAGCCCGCGAGAAGCTAACGCCTGATCAAGTTTTGGAAATCTTAAAAACTGGTAACAAGCGTTTTATCGAAGGGCATCCGTTGGATCGTACCCTTTTGAAGTCTTCTGTGGTAGACAAACGTCAATCTGCAGCGATCGCTGCGATCGTCAGCGGCATCGATTCCTATACTCCGGTAGAAATGATCTTCGATCTGGGGATGGGTGATGCATATGTCGTCCGAACTCCTGGTGTTGTCATCGGACCTGAAACAATCGGGGGAGTCGAGTATGCAGTCTCCGTCGGTGGTGCCAAGGTGGTGGTTGTGCTTGGTCATTCCGACAGCTCATTGCTCTCACTGACCATTCAGAACATGAGTTCCGCCGAAAACAAAGCACTTTTGGCCGATTGCGAAAGCCTGAAGGATGTCCTGGAACAGATCGCTTTGTCTATCGATGTTAACGGGGCTCGCAGTTTTTCAAGCCTACCGGAACGCGAGCAACTCGATTATCTGGAGCAAGTTGCTCGACGTCATGTTGCTCGAATGGCGCAACAATTGATCGACCGTAGCCCCGCCTTGAGGTCGCGCATTGACACGGGGGAGATTCGAGTAGTGATTGCGATGTTCAGTACATCGAACGGATCGGTCGAGTTTCTCATGGATAGTAAATCGTGATTCTCTGGTTGAAATGAGCACTCGGCTATGGACCTACCAAGGTGAGTTTTTTTCGTCCAAGTCGAGCATTTGTCCATCCGCTCGGCTCCCGAGTTTTGTATAGACGATCGGATCCGTATTGCAGGACATGAATCGAACCGAGCCATCGCCAAATGCAAAGTTTGCCCCACCTGCGTGCCAGCTTCCAAATCCGCCGACATAGAGAATCGAATTCGCAGGTGTTGCCAACGGGTTCACAATCGGTGCGGTCATTCCATCGAACGAACCCGTATTTCGCAATGATGCTCGAGTCCCCGACGCCCAACCTAATGCGTCAGGATGAAGCACTTCTCCAAGAAAAATCGTGCTGCTGGTTCCATCCTCAACCTCCGCTAGACGCAGTCTACTATTGAGAAAGAAAACTCCATTGTTGTCGGCTGCAATGGGTGACTCCGAATCATGATGGCAACCAACATAATGCGTCAGGCCGACATTGGCGACCGGAGGTGCAGGGCTACTCGGGCACAACAAAAATAGAATTCTCTGACTTCTCGCGCGCTTGTTCTCGTCTGCGTACGTACCTAGCGTTTGATTGAATCCCTTGAACGTTTGGTTTTGCTCCATGTACGGGAGCAACTGGACCAACCAGCTCACATGCTGACCAATCGCTTCATTACGAATTGGGCCCGTCGAATCAATCACACCCGACGGGAGTCTCTCATAACTGAACTCGTGATTGTGCACCGCCAAGATGAGCTGCGATATGTTGTTCAGACACTGCCCTCTCCTAGCAGCTTCTCTCGCCGCTTGCACCGCAGGTAACAACAGTCCAACCAGAATTCCGATAATGGCAATCACCACTAGCAGTTCGACAAGCGTGAAGGCTTGCCTTAACAAACGGATGGACTGCGAAAGGGGGTGACTTTGTCCTGACTCTATTGCTCGTGTCTGCGAGTTGTTATTCATCTTTGTTCCCATCCTTTGCTTTCTGTGAAGTCGAAAATCGGAGCGATTTCGAACGTTGAATCAAATCTGATGCTGCATCGGAGCCCTTCAATTGAACTACGACATCAATGGTTCTTTCGAACTCCTTTTCTGAGACTCGGATGGTGACATCGGTCTTCGTAAACGACGCATCCTCAATCGACGGACTCCAAGTTTCCCCGCGATAGTCGGTATCCTTCTTTAGCTTTGACATCGCACGCTGCAATCCCGCATCGCAGAGCAACGACGCTTGAACCAGTCGAAGCTGATTGCGGACTTCCATTCGACTCCGCAGCGCGGCTTGAACGGAAGTCATCAACAACGAGATAACAACGCTCAAACAGACGAGCAAGCACAATACAATAATGCCAGATCTTGCTTTCGGTCGATGCGATCGACTCCGATTCACCCTATTCATGGCTTTCCTTTCCCGTTCGCGCCGATGCAAAAACTCCTAACGTCGCCTCGATCTCGGCATCCGCCAAGATGTTTGATTCGTCGTTCTTTAGATTGCCCTCGGTCTGACGCAGGATCGTCAAACGGATCCGCTTCTTCGAACTTGAGATCGTTCTACTAGTCACGTCGAAAATCTCTACTTGCGAGTCTCGGTTTCCAGAGATCAGAAACTGCTCCTGTTGGGCATCCCCAGCGATTCGGCGAATAACAGAGTCGCCAGATTCGTAAATCACCGGGTTGCGATCGGGGTGATTCAGTAGCAAACGAAATTTGTTTGATCGCTCATCCCTTTCCAATTGGGCGGTTTCAGATTCATGCACATCGGTCCTGAATTGCTGAGCTAAATTGCCAATGGTTCGTCTTGCCAAGGATTGATTCTTAGCAAGATTGGAAACCACCATCGCTTTGTGAACCAAACCGATCGCGCCGATGAGCAGTGCAAAGGAAATCGGAATGGCGATCACCACTTCGAGCAATGTCGAACCTTGTCGTCGTCTCATGGCGAAGACTCCTGATCTGACGAAAGCCAACCGATGAGGATCAACGGTTCTCTCCTCACTGCAGGATCTAGTTTCATTCGCAAGACAATGCGTGTCTCCTCCTCTATTCGCACCAACTCGCCGGTAAGTTCCGCGTTTGGTAATGAGGCTTTGAGTCGTTCTGATACTTGGAGCGATCCGATCGCTGTTTCGCATGCATCAGGTTCGAGGTCTCGCAACGCATCCATTCGATTTGCAAGTTCCAACGTCGCAATCTGATACATGCGAGTGCTTTTCCATACATTCTGCAACCGCGTGATTAGCGGTACTGCAATCACTACTAAGGCGGAGAGCAAGGAACTGGCAACGAGTAACTCTATCTTGCTAAATCCATGGTTCTTTCGCATGAGGCTATCTCTCCACTTCGGCTAGCGAGTAAACAAGTTCATTCAACATGCCCATCAGCGCCAAGGATATCCACAGTACCATACCGCCAAAAACAAGCGTCAAAACCGGTTGCGTCAGCATGCCTCCGATCAAACCTCGGAAGTACAAAGATTCTCGACGCTTCGTGGCTAGATGGCCAAGAATCCAACTTTGAACCGATGCATTGGCCGCCTGTTCGACAGCGTTTACCTCATCCTGACTCATGATCCCGTACTTGATGAGACGTTGCCAACCATTTTCATCAGCGATTGTTTCTCGATGCATCGCTGCCAGTCGATTTCTGCTTCGAGCATCTGCATGGCTACTCTGGAGAACATTCAATGATTCAGCTAAGGGTCTTTCTTCCGAGTGCAAGACCGACAAATGCCGCAATAACTGATTCGATTCCAGAGCCTGCCGCCGCCATGGTACACACATTGCAAGCCATTGCACGATACACATTCGTAAAGATGGTACGGCACTAAGTACAACCACGATCACCCCTACCACAACCAAAGTACCAAGATGATCGGTTAGAAACTCCAGTGCCGCGACTAATGTTTGAAAGGACCAGTGCGAAGAGGAATTGACGAACTCTCGTGCAATCGCCCTTATGTTAAAACCAACAACCACAGCCAACAGTGCGAGGAACGGCCAATACATCCATCGATCGCGAGTCAACCGAAGCGATGAGGCATCGACAGGTCGCTCATTCTTGAGCAGTTCCTGCCACGTAACGTCCAACGTGTTCGACCGTTTGCCGACGCGTAGGGCGGTAAGTGCATGGTTGCCTACCATGCCCGGGTACTTTTCTAAAGCTGCCAGCCAATCGTTGCTTTCTGGTATGCACCGCCCTAATCGCAACAGACGATGACGATGCGCACCCCAATGCTCGTAAGCGAGGGATTCGATCACCTGCTTCACATCCAGATTTTCCCGGTCTGCAATCGACAATGCTCGAAGGAGTGAATGCTGTACGGCCGTGGGATGCTCGCGCTGGAGCCACGGGGTGAGGGACCAACGAACGCTGAAGACCGTGCATAGGCGAACCAAGAAACTGATTAGGGGAAGCGATTCTCCCAACGTTTGTACTTCCCTTGCAAAACGTCCGAGCATCCATTCCCCCCTAACTCAAAGAAGTAATCAGAGAGATCAGTGGCAAAAACAGTGCGAATGCTACGAAACCAACAAAGCATCCGATGAAAATGGTCGCTACCGGCACAATGAATCCTGCTACCCAGTCCGTTCGATATCGAGCTCTCTCTGCATAAATCCGCCCCAGTTCGTCTAGCAACGGGATGTTGGGTTCGCCACAGCCTGTTGGGTTTAAACCGTAGAAAAGCAAACGAGGAAAATAGGACGTTACGACATGGCTCGGTTTGCCTTTCGTTCGAAGATCTTTCGCAAATCGCATGGCAACTCCAGCCAATAATGCGCTCTGGCTTGCTTTGCCCGAAGCATTCAATGCGTCACCAATTGGCGTTCCGATGCGCAACAATTCTGCGAGCGTTGTCACGAATCGACTCATCGCGATCAAACTCGAATTGCTCCCAGACGAAAACCCACGCAAGACTGATGCAGGATCCAACGTAACGAACAAACGCCGCCCAATTCGTATCGCAAGCCAGAGCATCAAAACCGTTGTTAAACTCGCGCCAAAGATGGCAATCGATCGTGGCCCTAATCGATCGCTCACCCAGACTAATGCTTGAGTTGGGAGCGGAAGTCGTAACCCAAAGTCGCGAAACATTTCTGCGAACACTGGAATGACAGTGGAACACAGGAACAGGACAACACCAAGCGCAAGGAAAAACACCGTTAGCATGTACATTAATGCACCGGAACGCGTCGAGCGATCCTCTGCCGATCGAACGATCGCTTCCACAACCTGCCGCATGTCGGAACCCCCTCGATCCTTGATGCGACCGAACGTCAAAAGGGCTGGCAGCCAGATGGCCAACGAGCCATCTTCGAGAAAGTCATCCGCAGAAATACCGCGGTGCAGCGCATCGATAAAGCTCCGTATCTCCTTGGCATACGCAGCAGCTTCAGGAATGTGAAGCAATCTTTCAAGCGAGACATTCAACTCTGACTTCGACTCGAGAATTCGATCGATGGTTGCTTTGTGATCCGATGGCAAATTCGCCAACCTGTCCGAAGTTGATCCGTTCGAGCTCATGCCTTTGCTTACCTCGATGGTTCCGAGACGCTGAGCAAAAGTTCGATGGCTGGCCAAAACAGACTGACACCAAAGGCAAGAACCGACAATCCGCAAGCGACCATCGCGACTCCTGCCAACACTCGGAACTGCCCTGGAGGCCCATGCAATCCACCCAATTCTCGAAGCCACATAAATTCGGCTGCCATCGCCTTCTTGCGAGAGCGAATCAAGCCCAGCTTCCAATAAGACCACATCGATATCACTAGCAGCGGTACAGCAATACCCCAAATAGGAAGCGTATTGCGAAGCGTTCCCAGCAATCGCATGCCTGGTCCAGGTTCATTGAACTGTGGCTCACTGAACGCATCGACCCGAGGATAAAGCCAAACACACGTTGCCATGAGCCCTAGAAAAACTCCACCGAAGATCAGCATCACCTGCAAAGCAACGAACTGAACCGATCGATGAAGGTATCTTCGAGTCTCGGCTCGCGCACTCAATTGGTCAAGAGACCGCTGAAACTCGCCTTGGAGCCAAAACTCCAGTGCCATTCGATAGTTTGGAGGGAAATCCCCCGACGCCAGTACTTCGCCTGCATTGCATTGCTTTCCGTCACAGGGCAGAAAGCGTTTTCTCAACGATGCAAGCTGTTCCTGGACAGACAGTCTGCTGTCGGAATCGAGGATCAATGGTATCTTCGCGCGATCAATCTGTTCGATTTGAGAATGGAATTGATCGACGAATTCTAGCATTGCATCTCTTTCGATTATCAGTTGCTACCACCGACGGGGACTCGAACCAGTTTCATCAACCTACCCGACACATTCCAATCTTGAACATACAGATTGCCCTGCTTGTCCCAGTAGGAACCATGAGTGCCGCTGAAAACTCCTTCGACCCATTCCGCTTGAGGAACTTTATAATTGCCTCCTTTGGCTGGGTCAGGATTGTGACCCAGCACAGCCATGATCGTGTTGGTTTTATCGAGGATCACGACTCGGCCTTTCAAATCAGGGACCGAAACATAATCACCGAAGATGGCAACTGAGGTTGGTTGTCCAAGGCCCGTGATGACCTCTTCAATGAACTCACCTTCCAAGCTGTAATGAACGAGTCGCCCTTTTGGTTGGTGATTCCTGTCGCAAATCAACAGTCGGTTTGGTGAGTATCGCGTATCCAGTGTCATGCCGTGTGCTGTGTTGAACTCTTTCAGGCCATTTCCTTTGGTTCCAAAGTGCGAGAGATACTTTCCGGATTTGTCAAAACGGAAGATATGGTTACTCGCGTATCCATTCGAAAGGTAGATGTCACCGTTCTCTGCAATGGTGATGGCTGTGGGGACGAATTTATCTAAATTTAAGCCAGATTCTTTCGGAAAAGGCAAACGGAGCACAACCTCGCCCGAATGGCAATCGAATTTGATCCCTTCGCCTGCGACATTGCGGGCTCCATAAATGAACTCGCGATCACCTTCTTTGCGAATCTCCATATCGTGGAGGTTGGTATAGTCTTTGTCGGTGTAGCTTTGGATCAGCATGCCTTCTGGGGTGAACACAAAAACACCTTGGTTCGCGCTGGTGTAAATGTGACCTTCGCCATCGATCACAACGCTCCCGTGGGTTGGTCCGATCGAAGAAGTACCGTCAGGTCGCAGGCCCCATCCCGGGACAGTATCAAAGGTCATGATGCCGCAACCCATACGAACAGGCTTTGCTTTGTCGTCAGCCAGCAAACACGAGGATACGGATGCCCAAACCAGAGAAATAGCTAGGAGCTTTGAGTAAATTCGTTTCATCAGTTTCATCTTTCAGAGGTAGTCCAATTCAGAGGTAGTCCAATTCAATGGAGCAGGGTTCGAGAATTAACAGGCAAATAATATCAGATTTCCCATAGCCCTCGATCACCGCCAACAGCAGGCCCCCCAAAAAAACCTCCTCGCTGGACAGAGCCGACAAAAGTCGGTGTTTTGCTGGCTTTTAAATATGACGTTTGGTGTACTTTCAGGTTGTTTCAGCAAGTTTTCTTGGCATCTTAATGGCGTTGAAATGCTCTCGTTTGGTGTTGGTTTGTTAGGTACTCTATCATGCCAATCGGAACCCTGACAGACCAGTTCGTGCCACCCATGACAGACCAGTTCGTGCCACCCATGTCTCTTGCGGAGCAACAGAGATTTGATAGAATCCTGGAAAAGGAGAAATGACTATGCCTCGTTCATTACGTTCGGATGTCTATAGGCCTCAAGAAATTGCAATCCTGCATTGTGTCCAAAGATGCGTTCGTCGCGCATACCTGAGTGGGATTGATAATGTTTCCGGGAAGGATTATTCCTTTCGAAAAGAGTGGATTCGCCAGCGGATCGAAAAGCTAGCTTCAGTTTTTGGTACAGATGTACTTTCTTATGCAATCCTCTCCAATCACATGCATTTGGTGCTGCGAAGTCGGCCGGATGTCGTTGCTACTTGGTCGGATCGGCAAGTCGCTCTTCGGTGGTTGCAAATTTTCCCAGGGAAACGGCTTGAGGAGCAATTGGGGGATCCGACGACGTCAGATGTCGAGGCGTTGGCGAACAATCCGGAGCGTATGGCCGTCGTAAGGTTGCGACTGTCCGACATTTCTTGGTTTATGCGTGCACTTTCTGAGCCGATCGCTCGATTGGCGAATAAACAAGAGGAATGCACTGGCTGCTTTTGGGAAGGGCGTTTTAAGGCACAGCGGCTTCTGGATGAGGCTGCGTTATTGGCTTGTTGCATGTATGTGGATTTGAATCCAGTTCGTGCGGCCATGGCCGAGTCACCCGAAACCTCCACGTTCACCTCTGCTTACGATCGCATCAAGGCGGCGCAGGGCCAGACGATCGAGTCGGCGGCGGCTCCGATGCAGACGATCAATCGGGAAGAAGCTGCAAAGATACAAAAGAGTAGCACTCCCGAGGAGTTGGTGGATTTACGCAAAGCGGCCAGGAAGCGACGTGGGCCGCGAATTGCACGCGACGGGTGGCTGGCACCGTTAGAGTTGAATCCGCGGTTGACGGGGCCGGTGGTGAATAAGGATGGGGTGCGAGCGAGCGATAAGGGATTTTTGGATATGAGCATGGAGGAGTATCTTGCCCTTTTGTATTGGACAGGCAGCCAAGGACGGGAAGACAAAAGAGGCAAGATCAAGGCGGATCATGCACCGATCTTGGCTAGGCTCGGAATCGCAGAAGGGATGTGGTGCGATCTAGTTTGGAACTTCAAGAAGTACTTCGGCAAGAGCCGTGGGCCGGGTTCGCCGGATCGAATGCGAGAAGAAGCGATCCTGGGAGTGCGTAAGTTTCAACCAGGACAAAAGAAGGTTCGAAAGTGCTTTGTGAGCGTTCGTTGAAACACATCTTGCGTGGTGGGTTAGGTTTGAGGGTTTTGTTTCCTCGAATCTAGGAGTCCAAATCGTGGATCGTTTGAATCGTTCGGCCAAGGCCGAGTATTGGCAACAGCGTCTTAATGAACAGGC
>JAJTID010000029.1 GCA_021300155.1 Pirellula sp.
AGTTGCTTTGAGGGTTTACGCTTAGCCATCCTTGGCTCTCCTTGAATTGGTTTGTGTGAGAACAACCTTCTTCACTGAGAGCCATTTTTATTGCTAGATCAATTTGATTGCTTGCTAAACTTTTTCCCTAAAGTGCCCTTTTTCAACAGTTGATCATTTATTGAAAGCAGAGCGTCGATTAAGATACGGTGTTTTGGCAAAAGTCTTGCCCATGTATCAAAAGTAAAATGGTTCGAGAATTCGAGACATGACCAATAGAATGCACAGACCTCGACGAATCCTTCGATTTGAGGAGTTGGAACAGCGTAGGCAGTTAGCAACGTTTGTTGTTTCCAACACCGAGGATTCAGGAGAAGGATCGTTGCGGCAAGCTATCTTGAACTCCAATGCGTCGCCGGACAGAGACACTATTGATTTTTTTATTGAGGGATTGTCAAGGACGATCGAACTCAAGTCAGCCCTGCCATACGTCACGGACCCCGTCACCATCGACGGAACCACGCAGCCCGGTTATTCCGGTAAGCCGGTTGTTGAGCTAACCGGAAGATTGCTTTCGAACGATGAGTATGGACTTATTCTGGGATCCGGTTTCTCCGTAGTAAAGGGATTGGTTATCAATCAATTTCCTGGAGCCGGGATACTTGTAGTCGGCCCCGGTCTGAATCGGATCGAGTCAAATTATTTGGGCACGGACTTGTCTGGAAGAATTGCAAAAGGGAATGGACGGCAAGGAGTTGAAGTTCTTGACTCCAGCAACAATCTTATTGGCGGTCCAGGCATGGGCAATCTAACCTCAGGCAATGGGTGGGAAGGTATTCGCGTTTGGGGATCACTCTCCCATTCCAATCGAATACAAGGAAATCGAATCGGTACCGATGCCGACGGACTGTTGGCGGTTCCCAACTTGTTTACAGGCTTGGTGTTGGGTGGAAATTCTAGAACTACGATTGTAGGCGTTGATGGCACAGGGGCTGATAACGCTACCCAGAGAAACTTGATATCAGGAAACGGCAAAGATGGCATTGAGGTCTTCGAATCGGCCCAAAACGTCATCGCCGGCAACTGGGTGGGTTTGGACGCGACAGGAAAAACTGCATTGGGAAACCAACGCAATGGAATTATCCTTCACTTTTCAAATGAAAACCGAGTGGGAACGAATGCAGATGGAACGAACGATTTTTTCGAACGCAATCACATATCAGGTAATGTGGAGTATGGCATTCGAGTAGCCGGCTCCTCGGACAGTCGACTCGCAGGAAATTGGGTTGGCATCACCAGTGACGGACTAGGGATGCTGCCGAATCAAACGGGTGGGGTTCTGGTCGATGGCAATTCATTGAGAACAACCTTAGGTTCTGGCTTGCATACAATGGAAGCCGCTGCGGCACGGAATGTCATTAGCGGAAACTCCGGGTATGGTATCAGAGTCGATGGGAGCCGTACCACTCGAATCTCCAGCAACTTTATCGGTGTCGCACCGGATGGCAAGACAGCTCTTCCCAACTCCGTTGACGGACTTCTCGTATCGAACGCACCAGGTAGCAGCGATATCGTGATAGGAACAAATGGCGACGGGATAGCAGATCAATGGGAAGGCAATACGATCGCCGGCAACCTTAGAAACGGAATCTGGCTTTGGAATGCTGATTTCGTTCGAATCGCCGGAAACTGTCTTGGACTTTCTGCAGATGGTACGACAGCGGTAGCGAACCAACATTCCGGAATCTGGATTTCCAATGGATCTCAGCAGAACCTAATTGGTACCGACAGTAATGGTGTTTCAGATGAATTGGAACGCAACCTGATCGCTGGAAATGCCTTTCAAGGCGTAGCGATGGGTGGTTATCAAACGGACGACAACAGAATTGCGGGCAATTTCATCGGCACTGATTCATCTGGATTGGTATCGATACCAAATCTTCTCAGTGGCGTTTTGCTTTATGATCAAGCGCAACGCAATACTGTGGGTGGGACTTTGCCAAACGAACGTAACGTAATCAGCGGCAACGTCGGGTGGGGTGTTGAGATAAGGTCAAATGCGAACAGTAACTCCCTACTCGGAAACTGGATTGGCCTCGTTGGTGCTGGACTGAAAATACTTGGCAACTCGTTAGGTGGAATTAGCATCTCCCAGTCAAGTAGTAACAAAATTGGTAACGGAATGGAGAGTGGTTCCAATCGTATTGTGGGAAATGGAAGCTTCGGACTGCAGGTAACGCATCCACTCTCAACAGGAAACTCACTGTTGAGGAATTCAATTGGGAATCATCGTTTTATGGAGATCGATCTTGGAGGAGATGGGCCGACGCCCAACGATCGAGGTGATCAAGATACTGGCCCCAATGAATTGCTAAATTATCCGATCATCGACTTCGTTGCTAACTCAAGTATTTTTGTTCAAATTTCTGGCAGTTTTGAAGGAGCAGCGAATACGTTGTTGGAGATAGACTTGTACAGCGAACAAGCCGGTCTATCTGAACGACGATTCATCGGCAGCCGCTCCTTTCAAACCGACAACGTTGGTTTGTTAACTTGGACGCAAGAATTTTCGTTTGGGCTTCCGGAAGATGCCAAAGTTTATGCGACAGCTAGAACCACTAACGGGAGCCAATCCGAGTTTTCCCCTTCGCGTTCTGTCGGACTTCTGCTACCTATGTGGGTTGATGATCACAATATACGGGAAGGTGATTCAGGGGCGATCGTCACTATTTGGCGTCCCGGCATGGATGACCGTAGCGACCTAGTCATCGATTTGAAAGCAAGCGTTCCAAACCAAATCGCACTGCCCCCTCAAGTGACCATACCTGCAGGACAGCCGTTTGTACAGTTTTCAATTTCAAGCGTGGATGATTTGACTTTTGAATCATCCCTACTGGTGGAGGTCGTTGCTAAAAATCATTCTGGCGAGCCTGCAATGCGAAGTGTTAGCATTCGATTGCTGGACAACGATTCCCCATGGCGCAACTATGCTTCGCCGATGGATGTTGATAAGGATGGTCAAATTACAGCACTGGATGTATTGGCGATCGTCAATTATCTCAATTCTGACCTAAGCAAGAATCTATTCACAGCACCAGTTCCGAATCCACCCATTTACCTGGATACCATCGAAGACCAAAGCGTGTCGGCTCTCGACGCATTGTTTGTGATCAATTTTCTAAACAGTTCGAGCGCATTTTCCAGTGAAGGTGAAGAAGAGAGCTTGTTTCCAAAAGACGCGAGCAATGACCGTTTCGCGAACTGGTTCGATATTGGCCTTTATGCTGAATTAGTGACAAACGAAGATTACATTTCTTCGATTGCGCGTCGCCATAGACCAGCCAAGCAATTGCAGCAAGGACTTTAGGAGAATGCTTCATTTGTCGATGACCCATTCGCCGGATTTTTCGCCTTAGTAGTTCGTTCGAACAAGTAGGTCGTCGTCCACGTACGATTGAACGATCCATCGGCAACTGGGGTTCCAGTATGAGATCTTGGTTAGCCAGTAACCGATGTCGCGTGTTTGATGCACGCTGGTGGCAGTTGCTGCGGCATCCGATTCGATTGCAGTTGCAGACACGATAGTCGCACTCTGCTTTAACTTGATTCCGTTGAGAGTGCGGGGGTCGAGGATATGGCTTGTCTTGTCTTCTTGCCCTAAGCTGGATGAGTCTAGAAACCGTTGCCAGCGGCTTCCAGAGGTCGCAATTCCACAATCGTGATAGCGATCTCGTCGCAATAGCGATTCCTCCTCATGGTGATTTGCATAGAGATTATCGATCGCCACAGGCCAACCGGTTGTCCCTGGTGGCGCCGATCCAATTCGCATGTTGCCAGAAAAGTTCACGATGCAACAGCCGACACCTTTCGAGAACATCATGGCGTACACTTTGTCTGCGACAAGCCCTTTGCCGATGGCTCCAAAATCGAACCGGATGCCAGGCCTAGAGAAACGAAACCCACGGCGGCACGGGTCCCATTCAATATTCCCCCAACCACTCGATTGCTTCGCCAGAAGCCACATGCTGGAATCGGGCGGAGTTCTTTTTCTGCGCAACGATGTCATCGCTCCCAATGCGATATCCAAAGCTCCTTCGCTGAGTCGATACCATCGATCACCAACATCCAATGCATAAGCAAAGTCCTCTGACGGCCAGCAATATCTGCCCGTATCACCGAGACTGGCCAACTGCATCGCTTCGCTTTCCTCATCGTAATCGCTGAGGACACTCGTCCAGTGATTGCAAACAGACCGTGCCTCCTCGCCAATAGCTTCGTTAAGGCTCTGCTGCGCTGGTTCATTTAGCTTCAAATCCTCCAGGATCCAGCGTATATTGAGCAAACTTCCCATCGCGGGTATCTGCAGCTCGAATGCTCTGTCTGAGATGCGATTGGCTTCACACTTCTCGCTGCCGTAGATCCATGCGAGCGATGCGAGACACATGGTCTTCAGCCCGACTCGTCTGTTGATGGATTGGGGGAAGGAAGTTTGACTTTCAAATCTGGCCATCGATGATCCTCAGTATCTGCGAACCCTCAACCAAGCCAATGGATCGCGCACGGTTGGCTAACTCATGCAAAGCGTCCGCACCGGTTTTTCCGAGCGACGTTGTCCATTCATTGACATAGAGTTCCACATGTTGCATGAGGATTCGATCGTCAAATTCTTGCGCGTAATGTCGCATGGTTGGCAATGTGGCATTTGGATTTGCGATGGCGAAAGCTAATGAATCGGCGATGACCCCCTGGATCTTGGCGAGTGTCTCATCCCCAAGCCGCCATGCTCCTACGATTCCCCCCAGGGGCAATGGGCAACCGGTTTCTTTTTCCCATCGCGTACCGAGGTCCTCCACTAGCGACAGCCCTTCGGATTGCCAAGTGAATCGCCCCTCGTGAATACAGACCCCGAAGTCGGCCGCACCTCGTTTCAGATCGGGCATGATTTGCGAAAAAACAATTTGCTGCACCCGAGTTGTGTTCGGATAGAACAATTGGTAAAGCAATGTCGCTGTCGTATGTTTGCCAGGGCACAATGTTAATTCCTCGTGCTTGGTTGGAACCGACTCAGGCTTTGCAGCCAAAAGCAGCGGCCCAACGCCGAACCCTAGGGCTGAACCGCTTGAGAAAACGCCATACTTATCTGCAATGAAAAGGGCTGCATGAAAACTGGTTTTGGCAACATCCAACGCTCCCGCGAGGAGTTTCTCGTTCAATGTTTGAATATCAAGAAGTTCGATCTCGAATTCCAGTCCTCTCCAATCTACCAATCGATTCATCATTGCATGAAAGGCAAAGGTGTCGTTGGGGCACGTGGAGATTGCAAACCGGATGGGGCACGTCATTCTGATGCTTCTTGAGGTTGGAGAGCTTTTTGAAGGATCAATAGCATCGCTTGTTTTAGGCTGCCTTCGATATTCCAATTGGTATGGTCGCGATCACCTGCACGATTGGATATTCCTCGAACGATCGTGAGCGGAACGTTGGCTAATCGGCAGGAAACAGCGACCCCAAATCCTTCCATGTCTTCCGCCTTACCGAGTGGGAATCGCGAACGTCTCCAAGCCGCTTCGGTTGGGGTTGCAGAGGCTGCGAGAACACTCACCAAGCCGGGAAGGGGATGATCGGGTGCGTGTGCCGATAGCTGGATTGTGTCATCGATCTTTGGCTCGCGGGGCCATTGGTGCCACCCCATATCCATCGCACTGCGGTGTATGGCTCCTTGTCCGACGCCGATACCATCGCAATAGACGGTGCCAAATTGCACTGCACAGCCAACTTCAACCTCGTTTTCCAGAGAGCCTGCAATTCCTACCAGCGTCACAGAATCGAACGAACCGGTAGCGAGCAATTGCATCGTTCGGGCGGCAGCCACAACCTGGCCGAAGCCGCAGATTTCGATTCGGTGGCCGCGGTCGAGCCACTGTTCAACACATGCCTTCGGCAGTTTTTGACGCTCCAGATCTGTTGGGACGAGTAAGAGTCGTGAGTCAGTTTTCATCAAGTATTAAGCGAACTCTTTCAGGTGACTGATAACTTGATCATGAACCAGACCATTGCTACCGAGGCAATGACTCTTTCGGATATCGTACTGACCGTCCCAGGTAGAGAACCGTCCACCTGCTTCCATGATAACAGGTGCGACTGCCGCAACATCCCAGGGATTCACGATCGGATCTACCATGACCTCCGCGCGGCCGGTGGCGACCAAAAGATAGCCGTAGCCGTCCCCCCAAGTTCGCGTGATATAGGCTAGCGATTCCAGTGCATGGTAAGCAGTGGTTGCATTTCTGTGTGCAAAGTTATCCGATTGTGACGTGAGCAGTAGACCATCTTCAAGTTTAGATTGTCGGGAAACGTGAGCCCGGGTCATCTCTAAATTGAAAGAATTGATGTTAGTCGAACCGGTGGATTGGAATGAGTTCGGGGGTATTGCTCCGTACCACGCGCCTAGCCCCTTGGCGGCAACGATGACTTCTCCCAACGCAGGGATAGCGATAACTCCTACGGTGGGTTCACCATTCATGGTCATGCCAACCAAGGTGGAATAGAGGGGCACGCCCGAAATAAAGCTTTTAGTTCCGTCGATGGGATCGATGATCCACTCGTATTGAGAATTGCCAGCAACGGTACCGAACTCTTCGCCCAAGATTGCGTCCGCGGGAAATCGGTCTGCAATGAGCTTTCGCACGGTTTCTTCGGCGCTCTTGTCCGCTTGTGTGACAGGGGATTTATCCCGTTTTCTTTCGACCTGATACTGGTTTGTGCGAAAGTACTGTAGGGTGGTGTTGCCAGCGGCGATCGCTAAATCGAGGGCAAACTGGACGCGTGCATCCATTGCACTGGAGACATCAGCCGGTAAACAAAAGCGGTAAGACATAGAATTGCTATTCGAGGATACTTCATTGATAAATTGTGTCACTGCACCGCAAGGCGATAGCCAGGGCTGCTCCACGCTAATGAGCCGATGGGCGCTAGCCCCGATTTCAATCACAACACGAAGAATAAGCGAGGGATTTGGCGCTCTCGCCTACGCTTCGTGTTGGGATGAAATCAACGCCCCATCGAGCAACTTAAGCTAAGCAACTTAAGCAACTGGTTATCCACGTACAGTTTAGCATCGCTGATCCATCTTTTGAATGAGACTTTCGTAGGAACACCCAATCAAGCAGTGTTGTGATAGAAGCAAATAGAAATTTACGGTATTCTATCGAAACCGCCTCCAACGGTGAAACTGATGATAATGTTGCGACCCACCACTCACTCTACCATTTTGAATGTCTGAACCGACCGCACCTGATTCACCTGAAACGATTGACGAACTGCGGCGACAGTACAATGAGCTGGCGGAGCTCGCTGGTTCTTTGGCCCACGAGATCAAGAATCCGCTTTCGGTGATTCACATGAACACGGATCTGCTTTGCGAAGAATTAGAGGAGACACCGTTTCCGGGGCAGCGGCGTGCGATTGCCAAAGTCGATATGATACGTCATCAATGCAATCGTTTGGAAAACCTGCTACGCGATTTTCTCCGTTTTGCGAGGATGCGAGATCTCGAAATGACTGTGGGGTCACTCAACGAACAAATTCAACGAGTGATGACCCTCTATCGTGCCCAGGCGGATAAATCTGAGATACAGCTCCAAATCATATTGGATGCCAATCTACCAAACATCAAACTGCATAGCGATTCCCTGCAAGCTGCGTTATTGAATCTCGTGAAGAATGCGCTCGAGGCGATGCCGAACGGCGGTCAACTCCTGGTACGAACTTACTCGGTTCCAGGCGGGGTCGCTATGGAGATGATCGATACAGGTTGTGGAATGGACGAAGTGACCGCGATGCGTATGTTCGAGCCTTTCTATTCGACGAAGCACGGAGGTTCAGGCCTCGGGTTGCCAACGGCCAGGAAGATCATCGAAGCGCACGGCGGGCGCATCACCGTTCAGAGCGAAGTTGGTCGCGGCACCAAGTTCGCAATCGAATTCCCAACTCCCATTCGACTCGCCAGTTGAAGATTTGGTGCGATCATGTTTTTCCCCATTAGTGATGATGACCGCGAAGTCTCTACCGTTAGCTATGTCACCTACACGTTGCTAGCAGCCAATGTAGTTTTGTTTTTGGTACAGCTTGCCAATCCTGAATTCACCTATGGTTGGAGTGTGATACCGAGGGAAATTACGACGGGGGTAGATTTGGTCGAACCGGTCGAGATTCGACTTCCTGGCTCCGAAACGCACGTGGTTCCGCAATCGCCAGGGCCACCTGTGATTTATTTGACGCTGCTAAGTTCCATGTTTATGCACGGCGGATTCGGTCATATCGGTGGTAACATGCTTTATCTATGGATCTTTGGAGACAATGTCGAGCACCGCTTCGGTCATGTAAAGTTCTTGATTTTCTATCTGTTGGCAGGCTTGGTCGCCAGTTTTTCACAGATATTGATCAACCCATCGAGTGTGATACCGAACTTAGGTGCATCCGGTGCGATCGCAGGGGTGATGGGGGCGTATCTGGTTTTGTTTCCGCACAACCGGATCAATGCGATCTTCTTTTATCAAGTGATCACAGTACCCGCGATTGTTGTGTTAGGGATGTGGATCGCCATGCAACTCGTCAGCGGTTATGGTTCGATCGCTTCGACGTCTGCATCGCTCGGAGGAGTCGCATACTTGGCGCATATCGGCGGATTCGTAGCGGGCGTTGTTGCCGCCGGCATCTGTCGATTGCAATTGCGAGAAGAACCAGATACCGAGCTTTACCGACAGTATCGTCGAGACCCGAACGACCGAAGATTGTGGTAGCATGCATGGCCGTGCAGTACAATGCAGGCGGGCCTATTCGATATTCGTGGCTTTCCAAACGGATCCCCCTTTAGAAACAGAAAAGACATCATGAAGCCTCTCCTCTCCATGTTTTGTTTGTTGTTCGGATGCGGTTCATTCGCTTTCAGTCAAGACGATAGATTGGTCGTTAAGAAAGATCCTTCCGACCCGAAGCGAATGATCTGTGAACTGAAGTATGCAACGTTCAAAGTGCCCGAAGGTTGGCAACCGAATCGCAGCGATGGCAAAACTCAATGCATCTTGACGAAGAGTTCTGACAAACCAGGTGGTTCGTCGCCGATGATCATGATCGATGTTGGCAAGCCATCGGATCCGTCTGCCAAGGTACTTGCTAAATCGTTTGCAAAAATGTGGAGCGGTGAAGTTCTCGAAAAGAGCTTTAACGTCGATGGCGAAGAAGGATTCAAGATAGCAATTCCACCGACGGAAAAGAAAGTCCAACCCACCAACGCCATCTTTGTGATCAAAGACTCTCGAATCTTTATGCTGATTGGAGGAGCCAAGTCTGACGAGAAACTTGATAAAGTTCTCGAGCAATTAGCCACCGATTGGCGTTGGAAGTAGTCGCCAACCGAAGCTTGGGACCATTGACTCAAGCTTTTGGATTTTACGATGGAACTACTAACGGCCAGGACATTGGTCGACAATGGTCGTAGCCTACTTCGACTTTTGTCGGGGTTGCCTCCTATGGCTGGTCTGTGGATAGCGCTTGATTGCAATGGTACGGGAGAGTCCAGTCGTTTTGGGCATCGAACTCTGCCTTCATGAAGATTCTTGGAGCAGGCGATCTAATTGTCCCAAAGATAGTGGCAAACGAAACGTCGGCGGCATCTCGCCCCGTTCCAATTCGGACTAGCCCCATGGGGATCGTTGTACCTGATGGATCAAATATGTACCAACGGTTTCCTAGATACACTTCCACGTACGCGTGAAAGTCTGGTGGCCCGAGGATTGGATCTGCTCCATAATCAGTTCCAGTTACGAATCGAGCCGGTATACTCAATGCACGGCACAATGCGATCATAAGATGAGCGAAGTCGCGACACACTCCCACTTGATTGATGATCGTATCAACGGCAGAAGTATTCGAGTTGGTCGTGTTCGATGCAAAGGAAACGTGGTTGCGTACCCAGTTTTGAATCGCGAGTACACGCGAGTAACCTTGCCATAAACCTCCGAATTCTCGGATTGCCAATTTGCTTAATCGATCGGACTCGCAATACCGACTCGGATAAATGTAATGAAGAATGGAAACCGGCAATGCAGAGATCGGAGTTTCCGGGATAGAACCTGGATCGACCAGATTAGGGGCGACGTTGACAGTCGCTCTATAGCTAACGTTGAGTATTCCTGGATTTCCACGAAGCCGAAAGTAGCGATTTCCGGAGAGACTGTCGCGAAACATCTCTGGCGTGAGAGATTGGCTTAGCGACAGGTTCTCACTCACTACGTGCTGGCACGACGTCTCTGCCGCGTGCAAATTAAAGATAAAGTCGCAGCCAGGTTCCGAAACTTGGTAGCTCAGATCGATCTCCAATTGCATTCGAATCACAGTTCACCATTTCTACTACAAGTCTCGTTCAAGGCTGACGTATTGTAGGCATATTGAAAAACTGGCGAGAATAAAAGCCCCAAGAGAACGGAGAATTGCGGTCGCTAGCTCTGTTGTGAAGCTCAGCATCATCGACGAGCGTGTTGTAATTCCTAAGTGGATAGCAACACGTCTCGATTCAGTTTCTCTTCCAGTTGTGACTGGGCCAGGCCGTGACCTGCAACCTTGACCGCATCCCTACATTCCCTGTATATTTCTGGAGTTGGCTCACCCTAGAAGTGCTTTTCTAATCGTTCTCCTCCAGCTACTGGTCACATCAATTGACAGATCGTCCTCGCCTCTTGCATAGCGCCGATGATGGCAGAGATCCCCCGGACGGACTAATTGGCTCTCAGGGAGCGAACCCACCTCTCATTCCGACAGAAGAATTGCTGGCGGAGTTGCGAGAATGCAGCGAACGATTCGAGACAGCTACTGCGGAAGAAATACTCGAGTGGGCTGTCGGTCGATTCGGAGACAAGTTTACGATGGCGACGGCCTTCGGCCCCGAAGGAATGGTCATCCTTGAAATGCTGTCGAGAATTTCTCCGAAGACCTATGTCTTCAATCTCGATACTGGGTACCAGTTTCCTGAAACGTTGCAATTGCGAGAACTGGTGAAAGAAAAGTATGGAATCGAAGTCGACCTCTTGAAGCCAGAGCTTTCCGTTTTCCAGTACGAGAAACTGCACAACGGTCCTCTCTACGAAACCAACTCTAACCAATGCTGCTTTGATCGAAAAATCAAAGTGTTGCAGCAGGCCGCGCTCGGACGACACGCATGGGCGAGTGCCATTCGCCGCGATCAAAGCCCGGATCGAGCGAAAGCTCCAATCATCGCCTGGGACAAGAAGTTTCATTTGGTCAAAGTCAGTCCACTTGCGAATTGGACGAAGTCGCAAGTTTGGAATCGAATCTTATTGAAGGGGAACGAAATCCCTTACAACCCACTACACGACTCTGGATACCCAAGCATCGGATGTTGGCCATGCACTCGCAAAGTGATGTTGGGAGAGGATGATCGCGCGGGTCGCTGGAGCGGAACGGCAAAGACAGAATGCGGATTGCACACGACAGATGATGGGCCATCGAATGCATAATGCAACAACATCTTCAGGCCTTTCCTATTCCAAGATATCCGACGTACGATCTGCTTCAGGCGAATGGACGTTTCGACTGAGCTTGGACGCCTGGGAACATCTCCAACTCACGGATAGTGCAGGAAGGATCTACTCGAATGTCAATGTGATCCCATTGTTTCCTGTGACTTCGCCCCACGAAGGAATCTCAATTCTCAGCGAAGACCAAGACGAACTGCTTTGTATTGGATCGATTTCGGAATTGTCAGCAGAATATCGAGATTTGCTTCAATCGGAACTCTCGCTTCGTGAGTTTGTCCCAGTGATTCAACGAGTCTTGAGTGTGTCAGGTAAAACGGAACCGTGCGAGTGGGTCGTCGATACCAACCACGGGCGGACGACGTTCGTATTGAAGTCCGAAGAAGATGTACACCGTATCTCCGCTCAAACGGTAAACATACTGGATGCAAACGGAATGCGATATCGTGTCGAAAATCTAAATGCACTCGATCGTAAATCGAAAGCATTCATCGAGTGGTATGTGTAGTTAAGGCCTCAGGCGTTTGCAATTCGTCTCCGAACGATCTTCATGTGGTACGCGACGTGTCCAACCAACATGTAGCCGAGTGCTCTTACCGAAACCTTGTGCTCTGACGCGACGCCAATGTTATCCCATGCGGATGGTGTGAGTCTTTGCATAAGAAGCACGTTCGCAAGGCGAAGAAATTTCCATTCGTCCACTAGCGAAGCAAGTGACGGGGCTTCGTAGTTGCAATTCTTCACATAAACATCCTGGTCCATACCTGATTCTGGTTGGAAATCGCCGCACGCGAATCGATGAAGCCTGTTTGCGAAGATTCGCTCCGTATCGATCATATGACCGACGACCTGTTTGATGGTCCAAGTATAAGGGGCATGCAACACAGTCGACTGCTCCTCGGGCAGGGATGCAAAGAACTCTTGAAGCTCTAGCACTTGGGTTGACGCGTTTTCCAGGAGATCCCCCTCGGGTACATTCTGAACGTATGTGTCGTAGAAATCAAAATACTCTGATTTGTCTGGTCGATGATTGTAAGCTGGGATGTTCATATTGATTACGGTGGATGTTTTTGGGCATTGACTCTCTAACAACTGACAATAGACAACGTAGGCTGGGACCATCGTCCCGGCCGTCACTAAACCCCTCATAAAGTTCATCAACTCGGGACAACGTCCCCAGGCTAAGGTCAAAGCGTGACTGTTGTCAGTTGTGCCTCGAGCATCGAGGCAAGCTATCGCATTTCAGGCCATTGTTGAATTGTATTCGCGGATCGATGGAGCAGAGAGTCTAACTCTTTAGCAAGCTTGTTGTTAGGCCCAGAGGCTCCACTCTCGCGAGTATTGCACAAAGCCACTAGTGTGAGACCATCGTTTCGCCGAATGAGAATGCTCGAGGTACCAGGAAGGGAACCCGTGTGCCAGTGGTTGAACTCACCATTGGCCAACTTGACATTCATCCAACCGAGTGAGTAAGAACGACGATTCTCCGTCTCGGAGGTTGGCGTCGAGCGATTTAGCATCATCGCAATCATGTTCGGCGAAAGAATTGGACAGGACTCTGGTACATCGAATGCAGACCCGAACTTTGCTAAATCGGTCGCAGAAGCAACCCAACCACCATGTGCATCCATAGACTCGAGATGCCATGACCCATAGGGCGACGGGACAGACTCGCCAAGATTCGATTGAAAAACAGATGATCCTGATGCGGCATGATAATAGCGAACCTCTTTGGGCAGCCTCTCTTCCAACAAGGTGTGCCCAACCCGCATCCCTTGAACTCCGATTGGCTTCAAAACATTCCTCGTAACATAACCTTCGTATGTCTCGCCTGTCACGCTCTCAATGACTCGTCCGAGAAGACAGTATCCAAAATTGGAATAGGCGTATTTGCTTCCCGGATTATGGTCCAGTTTCGTCTTCATCATGGCCGTAATCGTTCCCCACGAACCCGGTGGTGAAGGGATGGACAACTCTTTTGCAAACCGGGCAGCGGCAAACATTGGGTCGAACGAGTGATCGCGATCCCATCCACCTCGATGCTGAAGCAGATTCTCAATGGTGATCTGGTTCCAACGATCGTCAACGGGCGCGTCCAGTCGAGTGGCCCACGCAAACGGAACCCGCAATCGATCGACGACTCGATCTTCAAGCTTGAGTTCTCCCCGCTCTACAAGCTGAAGAATCGCAACTGCTGTAATGGGTTTCGAGATACTCGCGATACGGAAAAGACTTTCTGGCTGCACAAGCTCTTTGGTAGAAACATCGGCGTAACCGAAAGCGTTCGCGAAAACAACTTTACCAAGGCGAGCGACTGCGAGCGAAGCACCTGGAACTTGGTGTTCCAACATGAGTTTCGACATCTCTGTACGAAACGGTTCCATACCGGAGTCTATCCGACCTGAGATAGGCACTAAATCTTGATAGATCACCGATGAGGGAACAGGAGGTTGTTCTTTCGGTTTTTCGTCCGGAAGAGTCATCGACAATGCTACCACAGCCCATGAGGAAGCTGCGATCGATATAAATTGATCCACACCATGAGGAAAACCGGACTCATAATAGGTTTGAAAGGGCTTGGCTCGCGTCTTGACGAGCCATGAACCATCCGGTTTCTGAGTAGAGAGCAAGAAGGAAATGCCGCGTTGGATGGCTTCGTGATTGGCGGCGACTTCGCCATAACGCAGAAGCGAGAAAAGGACCGTACTCGAGGCGTAGGCATCGCTTTCAAGCTCTTTCAATTGGCCCCAACCGCCATCCTCTCGCTGCAGGTTTATTAAGTTCTTGACAGCGGTCTTCGTTAGTTCCGGAGAACAATCAGCGTAATGCATCGCACCAAGTCGAAATACAAAGTCCTCGGTATCTGTGCCTGGGTTCTCGTTCAGCCAAACGGCAATCTGTTTCTTGCGGTCTGCAAAAACATCAAGCATCTCTTTGGATGCGAACTGATCTAATGCGCGAAGAGCGACATAGGTTGTGGTAAAGTCGCTGTCAGAGGATGGAGGTCGACCGCTGTGGTGATGCCAACGGACTTCTTCTTTCTGGAATTCACCAAGAAACGCAGCAACTGTTTGTGTAGTTTCATCCGGCTTCCATTTGGCTTCATCCAATGCCCACAACGCGTAGCCGGCCGTCAATGTCCCGCCACCTTGCCCTTTGCCCTTGCGATAGTTCTCAAGCCCTCGCTTAAGATGTTCATACGTATGAAGCGTTTGGCGATGGAGTGATTCTTCGTGGATTTCAAAACCCTTTGCCTTCGCGTGAGCCATAGCAAAGATAGGTAACGCTTGGTTGTGACAGGTAAAGCACTCTCGCTTCTCGGCTGAACCATCTGCACCACGTTGAATCAATGGCAATGTCCGAGTGATCGCAGACCTTACCGAATCTATATCGATCGTTTGCTGGAGGACGGTTTTCTTTGTCGGCACCTCAGTCGATTTGGGTATCACAGAATCCGTTTTCGTCGCTGATAGCTCATCTTGTGCCTCAAGTAACAATGCGGACAAGCTGATGAATAGAATGGAAGCTGCAGCAGACAATGTGGCAATTCGCATGATGGTGAAGCGATTCGAACCTGGGGGAGTGGAAAATGGACGTAACGATTCTACCTGAAATGACCAAGGCATGGTTGGCAACGACAATAAGGTGATCGACACAACAACAAAACATTCATAGGGTATCTGTCGATGAAACGTTGACGCAACATTTCCGTTATGGAGTGGTGCAAACCGTGCATTGTTGGTGCTACATGGATGTGGCGTTGAAACAATAGAGTTGAACTTCGCGATTTTTAGCGAGGTGGACTTATCGGGGAAAGGAGGGATCCGCCGTTTCTGTCTACTGGAGGATTCCATGACCAAAAAAGATGTTTTCCGGGTTGTTACACGCGCTGAAGATGGTTCGTTGAAAATTCGCGACTTTCATTCTGCGGAACTGATCTTTCGAACGCATACTCAGATTGGTATCGATGACAGCAGTACCGACCTGGATCTTCGCGGCATGCCTGTTTTCCGCGGCCTCATCGGGCCGATTCCCGAGGGCAAGAACATCGTGAGGTACGAGACTCCTGAAGTTTTCGAGCTGTTGACGAAAGAGTGGGCGACAAACAAACCGCGAAGACGGCGTCGATCCACAAAAGCTGTCAGCGAAGCCGCACCTGTCGTGCAAAACGAGTGGGTATCGCCAAATCAGTCCGTAGCCAACAGCTAGTGCGAATGGCAGTGGTAGTTTCCATGTCCTCAACGGACTGTCGCATGCTACTTTTGGGTTGATTTGTTGCGTTCTGGTCGTGCAACAAATCGATAGGTTCCCGCGTTCTCGTTTGCTACTTTTCGCATCGCGGAAGCGAACTCTTCTTGGAAAAAATGAACCACGTGAACAGGTACCTTGGGACCGGGATCCGACAAAATATCGGCTGTTCTGTTCACCTTGGAAAGATGCTTCGCAACATCGGACCGCGTGTCACCATCGAATAGCATGAAGATGCCGTCTGGTTGCATATCGATTGCTTTGTCCAATGAATCATTCGGAGGCCAACCTTCCTTTTGGATGGACGAACGTCCCAGCCACTCGATTGCCTTCTGAACATTGGCTGGCGTTGCGTAAATCGGATACTCTTCCACTTTGCCAGGTTCTATACAAAGGCTTTCGATCTCCTTGCCAAAAAACATCAAATGAAATCTCTGTGTTGGCTTCATGCTCATCAAGGAGCGAGCGATTTCTTGCTTTGCGGCCTCGAAGGCTCCGTCCTTTTTCATGCTAGGTGAACAGTCAACGATGTAGACAAACGTATTGCCCGTAGCTTTGACCCCGAAGAACTCTGCTCCCATGACTAGCTTATTCGATGGTGGTGTACCTTTGCCTGACTCTAACGCTTGGGCAAGGGATTTCGAGGATGATGCGACAGCCCCCGGGGACGGTCCAATCGGCTCCAATGTTGGTAAAGAAAGATCAGACGGGAGTGTCGGCTCGATGGGATCGGCAGCAGGTGGACTCAAATCTTCTGCTTCCATCATGCTAGGCATTTCTAAAGCCGTCTCCGTCAATACTTCATTAGACTCGACTGTCGCAGAGACTATCGCAAGTTTTTTCTCACGGACCACTTGACTGACCACAATGTAGCCTAGAATCGGCACCGCGAGGACGTGCACCAACAGGCTAATCCAAACATGAGGTGCAGCGAATCTTCGCCAAGCGGACTGTTCTCGATTTCCTTTGGCTTCAAGCGTAGATGTGTCCACTCGATATTCTTCTTCGACGGACTCTTCAGCGTCTGATCGTGGAACTGCGATCATCGGGGATGTCCTCTGCTCGATTTGTCGAGCCTCCATCCGCCGAATCGCAGATTTCTCCATCGAGTGCCACGGGCTAATGCCGACTTCATCCATATGCGGCTTAACCGCAGAAGGCGTTTCTGTGGATATCTTTTCTGTGGAGGCTTCATTAGCGAAGGGCGCAGCGACCAATCTCGACTCATCAATGCGAGTTGTCTCAACATCCGCTATCGACTCGTTCTCGGTCATCGGCAAGTTGATTCGAATGTTCTGATCAACAAGAGCCTCAAGAGTCTGTTTACTGATCGCACCCAAGGAGCGATTCTCGAGTTCGACACCTTCTTTTCCACTGAGTGAAAACTCACTTGATCCGACGAGAAGATGGTCGTGGTTTTCCAACCATTCTTGAAGCATTGTGGAGTCCCCGGTCCTGGCTTCCGCTATGGCCATTTGCAATGCGTTGGCGGCAGCATGAAATAGCGCAGCCTTTTCCTGGTATTGCAACGATGAAAGCGCATGTTCTGCGCGTTTGAGCAGGGATCGATCGGCAGGAGTTTTCATGATGGGCGGGACTCGCATGAATAACAGGCTGGCTATTTTCGACCCGCGATTATCGGACAAGCGAAATGGGTGGTCAAGCGAATGCCATCCTCTGCTTTCACCAAAATGGAGGGATTTTTTCGGTTCCTCGCTCGCCTCGTCCGGGGCATTGGCCGGAACATTTCCGCGTACCTGCAAATCTGAGTATTTAGGCTGAATTGCCTTTAGCAACTTTGTCGAAATCACCATTACTCGGAAGACTCTCGGCATAGTAGTGGCGCTATGGCGAAATTGGAGAAACCTCTCATCACTGTCAACCACGGATTCGGTATGCCAGCTATTCGTCTAGCGAATACGGTCGTAAAGCTGATTGCGTGCATTCTACTTTTCTGCAGTGATGCTAATTCCCAGCAAGCTCGTACCCGCAATGCAGAGTCGCATTCCGACGTACGCGAAGCGCCAATGGGCAATTCCACGAGGGAGGCTCGTGACAGCGCTCTGCGGGGCATTCCCTTTCATGCTTTGAATGCCCAGTCGGCGGCCAAGATTCGAGGGATCACCGAACATAGCACCTACTTCCGTCGCATGCCAAGCCAAGCCATGGAGTGTGAGCCTGAGATGTTTACATTCATGGCCCGCAATCCAGAAGTTATCGTGGGCATCTGGGACGTCATGGGCATAACGCGAGTAAGTTTACAGCGTGTTTCCCAGTATCAACACGTTGGAGACGATGGAGCAGGGACGAAATGCAAAATGGATCTCGTCTTCGGAAACGACTCCACTCATATCTACGTGGTAGATGGAGTTTACGATGGCAACATGTGGCCAAAAGAACTCACTGGCCAAAGCGTCATCGTCTTGAACCACCAGAACTCCAAATCAGCCAACGGCACAAATCATGTTTCAGTAACCATGGATATCTTCTTAAAGCTGAACAATCTTGGAGCAGATCTCGTTGTTCGAACCTTAGGACCATTGGTAAGCAAGAGCGCTGACTATAACTTCACTGAGTGCCTCGCATTCGTGTCACAGGTATCCCAGGTAGCAGTTGCCAATCCAACCGGTATTCAAGGGTTAGCAGCGAGGCTTACCAACGTAGATCCAAAGATTCGGGAGCAGTTTGTTGCGACGGCAAATTCGGTCGGCGGACGATCGGGGCGAATCGCAAAGAATCCCTCGACAACCTTGACACCCAGCGGCTATAGTGTGGAAGATGCGTTGCTGGTGGATTCCCCAAGTGCTCAGAGTCGAGTTCCTCCACCAGCCGCGATACTACCGTCTAGCAATTCCTCGACGCCCGTTTCTACACGTAAAGGGCAGCCAAGCCAGCCAGTTGAGGATTCAGCCAGCGATTCCCCGACGATTCAAAAGCTGAATCGCACCAAGCCTAGCACTGATGCCGTACCGAATAAATGATCTGACACAACACCGCTCGCTGTTTCTCGGCACCAACAACAAAAAGAAGATTCTGGAGCTCGAGCAACTTCTTCATCCGCGAGGCTTTGCCTTAAAGACCCCAAAAGATTTCTCCGACACGTTCGATGTCGACGAAACGGGAACAACATTTATCGAGAACGCTCGCTTGAAAGCGATTGCACAAGCGAGGCACCGTGGCATGTGGACCATCGGTGAAGACAGTGGACTATGCGTCGTCGCATTGAAGGGAGCTCCCGGTGTAATCTCTGCGCGTTTCTCGGGTCCAGGTGCAACGGATGAATCCAATAACCAATTGTTGTTGGAACGCATGAATGACATTCCGATGGATCGACGGCAGGCTTACTACATTTCGACGATAGCCCTAGCTGACCCAGCCGGAGAGATTCATATCGAAACGTCCGGGGAATGTTGGGGTAAGGTTCTCCGCGAGTATCGTGGGCACGGGGGATTCGGATACGATCCTCTGTTCGAGATCGGCGAGTATCATCAGACTTTTGCCGAAATGGGTGCAGCCGTCAAACGAGCCATCAGCCACCGCGCCAGGTCGTTGAGAGCGTTTCTTCGCAAACTCGATGATGCCATCTCGGTGTCCGACCGCGAGATTGCGTAAGCATCGTGTTGTCATCGAGTCCATTCCCACAAGACATTTGGCAATGGGGCCTGCTTGCGATCGCAGCCATGGGGATTGGAATCACCAAAAGTGGATTCTCAGGCATGGGCATGGTCCATGTCTTGATCTTCGCGCATGTGTTAGGAGCCCGTGAGTCAACAGGCATCGTATTGCCAATGCTTATCGCGGGCGATGTATTCGCCATTCTCTTCTACGGCAAGCATGCGAACTGGAGCTACATCTATCGAATGATCCCGCCCGCATTGATCGGGATCTGTATTGGCGCCTGGGCCATGACCTGGCTGAATGGAACGGTTTACAAACCGCTGATTGGCGGGATCATCTTGATTCTGGTGGTTCTCCAAATCATGAGAATTTGGAAGCCACAATGGTTCGAGAATGTTCCTCAGTCCAATGGGTTTGCATGGAGCATGGGGACATTGGCAGGTACTACCACGATGATGGCGAATGCCGCTGGTCCTGTTTTCGGATTGTATCTACTGGCCATCGGCCTTCCTAAGTTGGAATTCGTTGGAACGGCCGCTTGGTTTTTCTTGCTCATCAATGTAACCAAGATTCCGTTTAGCTGGGGGCTAGGATTAATTCGTGTGGACACTTTGTGGATGAATGTTCTATTACTCCCATTGGTTGCGTTCGGGCTATGGGCAGGCCGCAAGCTGGTCGAGCGGTTGTCGCAGAAAGTATTCGATAGCTTGGTTCTTTCGGTCACCGCCGTTGCCGCAGTTCGGATGGTTCTCGGATAACGCATTCTGTGGCAAGGAACAACCGACGGATCAAATCGACTCAACAGTTAGAAACGTAAGAAACTGAACGAGGAGACTCCGGTCACTTCATTCTCGGAGCTATGAGAACGCTTCGACGGTCGCATGGCGATTCAAAAGATTGGCCTTGGAGATCAGTACAAAGCGCAGAATCAGCTTAACAGCGTTATCTGCTCCAAAGCTCACCGTTCGGTAGAAATACTCTTGGTCAAACGGATTACCAATGCCGAGATCTAAATTCCAAAACTAAACTGGTTTACAAGCAAACGGAGTCGGGAACAGTGAATCCAGCGGGTTGACCATTCTTTCTCACGACTGAATCCGGATTGCTAACGCAAGTAGTTTATTCCCGTGCCAGCACGAGTCATAATGTATCCCGAATCTTACGGACACAACCCACACTTCCCTAAGGCATCCGACTTTAGAGTGATAAAGAATGACGCAACCTTGGGGTTCGGCGTCATCACTTATCGAGCTTTCAAACCGGGTGAATTGATTGCAGCACTTGCTGGCGAGGTAATTACACAAGTCACGCAACATAGCTTGCAGATTGAAACCGGATTGCATTTACTCGATTTGTATTTTTGCGGCTACTTCTTGCATTCATGCGATCCGAATGTCCATTTAGATCTGAATAACCGAACGGTTCATGCGATTCGTTGCATACGGCCTGGCGACTATTTATTGATGGACTATGCTCAAACCGAGGAAGTGTTGTTCAAGCAGTTTCGATGTCAGTGCGATTCCTCCAATTGTCGCGGTTGGATTACCGGGTACAAGGAACGACCGGATGAACAGTCGATCGATTATCAAAAGTATTTGATGGGGTGCGACATTGTCGAGTAGCTATTTATTTCTTCGTCCGGAAGTGTTCCGATCGAATGTAACCAGGAGTGTTCGAATGATCCATACAAAGAGTACAACCTATCCAATTGTGATAGGCGTAACAATCCTCGCATTTTCAAAGGCCGATTCCGGATAAACTCATTGCGACTTGTGCGACTACAACTATCCTACGCTAACCCTTCGTCTCGAAGTGGAAACAGCATGAATTTCAAATGCTCTTGACCTGATGGCTACCATTTCCAAGTTTTGAATCACACTTTGCACTGACCGTTCCATTTTGCTGTTGGCCCATGCTCGATCGACCTGTAAATTCACAACCATGTAGCTTGTTCACTAAATCGGCAAAGCTGCGCGAGATAGTCGAATCGTCGGAATTATGTTTCTTGATGGAAGCCCACAATGGACTAAGCGCGCGCATCGTCGAAGAGGCGGGGTTCGAAGCGATTTGGGCGAGCGGACTATCGATCTCGGCTTCATTGGGTTTGCGTGATTCCAACGAAGCGACTTGGACTCAAGTGCTTGAAGTTTTGGAATTCATGTCCGACGCCAGTACGATTCCAATTCTTGTTGATGGCGATACTGGCTATGGCGACTTTAACACGATGCGGCGATTGGTTAGAAAACTAGAGTCTCGAGACATTGCTGGCGTCTGCATCGAAGACAAGTGCTTCCCAAAAACGAATAGTTTCATTCGTGGAACGAGCCAACCGCTTGCGAAGATTGATGAGTTCTGTGGAAAGATAAAGGCGGGACGCGATGCGCAACAGAACGAAAACTTTGTGATCGTTGCACGCGTAGAAGCGTTCATCGCTGGATGGGGATTGGGAGAAGCTGTCAAACGTGCCGAGGCGTATATGGAAGCGGGAGCTGACGCTATCTTGATGCATAGTGCACTTCGTAATCCTAGTGAAATCTTTGCGTTTTTGAATGAGTGGCAAAATAGATTGCCAGTCGTACTCGTGCCAACGAAGTACTTCACGACTCCAACCGATGAGTTTCGCAAACGCGATGTCTCTTGCGTAATATGGGCAAACCATAATCTTCGTTCTTCAATTTCTGCAATGCAGGCGACCTGCGAAAAGATCTTTCGGGAACAAAATCTCGAAAGTATAGAAGAAGTTGTTGTACCCGTATCGGAGGTGTTTCGACTTCAAGGTGAAGATGAATTAGCCGATGCCGAGAAAAAGTTTCTGCCCGCAGCTGCGTCAAATACGAGAGCATTGATTCTGGCCTATACGCGAGGCGAGGAGATGGGTGAACTTACCGTGGATCGGCCGAAAGCGATGGTTGAAATCAACGGCAAACCATTATTGAATCATATCATCGAAGCCTATCGATCTGCAGGTGTTCGTGACTTGAATGTGATTCGCGGTTATCGCGGTGAGTGCTTGGAGAACATCGGGTGTACACTTTTTAACTCAAAAACAATTGACCGTCGAAGCGAAGTTTTTGCTGTTTCCTCTGCCCTCGAAGTGCTTGAGGGCAACATGTTGATTTCCTATGGGGACGTCCTCTTCAAGAAATTCATCGTGACGCAACTTTTGGACTGCGAAGCTGATTTCGCAGTGATGATCGATACCGCATGGAGGAATAGTCGCAATAGGAATCGTTTTGCAGACTATGTCGTTTGCTCACGCGAAAGCTCACAAGTCGGGTTCTATGAAGAGGTTTTTTTGAAAAGAGTAATCAGTGACCTGGCGAATGGATCGCCCATTCATGGCGAATGGATGGGATTTCTGAAGATGTCAGCTACCGGAGCGGAGATATTGCGGAAACTGATTGTCGAAATGATCGACGAGAACAACTTCAACATGGAAGGATTCGACATGGCAGCATTGCTGAATTTGCTTGTCGAACGCGGCAACGAGATTCGCGTGATTTACACGACAGGCAATTGGCTCGATTGCGATAGTGTCGCTGATGCGGTCGAAGGGAGCACGTTCGGACGATGAACGCAGATGTCTTGCTTGACGCCCTTCGCAATCATGGATTCGGTTTGATTAGCGGGGTCCCTTGTTCGTACTTGACACCATTGATCAATGCAACGATCGATTCTCCAACGACTCGTTACATCAACGCGGCAAACGAAGGGGAAGCAGTTGCCATTTGCAGCGGAGCTGAGCTCGGCGGTGTTCGTTCGGTGGCGATGTTTCAAAACTCAGGACTGGGAAATGCTGTCAGTCCGCTTACCAGTTTGAATGCGATTTTTCGTATTCCGGTGCTCTTGATTACCACGTGGCGAGGCCAACCTGGCAAGAAGCAAGACGAGCCCCAGCATTCATTGGTCGGTCGTGTGATGCCTAAGTTGGTCGATACGATGGAGATTCCCTACGCGATGTTTCCTGCCGATCAAGCGGAGTTGGACCATGTATTGGCAAGAGCAATCAAGTCGATGGATGCGACCGGATTGCCATTTGCTTTGTTCATGGAAGACGGAACAATTGACAAACGAGAACTGCAAACGAAACCTCCAACGCGCGACTTAAAACGCCTCGCACCACCCGAGATTCCGACGAGTACTTTGGATGTCGACGAATGTTTGGCTAGTATCGCGACGATTGCCTCGCAAGCAGAAGCGGCTGTATTGGCCACCACCGGCTTTACCGGGAGAGCCTTGTACAATGTTGGAGATCGAGCGAACCAACTTTATATGGTTGGCTCCATGGGATGTATCAGCAGTTTAGCTTTAGGTGTCGCGCTGGCCTGTCCACAACGCCATGTGATCGCGATCGACGGCGATGGTGCGTTTCTGATGCGAATGAGTGCATTGTGCGCCGTCGCGGACGCCGCCCCAAGGAATCTGACACATATTGTGCTGGACAATGGTGTTCACGATTCTACCGGCGCGCAAGCGACGCTTGCGCACAGGGTCGACATCCCGGCAGTGGCAGCGGCTTGCGGATATCCAAACGTTGAAGTTGCTGACACCGTCAAGTCATTGGAGATACTTCTACGATCAGACGCTCAATCGTTGCGACTGATTTATGTTCGCACGCGACCGCGCGAGAATCGAGATTTGCCGCGACCGAGTATCACCCCCGAACAAGTAGCACATCGATTACGAAAATGGCTTCACGGAGAATCAGTGTGAGTGTCCCAAATGAGCGATTTGTTTTGTTGAATCCAGGACCGGTGACATTGACCGATACCGTTCGTGATTCATTAACACAGCGAGACATGTGCCATCGTGAATCCGCATTCTCCGATTTGATGCGTGATGTTCGCGGTCAATTATGCCATATCTATGACTCGGAACAGGCCTGGACATCGGTATTACTGACGGGTTCGGGAACGGCCGCCGTAGAGTCGATGGTCAGTTCCTTGGTTTCTGGAGAACGAACTGCGTTGGTAGCTGCAAACGGTGTGTACGGCGAACGTATTGAATCGATGTTAAAGCATGCTGGTAAATGTCCAGTGATGGTCCGTAGCGAGTGGGCCGACCCGATCGATTTTGATGCGGTGGAAGCGAAGCTCCAACAAGAGAGTTCGATTAAGCATGTGATTGCTGTGCACCATGAGACGACGACAGGACGGTTGAACGATCTGGGGCGACTAGCCGAACTATGTACTCGCTATGGCAAACGAATGCTGATCGATGGCGTTAGCAGTTTCGGTGGCGAGAAACTGGATTTAGACCATTGGCCAATTGACGGGATCGCCGCGACCGCCAACAAGTGTCTACACGGTATCCCCGGCATTGCATTCGTGTTGGTACCGAGAACGGTTTCAGAGAAGATGCGACCAAGCGCGTCGAGTCTCTATCTCGACTTGGCGACTAATCATTCTGCCCAGGAAAAAGGCTACCCCGCTTTCACGCCCGCGATTCAGTCACTTTATGCGTTGAAACAAGCTCTGATTGAGCTCGAAGCGGCAGGAGGATGGCAGCAACGTCACCAGTTGTATTGCCAACGTTCAACGAAAGTCGCTGCGGCGTTAGAAGAGATCGAGATCCAACCGCTGCTAGTTAACGCAACGGATCGATCGTCCGTACTCACTGCATATCGTTTGCCAAGGGATTGTGACTACGATTCGTTGAGCCAGCCTCTGATAGAAAACAGAATCGTGATTTACGCAGGACAGAAAGAGCTCGAGAGAATCATCTTCCGGGTTGCAGTCATGGGTGACTTGCGCGAGGACGATTTTGAGAGGTTTTTTCAAACGATCGGGGAGGCACGTAGATCATGAACGTGTCCAGATCCATTTTGAATATATATTTATCGTTTGTTCACGCATGTTGTCCAAGTCAGCGACGACTCCCCACTGCGTTGCATCTTTCGAGTCGCTGTCGGATGATACCCTTTCCATGAGTTTGCTTAAGCACCTGCCACGTTTCAAAGCAGCGCGACGATCACAGGCGGAATTGGAAGTTCGCGAAAATTGGTCACGGGAACAGATTGCGGCATTTCAACTGCAACGTCTCAACCAACTTTGGGGAAATGCGATCGCACATACTTCCTTTTTTCGTGAGTGTGCGCGAACACGGGGGCTGCCTGGAGAATTTTCCTCACTCAGCCACTTTCAGGCGGTTTGTCCAATTCTGAACAAGGATTTGGTTCGAACGCGTCAGAACGATTTTTTCTCTGATGTTGCGGAGAAAGGTGCATGGTACCGCTCGGGAGGTTCAACTGGTTTTCCTGCTTCGTATTTCAGATCGCACGAGGCACATCGCGAGATCCTTCGTGGACGTTATCGAGGCCATGCAAAGTGGGGTGTAGACCTCTTCGATAAGTGGGCGTTTTTGTGGGGGCATGCCGCTTCGTTCTCACCAGGGTTTGCTGGGCGAATTGAGCGAGTGAAACGACATTTAGCAGACTGGCTTCGAAATCGACTAAGGGTCTCGGCATACGACTTGTCTTCCGAGGCTTTACGTGAGTATCTAAGGCGAATCGGCGAGTTTCGCCCTGCTGCAATTTATGCTTATAGCACTGCTGCGTTTCTGCTTGCGAAAGAAGCCAAGGCCATCGGATTTCATTGTCCTTCACTGAAAATGCTTGTCTTGACGGCCGAACCTGTTCTGCCACGCGTTGTGAAAGAGTGCGAAGAAGCCTTTGGCGTTCCAGCCCTTATCGAGTACGGTTCTGCAGAAACAAACGTTTTAGCGTTTGAGTGGCCAGATCGAACGCTCCGGGTGCGGGACGATATCTTTTTTGTCGAAACGCCACAACGAGAAGATGGTCGTTACGATATTCTGATCACCGTACTTAATAGCCATTCGTTTCCTTTGATACGCTATGCAATTGGAGATGTTTGCGACGGACCTATCCAACGACCTGATTTTGGCTTTGCATACCTGAGCAATATCTCCGGCCGACAGCACGACGTGCTTTACGATAAGTCGGGCGGGGCAATCGTCGCTTGGTTCGAGGATCTTTTGGAACGTAATGAAGAGATCCGTCGGTATCAGATCCACCAAATTGAAACAGGAGAACTTACTGTTTCTCTTGAGTTAACAAATGCCTTGGCCACTGCAGATCTAGATCGTATTAAAGAGGCAATGTCGAATCGGATTGGGTTCGATGTTAAGGTTCAAGTTCTCGACAAACTTCCGCTATCGCGTGCAGGTAAACATCGCGGAATCACTTCAGACTTTGTTACATCGACGAGCATACATAACTGATCGGATAATTTCGACTTCGCCCCGATCAATCCACTTGATTGGTTAAAAGAATTAGAGAATCAACAACTATGCCAACCATCATTCGCAGAGCTTTTTCAACCTATCCGTTTTATGAAAGGTGGAGATACTCACGAAAAATCAATCAACTCAAGAAAGAATATCCTGCGGCCTTCAAAACGAAATTGTCTCCAGAGTTAGAACGGGAGATAACCTCCTACTGGCGTTCGTTTGGCGTAAAAGTGAATCTTGATTGGCATCGAGGTTACATCGGCATCTGTGGTGGAGAGAATGTTCATCGATACATTCCTGAGGACATCTATTATGCGTACATTGAGCGCGCCCTGAGTCGATTGGAACTGGCAGATGCCTACGGTGATAAAAATGAGTACGATCGAATTTTTCCTGGTGTTCGAGGGCCGATTACTCTGATCCGAAGTATTAACGGTCGATTCTACGATCGCGAATATCGGTATCTTACGCGCAAGCGCGCGGAAGATACCATCGTCGGTTTCGAGGGTGATTTAATAGTCAAGCCATCGCTGGATAGCGGAGATGGTAAGAATGTTCGCAAACTAACCGTGGCTAAAGGGAAACTCTCGTTTGGAAACGAATCGACCAACTTTGATGAGTTAGTCAAAAACTATGGACTCGATTATCTAGTCCAATTCGTTTTTCAGCAGCACCCATCGATGGCCGAGTTTCATCCCTCATCCGTCAACACCATTCGTTTTTACACACTGCGTTTCGATGACGAGATCAAAATCATCTCGGCCGTTTTTCGGTCTGGGAACATGGGCCGATGTTTCGACAATCGCGGGATCCCTTGTGGTATCAGGCACGATGGAAGCCTGAATGATCATGCGGCGACAAAGTATTTCACCAAGTTTGAATCACATCCAGTGACTGGAAAAAAGTTCAAAGGTTTTGTTATTCCTGGCTGGAAAGATGCTTGCGAATTCGTCAAGCTGCTTCACCAGAACCTGCGGTATTTTGAGAGTGTCTCTTGGGACGTCACGATCAACCCGGAGTCGGAACCATGCTTGATGGAGATCAATCTCAATTTTCAAGAGATCAATTTTCATCAGGTTAACAATGGCCCGCTTTACGGCGATTTAACAGACGAAGTATTGAGCCGTGTTTTCCAACGCATTAGCCCGAAACCGTTCTGTCGCTTCTCGAATCGGCGGACCTCGGAAAAGTAAATTCGTGATGAACATGCTGATTTATTGGGCCGGTCTATAACGATCTTGTATGATCCAACTCGCAACGCCTCTACCTACAACTTTTGTTCCGAATGCTCCGACGCAAGCGAACACTGACATGAGCTGCGTTCTGGCGATGTTCGTAAACAAGCGAAACTGGGAGACTTTGGCATGAACATGCTTGAGTCGTTTTCAAGATTTAGGAAGGCAAGGGCGTCGATTGGCGAACTACAAACTCGCGAAACTTGGTCTCGCGGGCAGATCGAATCTTTTCAACTGGAGAGACTCAATAGACTTTGGTTGAATGCTTCGAAAAACACGGCCTTTCATCGCGAACTGTCGCGAACGTTTCATCTCCCTCGCGAGTTCGAATCGCTAGAGCACTTCCAAGCGGTTTATCCGATTCTTCACAAGCGAGAGGTTCGAAATCGAAAACTCGACTTCTTGTCGGATGTTGCCCGCAAGGGAGAATGGTCTCGGTCCGGCGGTTCCACTGGTACACCTACGTCATACTTTCGCTCCCATGAGTCCCATCAAGAACTGCTCCGAGGTCGCTACTGCGCACATGCGGCGTGGGGACTGGATATCTTTGATCGTTGGGGGTTTCTCTGGGGGCATGCAGCTTCGTTCCCGCCGAATTTAGGCGGATTCATTAAAAGGTGGAAGCGACCGATTCACGATCTTTTACGAAATCGTTTTCGGCTTTCCGCATATGATTTATCGTCAAAGAACATGCGTAGGAATCTCGATCTGATAGCCAAGTATCGTCCAGCCGCTATCTATGCTTACAGCACGGCCGGCTACATGCTCGCGCGGGAAGCGAAAGCGATCGGATTTCACTGTCCTTCACTCAAGTTGATGGTTCTTACGGCTGAACCGGTTCTCCCCCAGATTGTCAGTGAGTGCGAAGCAGCGTTCGGTGTCCCAGCGGTTGCGGAATATGGCTCGACAGAGACCAGCACTCTTGCGTTTGAGCTTCCTGATCGCAAACTACGAGTGCGAGAAGACAACTTCTTCGTCGAAACTCCGTGTCGCCAAGATGGCAGATATGATATCGTCGTTACGGTGCTCAACAGCGAAGACTTTCCCTTTATTCGTTATGCGATTGGTGATGTGACTGACTTTCCGCTTCGACGGCCCGAATTCGGGTTTGCTTATCTTGGTAATGTCGCTGGACGCCTAGACGACATCATCGTAACGCGATCAGGTAAACCCCTTTTTGCAGGTTGGTTCGAATCGGTATTGGAGCAGGATGAGTCAATTCGTAGGTTTCGAGTCCACCAGTCGCAAGACGGAGATATAGAAGTCATGCTTGAATTAGATGACCCGAGTGTTCTTCCCTCCACCTCGCGATTCACGAAGATTTTTTCAAAGGCAATCGGCTTTAAGGTTAGCATTTCTTTTTTTGAGGAATTACCGACGACATTGTCGGGAAAGCATTGTCGGGTTTCCTCGGACTTGGCGAAGGAAAAGGAGATGATACTTCCAACGTACCAACCATCCAAATGAAGCCATCTATCTCACAAACCAACGATTCGCGCTCTCCCCTAATTCCGAGAAAAGAATCCCTCGTCTCTAAAAGTGTTTTGTCGCTTTTGGATCAATCCATCGTGAGCGGGACGAGTTTTCTGACAACCATTATCATTGGTCGTTTCTGTGGTGCAGATGAACTTGGGAAATATGCCCTTGCGATGACCATAGTTGTTTTGGCAAGCAATCTCCAGACGGCGGTTTTCACAAGTCCTTACACGATTTATTCAACCCGATTGACCGACTGTGAGCGTCGCGAATATGCGTGGGCCGTACTGGTACACTGTATAGGACATATGTTCATTTGGTCCTCGCTGCTGTTAGTCTTTGGAATCGTCTCGATATGGCTGCCTGAAAATTTTCGATCTATACCCGTCGTTGGTGTGCTGGTTGTTGGGATGCCATTCTTTCTACTACGAGAAGCATTGCGAAGGTTCGCGTTCGCGCATCTCCAAGTCATGTCGGTTTTGGTTTTGGATTTTGTCATCAGTGTTGCGCAACTGAGTGGAATGATTGCTTTGATGTCGTACAAACGACTTTCAGCAGCCAATGTCCTTTTGCTCATTGGGTTTGTTTGCATGATGACCGGCTGCCTAATGCTTGCCTCCTTTCGTATAAACTTCGCGGTAAACTTTCGTAATGTCGTCCCCGAACTAATTCGTAGTTGGCGACTAGGAAGATGGCTTGCAGCCGTTCGATTGACTGCCATGCTACAAACCTATTCCGTACAATGGTTGCTTGTATTTATTGTGAGTACATCGGCCTCCGGAGTCTTTTCCGCATCGACAATTGTAGTGCTATTGGCGAATCCATTTGTAATCGGGATCAGCAATTTGCTTGAGACGAGGGCTTCGCATGCTTTCTCAACCGGTGGCATCCGCGAACTCGATTCCGTTCTATGGCAGTCGACAAAACTTCTGGGTACGTGCATGACTTTGTTTTGCTTATTTGCGACGTTGTTTGGGGGCATGATCGTCGAGACCACGTTCCAAGGAATCGAGTACGCCCACCAAGGTACCACAGTGACCGTTTTGGCAATCGCCGCGATGATCAACGCCTGGGAGACTGGAGCGATCTTTGGATTGCGAATCCTGGAACGCCCCGACTTGAGCTTTCGTGCGAGCATTCTTTCGCTCTGTTCGACTGTAGCGATTGGCTTCGCGTTGATTCCCTGTTTGGGCACGGTGGGGGGAGCATTGGCAATACTTACAGGAGATTCCGCCGCTGCATCGATGAGATGGTACTGTTATACGACTTTGAAAAGAGTAGCATGAGCCAGCTATAGTCACGAAAGCGTTCGCGGTATTTGGTCTTCAAGCTTCCGGTGACTTTGTTCCTTTCACCGATACAATCAACTCGCAATGCTGATGCGAGCGAGAATTGCGATTCGTTCATAGCATTTTGTGCCATCCTCGATTGCTACTCAGCATGAACCTGCGTTCTTGATCGCATGCTCATAAATAGCCATTAGCTGTTGGTAGCTAACTTTCGCGTTGAATCGCTTCTCGAACGCGGACCTAGCCGAATTTCTCATTTGCGTCTCTGCAACGTGATCCAAGCCAACTACTCGCGCAGTCGCATCCGCGAGACTGTCCGAATTACCTGTTTCGAACAGGAATCCATTCTCACCGTTGTGGACTAATTCTACCATGGCGCCCAGACGACTGGCGACGACTGGTACACCGCGTGAGAAGGCCTCCGCGACGGTTCTGCCAAACGTTTCGTACCACAGGGAAGGCATAATCAGAAGTTTTGCACCGGCAATTTGTTCTTGCACTTTATCGATGCTCAATGAACCTAGAAACTCAATTGGACCGATTCCTTCGGCCAATTTCCTTAACGACTCTTCCTCCGGTCCTTCACCAACGATTCTAAGAGGAAGATCGATCGGCCGCTCTTTCCAGGCTCGAATCACTGTTTCGACCCCTTTTTCCCTCGAAAGACGTCCGACGAACAGGGCATAGCGACCGGGCTGCGTCGATAAACCGAGGTCTGGCAACAAGAAATTGCTCCGAACAAACACCTTATCTGGCTCAAAGCCACCCTCAATATGAATCTGCCTAGAGAATTCGGTTGGGGTGAAGTAAGCATCAACGTAGCGCTTTTGTATCCTCAACAAGCGATGAGTGAATTGCATTCCCGCAACGACGGCGGATGCAGCAATACTTCCTCGGTAACAACGATGAAGAATCCCATGCCAAGCTGCAACCGATTTCAAGCAACTGAGGCAAACTTTATCGTCTCGGAAAAGGAATGAATTCGCACAGAAAGCACGGTAATTGCGAAGAGCCTGAACAATTGGAATCCCTCTTTGTTTGGCCGCCTTGTAGATCGAAACGGAAATCTGCGGAAACAAATTGTTGCAGTGCAGGACATCCGGCGATACTTCATCGATTAACTTGCTGATGTCTCGACCGGTCTCGCGATTCCAAATAGTTCGAGCGGCAATTTGAATTTGGTTACCCGTTAGCTCTGCATTACTTTTGGTGTACGTAATCACCGAATGCCCCGCTCCTCGAAGCATTTCCACGTCGGTTTCAAACGAAATGTCCTCGCCGCCACGATGGCGATAATAGTTGTGGCAATAGAGAATTCTCATTTCAGCCCACTTTTGTAGGTTGATGATCTCGTCGCCACCCATTTTGCGTGAGCTGAAACGAGCCCCAGAATCGCAAAAAACGCGACGACCTCAGGTCGAATAGGCCCAAGGAAGGAGACGCAACTCTGTGACCAGCCAAGAAACCAAATCACAACGACAAGGGTGAATGAGACAAAGTCGCCAATGACTTCTGGATAAAATGCTGTTTCATCGCCGCGAAAGAGCGTTGAATTCCTCAAGCTCCTGTTATCCAATTGTGAGATCTGAATTAGTGCCATTGAGACTAATGAACGAACGAGATGACTGAAACTGACAAGCAATGCCCATACGAAAATTATGCCGCCTACTACTCCTGTGCTCACCAAAACCTGCAAACCGACATTATGCGCATCCTCCGATGTTGTTGCACCCCAAACGTTCAGCTTGCCTGTAGATGATGTCGTAAAGTAGCCATGCCCAATCACTGGAGAGGTCTTGAACTCTTCCCAAATTAACTCCCATAATTCAGCCCGGCCAGAGACCTCGCGAAGTTGATCGGCGGTTTGACCGCGCTGCACGTACTCAGATACATCGTTGATTCGAGAGCTAGCTAACTGGAATCCTGGATCCAGAACGACAAGCCCCATCAGCCCTATCCCGCCTAGCAACAGAAAGGACGCTCGCATCGCTCTAGACATCAAGAAAATCAAGCAGATTATGCCCACGACACTTGCCATAGCCAGAGCTGCGCGACTCTCTGAATAATACAGAGCCACCATGTGGATTGTCATCATGCCCAAAGCGACAGGAATATTCTCTACGACCCGCTTCAAGAACAGAACGCCGACAAATGTCAATCCTAAAGAAGACGTTGCCCCAACGGCGGTCGGGTGAAACAAACCACTACTCCCGACATCAAAGGAAATGCTGCGATTCAACCCAGACACGCTGGGAGCAAGCGTATGAGCGGTCAAGACCATGGAGCTGTAAATTGCAAACACAATATTCAATTGTTTGGCCAAGTTTTGCCAAGGAAATGATCGTGTTTGGGAATAGCGATCAGAAATGACTTGTGCAAACGATAGAACGCCTACTAAACCAAGCCACTGACCCAACGAAACTGTAAATCGAGGCGACCATAACACTGTCACCAACGACCATGCAGCAAAACACCACCATGGCGCGAGTATGCGGTCAGTCCATCGACCTCGCCATGCAAAGTCTCCCACGATGTCCGCGATAGGCCGATTCAGCCGCTTTGCTCGGGTGGATAACGAGGAGAAACAAGTCAAAAGTAATATGGAGCCGAACCAAGCGATGACTAAAAAACGGATGGAGAGTTTAATGAGTGCAATCAAATCAAGACCGCTAGAACCGTCTGGACTTTGGCGTTCAGGCAATGAGAAGCTAATCAGCGACATTAAAGCGGCTGCGACAAGGACATCCCAACGGCGGGCAACCTCCATCGCATACACGACTGCGCCACCGAACCGAAATGAAAGTAGCCATTCGACGGTCGAAGAGAATTTCTCCCGCGACAGAATCTCCTCACGCGTGCGTCTCAACGGCCCACTCCACGTCAGATCCGCCGACGTCAAATCCAGAGATCAAACGGGACGTCAAAACTTTACCTGCACAAAACAAACACTTATTCATCACCGCAAAAACACTTGACTGCAATGACTGTCTCCGCGCGGAAACTCTGCTTTTCGTAGTAGTTCTAAGCGTGCTCGTGCTCGTCATCCCACTCTCCCGAATCAAACGGCCAATGGAACAAACCCGCTCCCGATCCATCGTCTTCTTCTTGATCTTCGCCGGAGACGAGCGCGGAAAATCTCCTCGCTTCCCGCCAAACTGCAACACCGACCGACGACATCAACGCCCCCATCAGTCCAATCATAGCGCACAACATTTTGTTTGGAGACACAGGACGATGCTCGAGACTTGCTGCCTGAAACACGTTGACGTTACTGATGTTGCGAGACTCTAGTTCGCTGGCGAGTCGAGCTTGCTCGCGATTCTGCACATGCAGTCGGTATTGCGATTCAAGAATATCGACCGATCGCTGCAGCTTGGCAATTTCATTCTCGTGTTGGTTGAGAAGTTTTGATCGTTCAAGCAATTGATCTAGTTCTGCTTTGGTCGCGGTCAACTTTGCCTTCATCGAATCGAAATTGGCTTTTTCTAATGCAATCTGCTGTTCCAGGGCCGCGTAAGTGGAACTAATTCCTTCCGTCACTTTCTCACTTTGTGTCTTTTGCAGACCAAACAACTCTCTTGCCTCCTCGAGTTGCCTGCTAGCTGTAACACGCCTGGGGTGGTTTTCCGTGTAGGTTGTCGCGATATGCTTATGATCGATTTCAAGTTGGTACAGACGATCCCTCATGCGATCCTGTGCCTCATTGCTATCCACTTTGTCTTTGCCGACAGTCATGGTTGGATTTGTTGAATTCAATTGCTCTTTAAGCGAGAAAAGCCTAGCCTCCGAGGACTTCAGCAAAGTCTCCGATTCTGTCAAGCTATTTCGAACCCAGCGAACCTGGGACTCCAATGTTTCTTGCTCTCCGCTAACCGTAACAATCCCAAACTTTGACTTCGCGTCTTGAAGTAGCGTTCGAGATCTGTCCAACGCTTCCGCTAGTTCAGACTCTAATTCCACAAAAAACTTCAACGAGCCTTGGGTCGCATTGATATTGGCATGATGGGACCTATACAAGTCAACCCAAGCCTGAGTAACACGTTGAGCCATCTCGGGTGTCTTGGTCGTGTATGAGACGTCTACAACGCTGGAGTCCTTGCCCGCTTTGATAACCAAGTCCTTTTTCAAAGCAAGAATAGCGCGTTCCCGATCATCGATAGGATCCAACTGTTCAATCCATGCATTTGGAATACTCTTTAATCGACTAAATAGCCCAGCCGGTTTGTCACTGGATGTTATGGAACCTCGAAGAATTGCAGCCAAACCAACTTCATCAACCACTTTCTCCAAAATTTCCCGGCTCGACATCGTATTGAGTGCGGTATTGATTTCGCCTTCATATGTGCGATGGAGCGAAATCAGATCGCCTGTGGTTGTCACCGTCGGATCGACCGAGACATTTTCCCGCCCAAGCTTTAGTAGCAGTTTCGCATGCGATCCATACTTTCGCGGCGCAAAGATGATCACAAGAACGGTTAAAGCGACCCCAAGGGTAAAGACAGCCCCGATGACAATTGCTTGTCGCCGAAGTACCTGGAATATCGTTAAGTCAAACATTTCGTCAACCAAATAGGTCACGGAGTCGCCATAAGGAACTCAGTCTACTCGCATGCTCTGCCATATCAAGCATTTGGCTAATGTCGAGTTCTTGTCAACGAAAAGCGAGTCCTACGGCCCCTACAATCGTCATTTGGCACTCGACACCCAACCGGAAGAGGAAACCAAGCAATCCCCTTGATTTCTACAGCCCCTACAATCGTCCTTTGGCACTCGACACCTACCTGATGCTATTCCAACTTCCATTCGGTTCTGTGGGGAAAAAACGTTTCATTAATATTGACAGTGAGTCGAAACCGCAATTCAACGATCTGCAGGCGCTAAAACTGAATGACTCCAACCGAGCTTGATCAAAGAAGCCAAAGACTGGCCGATGCCATGGGCTTCAATGAAGTGCCGAGAGTAAAGCTTGGCCTCTAGATCGGGGAAACGGGTAAGCTGGCCCTTAACTCTCACGATAGGCTTCGGGTTCATCCACTATTTGAAGCAAGACTTTTTACCTGAACGTCTGCGATAGCGACAATGGGCTTTCGGTTTGCCACAAACAGTTTTCGATTCCGAACCAACCTACTTAGTACTCTTGAGTCGTTCTATTTCAGAGATCAGTGCGTCAATACTGATTCCATACCCGCCAAGTACCGTTGCAAGTGCACTGCCAACATGCTCGCAGCCTACACGCCGTTGTCTTACGTTCTCTGTCGTTGGATGGGCGTTAGCCTGAGAGTTCTTTTTGGCGGTGGATTTCGATGAAAGCTGTTTCGGGACCGTAATGTCGGCGACCAACGTATCGTCTTGGGTTAAAGCATCCCAATGGAAAAACGTTTGGACATAAGCGTTCGTCGTTTCCGGTGTCGCGTGAATCAGTGTGCTCATGAGTCTCGTCCGTTCTTGGAAAGGTCGCCAAAGGCCATCTGAAGTTCCAACGATCAGCCGATGGGCTGACCGACTGCGTTCATCATCAGCAGGTCGTTGACACGTTCGGTCCATCGAAAAACAAAAGTCAAAAATCTTGCCTGAACACCGATCGCCGAATCGCTTCAAGAAAGGCAAACGCACTCGCAAATGCTTGCATTTGGCAGGGGTTTTGCAAAAAAATATTATGAAATGGGTGCAACATTCTTCTGATTCGCTATATTGCTTCTCACACTACTTCGGGGTCGCATTTCATGCGATCTTCGATGGCGAATGAATTGCATCTCAACAAACGGACATGATTGTCCAATGATTACGGAGGAGTGAATCGAATGACACGAGTACCTATCAGTCAAGCTGACGAACAGGCCCGATTGCTCAAGGAAAGACTGGACTTGAGTACGGCAGAGATCGGACTGCAAGTTCGAACGACCAACTGTCTCGAAGAAAAAGGCATCTTCACCGTTCGGGACCTGCTGAAAAGCACACCAGAGACTCTTCTGAGTATTGCGAACTTTGGCGAGAAGACCCTAGAAGAAGTCTATGTGGCTCTCGAAAAGATCGGCTACCACCGACCGTGGCGGAAACCTCGCTGAAACGTTTGTTTTGGCGACATGTATTAGACACTGCCAACAATAGAGCAGCTTGAACGTAGCTTGGGACCATTCGTCCCGAGCTGATGGATATGAAAAAGAGTTGTTGATGGTTGGGACGATTTTCCCAGTCTGCGTTAACTTTTATTGGCCAAGTCGAGAAGAAAAAGACGCTGTCAACAAAACGATCGGCGATCAAAGCGTCTTCAGATACTCCAGCACATCCACGCGATCTTCGGCACTGAGCGCAGCGGGGTAGTCATGTCCGCTAGAAGACTTCCCCTTTCCTCGCGTGTCGAAGTAACGCCGACGTTCCTCGGCGGATAGCCTACTTGGAACGCGATCGAATTCTTCGATTTGGAATCCGACTCGCTGGGTGTCAGGAGAGATATACATGCGCCGCCATACCTTGGGGCGAGACTCTGGGTGAAGCAAATGCCAAAGCGTCGGTACGCTGCCATTGTGCAGATACGGAGCCGAGGCCCATATTCCATCGAGGGGAGGGGCGACGTAGCCATCGACCTCTTCCAGTGTCGTCTGCTTTCCCATGTTGGCAAACCAACTCACCCCATAGCTTCGTCGATGTTGTGGAGATAACGCATCGAATCGCACGCGATCCGTTTTGACATCGTCGATATCGACATGGATCTCAGGATACTCCTGTTCTTTGCCGTAAGTTCCGTGACAGGAGGCACAGTTTGCGTTGAAGACGACTTTGCCTCGCTCTGCTTTCATTCCGTCGATAGGTAACGGATACTTCGGGGGACGCAGCTCTTGCAGAAATGCGTAAACGTCTTTGAAATCGCCCTCCCAAGCTCGGAATTGCTCGGGCCCATTTTGTCTCACAAGCATGAATTGCATCAGTCCGCGATGCCCTTTCTCCGCAAAGCCATCGATGTAGATGTGGTGTTTTCTGTGAAAGTGCCACCACGGTGGCGCGTCCATATCATGGTGAGTCATGTCGGCGGGCGCGCGATTGGGGTAGACGTTCAATTCTGCGTCTCGGTAGTTCATCAAGGCAACCCCGAACATGACCGCGTTGCTTGTGCCCACCGTTTTCCCGAGGGGCATGAACATGGATCCCACATCCATGTGAGCAAGGGGCTTACCAATCTTCAGTTTGGTCCGACGAACACTCTCGGTCAGGGACTCTAACGCATACATGGTGTTGGGAGCGCCTGGAAATGTTGTCCCGAACAAATTCCCACCATGGCACGCAAAGCAGTTCATTGCATACGAGCCATCCTTGGCCGAGACGTATTGCAGCGGTTTCGTATTGTCCTCTGGCCTTGGAGCCAATCCAAACCTGGCAAACGTTTGCAGTCGCCTCGAAAACACCTCTGGTGAATCCTGGTAAGCATTGGGCACCAATTCTTTGTCTAGCTCTTGGAGCACCGACTCGTCAAAATCATGTGGGAGATAGATGTTGGATACCAGGTGGTTGTAGCCCCGTTTTGCAGCAGGCGACATGCCGTCCCAAAGAGTTGCCCACTGTTCCCGGACACTCTCTTCGACGATCTTCGATTCGTCCAAGTTTCCGGGAACGGCGGCAGGTGGTTCCGCCGTTGCGAAGGAAAAATCGCAAACGCAGGCAATCACCGCAATCCACCAATGCCATCGTCTACAATGCATAAAATTCTCGGGACAATAACGAGTCATAACTCTCCGTTTGGAAAGCGTTCAAATCTGAAAATGGTAACCAGTGCCCTGATCCACCTCATTGTACCGCTAATGACACCCCTTGGATCACTTTTTGTTCTAGGGATCTGCCTGACGGGCAATTCCGTCATCGTTCACGATAATGAGGAATTGCGAAAGGCCGTTCGCGATCTGAAACCAGGGGACGCGATCAAAATCGCACCGGGAGAGTACGCCGGTGGCCTCCATATCGAAGGATTAAAGGACGTCACCATCGAGGGGCTCGATCCGAAGAACCCGCCTCATCTCCAAGGGGGAGCCAACGCTTTGCACGCATCGCGTTGTGAAAATCTAACGCTACGCCATCTCCGTATTTCCGGTCAAACCGGCAACGGCCTGAATCTTGATGACGGTGGAAATTTTGATAAACCGGTCACCGGCCTCTTGATTGAGGATGTAGCCATCAGCGATGTTGGCCCAAAAGGTAATCATGATGGGATAAAGTGCTCGGGACTTGATCGTCTGACGATTCGCGATTGCAAACTCAAGGGCTGGGGAGGTCAGGGAATCGACATGGTCGGCTGCCACGATTCGAGAGTAACGGGTTGTCGCTTCGAAGGCAAAAATGGCTTCAGTGCCAGCGCCGCTGTTCAAACCAAAGGTGGTTCTTCTCGCATCACTATTGAACGCTGCATATTCCTACGGGCTGGTGAACGGCCGCTCAACATTGGCGGTTCTACTGGCCTTACGTTGTTTCGACCAAGTGGTGCTAAATACGAAGCCAAGGATATTGTCGTGAAGAACTGCACTATCGAAGGAAGCTCGTGCGCCGCAGCCTTTGTAGGCGTGGATGGAGCAGAGTTCGTTGACAATACGATTCTCTACCCGGAGAAGTGGATCTTCCGGATACTTCAAGAGACCAATGCTGACGGCTTTCCTCCTTGCCGGAATGTTCTCATTCAAAGCAACAAAATTGTTTTTCGACGCTCTCAGGTCAACGTAGAGATCAATGTCGGCGGAGGAACAGAGCCGAAGAGTTTTCGATTCGTACAGAACCGGTGGTTTGCCGAAGACAAACCAGCAGCCTCGAAGCCCAATCTTACCTCAGTGGAACAGAACGGAGTCTACGGCCAAAATCCTCGCTGACGAGTTTTCCATAGGGCCATGAAAATTTCTTCGGACGCGCGCAAGAACTCGCGTTAGAGTACGAACGCCAAGTTTTCCTCTGGGCCGCCGAACAAGTTCGCGAGTCGGTAGCCGTGAAAACTTAGCAAGCGTTTTGGCTTACCCATGTCGAAGGACTATCGATCGATGATGCCGCTCAACAATTGGGGGTACGCCCGGGACACATCTACTTTGGCAGATGCCGTGTCATGAATCGACTGAAACAGACCATTCAGCTTTTTGGGGAACAATAATGCCCAACCAGCAACACGAGTGTAGCGACGAAGCATTGTTATCCATCTTAACGAGCGATGATTCGAACTCGGACGCAGACGACTTATTGGAACGAGTAGAAAACTGCGCAACTTGCCGTCAACGTTTTGAAGAACTGACGGCAAATCCGAAAGAATGGCATCGAGCCCGTCAAATGCTGATCGGATTGGATAGCACAGGTGCACTTCGTTCTCGCCACAACTCAACTTCGCATTCGACCGAGTCGAGATCCGACATGGAGTCTCACACTCGCAATCAAAGCGGCTGCGGCCGTCGTTCATGAACATGTCGTTCCTATTTACAACGTTGAATCCGATGGAGAATCCCCCTTTCTCGTCATGCATTATGTCTCCGGCGAGTCTCTGCAGTCGAGAATCGATCGCGAAGGGGCGTTGGAGCTTTGCGAAATCTTGCGGATTGGAACGCAAATCGCAGCGGGGCTGGAAGCTGCTCATGCGCAAGGGTTAGTCCATCGTGACATCAATCCATCGAACATCTTGCTCGAACAAGGAGTGGAACGTTCGTTGATCACGGATTTTGGATTAGCCCGTGCCGCCGATGATGCAAGCCTTACCAATACAGGCTTTCATACAGGAACTCCACCCTACATGTCACCAGAGCAGGCACGAGGAGATTCCGTCGATTGGCGCAGCGACTTGTTCAGCCTCGGAAGCTTGATGTATGCGATCTGTACTGGACGACCACCTTTCCGAGCTGAGACGGCATACGGAGTGCTTCGAAAGATCACAGACACCGAGCCTCGATCCATTCGAGAAATCAACCCGCAAATTCCGGAATGGCTTGAAGATATTGTCAAGAAATTGATGAGCAAAGATGCATCAGGTCGGTTGGATTCAGCCAATCAGGTTTCGAAGCTTCTAGAAGAGTGCTTAGGAATAGTCTGGGAATAAAATCCGTATTTGAGAATTGACCGGAATCGTTCATGATAGCTTCAGCCGTAAGGCAGGAGGAAATCATGGATGGATATTCTACGGCCTTGGAAGGCCAAATGCTGCGATTCTATCGTTCA
>JAJTID010000175.1 GCA_021300155.1 Pirellula sp.
ATTGACAAACTTGGGAACATTGTCAAGTTCTTTCCTTAATCAACTTTCCTTAGGTAAACCCCAACGATTTGACGGATTAATAGAAGATGGCGATTGAATACACCTTACTGACATCCTGCGAACAAGAGCTTCCATCTGATTTGTTACTTGACGATGTTGATCTGAATCAAATCGAAAACGGTTGCTTCCTAAGACTTGAGGGAATCGCCATTGCCAAAGGAATAGAGTCCGAACTCGGACGCAAGCTAATAGAGGAAGTCTATGGAATTCTAGTCAGGCAGATCATTGTATTTCGACTAGACAAATTCGAACTTTACGATGCGGGCCTAGACTTAATGGTGAAGTTTGTGATTTCATTCGTCTTAAATAGCAAGAGCGATTTTGTTTTTCTAAGTAACGGTGAACGCGCTCTAATGTTAAAGAAGAATGGACAATTGGCGATCAATGAGAATGAAGTTTTCTGGAAGAAAAGAATGGAAGAACTACCAGACGGCGTCTGCTACACCACTGAGTCCTTGCCGTCGCTGTAGGTAATAAATCGGGATAATTCAACGGTTCGTGGGTTGAGACGACTTCGTACCACCCATTTTGGGTTGTTGAAGGCCGCGATCTCAACGAACGATCCGTTCCGCGAGAACTGGATCCGAGCGAAGACGAAGGGAAAGCTCTTCGTGGTCGTTGGGTCAATTCCCATGAGCTGAGAGCTGGAGATACGATCCATCTTCACGATGGGACGTCTGCAAGAGTAAGTCGAATTGAACAACGGTATGAACCACTGTTGCCAGTGTCGAATTTGACCGTTCGAGGATTCCACTCATTCTTTGTTGGCGCAGCGTCGATTCTCGTCCACAATACGTCTTGGTGCGAACTTGAGAAACGGGCAAAAGATCTCCTTGGACCGGGCGTTTCGGAGTTACAGATTCGTCGCAAAATGGCTGAATTGGTTGAACGCTACGATTGGCAAAAGCACATTAGAGACAACGGGGGTGTCGACGCCTTGGGTAGAACTCGCGCAGATGTCGATGCAATCGGAATGCCTATCGTCCATGGGCATCACGTTTCGCGAAAGAAAGCACTCTCAGATGGGGAAATTGAAGTACAAAACACTTTGCTAGACCATGGTATCGATCCAGTCTACGGCATTGACAACTTGGTATACGCGCCAAATAAGGGGCATCCGTTTACAAACGATGAAAACGTCCAAAAACTCGTCAAGGCTGCAGTGCAAAAATCGGCAGATCTAAAACGGAACAAGCAACAAACAACAGAAGCAATCCGTCACGCTTTGAAAGTGGGCGCGGAAGACTTTATCGAGAGCCGATGGCCTGAATACGCTAAACATCGAATTTTCAAAAAGTGAGAGGTGCCGTTAATGTCAAACATCGAAACGAGTCCAGAACAACAAGTTGATCAATCTTTGAAGAGAAATGATCCACACTCTGTTCGGGAGCTTTTGACACAATACCCAGGCATGTTTGGAAACAATCGAAAATTCATGATGAATGCGTTGCTCGAAGATTCATTTAGTCTCGATTCCCCGGAAATGATTGACACATTAGTAGAGTTTGGGGCCGATATTAATGGTCCATCCGGTTTTACTGTGGATTTGGTAAAATCTGCGACGAAGGAGATCGTCGATGCAGGACAAAGAGTTATATCAGCAGATACTTGGGTTAGCTTCTCCATGGACAGTGGAGTGTGTGAAGCTGGATGTCGAGGCCAGTGAAATTTTGGTAAAAGTGGAACACCCGCGCGGTACCAAGTTCTGTTGCCCCCAATGCGATAAGCTCCTTCCATGTTATGACCATGGAGAGGAACGCCGCTGGCGACATCTGGATTCCTGTCAATTCAAGACCATTCTTTCTGCGAAGGCTCCACGAGTCAATTGTCCAGAGCATGGTGTGAAGACAGTGTCTGTCCCCTGGGCGGAAGGAAGCAGTCGATTCACCATCCTCTTCGAAAGATTTGCAATCGATCTATTGCAAGAGACTCAAAATGTCAAAGGGTCGATGAAGATCCTCAGTCTCAAGTGGGATGCGACTTGGGGCATATTGGAACGTGCCGTTGAAAGAGGTAAGCTTCGCAAGGAGGCCTCGCCACTTCCAAGAATTGGCATTGATGAAAAAGCTTTCAAGAAGGGGCATAGCTATCTGAGTTTGATCTATGATCTTGACAATAGCACCGTTGAAGCCATCTCCGAAGGCAATGACACAAATGCCGCAGTCGCTTGTTTTTCCCAGCTTACCGAAGGCCAAATTGCCTCCGTGGAAGCTATCGCAATGGACATGAGTTCGGCCTACGTCAAAGCAGCCAAGCAGGTCATTCCGTTGGCAGAAAGCAAGATCGTACATGATCGATTTCACGTGATGCAGTTGGTCAACAAGGCCGTTGATAAGGTTCGAAAAAAGGAGCACCGATCGCTTCTCAGTGAAGGTGATAAACGGCTATCTGGGACCAAGTATGTTTGGCTTCGCTCGTTTGAGAACCAGACAATTCAGCAAGAGGCGAGATTCAACGAGATCTATGACCATACACTTGAAACATCCAAAGCTTGGTGCCAGAAAGAAACGCTTCGAGATCTTTGGAGCCAAACCGATGCTTCGACAGCAATCAAGTTCTTCAAGGAATGGTATCGAAGCGTAATCCATACAAAATTAGAACCAATGAAAGCGGTCGCTAGGACTATTAAGGATCGACTGGACAATGTGGTGAGCTATTGCACGCATGGAATTACAAACTCGGTAGCCGAAGGAATGAACAGCAAGATCATGTCAATAAAACGCCGAGTGGGAGGCTTCCGAAATGTTGAAAACTTCAAAACTGCTATCTTCTTTTACTGTGGCGGTCTAGACCTCTACCCACGGTAAAACCGGATGGACCCCAATTTTTCGTCTTTGCGGTTTATTCACAAAACATTTGATTAGAGCGACTAACCAACGCGCGAGATCACTTCGATAGCTTTCGCTTGATCTTGTTCAGCGTATGTTTCCGTGATAACCAAACCGCTATGACCGAGTAAAACGCTGGCCGCTTCGAGTCCATGGGACTTACGAATCTTCGTTGCGAACGTATGGCGTAATTGGTTAGGCGACCATTGATGCTTTGCATGCCAAGCTTTGAGCGCATCGCCCTTGAGACCTTTGGGCGCCGGGAAGGCTTTTCGGCATGCATAGATGATCGCTCGGCCATAGGAGGTCGTACAATACCGATCACCGGGTATGCGAGAGGGCTTTGAGACCCTATTGGTTCCCGGTCGATTTCCACAGGATAAAGGAGTCGTTCTGGCGGCATTTCTGGCCGATCGCTTTTGTTGCATTGCTTCGCGAGGGTCAAAACAAAAGGCGTCCGATTTCCGGCTCAAATACGGTAGCAATATTGCTTGAGCCTCTGGGCCGACGTAGATAGTTCGCTTTTTACCTCGCCATGCCGTTTTGTGGTGATCTAGCCGAATTTCCCATACTGCATTTGACCGATCAACAATGGCGGGGGTGATCGAACAAACCTCTCCTGGCCGGCATCCTGTAAAACGCTGAAAACGGACCATATCCGCGACGACACGAGACAGGTGGGGCAAAGTCGCATTTACAACTTGCTCGCTAACTGGGGTCACTGGAGGGGCTTCTCGTGCCTTACAATGGCCCTTGGTAAGCGGGCTAACGCACTTGATCGCCTGATGGATCGCGGGGGGCAAAATTCCCTCGGAAACGAGCCACTTAACCGCCCTTACCACTCTCGACATCTGTTTATTCGCGTACTGCCGCGATGCGTCTCGATTAAGCCACCATTGCCGGATCTGCTTGAAATCCAGAGGGCCAAATTCCTTGGCTAGTTTGCGTGGCATCAACTCGCTGATTGGTCGAAGCGCGAGCAAGATGTTTTTGTATTCAGGGCGATGGCTACCGTAGTACGATTTGGCGTGGTTTGCATACGACAAACAAACTTCGGCTAAAGTGAGCTCCGCAACTTCGACACCAAAAGTTGTTGGATTCTCGCTCAACAGATACTGGGCTAAGAGTTCTCGGAATCTACGTTTACTCTCGGGAGTCCCATAAGCGCCGAAATAGTAGGTCTTTCCGCGTATCTTTGTACACGCTTGACCTGAACCTTTGTGATGGCGATAAGAAGGTGTTTTTGCCATAGAACGAACTGCCTTTCGAAAACAGTTAAGTGGTAGACTACCACTTAAGGTTTGGTGAAAAACAGCGCTCTGACCGGCGGTCAGGTATCGTTTTATCAACGAATCGCTTGGTAAAAAAGCTAAGCGGGTGATGGGATTCGAACCCACGACTTTCAGCTTGGGAA